>NZ_KV757628.1 GCF_001712795.1 Nostoc sp. KVJ20
TCTTAACTTGACGCCAATGGCAAGATGCCCACCCTACAAAATTAAATAATTTATTTCTTGGAGTTCCCTAAAAGAATTAATTCGGCTTACCCGTAATCGTGAATGCTGCCCAGTAATAAGGATGATTATAAAGATTTTTATCTGAGGCCATTTTACTATTTCTATATAGTTGTGTAGCCAAATAAGTTTGAATTCTTACTTCTTCAGGATGCAGATTATTCAAAACATCTTCATACCATTTTGTCAGTTCACCAGCAGTTAATTCTTTCAGCCATCGTGTTGCTTCAGCTAAGGCTGTAACGGCTGATTTATTGGGCTGTAATCGTCGGTAAAACTCAATCATCACCAAGGCACTAGCCGAAGATTCTACACTCCAGAGAGTACTCACTACATGAGGAACGCCCTGACTCACAAAACCAGTAACTAAACTCACATATTCGGTGCTGATAGTGTGGTTGGTAGTAATTAAATTTTCACAGGCAGAGAGAGTAATAAGATTGTAACTTGCGAGATTTTGTTGGCAGATTTCATCTAGAGTAAGTCTGTCTTCACCTGTTAATGCTAATTCTGACTTTTTAGGTTCAGCCAAATTATTAGTGACACGACCTGTAAAATGGAAGATGTTGTAATTATCAAACAAGGCATTTTCGACAATATTTTTTGTCGCTTCTGAACCCTGAATTCGTTGGATATTATTGAACATCTGGCTAACAATTTCAGACTCAAGTTTGGCAAATTTAAGTGTGGGATAACCTGTACTCTCAGGATGTTCAATACTGAGTAATAACTTATTTTGCCACTGCCAAATATCTTCAGTTCTGATTGATAAACCTACTTGGGCACTAGGTAGATAGGTGACGGTGAAATTTGATTCTACATTCGGTAACTCTTCCAGTGATGGAGAAGAGAGATGGAAAAGAGTATGAATGGGCAATCTGTACAAGTCACGGTGAGGAATTAAAACCAGTTGGGTGATGCCTTCGAGTTCCTGTGCAATTGTGGAAATATTCAGGATTTCATACAGTTGCAACAGCTTCTCTTCCATATCAACTCGCCAAGAATGCTGGCTTTTACTTTCTTTGTCTTGGGCCGTGCTGCGATATTCTTGGTATTGTTGATGCCAATCTTCTAGCCAAGTTTCAAATTGAATTAGGCGTTGCACTGCTTCAGGTAGGGGCAATTCATTAAGACGGATAGCATCTTCTCCTAAAGGTATTACCCCAGTATCTTGCATGGGTGTAAAGAGTAGGATTGGTGATGGTGCTTGGTCTTTGAGAATAAAAGTCTGTAGAGCGACTGGACTAATATGCCAGTAAATAATTGCTGTTGTAGGATTGAATAGTTGTTGAATTGCCCCATAATAAGGCGAGTAAATATTATCATCCCAGCCGTAAAGTAGCCAGTTTAAACAAGCGTTTTTACCTTGTTCGGCAATTTCCCAGGCTTCAACTAAATCACCAGACTCTACCGCTAAATCAACTGCCAATTGATTAAAGCCTGCAAATTTTAAAGCTAGCTGTTTTTTACTTTCGTCTGAGCGAGTTTCTTCACTCAGTAATTGTTGCAATAAATCTGTACCGCGTTGTAGTAATTCTTGAACTTGTGTTGTTTGTCCCAAACCCATCAGCACTTTGCTTAGAGATTGCAAAACCTCTAGGTGCAACTGGGGAAAATATTCTAATGTCAGGGTTAACAGCGCTTGATGGTACTCAGATGCGGCTTTGCGCCAATAATCGCGGGTATTGCTATGTTTTTTGCCTTGCTCATAGTAAGTATTAGCGATCGCAAAATGCAATCTCCCCCAACCTTCTGGATGGGTATCTGTTCGCAGATGCTTTAACCCTTCCTCGTAGCTGGCTAATTTTCCTTCGTAGCCACTCTGTTGTAAGGCGGGATTTGTCGCTGTGATACTACTCGAAAAATTCAGCAAGGCGTCAGAGTTCACTAAATTACCGATCGCAGTTCCCCGACCAATCCAAGCTTCCCAATAATCTTGTTTAATTTGCAAAGCGTTGTCATAACAAACGATCGCTTCGGCAAATTGTTCTAAATAAAACAGTGCTAACGCCTGATTATACCAAGCTAAGTGGAAGTCGGGTTTAATAGCGATCGCTTGTCGATAGGAGGCGATCGCTTCTTGTCTACGTCCCAAGTTGTCTAATGCTATACCTCGGTTGTACCAAGCTAAGTAGAAGTCGGCTTGAATGGAAAGTGCTTTATCCCAGGAAGCGATCGCTTCTGACCATCTTCCTAAATTAAACAGCACTACACCCCGGTCTATCCAGACTTCGTGGTACTCTGGGTAAATTTCTAGCGCTCTATCGTAAGAGATAATCGCCTCGGCAAATTGTTCGCCGACAGCCAGGGCTATACCTCGGTGATACCAGTTTTCCTGGTCTTCTGGTTCCAAATGCAGCGCTTGGTCATAACTCGCAATAGCTTCTGGTAGCCAACCCAACTTCAGTAGCGCTAAACCCTTGCTAGACCACGCTTCTTGATAGTCTGGTTTAATTTCTATAGCTTTATCAAAAGAAGCGATCGCTTCTTCAAAGTATCCTAATTCTCCGAGAGTTCCACCCCGGTTATACCAAGCTTTGTAGAAGTCGGGTTTCAGTTGTGTCGCTGTTTCGTAAGATGCGATCGCTTCATCAAAACGTTCTAAATGGAATAGCGTCAAGCCTCGGTTAAACCAATATTCTGAGAATTCAGGTTGTAGTTCAATAGCTTGATCATAAGATGCGATCGCGCCTAACAAATCGCCTGTTTTCGCTTGCTGAAGACCTTGGTAAAACCACCCTTGAGCGTGGGTAATCGGATTATCGCTATGTCGCTCAATAATACCTGGGGAATTACTGCTTTGAACTGCCAGATCAGAAGCAAGTTGCTGGACTAAATTGGTACTTTGATCTAATCTCACCCACAACTCATCTAGGGTATAAGCCACATTTGGCTCTAAATTCGTCAAAGTGCTATCCCAGCTTTCCTCTGAGGAAGACGTTGTTAATTCAGTTCTTTGTCTAGTAAAAAGGAGATTTGCTGGTGTTTGAGTTGGATTAACTTTCTCTTCATTGCCAAATCTTAGTTCAGCTAATGAAGTGATTGAATCTTCCGCTGCGGGGAGAGGGAGATTTTCAGGTATTGCCGTTTGAGCATCTTCACCTTCATACTCCAATACCAGTTCCTCTAAGTTTTCGGTCAATATTTCTTCAAAATAGGCATTTTGGGGGGCTGAAGTTATCGGTTCAACATCTTGCACCTCATATTCCCACAATTGCTCACCTAAGCTACGGATTAGCTCTTGCCCAGGAGAAATTGGGAGAATTTCTTCATCGGTTGTAGTTTCTACGATATCTGGCTCATCATACTCCCATAACTGCTCGCCCAAATCGCGCAGCAGTTCTTGCCCAGGAGTGACTTCTACGACATCTGGCTCATCATGCTCCCATAACTGTTCGCCCAAATCGCGCAACAGTTCTTGCCCAGGAGTGACTTCTACCTCATCTTGCGGCTGATTGTCCTGATACTCTATCTCTGTAGGTAAGTTTTGCATTAGCCGGATGCCAATGTTATATGCAACATCTCCAATTCTGCCAACATCAAGTTCACCCAATTCCACCATCTGCGTTGCTAACAGAGGATTGGGTGCGGGTGAGGCTAGCAAGCTTTCGCCAAACATCACCAACCAATCGATCCAGCGTTCAGCCGGAATCCGATTTTCGAGTCGTTGCAGATACCTCAATGCCCACTGTCGTCCTCGTGCTTGATGCACGCCTTCTAACAATTGAATAAACAATTGTTCCAGATCCGCATTGGTTAGTTCTGGTAGTACCTCCACCAGATTGTGTCCTCTCACACCCTTGAGAGAACTAGTCTGCTTACTTGCAATGAGGCGCTTGAATAACCTTTTAAGCGACTGCGATATCCGCCTGAGCATCTGCCACACTCTTGGATTTTGTTTTTCTAGATTGTAGCCATCGTTGTGTTAAAAAACTCATGAATTACGTAAAAATCCATTAGATTCTGACAGCGCTTCCGTAGAAGGTTAGCAAAAAATATACAAAACCTCAAGAGTATAGCATTACAACGTTACAATTCCCAGATTTAACTCTTGAGTTTTGACTTTGGGAAGTCGTTAAAACAATTCGCAATTCGCAATTCGCAATTCGCAATTCGCAATGGGCTAACGCCCCGCTACGCTAACGCAATTACGTTTTGCGTTAGGGAGTCTGCCAGCGTCCGGGGATTTAGACCCCGACCCAAAACGGGCTGCCTGTCTTGCTGGGGACTTAAACCCCCAAAGTTCGTTAATTTTCTGTTTGCTCTGTAGTCGATTCACCAGCAGGATATAGTTGACTAATCAATGCCTGGACAAGCACTTGTGGGTCATCTGTTTCAACAGCAAGCTGTTGAGCAATCTGCTGGCGTAAGTTTTCATCTTCCTGTAACATCACAAACAACTCTTCTAGGGTGACAGTTTGGTATTCTCCCTCCGGGGGGTTATCTGCTGGTGTATCTGTTAACTCTGATACTGGGGCAGTTGTCTCAGAGGGCAAAGTCGTACTGAGAGCATCTGGCCCTTCATATTCCCAGATTGGTTCGCCTTGATTGCGTGTCAACAACTGCATCCCGATACTATAGGCAACATCTCCGATTTCTCCGATGTTCAACTCACCAAGTTGCACTAACCGCGCAGCCATTTCATTATTGGGTGTAGGTGATGCCAGCAATTTGTCGCCAAAGCGCCCTAACCATTCAACCCAGCGTTCAGTTGGGATACGATGTTCAATATTGTGCAGCCACTTCTGTGCCCATGCTTCCCCTCGTGCTTGATGGACTCCTTGCAACAGTTCGTTGAAGAGAAATTCCAGATCCGTATCGTTTAAGGGTGGTGCTGGTTCTTTTGCCACATTCCCCTTAGATTTTGAGGTAGTCTGTTTTCCACCAAACAAGCTCTGAAAAAGCTTTTTGAGCCATTGAAATAGCCGCTTGAGCATCTGCTAGCACCATCGAATATTGCTTATTCTAAAATTGTAGCGATCGCACTGGACTATGGCGTTAGTTCTTTGTCATTTGTCATTTGTCATTTGTCATTTGTCATTTGTTATTGGTCATTTGTCATTTGTCATTAGTTCTTTTTTCCCTACTTCCCACTCTTCTACTAGAACAAATGTACTAAATGATATGCTATAATTCCCATACATTGATGTTGAAGTCATAGTAGAGGATAAGCTCTAGTTGCTTGCTTTCCTGAGTGCCAAAATTTACGGCATGAGTTGAGTGCAAGGGCTATGGCAACATCGATAAACAAAGCAGGTACGAGAGTTTAAAATAGTTGAATCCTAAACTCGACTCGGTGCTACTAATTCACGTTGAAAGGCATTGAAGTCTATTTTTCCATGTCTTACGAACCCCTGCACCACAAATATCGCCCCAAAAGTTTTGCTGAACTGGTGGGCCAAGAGGCGATCGCCACCACCCTCACGAACGCGATCGGCACATCCAAAATCGCCCCCGCCTATTTATTCACTGGGCCTAGAGGTACGGGGAAAACTTCTAGTGCCCGAATTCTGGCTAAATCCCTCAATTGTCTCAAAAGTGACAAGCCCACCGCAGAACCCTGCGGTGTATGTGATGTTTGTCAGGGGATCACTAAGGGCTACGCCTTAGATGTAATTGAAATCGATGCTGCTAGCAACACTGGTGTCGATAATATCCGCGAATTGATTGAAAAAGCCCAGTTTGCCCCTGTGCAGTGTCGCTACAAGGTTTATGTTATTGATGAATGCCACATGCTAAGTACCCAGGCATTCAACGCGCTACTAAAGACACTAGAAGAACCACCGAGACACGTGGTTTTTGTGTTGGCGACAACAGACCCGCAACGGGTGTTACCAACGATTATTTCGCGCTGTCAAAGGTTTGATTTTAGACGTATTCAGTTAGAAGCGATGGTGAAGCATTTAAGTGCGATCGCATCTAAAGAAAACATTCATATTTCAACCGATGCTGTAACCCTGGTAGGCCAACTTGCTCAAGGAGGGTTGCGAGATGCCGAAAGTTTGCTCGACCAATTGGGTTTATTAGCGGGTGAAGTAACACCGGATAGAGTTTGGGATTTAGTTGGGACGGTGAGCGAACAGGACTTGCTAAAACTGTTAAATGCGATCGCTCAAGATAAGCCCGAAGCAGTTCTAGACTGTACTCACTACATCCTAGATCGTGGTCGAGAACCGCTAACTATTCTGCAAAATCTCGCCGCCTTCTACCGCGATTTACTCATAGCTAAAACCGCACCCAATCGCCACGATTTGGTTGCTTGTACTCAGCAAACCTGGAAAGGGCTGGTTGAGTTTGCTCAATACTTCGATATGAGCGTGATTTTAGCAGGACAAAAACACTTGCGAGAAGCTGAAGTGCAAATTAAAAATAGCACCCAGCCGCGTTTGTGGTTGGAAGTAACATTATTAGGATTGTTACCCAGTGCGACAAACATTCAACTACAAGCCCCAAGTGTCGCGCCGCGAGTTCACACACCTGTTGTATCTCCAAGCTATCCTCCAGCAGTTGTTCAAAATCAACCAGTCTCTTCTGTACCTGTAGTTGAACCGCAAACAAATCATAATTCTGCAAACCATCATCTAGCGGTTGCCCAAAATCAGCCCGTCACTTCATCTCCCGTAGTTGAACGGCAAACAAATCACAATTCTGTTGTTAACTCAGTTTCACCACCAACCCCAGAACCTATATCTGTTTCTGTGCCACCTGTGAACGTTGAACCAGTAACTTCAGAAGTTGTTGGGGAAGCAGAATATGACTTAACTCAGGTTTGGCAACAAGTGCTTGCTAACCTCCAGCCAAAATCTAGGCAAGAAATGCTACGTCAAATGAGCCAACTTATCGAGTTCGACGGTGTTGTGGCTCGAATTGCTATTAAACAGGCATGGTATGACAAGGGGAAATCTTATCTACCGATGATTACGGCAGCTTTCCAGCAGACTTTCCAGCGTGAAATCCAGATAAATATAGAAAAAGGAATTTCTTCAAACTCTACCTCAGCCAGAAAAAATCCTCCGCCAAAAGACTCTACTCGTGTTCAGCAACCAGCTACTTCTAGTTACAACCAGCAAATTTCGTCTCCAGCGCCAGTACCACAGCCAGCAACGCCAGCACCAGCAGCCCTAAAAATCGAGCCAGCAGCAAGAAATGGCAATGGGGCAAATGGAAATGGAGTAAATGGAAATGGGACAAATGGAAATAGGGGAAATGGAAATGGGGCGCAAACTTTGCCTCCACCGCCAAAGCAAACACCTACAACTGATTGGGAAGTTGATGAAGTAGCGATCGCAGCTCAACGTCTAGCAGAATTTTTCAACGGACAAATTATCCGTTTTGCAGATGATTTCCCAGAATTCTCCGATTCCATAACTACACCTGAATGGGTAGAAGAAGCAGAAGTTGATGATGAATAATGCTCTTGTATTTAATTAAAAACTGGGAAATGAATAAAACTTATTTGATGCGGAAAAATAATCAAAGCTGATGTTAATAATTATACCTTACTCGTGATTTTAGTTTCAAGAAAATACTACAAAGCTATATTCGACTTAGATTTTTAGTTTTACTAATAGTTAAGTTTATTTTGTTTAATTAATTAGTTGTTTGTTTGTTTTTACCATAAAATATGCGATGTAACCGATTTTTTTGAGTAATATAGTTGCTTATAAAGTGAGGGATAATCGCTATGCTTTAGGTCGAGATTGACTGGTTTCCCCCAGCCAACGTAACCTAAGTTGTCCATTATTGTTGTCGTGTTCTTCTTGATAATAATAAACCATACAATAAATATACGTGCCTTCTTGAGGCCACTGAGCATAATCTAGAGGTAGTGGTTTACATTCCTCTTTGTAGTAAAAAATAGGCCCAATATGAATTAAACCTATATACCTATAGGAATCCTTTGGAAAATTATCGACTTCTATAAATATGCCAAAAGGTTTAATTTTTCCTACTTTTGCCCAAAACTTACGACCAATGGGAAATTGCTGCTTAAGCAGTAACCAGTGTTCTTTCCTAAGTAGCCGCCATTGTTCTTCATTCATTTTCATCAGGAGTCTCAGGCACGAAAGTCAGCATTTAAAAGAGAGATTACACTTGTCATATTTTTGGCTTTACACTAACTATAATTTACGATTTAGCACTCTCAAAACTATTTATTTACTCAGTATAAAATACACAGTAGTATCAACTTAATTGACCTGAACGTAGGATACTTTCATCGCTACAATGTTACTATCAGTGGCGAAGTTTTTCAGTGAAAAAGGCAGGAGGCAGAGGGCATTATTCCTCCTGTCTCCTGCCTCTGTTATTTTTAATTCCCCAAATGGGCTATTCCCCATTCCCCGTATGCAAGGTTTTCACCCATTTCAGGCGCTTTGGTCTTACCGACATCCGGGCAGTAGTACTGCTCATGACGACTAACCAGTGCAACATATATAAACTGCCACGCAGGGTTTGCATCAGCATCGTAAGATATGTAGAAAGTGGGAATTTTTGATCTTGACGTACCCGCTTCAGACCTGTAAACATCCCTACCATCGACATAGTAACGGACAAGCCTGTGATGGGACTTAACATGGGTGGACGATGACGAGCGATCGCCATTAATAAATCTGGGACTGCTGCTGTTGGCAAAATATACATAATCAGCATAAAAATCAGCAAATCCCAACTCTTGCGAGTTCCCATGCGGTTTTTGAGAATTAAATCCCAATAATCCAGGTAGCGTTGATAACCACCTTCTGCCCAACGGTTGCGCTGATGCCAAAGTGCGATCGCACTTGTCACACCTTCTTCTTGCACCGCTGGATGGAAAACACACTCAATATCCCATTTATTCAAATGTAAACGGATTGTCAAATCCAAATCATCGGTAATGGTTTCTTCATTCCAGCCACCGCAGCTTTCCAAGGCGGAACGCCGGACAAATTGACCATTTCCCCGCAGTTCACCAATGCCACCAAGGGCAGTCCGCTGTTGCTGAAACCAGGTATCAAGGGCCATTTCTGCCATTTGACCCTTAGTCCAAAAGTTTGCTTTAGCGTTGGCGATCGCTTTTCGCACCTGCACCGCCCCCACGTTTTCTCTTTGAAATAAAGGTACTACCTGTTGCAGCAAGTCTGGTGTTACTTGGGCATCAGCATCAAATACTGCTATAATATCGCCCTTTGTCAGCGGCAATACCTGATTCAACGCCCCCGATTTGCCACCAGTAGCTTCTGCTGAACGCCTTAGTACTTTCAGTTGATCGTGTTTCTGTTCGAGTTCTGCTAATAAATCCGGCGTGCTATCACTGCTGTGATCGTCAATTATCCAAATTTCGTACTGCCCACCTGGATATTCCAGATTACAAAGATTTTTGACTAATTTAGCAATTACCGCTTCCTCATTTTTTGCAGCCACCAGCACAGAAACAGAAGGTAAATCTCCCTGTATTTCTTTTGGATAGCGACGGGATTTAGTAAACACTACCACCAAAGCATGAAATCCTAGAATGGTGGTCAGTCCTAGAATAAAAATGGAAGCCCAAGAAACTAAATGTAGAGCGATTGTGCCACTCCAGACGATAGTCAAGACTAGAGCTGCTTTGCCTCTACGACCTTGAAACCGGGATGGTAGAGACATAGAATCTGTCTCTAACACTGACTCCTCATCTACTGATAGGTCAGACAACAAGGAGTTGAGCGGCTCAAGCTCTTGATAAGAATCTTTTTCGGGCCAGGAATTCGCTGGCATAGGTTAGGTTGCTTGATTCAAAAACCACTATTTGTCTACAGTTAGTAATTTTACGGACAAATATCCCTAAGCTACTTTTCCCGATATTAATCGGAATGGATAAACTGCAATACCCGCTATCCCTAAGCCAAAAGCCGCTAAGACTACCTTTGTTGTCACTGCCACTCTGGGTAATTACCTCAAATTAACCACGTTTGCTACTCCTAAACAGAGGCTTGATTCCTTTGATAGCCACTTGGGCAGGAAGCTTGTAGAGTCGGACTTTCTCTAATGAGAACTCCGATTTGGGCAAAGTAATAGTAAGGTAGCAGCAGCTTGTTGTTGGGAGAAACAGCAATAATAACATCCACAACTTTACAGTGGGGGGTTTTTATGTTATTGCTCCCCGCTTTGATAAAAGTTTATGCAGCCCCATTCTAACCGAAATTTTAATATTTCTTAGCAGTAACTTCATTTATTGGGCATGGGGCATTGGGCATTGGGCATGGGGCATTGGGCATGGGGCATTGGGCATAGGGCATGGGGCATTGGGCATGGGGCATAAGGGATGAGTCTTTGATACTTGCTAATGAGTCTTTGAACTCCACTACTCTGCTCCCTATTCCCTATTCCCTATTCCCTATTCCCCATTCCCCATTCCCTATGCCCTATGCCCCATTCCCTATTCCCCACTCACCACTGTGTGCTTTAGATACATCTTTTGGGAATACTACTAACATCCACTAATATCCCCGGTTGCAAACTAACTTGAGGAATATTTAACAATGTCTATTGAACAACTCCAGCCTGCCACTCAACAACAAGCCAGTGTTTACTTACCTTACGTTCAGGGTACTAAGCGCAATTTTTTACCTTATGCCATCAGTCTTTATCAAAAAGGGGTCTTGGAGGGACACAGGAAGATAGAAGCCAGTGAACACGTCCCTTTTGTCGCCTCCTGGAATGTTGCTACCCTACCATCAGACTTAACCCGTTGCCGAATTCAGTTTGATGGCAATGCTGACTTGAGTTACGAACTAATGATGGCCAGTTTCGAGTTTATTAATTTTTTAATTGAACTTATGGACAACTATAAACGTCATCGCGTGACCGATTTTTCACAACCGTTTTATCGCAAGTTACTACGTATAGATGATTGAGTGAACTCAGCCGATGTAGGGACAATTCATCAATTGTCCCTACCAAGGATTTCGAGGTCTTTGAAGACGCGATAAATCGCGTCTCTACATGAGGGTTTTGTTGCTCATTCTGAACTGTATTGATCTATATTCTGACTCCTGAATTCTGACTCCTGAATTCTGACTTTAAACTTTTTTCCCATCGGCTGCTAAAAGTTCCAGAATGACTCCATTTGTCCAGCCGAAACCAACTTCGTTAGAACTATATCCAAAAGAGATTTCGTCGGAAACGTTGGCGGAACAGCGTTCAACATCATATTTCTCAACTAGAGTGTTGTGACGCTCGAATTCTTTAATTACCATAGCCAGGAATTTGTTGGTAATGCGATCGCCTTCTGTATGATACCCATAGCGGTGAAGTCCCTGGACGGCAATTAATGTCAATGGTGCCCAGCCAAAGGGCGCATCCCATTGGTTTCCGGTGACATGAGTACTGGTCAAAATTCCGCCTGGGGCTTCAAACAATGAGAGATTTTCTACGACGCGCTGGGCTTGAGCTTGAGAAGCAATTCCCAGCCATAGAGGATAGAAGGTGGTAGCAAATTCGTAGCGGCGGCGTTTTCCACTTTGGAAGTGATAATCCAGATAAAGTCCCCGTTCTTCATCCCAGAGACATTTATCGATGCGATCGCGGCGGATATTTGCACGATCGCGCCATTGTTTTTCCAGTTCTGCGTTCCCTAAAATGTCGTTAATTTGCCCCAAGTCTTGTTCCACCTGATACAGCAAACTGTTGAGGCACACAGGAGCATAGTGAAGGATGTCAGCACTGAAGGGGCCAAATCGGTTGGTGATATCAAAACCAGACTCTCGCATGGTGCGATCGCCCCGATAAAATAGATTGGTCAATTCGTCATTTTCTTGGTTGTAGTAAAGACTAACGTCATAATCCTCAACCTCAAAAGTTTTATAGTACTCCTTGACGCGATCGTAGTGGCTTTTTCCCTCTTCATCCCGCTCAGAGAACAAAACTTCTGGCGCGGGGCCTTCCCCAAAAGCATAGAATCGGGATAAGCCTATGGGAGCATTGAGATGGGGCGGTACTACCCAGTAATAATAAAACTGTTCTAGGATCGGTACGGTTGACCTTAGCCACTCTTCATCCTGGGTGTGCTGGAATAGCGCCAAAACCATCATGCTGAGGACGGGGGGTTGCGATCGCGACAGCATATAAGTCCGATTGGAATTGAGGATAGTGCCGTAATGCTGCACCTGATAAAGCATTTGCTCTACTTGGCTTTGGGCTAGATCCAATTCTTCATCGTGTAAAAGTCCCAGTAATATAAAGTAGCTATCCCAGCCATACATTTCGTTAAAGCGCCCACCAGGGACGATATAAGGCCCTGGTAGGTATAGTAATCCGTGTTCTTTAATTGCTTCGACTTCTGGTGGTAAAGTGCGAATTTCAAGCTGTTGCATATCTTTGGAAGATAGCGATCGCTCTAACACCGTTTGAATGTTGGGACAATCTTCTGATGGTGAAATGTAGACTATCCAAGGAGTGCCGCTTTTGTGGTCTAGTTTGGTATCCTTGGCAGATTGTAATAAGTGTTCGTGCGATCGCGTTAAGGTTTTCCACGTTTTTTTAATATGGACGCGCACGGCTTCAATTTGCGCGGTGGTAAGTGCTGGGGGAGTGGTCATAATTCAGAATTATTTTTTAACGCAAAGGGGAGGCAGCGCGGTCTTGGGGGTTTCCCCCATGAGCGACTGCCGTCGCGAAGGGAACCGCAGAGGTACGCAGAGGTTTTACTGGGTTCTCTCTACGTGTGATGGATTTATATTTTTACTCGGCAGTGCTAATTAAGAGAGCTACTGGAAAATGGGTGAGGGCTGCTGCGATAGATAGGGTTTCTGTAGCTTGTAAGGGTTGCTGAGTTATAACATTTTTCCAGGTGTGGGAAGTTCCAGGGGGTAATTGTAGATGCGTATCTTGCCAAACCGACTCGCCCAGGGGGTTGTCTCCAGGTTGAATGAGGCTGGTTAAAAAGCGAGGTGCGATCGCGATCGCTGTTTGATTTCCTTCCCGTCGCGCAAAGGCGATAATGTGATTGGCGGAGGTTCCTTGAACTTCTAAGGGTAGATAGTCACCGTCCTGGAATAATGAAACATAGTTTGTTCTGGCTTGGAGTAATTGAGCCGTTAAAAATAGTTTAATTCTACCGTCGGTTTTCTGGTTCAGTAACTCCTGAATTAGTCCGAGAATATCTGTTTTTGCTTGTTCGCGGATGGCGCTTAAGTAAGTACGTCTCTGTTCAAAATCCACGGGACGGCGATTGTCTGGATCTACGAGGCTGAGTTCCCAAAATTCCGTTCCTTGGTAAAAGTCTGGTATACCAGGTGCGGTACTTTTTAATAGAGTTTGAGAAAGGGAATTGAATATCCCATAGTCTGCAATTCGCTGTTGAAAAGGACGAAAAACTTCTAGAAATTCCCCAGAGATGGAAGAGTCGAGTACTTTCTCAATAAAGGAGGTACAAGCTTCTTCGTACTCGCTATCAGGCCGCAACCATGCTGTATGCACTTTCGCTTCTCGAATTGCTTTAATTATATAGTCCTTCACCCGTTCCACAAAGGATGCCTGTTCATGTTCGGCAAAGGGAAACGCCCCCACCAGGGTTTGATAGAGAAAATACTCATCATTGCGATCGGGCATAGCAAACCCGTGGCGATGGCTACGATTTCCTCGATTAATGGCGCTCCAAGTATTTACCTGCTGTTCCCACTCATCGGGGATTTCTGAGAGGACATTCAACCTAGCCCGCACATCTTCGCCGCGCTTGGTGTCGTGGGTGGCTGTGGTGTTCATTGTGTGGGGCCAGGTTGCTTGGTGCTGTTGGTTAAAGTCATGAAATTTGGTTACTGTAATTCCAAAATGACTGGGATTACCCCCAACTTCATTTAGCGACAGCAAGCGATTGTAAACATATAATGTGGTGTCTTCAACGCCTTTGGCCATAAGCGGGCCGCTGTATTGCTGCATTCGCAAGACAAAATATATCCACTGTTCGCGTTCTGTTTGAGTCAGAGAATTATCAAACTCTAGCAGCATTAACTTTTCAATAAAGGTCAATTCGTGCTGCAACAGGGGCGCTTGTTCTTTGGCTTGGCTAATTACTTCTTGAATGGTGGCGCGATCGCTATCTCCAATGCCATCGGGGGTAATATAAGTACGATAAATCGGGAAGAGTGTCAAAACTTCTGCGATCGCTCTTTTTAATCCATTCAGTGTAAAATCATTGCCATAGCGATATTTACTGGAAATATTCTTGAGTAAAAGAGCCAAATTGTCAATATCACCTGCTAAATTCTTTTCCAGTATCAGGTGCTTTTTATCCTTCACTACCGAGGCATAATCTACTCTTGAACCAATAAAGTTCTGGTAGATTTTATCAAACTGTGGTTCATTTTCATATTGACAAAATACACCATTTACATAGTTCAAAAAGTCATATCCAGATGTACCTTCAATTTCCCAATTTTCTGGTAATTCTTCGCTAAATTCTAAAATCTTCTCAACGGTGATATAAGTATCTCCCGTCTTTTCTCTCAACCTTTCAAGATACTGGATTGGGTTATAAAGTCCATCAATATGGTCAATGCGTAAACCTGTAAATTTGCCTTCCTCAACCAGTTTTTGAATTAGGCTGTGGGTATTATTAAAAACTCGCAGTTCTTCAACTTTTACAGAAATCAGTTCGTTGACAGTAAAGAAACGGCGATAGTTCATTTCCTCCGCCCCAACTTTCCAGAAGGCGAGACGGTAAAATTGGTCATTCAGTAATTCATCTAGCAAGTTAAAGCTTTCTGGATTACCCGGTTCTCCGTTAAAAGTTTGGATATTTTCGTCAATAAACTCACGAATCGTATCGTTTGTGGTGTAGAGTTCCCAAACTAATCCTTTAATAAATGCGATTTGGTCTTGTCGCTGTTTTCCCGCAACCTCTGAGGGCACATTTTTGAGAATGTAGAGAATCCCCAATAGCTTAATAAAATCGGGGTGATTGCGTCCTAGTGTACGGGTGAGCTTACCTAAATTATGAGTGATAAATTTTGTGTACGACTCTAACCGCAGTGGCAGTTTTAAGCTGTAATAGTTGACAGTTAAACCGTTTTCTTCGTATTGCAGTTGAATGTGTCCGTTTTCTAGGGACGCACCATAGAAATCTCCCAGTAGTGGCGCGAGAATTCGCTCTTGGCGATTGCCAAAGGGTGCATTCCAAGAAAGGTCGAAGTAGTCGGTATAAGTGGAATCTGGCCCGTGTTCTAATACGTCCATCAAGTAAAGATTTTCGCTGGTATAGGCCATGTGATTGGGCACAATATCTTGCAACCAGCCCATACCAAGGGATTGAACTTCATCAACTAATGCATCAAAGGATTCATTAGTTCCCAGTTCGGGGTTAAGTTGAGTTGCATCTACTATATCGTAACCGTGCGTACTCCCAGAGCGTGCCTTAAAAATGGGGGAGGCGTATAAATCGGAAATACCTAAATCTGCTAGATAAGCTGCGATCGCTTTAGCGTTGTCAAAGCCAAACTGGGGTGTAAACTGAATTCGATAAGTTGCGGTAGGAATTCGCATATTTTTTTTAGGGGCGAGTGGGAATTTGAGCCTTTTAGCCTGAACGTTGAGCCTTTTTGCTCGGACATTGAGCCTTTTAGCCTGAACATTGAGCCTTTTAGCCTGAACGTTGAGCCTTTTAGCCTGAACATTGAGCCTTTTAGCTCGAACGTTGAGCCTTTTAGCTCGAAACTTTAAGTTTTAACAAATCTTACTCCCCTTCCCTCGTAGGGACTACAGTGTACACACATGTCCATCTCACCCCCTCTAACTCCCCCGATGCCTTGGGGGAGAACCGGATATCTCCCCCCTTTGCAAGGGGGGATTAAGGGGGGTAAATCCAGGGTTTGCGCTTCATTACCAAGATATGTGTACACCGTAGCTCGTAGGGAAGGGGCTGGGGGTTAGGTCTGTATTGCACTCAACTCAGAAACCCTATATCTTAATACGGTTGAGTTAAGGGCTGATTGTACAAAATTGCGAATTGCTGTAACTCCCTCATCCTTTTTCATACAGGACTATACTAGTCGCTTTTACTGTCACTTCTTGACCCGCAGACAGATGTTCAGCGGCTTCAGAACCAGGCCCAGACCATAAGGTATCTGCTGAGTCCAACAATTTGTTAGCATTTTGCTCAATTGGCAAGGTCACTTTTACTGGTGATGAATTAAAGTTCATTACAAATATTATTTCACTCGATTCGCACCAACGACGCACGATGACTACCTGCTTGTCTTCATCGCTAGTTGCTTCAATGAAATTGCGGTCTTGATTTAAAAGTGCTGGATGCGTCTTGCGTAAATTAATTAACTGGCGATACCAATCCCATAGAATCTTGTGATTACCTTCATGGCGTAATTGCCAATTAAGTTTAGAACGCAGGAAAGTTTCTGCCGATTCGGGATCTGGGGGATCATCTGCATAGTGAAATGCTTCAAATTCTTGCTTGCGTCCGGCTCGAACTGCTTGAATTAAATCTGGATCGGAGTGACTGACAAAGTAAATGAAGGGTGCAGTTTCACCGTATTCTTCTCCCATAAATAACAGGGGTAAGTAGGGAGACAACAGCACAGCACCAGCAGCCAACTTTAATCCTTCAAAAGAGATTCGCTGGGTGAGGCGTTCTCCTTTCATTTGGTTGCCGATTTGATCGTGATTCTGAATGCAGACTGTAAACTGTGATAAAGAGCGATCGCGGCAAGATATACCATGAAATCGTTTGCGATCGGGCGAGTATTTCCAATCGTAGACAAAAGTATCGTTGTAAGCTTTTGCCAAATCAGCAAACTGCCCAAAATCTTGATAATACCCTTGGCGATCGCCTGTCAAGAGTGCGTGCAATGCATGGTGAAAATCATCACTCCATTGAGCATCGATTCCATATCCACCCAATTCTGATGGACGAATGATTTGCGGATTATTCAAATCACTTTCAGCAATTAAGTGGCGTTTCCATGTTTGCCCTTCTTGTGAGAAATTATGAACAGCTTCGGACAGTTCCCATAAAAAATGCTTGGCTCCCAAATCGTAAATCGCTTGAATCGCATCGAGGCGCAATGCATCAATGTGGAATTCTCGCAACCAGTAAAGCGCATTTTCGATAAAATAATTTCGCAAACCCTGACTATGGGCATCATCGAAATTTAGCGCTTCGCCCCACGGCGTTTTATAGGTTTTAGTAAAATAAGGCGCGAACTGACTCATGTAGTTGCCTTCTGGCCCAAAGTGGTTATAAACCACATCCAGCACAACGGCAATATTGTGTTGGTGACAAGCATTTACTAGTTGCTTCAGTTCGGCTGGGCTACCGTAAGAATTTTGGACAGCAAAAGGGTAAACGCCATCATAGCCCCAGTTGCGATATGCAAGAGTTGCCTCAATATGAGTATCTCCCGGAAACTGGGAGATGGGCATAATTTCAATAGCGTTAATTCCTAGTTCTCTCAGTTCTGGCAAACGGGAAATAATGGCGGTGAAAGTTCCTTCAGGTGAAAATGTCCCAACATGAAGTTCATAGAAAATCATCGACTCCAAAGGAATACCTGCCCATGCTTCATCAGTCCAATCAAAATGATGATCGACAACTTGCGACGGCCCATGCACCCCTTCTGGTTGATACTGCGACGCCGGATCGGCAAAAGCATCTTGGCCATTTAAGACATACTGATAAAGCGTACCCGGATATACATCGTTGACTTTAGCGTGCCAGTATCCCTCAGACTGAGGCTTGAGGGGAATAACCTGTTGTTGTGGCGTCAAGGTTTTTACCGTAACGCTATCTAATAGCGGAGACCAAACTGTAAATTCACATTCTCCGTTACCTAAGTAGTTAGCACCAATTCTCACGCAGTATCCTCCCGTCAGTCCAGTGTGTTGTGCCGAATTGTGGCGCGATGGCATACCCGCCCTTTCCGGTGGCGATCGCAATTGTCATTGATTGCACAATATTTACAAACACGCCAGATAGCATAATGGTTGGTCTAGCAGACTTTTTGCTAGCACCTGGAGGCGGATTTTTTACTAAAATAAACTCTGTCTAATGACAAATAAGCAAACAGGGCAATACGGTTCGGTTAAGGTTTTTTGATTAAAATTCTAGATCGCCAAGACGCATTGAAGGAGGCAGGAGGCAGGAGGCAGGAGGTTTTTTTTCAGAAGGGGATTCAAACCCCTCCTGAAAAAGAGCCACCAAATTGAAAATTTGGAGTTCTTGCCTTAACCAACAGCATTGGGAGGTAAAAGGCAGGAGGCAGGAATTTTGAAATCCACAGAGGTAAGGTAAAGCCTCGTATAGCTGTGGTTTATTTAACTTCTGTTGACTTGCAGCTACCATCGACGCAGTATGCCGATTTATAAGTACTAGAACGCTTACCAAAAATGGTGTAACGATTATCGCGGATTTGTTCGTAAAAGCGATCGCCTGCCCATTTCATCCCCGGTAAGGCTCGATAAGCGTCTACAAATATACTTCCTGCTGGCAATAACCGCCCAATTTCTTCTGCTGCGTTACTCCCTTGCCAACGCTTCTGAGGTTGATTGCCATCAATTAAAATCATCCCCTGTTCGCAATCTTGGGCTGTAATCCCCCACTGTAAAAGTGTCTGCTCATCTTGCATAGAAGCGTAGCGAAATAACTTTCCCTTGTCTAAGGTTTCGAGAAATTGTACTAGGGTAACGCAGAGATTACAATTTCCGTCGTAGATTACATAGTAGTTCATGGAAATAACTGCTCTTTGGCAATTGACTTGTCGGATGTGTCTAAACATGGGTCACCGAATGTTTTTCCCTTAAAATCGGGTTTTCCATCTGTTTTGTTTCCTCACTTCCCTTGTTTTCCTAATTTACATCTATTTGTGTCTACACTTTAGCGGTAGGATTTCGTCGTATCGCTTTGCTCGTAATCACATTTCACTGGTCTGGAACGCCTGAAACCCTTGCAGCTAACACTTGTGTGTCCACCGTAGCGATGCCTTGGGGAGACTACAGGGGAGTATTATTTTCAATTGTAATTTTTGAATTGGTATTTTTTGAGTAACTCTTTAACTTGAGCAGCGACTAAGGGATGTGGATCTTTTTGTAACTGGGGGAGGATTTGCAGGAGAACGCGATGTGAAACCATATTTAAGTATGCGATCGCAGCTTCTCTCACAAAGCCAGTTGGATGACGCAAACTCACTAGAATCTCAGAACTGGTTAGTCGGATGCGTGTCACTTGAGCATAATGAAAACAACAAGCTAGACACCAGTCAGAAAGGAAGTTCCCCAACATCAGCAATCTGTGGAGGCGATCGCTAACCACCATACTTTCATAGTCTACAATCTTGGCTTCTATCAGATATTGTAATTTTTCTGATTGTGGTCGGTTATCTAAAATATTCAACAATAAAGACTTTGACGACAAAGTGACGGTATGCTCTAAGATTTCCAACCCCCGTGCTAAGTTTACCACTGAGAGCGATCGCAGATTGAATGCTGCTGCTTGCATCTTTTCTGGCGAATAAAGCAGTCTCAGTAACAGTAGCAGCCGTTCTTTGACATCCAATTCCAATTCTAGAAGGGCGCGTTGCAGTAACTCCGAGACAATCACAACCCGCTCACTGGATTGATGATTTTCTTTTTGGTCTAATATTTTAAAGTCAATGTATGCAGCATAAATTTCACCTAAAAACTTTAATTCCTGCTTGATTAAATTTTCTACCCGGCTTTCATAAAATCGATCTACTAAACCTCTAATTCCTGGTTGTTTATGTATTTTTAGTAAGCTGCGGAGAATATGATCCCTAGTAATACCCCAAGATGCCTCTAAGTTTTCCCATAAAGTCTCCAATGCTTCCTGAGTGCCGACTTGAGCAATGGTGCGCCAAGCGTACATCCGCACTACTTCGGGTTTATAAATATTCGTAGCCAACTGCAACAGCATTTCTAGAGCTTCATTTTCTAGTCGCATTAGGGCTGACATTGCTGTACTACGGGTTGATTTGTAATAAAGTGCTGCAATCAGTGCCGAATAGTATTCTTCTAAATGGGTTGCTGCGATCATTTCCAATACAGCACAGCGCACCCGTAACGACTCATCTTGTAATAAATTTGGGATGTGAATCCGCAACGCTTGCAAATAAACTGCTTCCCTGAGCGCTCTCACTCCATTTACCCGTTCACGTTCTTGCTTATGAGTCAGCATCCGGCGCATGGTTTGGGTAGCTGCTACCTTTTGCATGGGCGTTCCCTGGCGTAAAACTAAAGCGGCGGCGGTAGCGCGGATGAGTGAGTTTTGGCGGGGGTGTAAATATCCTTCTAAGAGACTTAAGTTGGGATTTGGTTCAGCCAACCAAACGTAGCGTAGTGCTAAGGCAAAAACTTCGGGGTTAGTTTCCTGGGATTGTTCTAACAAAGGACGGATGGCGGCTAGATAAGCCGGATTTACACCTCCCATCAGCATCACTTCCAAACTTTGGCGCTGCAAATCTGGGGTTAACTTCACTAGTAGCGGTGCTAAAACTTCTGCTGCTCCTTGGGAATCAATTTGGGCTAAAAGTTCAATACAAGAGCGTTTATCAGCCTCGCTGCCTTTTTCTGCTAAAGCTTTGACTACTCCCTGCTTAAAGAATCGTAAACCCACATTAGTCGCACTCAAGTGACCCCTTGCCACACTCAAGACTAACAGTTCAACATAGCGCGATCGCAATTCCCAAACTACTGTTAAACAGGTGCCAGCGATCAACATTGTCTCTGCTACCAACACCCACTTTTGTAGTGATACGGGTACAAACCGCCCACAAAACAATAGAGTTACAAAAATTACCGCTCCTGTCAAACCTGTAGCGATCGCTTCGGCGGTTCCACCAGATAAAGTCTGCATCCGGCTACGAATTCCCTCTGGAATCGGTTGGTACAGGATGGGGCCGCTACTCATGACAAAGGTGTAGCGCAGAAGTTCATCGCAGAATTTGACAATTATCAGACCCCAGAAAAAGCTTTGCGGTTGAATGGCTGGAATTAAATGCAGCAATACCAGCATTCCTGGTAGTGCAAAGCCGACGGTGATTGGTAAAAGCGTGGCGGTGAAAAATACTCCCATCCGTTCGATGAGTCGGCTGGAAATAAACCACTGCAACAACAACTCACACAGCCCCAACATCCCACCAAAAAGACCCAAAAAGCTAGCAAGTTCTCGGTCACTCAAATTGGATTTGAGTTCGCGCAGATATTGAAAATCTATTAACAACCCAATGACTTGTAATAAACCCACAAAGGCAAACAACTGCCAAACATAGCGCTTCAGCGGACTTTTGAGAAAACGCGCTCGTGAAGCTTGTTCTTCAGGAATTAGTTTTTGTGGGGTTTCAGGAAAAGCTGCTCGATAGTGATGAGTTAAATAGAATAGAATCCCCGATCCGAGTAAAATCATTACACAGGCGATGAGGATGATCTTATTCAGCGTCGTGTATTGTAGCAGCCAAGGTAGACTAAAGCCACTGATTACATCTGCGACTAAAAGACCACTACTGACTAGTGGATAAGTGCGCTTAATCTCCCGAATGTTAAATATTTGGTTGGCAACGATGGAGGTGTTGAGGTCATTGACTACATAAAGTGCATCCACCCACAGCCGCAGCAAAAATACCGAAATCACTGCCAGATAGGAGAAATGTGATCCCCAACGTAATACAACTAATAAAACTAACGGCATCAACATGCAAGGTGCGATCGCCACAATCACCTGGCGTAAGGGAAAAATCTTTTGCAGCCAAGAGTATAAAAAAACCAGTCCTGCACTCATTACGGCACTGGCAATATACATCCACGGCAGTAAATTAGTCCCATATTCATCCAAAAACAGCGCTACCGTGCTGTCCTCTGCCCAACGTAATCCTACAGATACAGTTGTATAGAAAAGGAACATTATCTGAGTTCGCTCACTCTCCTCTGGTCGGAGATTCACCCACTGTAGTAGTCGTGTCAAAGCACCTTTATTTGCAGCCAACCAGTAATTTTTCAGTTCCATGCAGTTTTATTTTCTGGTAGTATCACCGCGTAATGGGAAGCGGGGAAGCAGGGGGGACATGAGGAAGCAATAGGTTCGGATAAGCATTTTGAACTCAGAATTACGTTTGGGGGAAAGGTACTGGGTTTGGGTTAAAGGTTTTCTTCCCCCTTCCCCTTATCCCTTTCCCCTTTAACCGAACCGTATCGCCTCATCTCCTGGAAATAGCAAAAGTCCTGAGCAACTGAGTATTATGTTTCCCACTCAGCCTTCAGGACTATCGATTTTAGATAAATTTAATCAAAGAAGGCAGGAGGCAGAGGGCAGGATGAGCTACCGCTGCGCTATCTGTCTCCTGCCTGTGACCGTACCGAACTTGGGTCTAAAACCCCGCCGTCTACACGGCGCTTACAATTTGGTTGGGGTTTGAATCCCCATTCAAATTGTGCCTCCTGCCTCCTGCCTCCTTCAATGCGTTAGCGACGCGCAAAGCGAGTTCGCTTACTCTGTAAGAGTTGCAAGCTACGCTTTTAGCGTCTCGTAGAGAGCGTCATTGCGTTAGCGGAGCGGGGCGTTTTGGGGTACATCTTGTATCCAAACGAAAAATCCCCTAACTATAAGTCAGGGGATTTTCAAACTTGGTCTATTAATACAGTTAGAAGATTATTTTTTAGGCGAGATGAGCATCATCATGTTTCGCCCTTCTTTTTTAGGCGCTTGTTGAACCTCACCAAATGGCTCCAAATCCGTTGCCATTCGCTTGAGCAAATCTTCTGCTAGGTCGCTGTGTTGAATTTCTCTACCCCGGAACATCACAGTCGCTTTGACTTTATCGCCATCTTTCAAAAAGCGCTCTGCTTGCTTAACACGCACGTTGTAGTCGTGTTCTTCAATTTTGTAGCGCATCTTAACTTCTTTGACATCAGCCGTGTGCTGCTTTTTCCGGGCTTCTCGCGCCTTTTTTTCCTGCTCAAACTTGTATTTCCCGTAGTCCATAATCCGACAAACCGGCGGATCAGCTTTGTCACTGATTAGCACTAAATCTAGCTCTTTTTCTTCTGCTAGTTGTAGTGCTTCCTGTGGGAGCATAATTCCCAACTGGGCGCCGTCAGTGTCAATGACCCGAATTTTTGGGAAGCGAATTCGTTCGTTAATTTGGGGCAGATCGCGAGTTCTTTTCTTCTCAATCACAGCCATTATGATTAGTGGGAGCTCTTAATGAAGGATTTGGTGTGGTCTAAATTGGTATGCCTCAGTAGGCAAAATATAGAAGTCACTCAGGACTGAAAACATAGTCTCCAGTTCTAGGGTAACTAATCTATAAAATAGTTGCCTCGTTGTATTTGTCATTTTACTCAGTCTGAGAGAATTTCTCTGCAATAGTTAATCTAAATTACACAACCTAGACTCATATTAAATATTATTACAATTATTAAGCAAGATTTTTTGCGATGTCTACGACGCCCTTTTCATTCCACAGCAGGATGAAGGGGTCATTGTCCACCAGCTAGCCCCCTCCCCCCTGCTTCTTCGTTGAGGCGTTTGTGGGGCCGTTCAAACTGATTTTGGCACAGTCAATTATGCCAGCTTGTGCGATCGCCTGATCCAAAAAAAGCTTAAGTGAAATCTGTCCTTTTCATGATGATTTTCTTACACTCAGCACCCATGACCAATGACCAATGACCCCTCATAATCGAGGCATTTTGTAAAGTCGCCAAACTCCTACTTCACGATGGCGACAGCGTGATCAACGGATCAGGTAAATTAAGATAAGTAAAGAAAACGCTTTGAACTAAATGGCAGCTCTAAGCTTACAAGAAATTTCTACTCAGTTAGAAAGTCCGAATTTACGCGATCGCATGGTAGCCCTTGCTAATCTGCGTAATGTTCCCCCTGAAGATGCAGTCCCTTTAATTAAAAAGGTACTGGATGATGAATCTTTGCAACTGCGATCGATGGCAATATTTGCCCTCGGAATCAAGCCGACGCCAGAATGTTATTCAATTTTGGTAGGAATTCTCGAAAATGACCCAGATTATGGTATCCGCGCTGATGCCGCTGGTGCTTTAGGATATTTAGGTGACGCCAGAGCCTTTGAAGTGCTGTCGCGGGCATTTTATGAAGATACTGATTGGCTAGTACGCTTTAGTGCAGCCGTTTCTCTAGGTAATATTAAAGACCCTCGTGCCCGTCAAATTCTTCTTCAAGCATTGGATAGCAAAGAAGTAGTGTTGCAACAAGCTGCAATCTCTGCGCTGGGAGAAATTAAAGATATTGAGTCTGTCGATAAGATCCTGCGCTTCGCCCAATCAGATGATTGGTTAGTAAGGCAGCGTCTGGCAGAAGCCTTGGGAAATCTTCCCACTCCCAAAAGTGTTTCAGCTTTAAAATACCTGGAAAAAGACAATCATTTCAACGTTGCCGAGGCAGCCAGAATTGGCCTCAAGAAGCTTGAGGAAATAGACAATCAAGCTTAATATTAAAGCCTCCTGCTACCTTTTAATAATAATCAAGTGAGAATTTTAGCATTTTGATGCAGGGTAATTTCATTCATGAATATTGAAGAGTTTTTTCAGTTAAGTGCTGGTAAATGGTTTTCTCATCGTACTAGTCAACATTTGGCTTTTAACCAATCGGAACATAGCAAGTCAGACATCATCATTGAGACATTGGCTGTAGATCACCCAGAAGTGATCAAACTGTGTCAACAGTACAAAATTAATCCTAGTTCTGCTTCCTGTGCTACCAAAATTAACTGGAACGGGACAATGGACAAGGATCAAGCAAAACACAGTGGTTCAACTATGTTAGTTTCGATACCTGACGCGGATAATCCGACCCAAGGCAAATTGCTGCGAGAAATAGTTGATGCTAATAAAACTCCAGTTGCCGGACGCTATAAATTTGATAGTGATGATGCTTTGATTCTAACTATAGAGGATGAAACCATCTGGTCAGAGGAGCGCCTGTGGTTTGCTAGCCCCAATTTGCGGATGCGGGTGAATATCCTCAAGAGTTTTGGTGGATTTAGTATCACTTCCTTCACCTCTGAGATTCGCATGGGTGGATTTCCGCCAGCCGCGAAGACTTCGGAAGCGGCTAACTCAGTATCTAGTTAGTTTGATGTGTAGCTTGGGTTGAGGAACGTAGACGCGAAGCGGCTTCCCGTTCGCGTAGCGTCTCCGACAGGAGAAGGGTAACCCAACATTTTTCGGGGTTTGTTGGGTTTCGCTGTTGCTCAACCCAACCTTGTACCTTAGAAAGAGTAGTAGATCGTCCTAAACTTGGTCATAATAGACCGTTTTGTAGCACGGATCACTACAAAAATTTCCTAGACAGAACTCGAACAGTCGCCGGGGTCAAAACTTTAAATACTAGTATTTAAAGTATACAGTCCGCATCCTGCAAGGATGAGTGTAATCAAGGGGATGAATTCAACATATTGTTGAGTAATGTTGAGAAAAAATGGGAAATATCTCTGTGTGGATGTTTTTGTTAACGATCGCTTGACCTTCAAGACAGTCGCTACTGTTCTTCTTAACCCAAGCGTATTGGCTTATTAGCCACCACCAAATTTTAAAAGACTTTTTCCCAATCCCCAGTCCCCAATTGTGGATGTTGCTTATAAACAAAGGTAAATTTGTGGAATCTTAATAGACCAAGGGTGTCACACCGCGCATTTTACGTAAAGAATTTATACAAGCAGGACAATCGCAGTTAAATAGGTCGGTTGCCATATCGCTTTCTTGGTCATTGAACTCTAGCATGGGAACATCTTCTGGAGAAAACTCTATTTCCCGCTGATATTTAGGAATTTGAGCCAATACAGAAGCCCTTGCACACACTAAACCCACTTTATGTTTATTGCGTATACAAGATAGACTATCTTTGCTTTGGGCTTCTGGTTGTGGTTCTACGGCTTGCGCTTGATTGAGCATTACTCCCATCGAGAGAATAGAGCTAATCAGTATAGGAGAAGAAAGCAAACTCAGTATGAATTTGTTCATTAGTTTCCTTAGAAAACAATCTTAATCGCTCAGATTATCCGATTAAATCTTACAGTGCAAGTAAACTTGCATCAGGAATTACTTTAACTTAGAAGCTCGTAAGTACCGCCGTGTTCCAGCGCCCGTTGGTAGGCTGGACACTCCGTTACCATAGCCTTCGACCAGATACTCAATGATCGCACCGGATTCGGCCAGAGTCAAGCCACCGTCGGTAATCACTGGCGACTTACCGAGGGGATGTACTTCGCGCAGTGATGCTGGCGCTAACATAGTTTTCGGATCGCGATCGTAGCGTTTGACTTCGTATTAGAAGTAGGTTGATACCCAATACTTGTCGGGTTTTGGGGAAAAGGGTAAGGGGTAAGGGGAAAGAAAAAACCTTTAACCTTTTCCCAAAACCCAATTCCGAGTTCAAAATGCTTTACCGAAGAAAGGCAGAAGGCAGGAGGCAGAGGGCAGGAGGTAAGAAGTATCAATTAAAACTTTAGTTCTGGGTCTAAAGCCCAGTTCAAAGCAATAATTATACTGAGACTGCTTGCAGCGAGGTATAAAACCTCCTTGCTTCAATCCCACTCTTTTAAGGGTGGGTTACCTCCTGCCTCCTGCCTTTATCCTCCTGCCTCCTGAACCAAGCAGTATTGGGTTGATACCAATCACTCAAACTATAACAGGCTGATGGTTTTTGAACCTTGCATGACGAAAAATCAATAATTCAGGAGTGTGCGGCTTGTAGAAATCAAAAAATAGTTTGAAAATATCAAAGATTACCCCTCAAAACTGTTTGGGTTTTGAAGGGCAAAGTTAAGTTTAAATTCCAAGTTTAAAAATCTAGGAGAGTCACGTCTCGATATTTATGTTTGCCGAGGCTATTTAATGAAAATTAGAATTGTGCCGGATCAAATTCATAAATTCCTCGCGAGTCCGCACATCTTCTGAAAAAACGCCGCGCATTGCACTAGTAACAGTCCAAGAACCGGGTTTTTGTACACCGCGCATTACCATACACATGTGGGTTGCTTCTATTACCACTGCAACCCCTTGGGGTTTGAGTAATCCTTGTAAGGCATCAGCAATTTGCACAGTCAGACGTTCTTGAACTTGTAAACGTCGTGCATACATTTCGCAAACACGGGCGATCTTAGATAATCCTATTACTTTCCCATTGGGAATGTAAGCAACATGAGCACGACCAATAATCGGCAGAATATGATGTTCGCAGGAACTAAAAATATCGATGTCCCGAACCAATACCATTTCATTGGCATCTTCTGTAAATACTGCTCCGTTTAGCAGTTCATCCAAAGATTCATGATATCCTTTTGTGAGAAATTGTAAGGCTTTCATCACCCTTTTTGGAGTATCTTTTAGTCCTTCGCGGTCTGGATCTTCTCCTAATCCAATCAGCAAAGTACGCACAGCCTGCTTCATTTCGGCTTCTGTTACAGTTTGCTGTTGCCCAGTCGCTAAAGATGAGAGTACCTGATCAGCAGAAGTTAGATCGGGACGAATCGATAGAGTCATTTTGTGAGTTCTGTGGGAATGTTTGGTAAATCAGCTTGTTGTCAGATGTCGGTTGCGATTGACTCCTGACTCGTAACTAAGTGTAACATAACTTTACACTTCTTAATCACGCTAAACATTTTGTCAGCTTAAAAACCAATACGCTTGGGTTAAGGGCTAATTGTACAAAATTGTGGGTTTTCGAGACGCGATAAATCGCCTTCAAGACAAGTGTTTTGGTCTTATCTGAACTGTATTGTGAGTTCTGACTTTTCACGGCATGTGGAAAAGGTAACGATTAACCTAACCCCCTCCCCGACGCGGGAAGGGGGAAAATTCAAAGTTTCTCCCCTTTTAGGCTACGGTGTACACACAAATCCCAAAAACCCAGCTTGATAAGCATTTCCTCGTTCCCAGTTTCCGACTGGGAATGCATTCATTGAGTCTCTGACTCAATATCTGACCTGACTTTTCACGGCATCTGGAAAACCTCTCTCTAAATCAATACGCTTAGGTTAAGGTTACTGGTGTAGATAATTTGTCTTTGAAGACGCGATGAATCGCCGTCTCTACAAGTGTTTTGTTGCTCATTCTGAACTGTATTTCTCTCTAAATCTCTCTCCTAAAAGGAGAGAGACTTTGAATTT
>NZ_KV757629.1 GCF_001712795.1 Nostoc sp. KVJ20
GCAGATGTGGTGATTAATCAACTTGATGAAATCCAGATTTTAGAGGATTAAGTTATGGCAGTTTTCAATTGCGTATAAAGGATGTTTGAAAAGTCTTCTAGTCGGGATCAAAAATTTTAGATCCCTCTAAATCTCCCGATAAATTGGGAGACTTGGATTCCAGTTCCCATCTCTTTAAGCTACGGTGTACACACAAGTCCTAAAAACCTAGCTTGATAAGACTTTCCTCGTTCCCAGTCTCCGACTGGGAATGCATTCATTGAGTCTCTGACTCAATGCCAGATTGGAGGCAGAGCCTCCACCAGGAGCATTCCCATGTAGAACATGGGAACGAGATAAAAACGAGATAAACGAGAGAAGAATGGAAAATCAAGCTTTTTTCGACTTGTGTGTACACCGTAGCCTTTATAAGGGGGGATTAAGGGGGGTAATTAGCCCTTTTTAACGGGGTTAGAGAGGATCAAAAGTGCCTAAAGTTACAGAGAAATACTTTGCAAATATCCTCTTAGATATGATTGCTCTATTATTTCGGCATTTTGATTAACTTACTTGCCACAACTCGCGGAGTGAAACTAAGAGTAAGTGCCGCTATAGTTCGTGCATTAAATTTTTGTTGATGCAGCGCTTGCCAAAAATAAGGACGGGCTGCGGCTATCTGTTCACTTCGCAGCAAACCGATTCCCAAAGTAGTGTTAGCTTCTAACCATTTACGTTGAAAGTACGTCTTAAAGTGCTGTAAGCGAGGGTCTTCCATAAAGACTTGATAACAAAACATTTCGCTTTTAGCTTTGCGAATTTTTGCTTGTACATCTCGACTACCACTGAGCATAGTATCAGTTTGCTCATGGGCGCGATATTGCGTCAATCTTTCGGGATAGTAATAAGCGCTACCACCAGATATACAGCATAGATAAGTTAAATATAAATCCCACATCCCGCCAACTTCTGAGGGAATACTATCCCAATCAATAAAATTATTGCGAATTACACAAGATGCAGCAGTAGGTATGCTTTTATCTATCAATCCAATTTTATAAAAAGATTGATGAATTCCTTTTGCTAGTTTGTCCCGTTTGTAACCGCGTGTATTTTCTTCGGTTCCAATTTTATTAATTTTCCCAGATGCATCTATAATATATTGGTCGCAAAAAGCGATAACTAACTCAGAGTTTGCTTCCAGTAGTGGTACTAACTTTGCTAAAAAATCTTTATTCCAAATATCATCATCATGGAGACTAGCAACATATTTACCTCGCGCCATCTTAAAGCCATGCTGCTGATTAGCAAGCATACCCACATTTTCCTGATGTCGCCAAAATCTGATGCGTGAATCACCAAAAGATTCGACAAGTGCTTGAGGATTTTCTGCGCTACAATTATCAGAAATAATAATTTCGATATTTTGATAAGTTTGGTTTACAGCACTAGCGATCGCTAGCTTAAGATACTCTGAACGATTATAGGTGGGAATAATAACGCTAACTAAAGGTGGTTCGCATTCTTGCTGCAATGACATATTGTTCTCCCTTGATTTTTTCTAAGTAGAAGATTGCACTAATTGATATTTTTAGCGAACTAAGCTTATTTAGCTTGAGGAATGCTATATAACCTTTTCGCTCTCGAAGGAAATTCAGCTATTGTTTTTGCATAAATTGTTCGGAGATTATTTACATGAGCCGCCATTGTAAATTCTTTCATCAATAAAGCATGACCTTGTATGCCCATGTAGCGGCTTTTTTGATAATCTCTATACAACTCATGGATAGCATCAGCCAGTTTTTGAATATCATTACCTGGAACTAAAATGCCCGTTTCTCCATCTCGTAAATGTTCTGGAATTCCTCCGACTGCACTACCAATTACAGGTCGATAACGAGAGTATGCTTCGAGAGTTACAAGACCAGCAGGTTCAGGCCAAACACTAGGAAAAACGACTGCAAAACACTGTTGATAAAGTTGATTTATTTTATCGCGATCGCACCAACCATGCCAAGTAATTCGGTTATTCAATCCGAGGGTCTTTGCTAACTTTTCTAAGCGGGGTCGTTCCCAGCCTTCACCCGCAATATCAAGTTGAATTTTTGGGTCTGTATGTATTAATGTTTTGAGTAACCATTCCAGACCTTTATCAGAAACAATTCGTCCAGCAAACAAAATTCTATGATTTTGATGGACTTCTAAACTTAGGGGTATAGTTGCTGTTTTCGGTACAGATATACCACAGTGTAGCGTTACAGTTTGTTCAGGGGGTACACCATTTTGAATTAATTCTTGGCGCACGTATTCGCTATTAGCAATAAAAGTAATTTTTACCCTTTTTAATAAATCTAATAATTGATGAGTGTTTTGGAGTTCTCTAAGAGTTCTTAAAGGTCTACGGCTACCACATTTATCTATTAACTTACCCCAGGTACATCCTAAGTAAGAGAAATTGCGATCGCAGATTGTCCGCTGCTCCGCTAAATACTTTGTGCCACTAGGACAGTAGAATGAGTGATTATGAACGCTGAAAACTGCGGGACATTCGCCTGTAAGCTGCAATAGAAAATCTGCGCTGTGGATGTGCAGCAGTTTAAACTGGCTTTGATCTACATTATCGAGTGATTTTATCACGCGATCGCTAACTTCATGTGGTCGATGTTCAAATAGAGAAGCTAAATAAGTTTCAACTCCCCCGCCCTCACCCACATCAAAATTAGAACATTGATAAATCAGGGTTGGGTCAATTATTTTCTGATACATATTTTCTGTTATTTTTTAGTATATTTAACCAAGTTTGATAGTTACTAAAAACTTATTTCCAGAGATAATAAGGCTTTAGAATAGTGTTTCTTGCGATACCATATCACCAAATTACTGATACAGATAGATAGTTAGTACAGCACGATGGAAATAAACCACCCATTCCAAATCAATAAAACGCTTACGTTGTATTCATTTTTAATTTTTAATTTTTAATTCCGCCTTGCGGTGCTAGGGGCATACGGCTGTAGAAATATACAGCCGATTTATAGTTTGCAATTCTTTGGGTAATCGGATATTGCTTCTAATCCGATTGTCTTACTTCATACTGCATTTGATGATATTTCCAAAGCTTACCTTTTTGTTCCAGAAGTTCTTGATACTTACCTTGTTCTACTATCCGTCCCTGTTCTAAAACTACAACTTTATCTGCTTTAGAAATAGTAGAAAGACGGTGAGCGATCGCAATTACTGTTTTACCAACAGATAGCTTTTCTAATGAATCTTGAATTAAGCGCTCAGATAGCGAATCTAAGGCACTAGTTGCTTCATCCAAAATCAAAATTTCTGGGTTCCTTAGTAAAGCTCGTGCAATAGCAATTCGCTGTCTTTGTCCTCCAGATAATCTAACACCCCTATCTCCCAATTGGGTGTTAAAACCTTCGGGCATTTCTAAAATAAATTCTAGTGCATTCGCTAGTTTAGCCGCTTCTTGAATTTCCTCATTAGTTGCTTCTGGAGTTCCGTAAGAAATATTCTCCCAAACATTAGTATTGAAGATAAAAGTATCTTGACTGACAACAGCTATTTTGCGACGTAGGGAATTAATTTCAAACTGCCGGATATCAATTTCATCAATATACAGATATCCATCTGTAGCATTATAAAATCTGGGAATTAAATCCGCAAGAGTTGTTTTACCAGCACCAGAGGCTCCGACTAATGCTGTCATTTTTCCCTTTTCAATAGTCAGGGTAATATTATGCAGCACTAGATTTTCATCATCATAGCCAAAATCTACAGATACTAAATCTATTGATCTTTTTAAACCAGTAAACTGAACTTTGCCATTTTTAAAGTAATATTTCTCCTCCGTTGTCAGCAGCTTTTTAATATTGTCTGCCGAACCATGTAAAGTACTGAGATATGCTCTCGTCCCATTGATATCTTGAACGAAGGGAATAAAGCGAAAAAGCACAAAGAAAAAAGTTAACAAAGAAGCAACTTGTAGTGTTCCATTGGTAACAAGGCTAGTGAAAGCCAAAATAATCATTCCCACCAATACCGTAGTTGCTACCCCTTCGGCAATTGGCTTCACAAGTGTCCAAGTGAATACAACTTTTGTTGTAGAACTTATTACTTTGTCGCTAGCTTTGTAGTAACGTTGACGCTCAAATTCTTGAGTACCGCAGGTGTGAACAGTCCGAATTCCATTAATAAATTCTATGGCTGTTGATGTAAAATTAGCATTAGCAGTTGTCATCCCAAAACTTGATTCTCTGACTCTAGTGTTCAGATTAGACAACCCCACACCTAAAAGTGTAAATAGTAATGCTGAAATTAGCGTTAGTTGCCATGATATCAAAAACATTGATATTAAGTAGACAATAGTTGTCAATCCTCTTGTTACTAAAAAAGCAGCGCCACTGAAACCCTGTCTGATCTTTTCTATCTCTGTGGTAATTGTATTAATTAGTTCACCAGAACGAGTTTTGGCAAAGTAACTCAGCGATAAAGATTGTAACTGTTCAAAAATTTGCTTACGTAAGCGGTCGGCAAGATGTAGTTGAGATAATTCAGTATAGACTTGAGAAAAATAATTGAAGGTGGCACGTAACCAAGTACTCAATAAAATCAGCAAAGATACGCGGTAGAGGCGATTAATCGCTGATGTCTTGGCTCCCAAAATCCAAATATCAAACCATTCTATTCCTGTTTGGACAGGTTGAGCATTAGGGCTGGTTAAACTTTGCAAAAATGAAAGTAAGAAACCAATACTCACACCTTCAAAAGTTGCCGCCAAAATCGAAAATATCAGAGCTAAAATTGCAATTTTGCGAAAATGTTTAAATTCTCGCAATATCAAATAGTTTTCTTGCCAAAAGCTGGTAGCTTTGAGCAAATTACGGAATTGTTGAGGAAGTTGGGAATGCATGAATTTTATAATAATAGTTTGGCAAAGTAGATAGACCGCTATAGATGCTACGCAACCAATTTTTGCTTTAGCCTCAGTGCGGTAGATGAAATCATCAATTACCGAAGAAGAATCCAGAATGGATTCTGTGCGACTGGATGAAAAATCGAGGTTTAGAGCAAGCGATTTTAAGACACTCAAGGATTCGCTACCGCTACGCTATCGTGGAGAAGAAAAAATTCTTTCCGTGACTGTTACCCCTGACTTGACTGTTGAGGTATTCTGAATTCTGAATTCTGAATTCTGACTCCTTTTCATAGGGTTTGGCCATCCAGATGTAACAGGTGAGACTGTGCCTCTACTTCCCATGAAGTTGGTAGTTTATTTAGCTGTACTGCATCTTCTAAAGTCCAACAACGAGAGCCGGTTAAACTCATGTCACCCCGCAGCACATTAAATAACTGTGGCAGATTGTTGAGATTGTATTTACTCATCCAACGCTCTAGTGATGTGGTGTTGTACGTGCAAAAACTCATCGCTTGAAAGAGTTTACCCCGTTCTCCAACACGCCATTCATGACAAAAAAGTGATCCTGGTGAGTAAACCTGCATCAACACAATCAATCCCAGCATTACTGGACTCAGTAATAGCAGCAACCCTAAAGCAGCAATCCAATCAATTAGTCGCTGCAACTGTCTGAAGGGTAGTTTTTTGCCAGTGGGTATGCTGAGGAATATTGGCTTTTGAGCTTCTTCACATGCATCTGCCCAAAACCGGAGCGAAGCTTCACCCAGTTTTGGATCTATGCTCACCAAACTTACAGGAGAATGTTGTAAGCATTCTACTAGCGATCGCTTACTATCTAATGCAGGTAGATATGGTTGTTTAACTTGTCCAGGCACTTTCACCAACAGCTTACCGCGCCGCCATTGGAGTGTGCAGTACCCACGATTATCTTGGTTTTCCTGGGTTACATCATATAAATTCTGTAGAGTTGGAATTATTGAAGTTGTCATAATGTCTTTGGGTTTATACAGGAGTGAATTACTGAGGCGTTATCAAAGGCTATCAATGCCAAAGACCCAAATCCGAATCTTGTTGTCAGTCCAAAAAGATTGAGGGCAAAAATATGCTATTGCTATTTGCCACTCAGCCAAGCACACATCGTGCAGAATTCTGCTGGTGTAGAGGTGTACAAATCAACGTTACTATCAATATTCATGGGTAATTGGTATTTTTCCGGTAACTACTGAAAGTAGAAATGTGTAGAGGGAAATTACCCATAAATCTATATATACGTTTAATCGTACTGAGGTGTTTCTTGTATCGATAGATTTACCAAAACCAGTCCACTCTTGTCTTCTAGCCTTTATGAAGGTGCTTTAATCTCTAGAATATAAGACTATGTAGAAATAGCGATCGCTCAAATAAATTCTTTATTTACTCTTTAAAGAGCCAGTGATTTCTCTGAAAACCCATAAAGATAGCATAAATATACTGAAATTTTCCTGATAGCAATAAAATTAAATTTTGGTCATAAAAATGTAGGGGCAATTCATGAATTACCCCTACCTAAATCAGTCTTTACCTCGTTCCCAGTCGGAGACTGGGAATGCCATCCTAGAGGCTCCGCCTCCCTTACTCGCGGCAGAGCCGCTTTTGAGCAGCATTTCCAGCCAGAGGCTAGAAACGAGAAATTACGAATTACTTTTCTACAGCTTGTCGCAGGGCTAATTGCTGTTGTTTGATATAAGGTACGTAATTACTGCTAGAGTTTGATACCCCATTAGCTACAACCCCAATCAGATTTAACTTACTCAGCATGGCTGTCGCTTGATTAAGCTGACTCCGCGTCACAATACCAATGCTTGCTACCATAACCACGCTACGACAAGATGAGGCGGTAAGCATAGCATCCACCAAGCCGAGAACTGGGGGAGCATCTATCAGTACCAAATCATAGTTTTCCTCAAATGCTGCCATTAATTGCATCATCCGAGGGGAACTCAACAGATTAGCTGGGTCAGCAGGTTTGGGGCCAGCGGTCAAAATATCGATGTAGGCGGAACCTGAGTATTGCAGACTAATCTGGTTGGGTAAACTTGCATCACTTGCCAATAGAGTTGAAAGCCCCTGCTCATTAGGAAGATTCAGTTGGTGGTGCAGACTGGGATCGCGTAAATTGGCATCAATCAGTAACACCCTTTTGTGTAAACGGGCAGCACTCATCGCCAAACCTAACGCCAAAGCTGATTTACCCTCATCGGCTAAAGCCGAGGTGATCATCAAAGATTTTAAGCTAGTAACAGTATTTAAAAGCTCAATGTTTTTGTAAATCAGATCCAGCGATTCCCAACGCGGTGGAGATTGCAATACCTGAATCGTCCAGGGGGCAAGAACTTCTGGCTTTCCAAAAGGCAACTTGATCATTGATTCTCTGGGTTTGGCTGGCGGTAATTTGGGAGTTGTTCCCAATAACGGCATAGCCATTTGCTTCTCCAACTCAGCAGTGGTGTGAACTGCATCATCAGCCGATTCCCGAATAAAGGCAGCAATGCCTCCTAACATTAACCCAACCACAGCACCTAACAGCAAATTCTGCTGAAGATTGGGGCCTAATTGTGTTCCCTGTTGGGGATCTTCCACTACTTCCCAATTAAATCCACCCTTGGAAAGTTCTTGCCGCAATTGCTGTTCTGCTCTTAAAAGCTGCTCTAACCTTTCACGACTAAATTGCAATTGCGGTAGCATCCGATTGTAATAAGCCAACAAAGGCGGAAAGCGTTTGATTTCAAAACGTAGCTCGTTTTCTTTCTGAACTAAAGTTTGATCACGAGCAGTTAAGGCAACTATATTAGTTTGCGTTTCCACTAACTGACCAGCAAGGCTAAGATCAATTTCACCAAGTTGTCCTCGTTCGAGAAGAGAGTCTCCAGAAGTGAAAGCACCAGCAGACTTTCCGCCTAAAGTTCTTCCTACTTCTTGTTGCAATAATTCCTTCTGTCCCTGAAGCTGTTCTTTGAGCTTTTGCACACTCGGAGTTTGATCTGTAAAGCGTAGACGTTCTTGTGCTAGTGCTAGTTCAGTTTTTTGGATTTCGTTGAGTAAGCTTTGGTAGCGAGTAGACTGACTCAGACGAGAAGCAACTAGAGCATTTTGGGGAGAACGATTAAGTTGTTCTTCTAAAGATTTTTGGCGTGCTAAAGCTTCCCCATATTGGGCGCGAGTTGTCTGTCTTTCTTGGCCAATATTGTTCAAAGCTGTCTCAATAGCTTTCGCCTGTGACTCTGGATCAATTAAGTTCTGATTTCTCCGAAACCTTTGTAAATTTGTTTCCGCTGCGTTTACTTCTTCACTGGCTTTACTTAACTGTTCCCTGATGATTTGTAGGCCTTTTTGCAAACGAGAACTCTGTTGCTGTTTGTTATATTCCACATAAACTTCTCGAATTGCACCCAGAACTTTTTGTGTCTTTTCTGGATCTCCAGCGGTGTATTCAACTTGAAATATTTTAGTAGCAATATTATCTTCTTTGCTCCTTAATTGAGTTAAGACCAGAGAAGTTTTAATCTCAGCTGTACTTATATCTGGATAGTCAGACTGAAGTTTATCAACTGCTTTTTGGATGAGTCCTGAACTCTGCATCAAGTTAAGCTGAGTAGCAGTATCTATAAACACATTTGAGTCGGTAAACTGGTTGTCTACTCCAGCACCTTCTTTCTTACCTTGATAGTTAGGTTCTACTAACAGTTGCATGGAACTTCTATAAGTAGGTTTGGTCTTTAAAGTTACCATACTTGCAATAGCAATAGAAGCAACAAATACTGCTAAGAACCAAGGAAATCTCCGCACAAATACGGCAAACATTTGTCCGTAACTTGGTTCAGTTTCAGATGACGGAGTTATTTGAGGATTTAGACTAGTTTGAACCACTTTTATTATCCTTGTCTTCAAGACTTACGCTAAGAGATAAAGAAGAATTCAGAATTCAGAATTCAGAAGTCAGAATGTAATCAGTAGATAATTTAAATGTGTCGCTGGTTGAAGACTAGTAAATTTAACCTATGATTTTGCTAGTTTGGCAGAGTTCATGCTGTTAGCGGTAGCGGGGCGTTTAGCCCATTCTGAATTCTGACTCCTGACTCCTGACTCCTGAATTCTTTATTATTAAAGATGCACACCACAAGCTTGGTTAATAATTTGCTCAACTTTACTAAAGAAGGCATTCTCTGAAAAGTTTGCTACTGCATGATTACGGATGCGATCGTAATCCCAAGAAATGCCATTAGCTTCTAGTAATGCAAGTTGTAGAGATTCGGGTGTTTGTCTTTTGAAAAAGACTCCTGTTTCACCTGGTATTTGAGTATCTAATACTCCACCGGCTCCATAAGCAATGACTGGTGTGCCGCTAGCATTAGCCTCTACTGGAACTAACCCATAATCTTCTAGGGCTGCGACAATAATAGACTTGGCTTTGGAAAACAAGTCTTTGCGGGTTCTATCACTTACGTGTCCTAAGAATTCAATATTTTGTAATGCTTTGGATTTTAACCGTGCTTGTTCTGGCCCATCACCAGATATTAATAACCGCCACCCCAACCAATTAAAAGCTTCGACTATTATATCAAGTCGCTTATAACTGATCATCCGGGCGGAGGCCAGATAATATTCATCTTTTATATCTGAAAAAAGAAATTTACTAGTATCAATTGGATAATTCACCATCATTGCCTTTTTGCCATAAATATTTTCAATACGGCGGGCAACAACACTAGAATTTGCAATGTAAAGATCAGGTTCCTGGGCATATTTCAGGTCAACCTTTCTCATTACTTGAAATACTTGTTCGATTAAAGGGGCAAAATATCTATAGTCTCCGTACTCTCTTAAATAAGTTGCTGTATCCCATAAGAAACGGGTGACGTTATGGCAAAAGCAAATGTGGCGGGCATTGGGATTTTTTCGCACTGCTTTGGCGAAGCTGGTGCTACTACTAATAATTAGATCATAGTCTTGCAGATCCAAGGCACGAAAGGCAGGAAAATATAGAGGAGCCATCGACCTAAAATATTTTGCTGCACCAGGAATCTTTTGCAAGAAAGTTGTGTTGACTACGCGATCGCCTAGATCGATAGTTTTTTGTGGATCGTACAGAGATGTGAAAATATCTGCTTCAGGATAGCGCTTACAAAGCAGTTCAAACACACGCTCTGCCCCACCTCGCTGGGTTAAATAATCGTGGACTAGAGCAATTTTCATGAATTTAACCTAAAGTTTCGATCAGGTTTGTTTCAACGCTCCCCAGCAAATTATTATCAACAACTTTAGTATTCAGCAGTATAACTTCTTATCCTCTTCACGAAATTCTGGCGACAAATACATACGTTGGTAGGGGCCTTGGAGATCCCCCCAACCCCCCTTAAAAAGGGGGGCTTTTTTAATTTTCACCCCCTTTTTAAGGGGGTCGCCGCAGGCGGGGGGATCTTATCCGAAACATATTGGGGCGTACAGCTGTACGCCCCTACAGCTAATTTATTTGTTGCGAATATTTTTGGAACCGATATTATCCAACTGCTACCAAGATTTTTTCTGAGGCGAAATAGTTGTTTTGCTCAGTTCGTAGTTGGTCGCAAAGTCTGCCTTCAGGTAATTCTACATCCTCATAAGTGAGGACTTGATCCTTAGAAATGTCTCGTTTCAGGCGACATCCTTCGGCTAAACCAATCGGTAGGAGATTTTGCTGTTGGACGATATTGGAATTTTCACATTGTCCATAGGTCATGTAGTAACCGATGCCATCCAGGGTTTCTCCTGCTTTCAGGTCGATTTTGGCGGTGGTGACAACATCTACTAGCGGGCCTGCTAGTGGAGACATAACGGCATCACCGAATAGGACAGCACGTGCTACGGACAGGGGAACTTCAAAATGACAGAGGTGATAAGGAGTATAGAAGCTGTAAAGTGGGCCTTCGCCTAATTTGTATAAGTTGAGATAATGGCGTTGCTTGGGGTCGTCGTGAGTGGCAAATACATATACGCCTGGACCTGGTTTTGCTCCAACTACATAATCGACAATGCCGCCTAGTTCTTTGAGTTGTTCAACATCATATAACTGGGTCATTTCATCGACAGAACCGCTGAAGTCATATCCCAACATTCCCCGTTTGGCGACTTTCATCCCTGTGGCATTGGCTACGATCGCTTGCTCGAAGGAAATTTTAGTTCCGTCTGCGAAGCTAGCCACCATGTGGGGCTTTTGACCCCAACGTTTAGCAAATCCTTCCTGGGTGGTGGGATTGCGATAAGGGTCTTGGAGTCCTTTAATGTTACCGCACAATAAGGGAGTTAAACCAATGCTTTTCACAAAGCGGTAAAGGTTCATTTGTACCCCTGGCTGATCGCCATCGCAAGCGCTGAGAATAACGCCAGCTTTGTCGGCATACACTTTCAGGATGGGGCCAATGGTGCCGTCGAGTTCGGCATTCATCATGATCACATGCTTGCAATGGGCGATCGCTTCCATAACGATGTGAGCGCCAAATTCCACTGCTCCTGTGACTTCGATTAATGCATCGATGCCCTCTGCCCGACACAGTAACTTTGCGTCTTCTGTGACTGCATACTTACCGTTAGCGATCGCATCTTCTAATTCGCTGACAGTTGCAACAACTTGAATATCTTCAATTCCGGCTTCCGAATAAGCTTGTTTGGCTGCGTCAATCTTGCGATTGGAGATAGCAACTAACTCCATTCCTGGCACTGAATTGACAATTTGGTTGGCAATTCCTCTACCCATGAAACCAGCACCGATCATTCCCACTTTAATAGGATTTCCTGCTGCTGCTCTGGCTTGTAAGGCGCGATCGATAATAATCATGAACTAAACTCCTTTTTGGAACTGTTGGTTGTGATACAAATTCTCTATAAACTTGCACTTAATAATTTTTACAACTAAATATTAAGTACATTTTCATAGTTAATTGGTGTTAGCGTAGGCGTAGCCCGCCGGAGGCATCGCTACTAACTAGTTGTTTGCTAGATGTAGATGTCTGTTTTTTCTGGCTGTGGTTTTCGAGAATTTGCTCTATAGTATTTCGGTATACTTGGGTAAAATTCTCTTTAGTATGATTTGCTCTTACATATTCCCACGCCTTCCGAGACATGCTTTTCAGGTCTTCTACAGGCAAATTAGAAATTCTTCTAACTGCTGCTTGAATTTCTGCGATCGAAGAATTCTTTAATAGGACACCGTAATCCTCATGGACATCAACGCTAGTTTCGTAATTGACTATCGGGATTAATCCTGTATGCATACAAGTGATAACGCTGCCGGCTCCACCTTCTGCTGCTGAAACTAATACAGTACCAATACAACTATTGGTAACTTCTATAAACTCAGGGCTAGTAACATCAATCCAACCATAAGTATGGATGTTTGGTGTTTCGTAAAGCTCTTGATGAAAAGCTTGTTCAAATTCTGGTTCCTGATTAAGTGGCCCACAAACTGTTAAATGGAAGTCTGGCATTTGTGCAAATGCTTCTAAAACTAAATCCAGACCTTTGTGAACAAATCCGTGACTAGCAAACCAGAGAAAATTCTTTCTTGCGGCTTCAAAATCTTTTTGTTCTGGCCAAGGATAGACAGTAGGATTAGAAAGCGGTACACGATAAATCGGTTTATTCGCGTATTTGAAAGTATTGATGGTAAATTCATTGCCTAAAACTATGCCATAGTCGGCATATTCAATTCCCAAATTAGGCACTTCATATCGCTGTGGACAGAGAGTAATCCCTCGCCGTTGTTGTAGTTCTAAATGTCTATGACATTCAGCTGCATTACGAAACACCATATTCGCAATGTCAACGTGGAAAATTTTCACACAATCTCTATTGAGTTTTGGTGCTAGTTCTTGCATCCGATGACGGACATCAATGAAAAATGAATAATGTTTTTCAGGAACGAATTCATCATTGTAGAACTGAATAACATCAACGTTATAACCAAGATCCAAAAAAGTTTGCACCATCCGCCAAACCTCCCAATACCAAGTGTGGTCATGAGGTATGGGCTGACCAGCTTTTAACAGGAATGGCTCAATCCGGTAAGAAAAAAGTACATTCCCTCTAGAAGGCTGGTTTGGTTTAAGTGAAACAACCTTTAAGCCTTTGATGTAATTAATGCGAGTTACTACTTTTTTTAACAACGAATTGATAGAAGTAGTCAGATGGGATAGAGTATTATTTGGCATTTGATACCTCTTGTAATTGTGAAGTTAAGCAAATAGTATTTGCAACCTTGAAACAGCTATTTTGCTCCAACAGTCATCATTCTCAACAGAGGCCAATTTAAATCTTTCTCGGAAATTTCAGTTACATCTAGAGGCCAATTAATGTCAAAAAATGGGTCATCATAACGTAAACCTCTTTCATACCCTGGCGTATAAAATTCACCCACTTGATATACAACCTCGGTTTCATCTGTGAGCGCTTGATAACCGTGAGCAAACATTTCTGGAACATACAAGGCGCGGCGGTTTTCTGGAGTTAGTTCTACACCGATGTGTGATAAGAAAGTAGGAGATTCAGGACGCATATCAATAATTACGTCATAGATTGCGCCTTTGGTGCAGCGAATTAATTTTGTTTCGGCTGCTGGCAGAATTTGATAGTGCATTCCCCGGATAGTGCCTTTTTTGTAGTTAAAAGATAGGTTGCATTGGGCAACTGTTGGCTTTAATCCGTGTGCCTCAAATTCTTGAGCGCAGAAAGATCGAGCAAAAAAACCACGGTGGTCTGGTTTTTCTTCTAAATCAATAATAAATGCGTCTTTGAGTGCGGTTTCGGTGAAAATCATGTGATTCCTTTAAGATGAATGTTTAGTACAGAAAATAACAGTAATGAAGATGGATTTAATAACCTACAAAAGGTTACTAAGTCGGAAGTTTTACTGGATCAGATGCAGAACGTAATTCTGCTCTGGGATATGTATCATCCCAATATTGGGTACAAAGGTCTGGTCGTTCGGGGGGATTAGCTGTGTAACAAAAGAATAGTGTTGACCTGTCTTCTGTGCGAATTGTGCCGTGATGCAAAGCATTTTTCGTATCTACAATAATGACTGTACCTGCTGGGCCGGGACAGGATTTCCAAGCTGATTTGGGGATGACTGCTTTTACTTCTTCGTCATCGATACCCATATATCTTGACTTATAAAGTTTGTAGTAAAGTTGAAAATATTTCCAGCTAAATAAGGGAGTTAAAGAGCGGGGAATATATTCAAAAGGCCCAGTTTTTTCTTCTACGTCATTCAAGTAAATAAAGATTTTGATAATGCGGCGGTCTTCTGCATCACTATGCCATAGGAGCGTTCCAAACTGATGTTTGCTCTTGAAATCTTTGCGTAAATGTACACCATGAAAAGCTATCGGAAGACCGATATAATTTTCGATGATGTTGACCAGTCTTTTCTCGATTCCCCAAGCATAAAATTCTGGTAAACCTGTAACTGTGTAAATTTGTGGTAACCTCTCGTCTAGATGGTCGTTGTTGGGATTTTCCATCTGAGACAATTGATGGTAAGCAGCTTTGAGCAGTTCTGGGGTAGAGTTTAGCCCTAAATCTGCCAGTGTCGTGACGTAAACGCCATCTTTTTTGAGAGCATTAAGGATGTTGCGATCGCATTCTTCCAAGGCTGGCAGATTTCTGCTATGCTTCCAACGGGCTACGTAGTATTTAAAGTCAGAAGACAGTGTAGATATTTTGCGTTGAATTGCACTAAACATGACGTAAATTCCTTCTAGATCCGATGTGTTTTTATCAGTAATTTAATAGCTTATGACTTATATTTCCGTATTTCTTGAGTAGAGACTTCGCTTGATTCTGCTAACCCAAACTCTTTAAAAACGATCACATCCAAAGCACATAAGCTAACTAAAGCTAAGAATGGAACTACTGTCTTAATCGCGGACATAGGCCATCTTCTTAATGCACCCAAGAAAACTTTCAAGTTAACTTCTTTACCGTTCTGCAACAGCATCCGTCTACAAAACTGCTTAGAATATCCATTTTCTTCCAGTTTCAAAATCACTTCGGGTATGTGTTTGTATTGCATTAAAAGTGCAGATTTTGGTTCTTTCTGCCAATAACTCACACCAACAACACATTCCAAATAAGTCTCTTTAGTGACAATTACACTACCATTAGCAGCACAATATCCGGCTAAATATGCTAAAGATATCCAGTTATTCTCAGCATCTTGCCAATTTTGGAGAGCGCGTTTCACTAAATCAGTGCGGTAGATTGTAGCAGTCAGAAAAATGACTGCACCAACACTTTTTGAAAAACAATGCTCAAATATAGCTTTACCATCACCCTTACCATCTTCACTATCTACATCAAACCAGCGATTACCAATAATTGTCGGTGGATGAACTGGTTCACCAGTAATTTGGTTCCGACCAGAAAAATTGAGGAACAATAATGATAAATCTTCATGCTGCTTGAGTTTATTAATCACATAAGCAATGGCTCTATCTTGAATTGGATCATCATCACCAATTGTCCAAACATATTTTGTTGTTGTAGATTTTAGGCAATGCATAATATTTTTTACAACGCCTAAATTTTTAGGATTTTTATTAGAATTAAATGTGATATTGCTAAGTGTTACTTGCCATTTTTTGATTACCTCCTGAGTATTGTCTGTTGAACAATTATCAGAAACTAAAATTTCACAATCATCTTCAAAACCTTTGATAGCTTGAGCTAGCCATGCTAACTGTTTATTAAGTAATTCAGCACGATTGAATGTAGGAATGGCGATGGTAAGTAATTTGTTCATATTAAAAGGATGTAGTTAATAAAAATCGCTATTTACAGCAGCTTGGTCTAATTATTTTTGATTTGGCAGCCAGATTTTTAAAGGAGTACGCCTTTTAATTGCTTTTTCCAAACTATCTATTGCCAAGACAATTAAATAATTAGTAATAAAAGGCGTTATTTGTGCTTATGTTTAGTAATTACGACGCTATTAAAAGCCTACCCGGAAAAGGAGATGGATAAATTTGTACTTCAGGGATTGGCACTACAAACTGTCCACCCCATTCACCAATAAATGCCATTTGTTCCATAATTTCCTCCTTAATATTCCAAGGTAAAATTAGGAGATAATCTGGTTTAGTTTCGCGGATTTTATCTGGTTCAAAGATGGGGATATGAGTTCCAGGGAGAAATAAACCTTGTTTGTAGGGACTGCGGTCTACTGTATAATCGATAAAATCTTTCCCAATTCCACAGTAATTGAGCAATGTATTACCTTTAGCTGGTGCGCCATAACCAGCGATTGATTTACCTTCTGCTTTAGCAGTCAAGAGAAAATTTAACAGCTTGTGCTTTGTTTGTTTGACTTTTTCGGCAAATGTAATGTAAGTCTCTATGCGATGTAGCCCAGCGGCGATTTCTTTTGCTTTTAAATGGCTAACTCGCTCACTAATGCTAGGATTCTCAGTATGATCATGTTTCGCATAAATTCTGAGTGAACCGCCATGAGTTGATAATTCTTCTACATCAAAAACTTGCAATTTGTGCGCGGCAAAAATCTTTTCGATAGTGAGGAGTGAGAAGTAAGAAAAATGCTCATGATAAATAGTATCAAACTGATTTTCTTGAATGAGTTGTAAAATATGAGGAAACTCCATCGTCAAGATGCCATTGGGTTTGAGGATGAGTTTTATTCCACCAATGAAATCGTTTAAATCTGGTACATGAGCTAAAACATTATTACCTATTAAAAGGTCAGCTACTTTTCCTTGTATCACTAGTTCTTTGGCAGTTTCAACCCCAAAAAACTTGTTAATACAAGGAATGCCTCTGCCTTCAGCAACTTTGGCAATATTTGCTGCTGGTTCTATTCCTAAGACGGGGATTCCCTTCTCTAAAAAATATTGTAGTAGGTAGCCGTCGTTACTGGCGATTTCAATAACTTGAGTATGATGATTAAAGCCAAACTTTTCTACCATCATATTGGTGTAAGCCTTAGCATGATTTAGCCAACTTACAGAGTAGGAAGAAAAGTAAGCATAGTCACTAAAAATGTGGTCTGGAGTTTCAAATTGTTCTAATTGAACTAAGAGAGTGTCTTCAGAAATATAAGCATGGAGAGGATAAAACTTTTCGGCATTATTTAGCTGTTCTGCTTTAAGATAAGCATTGGCTAAAGGTGACATTCCGAGATCAATAAAGGTTTGGTGCAGAGGTTGACCACTAAAACGACATTTTGCGATCGCCATAAATTTCAACTCACTGATTGCAAATAATTTAAGAGATGGGATAAGTCCGAATCAAATAGTATTGATTCGGAAACTTAGGTTATTTGTTCACTCTTACTAGAGGAATCTAGCTACTTTTTATTCCAAAAGAAATCTTGGTCAATTTGCTCGGTGCGAATCAGATACTCTAGCTGTTTTAAGCGAGTAAATCCTCTAAACAAAAAGGTATCTTCAGCCATGTGTATTTGACTGAATAAATCAAATAGTTGCTGTGCCCCAAGTCGGGCATTCCAATCACACTTAAATCCGGGTAAGATTGTGTTGATTTTCTCGAAGGATACTCGATAGCTGCGGTTATCTGAACCGTTGTCACCAAAAGACAATTTACAATCTGGGAAAACATCAGCAATAATTTCCGCGATTTCTTTAACGCGATAGTTGTTTGCTGTATCTCCCACATTGAAGATTTGGTTATGTACAATGTCCCGTGGTGCTTCTAAGGTGCAGACTATTGCTTTGCAAATATCCAGTGCATGGACTAATGGCCGCCAAGGTGTACCATCACTGGTCATTTTGATTTGTTTGCTAGTCCATGCCAACCCTGCTAAGTTGTTTAAAACAATATCAAAGCGCATCCTGGGGGAAGCACCAAAGGCTGTTGCATTCCGCATAAAGGTGGGAGAGAAATCATCGTCAGCGAGTGGTCTGACATCTCTTTCTACCAGAGTTTTGCATTCTGCGTAGGCTGTTTGAGGATTAATTGGCGATTCTTCTGTAACATCACCTGCGGTAGCAACACCGTAAACACTGCACGAAGACATATATACGAAGCGACGCACACCCATAGCCTTAGCCAGACTAGCTAGGCGAACTGAACCTACATGATTAATTTCGTAGGTAATATTAGGTGCTAATTGTCCGGCTGGGTCGTTGGAGAGTTCCGCCATGTGAACTATTGCTTCAACACCTTCCAAATCATCAGGGGTGATGTTGCGGATATCTTTATTGAGGGTTTTGGGTGTCACCCCATTAGCGTTGTATAGCCAACCAACTTTATAAAAACCGGTATCTAGACCGATAACTTCATGTCCCCGTTCAATTAACAGAGGTGGTAATAATGAACCGAGATAGCCTTCTGTACCAGTTACTAATATTTTCATTGTGGTTAATGCCTTTGTATTGATGAGTTAAATTTTTCGTTTAGTAGGGGCGCACAGATGTTCGCCCTAAAGGGTGTTGCATCCAAGAGGGAACCGCTATATTTTTCGTTTGTATGCAATAACTTGACCTCTCTTCAAACCTCTCTCTTAAAAGGAGAGAGGCTTTGAATCTTACTCCCCAACGCTAGTAGGGAAGGGGTTGGGGGTTAGGTGTTAACTTAAGCTAAAAGCCTTTTCAACTCTCGTTTCTAGCCTCTGGGCTGGAAATACTGCTCTTGGCAGCTCTGCCGCCAGCATAGGGAGGCGGAGCCTCTAGGACGGCATTCCCAGTCGGAGACTGGGAACGAGACAATATCTAAAAGCTGGTTTTAGACTGGCTTTCACGTTAAGTTGACACCAATGCAAAGATGCCCACTATACAAGATTCATGCCTTAATTCAGCAGTCCCGGAAATAACAACTATGATATCTATGCAGTGACTACACTATCTAGATGCGAAAGTTGCGGAATTTCTGCCACAAGCGCTTTGCCAATTTCTAGAGAAGATGTGGCCGCAGGAGAAGGAGCATTGCAAACATGAATGGAGTTTTGACCGGAAACAATCAAAAAGTCGTCTACAAGCTTGCCATCGTTCATTAAGGCTTGAGCGCGGACTCCTGCATGGGTGGGAACTAAGTCTTCTGCTTGGACTTCGGGAATTAGTTTTTGCAAACTTCTGGTGAAGGCTGCTTTACTAAAGGAACGAATGATTTCTTGGATGCCTTCATCAGCGTGTTTGGCTGCCAATTTCCAGAAACCAGGATAAGTGATGACTTCCAGAAAATCCCGTAAGTCAAAGTCGGTTTTTTTGTAACCTTCGCGTTTGAGGGAGAGAACCGCGTTTGGCCCTGCATGGACGCTACCATCAATCATCCGGGTAAAGTGGACACCCAGGAAGGGAAAATCTGGATTGGGTACTGGATAAATTAGTGTCTTGACCAGATAGCGTTTTTCTGGGGTGAGTTCGTAATATTCTCCCCGGAATGGGACGATTTTGGCTTGGGGTTCAACTTGACCTAGTTTGGCGGTGCGATCGCTATGCAATCCAGTACAATTAATTACAAACCGTGTTTCAAAGCTACCCTTGTTTGTTTGTAGTACCTGATTTTTACCACTTGGGGAGATTTTCAGAACTTTTGTATTCAGGTGTAAATCTCCACCCTGCTGTTGAATTAGCTCGGCATATTTCAAACAAACTTGCTTGTAATTAACAATACCAGTTGAAAATACCCGAATTCCACCTACACATTTTACGTGAGGTTCAATTTCCTTAACTTCTTCGGGGCTGATTCTCTGGACTTCTATGCCATTGTTTAAGCCGCGTTGGTAGAGATTTTCTAAGCGTGGTAGTTCTTGTTCTTCAGTTGCAACAATTACTTTACCACAAACTTCATGGTCAATTCCATGTTCTTGGCAGAATTCTACCATTGAACGAGCACCATCACGACAAAATTTAGCTTTGAAACTACCTGGCTTATAGTAAATACCAGAATGAATCACTCCGCTATTATTGCCGGTTTGGTGAAATGCCCATTGACTCTCTTTTTCTAAGACTACAATACGCGCATTGGGATAGCGTTTTCCTAGAGCTAACGCTGTAGATAGTCCAACTATTCCCCCACCTATAATCGCAAAATCATACATCAGTATTTCGCACTTCAAATTACAGTAAATTTATAAAGTTATTTGGGATTGGGTACTGGGTATTGGGTAATGGGTAAGAAAATATGAGTAAGATTTGGTTTGGATGTGAATCTTCATTCAAATCTTCCCAATCCCCAGTCCCCAATCCCCAGTTCCTTTACCATACCTTCCAAGGAGCTTGGTTGTTTTTCCACAGCCCTTCGAGATAGTTTTTATCACGTAAAGTATCCATTGGTTGCCAAAAACCATCGTGTTTAAAAGCAGATAGCTGTTCCATATCAGCTAGCTTTTCTAATGGCTCTTGCTCCCACACTGTAGAGTCATCGGCTATTAAGTTAATTACTTCTGGTTCTAACACAAAATAACCGCCATTAATCCAGGCTCCATCACCTTCAGGTTTTTCCCGAAAGCTGGTGATTTTAGTTTGCTCATATCCTAAGGAAATAGCACCAAAACGTCCGGCTGGTTGAACGGCTGTGAGTGTTCCTAAGCTATTTTGTTCTTTGTGAAACTTAACTAACTCAGTGATATTAATATTACTTACACCATCACCATAAGTAAAGCAAAAAGTCTCATTACCAAGATGTTCGCTGATTCGCTTTAAGCGTCCGCCTGTCATTGTATTGTCACCCGTATTTACTAAGGTGACACGCCAGGGTTCAGCATACCCAGAATGCACATTCATCTGGTTAAAGCGCATATCAAAGGTTACATCTGACATGTGTAAGAAGTAGTTAGCAAAATACTCTTTAATTATGTAACCTTTGTAACCACAACAAATGATGAAGTCATTAATGCCGTGGGCTGAGTAAGTTTTCATTATGTGCCAGAGAATTGGCTTACCACCAATTTCAACCATCGGCTTGGGTCTGATACTAGTTTCTTCACTGAGGCGTGTACCAAGCCCTCCAGCCAAAATCACCGCTTTCATGCAATTACCTCGGAGATTTGTAGGGATATGATTATTTGACCGTGCCAATTTTAGATTTTTGATTTGCAATTTGGGATTAGTCATCGAACGTCACGAGCCTATGAGTAGATTTGTTCTGCCCAGTTTCATCGTGGGGCATGTACCAAAAAACTCTTTTAATCCAAAATCCAAAATTCAAAATCCAAAATCAGTTGACTTTATCGACATGAAGAGGATGCACTTAGGTGGAGAAAAATTGATTTCTGATTTCTGTTTCTCCGTCAATAATCTAACTGTAATTTCCGGCAAAATTATAAAGGAAATATAAATTAAAATCTTTTCTATATAAAAGCTGTATGAATATCTATAAAGATGAAAATAAATGGCTCAATTAAATAAAAATGTTACCTATAAAATAAATAGGGTTAGCTGATGCTAACCCTAGTCAGGCTTGATTTTTTCAATCACAACCGATAATTTACTAGTAATAAAACTTACTTGTTTCTAGTTAGTTTTTTCACTATTACTTGAGCCTTGGAATAAAGGGTCACATTTGTTTTCTACAACTACGCACATGTTACTGAGTGCTTGTTGATAATTATCCATATCATCTTGCTCAAGAAAGATTTTGGCAGATGACTGTATATCTTCGACAGCTTTTGTCTGATTTTTGTTAGATTCACTACCGCCATATTGTGCCAGTTCATAACGAACCATACCTCGTTTAAGATATGCTTTTGCTAGTTTGGGGCTGATAGTTAAGGCTTGGTTAAAGTCAGCGATCGCTTGATTATATTCTTGCTCATAATTGCTGCTATATTGAGCAATTTGATAAAAGACAACACCCCGCTGAAAGTAAGCTTCTGCTTTGGATACGTTAAGTTTTATTGCCTGAGTAAAATCTTTGATCGCTCTTTTGTACTCTTGTTGAGATTCACCGCTGTATTTAGCCATTTGGGCGCGGACAATTCCCCGTCTGATATAAGCTTCAATTTCATTATTATCCAGACCGATGGCCCGATTATAGTCTGCGATCGCTAGGTTATATTCTAGATCGGGATCGTTACTATATTCGGCGAGCATATAACGGGCATTGCCCCGATTCACCAAAGCTTTGATTTGATTGGGCTGGATTGTCAGAGCTTGGCTATAATCTTTAACTGCTCCTTCGTAGTCTTTCAAGTTATAGCGGGCATTGCCACGATTTACAACAGCTCTGGCATGTTTAGGTTCTTGTTCAATTGCTGCGGTAAAGCTGGCAATTGCTTTGTCATAGTCTCGCTCTTTGTAAGCTGTATAACCTTGCTGATAGGAATCAGCGAAGCTGAGTTTGTTATTTGTCTGGCGAGACTTCAATGTTTGTTGAGTGTAAGCATTTTGGGAAACCAACGGCTGAGTAAATTTAATCATTACGTCCGCATATCCCAATAAACCAAAACCCATCAAACAAAAAATAATCGGGTACAGTTTTGACTTCTTGGAACGTTTATAAGATGAACTGCTGGGAGTCATTACTGGCTGCCAGTAATTAGTTAGGTGGGGCGACATGGCCCGCTGTGGAAAACGCGGTGTCTGGGTGTAATGTTTTCTTGGTTTGATTCGCGGTTGAAGATGTTCTCTAGCTTCGATAGCCCGATGTGATGGGAAGGGGTCGCGTCCACCTAATCGCACAGTACGTTCACACCACGGACAGCTACGCATGTGGTTGTTGTAGCGATGCTGGGGATTTGTCGTGCAGGTAATCAAGGAATCTTCGGCTTCAGCGATTGCTGAGAGCCAAGTCTGGGCACTGGGACGTAGTTGTGGGTTGTTGTGACCCTCTTCAAAACAACGGACAAATAGTTCTTGTAGGCTGGGATGAAGAATTTCCCAAGGGGGTGCAATGGGTGTCGGTAGGTAGGGTACGTAACGCTTTTGGCTGTATGTGAAATGACCCGATGCGATACGGGCTTCGTAAGGTGGTGGCTCAATAGCACCTTGAAAAATCCCCGAAAATGGGTGAGTGCCTTCCATTAAGAGTTGGAATACTAGCACCGCTAACCCAAATAAATCGTGAGAGATTTCGCGATCGTGCTGGGCAAAAGTTTTATTCTGTAGTTCTGGTGGAGTAAACTCTGGTTTACCCACTGGGCAGCGATAAACAACATTATTGCTTGGGTCGGTTACTTGGAAAGAGTCTGTGTCTATCAAAGTCACCAGTGCGGTGTCACTGACGAGGATATTGGACTCGTTCACATCACCAATACAATATCCACTAGCGTGTAAAGCTGCAAAAGCCGCCGCCAGGTTACGAGCCGTGCGGAGCAGGTACTGATAGTTGAATAGGGGGCAGTGTTGGCGACGGGTTCTAGGGTTGTAAAAGTCGATGATTGGACGCATCCCCTCGATGCGTGGCATCAAAAAGCCCAGGATGCTATTTTTGCCATCTGCTGCCCGTAATAAATCCTCTGGCCAAGCGATAGAGATATGCCCCAAACTAGCTGTAGGGTTTTCTGGCGGGTTGGCCAGCATCGCCTGGAGTTTCTCTGCATGGGCTTTGGTTGGCTTGTGGTAAATCTTCGCCACCAAGTTATTATCGGATGGCACTGTGTACACACAAGCTTCACCGCCACGCCCCAAACTGACATTGAGGCTGAGGATTTCTTTTCTAGGGGAACAACGTAGTACCTGCATAATGAAATTACCGCTAACGGGAGTTATTGTAAGATGTTAAAACCTGTAGATTTATCGCTCATGAGTCGTTGAATGCAGCTATGATGAGTGTCAAATCATCATCAGTGCGTTGCGTAATCCGCTCTGAGTGTAAAAATTTTACCAATTGTTCCTTGGCTACTGTCTTGTCTTCGGTATTGGCTACGAATTCAAACAGCGGAAAAAAGAAGGGTTTGTGAGGTTCGCCAACAACCATATTCAAAGCCAGCATTTGTAGTCCGTCAGTAATTATACCAACATTTACTATGTCTGTGCGCCACAATCTCATCTGCGCGGTATCTAAAGCACTAGGCGAAGTTAAGAAGGTGGTTTCGTTGATGTATTCACCACTGTCAGGCATAGTCAGTGCCAGCAAATTACCCATACGATCTTTTGCCACTGCCAAACCATCACCTATCTGTACTACAGCTACAACTTCTGGTGTGGCGACTAGCATAATTAAGGTAGTTGCTAAGTCTTGAGGCTGTTTGTCACAAGTAGCCGCTTCAGCCTCCACAGCTTTTTTCGCCGCTAGTATGGCATCATTTAAAAGCGATCGCACCAATGCATCATCAGTCAAACTTTTTCGGGTCAGTCCTTTAGTGGAAATGTTTTCTATTGCTGTCTCCACAGCAATCATCGCTCCCACTTTCCCCAGTAATGCAGAACCCGCACCATCTGCTGCGGCCGCCACTAAAACATTATCTGACAATATCTGCCAGTGATGAGCATCCTGACATAATTGATTGTTTTTTAAGTGACTTGTACCACATACAGATGCAGCCACAATCCGCCATTGAGCAATCTGTTTTGATATGTTCATAAATTTTTTCCAGCAGCTTGATGTTTACACAGCTAGCTGCAATTTTTAATTAAACAGTCCCCCAACCTATTGGCGGTAGTGCTACCTGTTCATCCACTTGTGAATGAGAAACAGCTGACATACTAGTTGATAGCCAGACAAACATCTCAATAAAATTTAATCCTTTGAGCTTCAGGGGTGTACGCACGGTTATTTGATTTAAACGCGTCATATTCGCATTTTCTACACCCACTGTAAAAAATGCTACCCGTTTATTCGCCTCGTCTCCCTGTAACCGCTGGGATGCTTGCTCTACCACATGATCTAACTCACCTTGCGGTTCCCCATCAGTAATCATAAATACCCAAGGACGATAGTAAGCAATCCCATTGGCACGATACTGAGATTTCCGCTCTTGAATTATGTCCAAAGCTTTATGAATTCCTGCACCCATAGTAGTCAAGCCCTGTGCTGTCAAAATAGGTGGGTTGAATTGATCAGCAGTCACAAAATCTTGTACTACATTGATATTACTATCAAACGTGACGATCGCCACTTCTACCCGTCTTGCAGCTAAGGAATTTTTGACTAATTCATCCTTCAAACTCAGTAAACCCTGATTTAAAGCCTCAATCGGATCTCCTTGCATCGACCCAGATGTGTCTAGTAAAAGTACACAAGGACAACGTGGTTCTGGGTTCTCAGCAAATTCTACTACTTCATCAAGTCTTAATGTATCATGCATAACTTTTTGTGTTATGTTAAAATCCAACGTTTTATTTTCCTTTGTTCAAAGTATATAATTCTCAGTCGCCGAGGCGACTACAGAATATAGTATCTAGTGGTAGATGCTCTAATCTTTATTAAACAAATTATTTTCATGAAGTTCTCTATATATTTAAGATGAACTTGAACACAGCTTAGTTTAGCAAAAAAGAGTTTATCAAAACCCAGCATTACCTGTTGTAATGTATCTACCAAAAACTTATATCCACTAAACCTACAGTACAATAAATACGTAAACTTTCCTAGGTAACTTCTTAAAGATTTTATGTAGAAGAATGGTTTCTTTATCGAAAAATAATTAGCCATAATTAAGATCATTAACTTTAGAAGTATACCAGCGTAACTGCGCGAACTTGGAATAAGATTTACCTGCTTTTTGGAAGTGGGAATCAATAAACGTGATGATTAAGGTCTTCACTCAAGAGTTGTTAGTAGTGAGTAAAGCCTAGAAGCAACAATATCTACTGTTAGTCATAGCTATGACAGGTGTTTACTTTTATTCATACCCACCTACTTATTTTTTGAGATAAATTAAGTAGTACGTACAAAATGTAACAGATAGGTTGCAAAACTTATTCCTTTTAATATATATACATATTTTAAAAGAAATAAGTTGTGCATAAAGACATATTACAAAGAAGAAAATACTTCATAGCTCATATTTTCACTCTACAAATGTTCAGTTGTTGATTCCGCAAAAAAACTTGAAAAATATGAATAACTCAGGTGCATTCACCAAACTACGTCCCCTAAGTTTGTTAAGACAGTTATCAAATTGCTCCGATAGTACTTGTTTACAAGCATTGAGTAACTCAGTTACTTGGACGATTTACTTAGAACAGGGCAAAATAACTTACGCTACTCATTCCGTAGAACCCTTTGATCGACTAGAACGCCATTTGCGTCGTCTCAGCCACCAAATTCCACTCCTTACTAATGAGGTTCGTATTCAAGCAAGGTTGATGTTTGAACCTGATTCACACAGTCAGTTAATCGAAGATGACAGCAATTCCAGAAGCCATCCCCCTGAGTATCAGGCTATATCCTGGCTTATTAGTCAACAACATTTACATTCTACACAAGCAGCAGTGCTGATTCAGGAATTAGTTAAAGAGGTGATTGAATCATTTTTGCTCATCAAAGAAGGTACTTATGAATTAGCAGAACCACTTAATAGAATGCCAAAAATTTGCAGGCTAGATGTAGAAAAAATTCTAGACCGTTGTCAAATAAGATTACAGAATTGGCAAGCTTTTGTTCCCCAAATTTCTTCTCCATATCAACGTCCATATATGTTGATTAACAGTAAACTTGAGAAGCAAGACTTACCAAAACTTCAGCCAGATTTAATTAACTGGATGAAGGGCTTTAGCCTGTGTCATCTGGCCGCGATTTTGAATCAAGATGAAATTCAACTGGCTCGCAATTTATACCCTTACATCCTTCAGGGTGCAATTATCCTGCATGAACCCGATCCACCATTTGATAAATTACCAAAGATTTTTGAAGATAAATCGCTTTTCTCAAAATTAATTCCAGAGTTAGTTGACACCAAAGAAAAACTAAGTACCAGCGTCACCTCTTACCCAAATATTTCTGAAGAGAATATAGCTCCTGTTCAGCGATTACCACAGATATCTACTCCTCCAAAAGGAAACTTTCAGGAACCAACAATATCAAATAACATAAATTCTGCTTCCCAAAGAGTAACGGCTGCTACTGTAACCGCACAAAAAGTCCACAAAATAGTTTCTGTAGATGATAGCCCCACAATTCTCAAAGAAATTAGTCATTTCTTAGAAAATGAAAATTTTTCTGTAGTGACTATCAACGATCCACTAAAAGCCGTTTTATCAATTATAAGGCACAAACCGGACTTAATTTTGCTGGATTTAAACATGTTAGGAATCGATGGTTATGAATTGTGTCGGATTATACGAAATAATTCACTATTTCAGAAGACTCCTATCATCTTCGTCACTGGAAGTAAAGGGATTGTAGACAAAGTAAAAGCGAAATTAGTAGGAGCATCTGGCTATCTGACTAAACCGTTTACCCGCGCCGAATTACTGAAAATAGTCTTCATGCATTTGACTTAAATTAACTACTCCAATGAGTTTTTACTGCACATTATTTTATGCGATAATCTACACATGACTACTAATCTAGAAATTGACGAAAACTTAATTAAGGAAGCTCTCGAACTTGGTGGTCATCCAACTAAGGATGCTGTTGTAGAAGAGGCATTAAGAGAGTATGTACAACGTCGAAAGCAACTGAAAATCCTGGAGCTATTTGGTACGATTGAATACGAAGATGATTATGACTACAAGCAACAGCGCCAAAGTGGATGAAAGTCATTGTTGATACTTCAGTCTGGTCTTTAGCTCTCAGACGCAATTATAAAGTTGACGACTCACCCCATGTTGTCGTGTTGCGAGAATTAATTACTGATGATCAAGTTGCTTTAGTCGGTGCTGTTCGGCAAGAAATACTCTCAGGAATTCGTGACGCAAACCAATACAATCAGCTAAAAAATTATCTCCGCGCATTTCCCAATATTGAGTTAGATATGGAAGACTATGAACTTGCTTCTGAATTTTATAATACTTGCAGAAGCAATGGTATTCAAGGTGCAAACACAGATTTTCTAATTTGTGCCGCAGCCTCTCGGAGAAATTACACAATAGTAACCACAGATAAAGATTTTGAGAATTTCAGTCAGCATATTCCCATAACATTGTTTCAATGCTAGGTCTACGCTACTTAACCCTACACTCAAATTAGAGGATAAAGGGTTTTGCTTATAATGCCAGTCTTTTCCTTAACTCAGCCTCTAACTGTTCGCCTGTGCTAACCACAACCCTATTTGGTCTGGCTCTAACAATCCTTAAATAGTGTTGAAAAGCTTCTTCATCCTGGGGATGATGCTTTACATATTCCCGTAATTCCGCTTCAGTTAATTGCTGATAATCTAAATTACTCATTGGATGATTTCCTCTCCATTACTCAAAATTTCTACTTGAATTGTTTGGCCTATTAGCACTACTATTCTTTGCGATCGCTTGTCGTACCTGGTTAGCTCAATTGTTTGTAGTAGGTTACTTACTCGCACACATAAATCGTAGAAAGCTTTTAACTGTTCAATCGTGGGTTCCATTTGTATAGATTAGCTACTGAATCTCTCGTAGCAAACATCTAACTCACATTGACTGACACAAGTCAAGACGAAAAGAAAAGATTAGCATGAGAGATTGTTCTGCCAGTCTAACGTAGTAGGATTGTTCAAGTGAAAGGGTACGCTTTGCAGGATGAGTAGCCATCGAGCGCTTCTTGCACCCTAAAATAAGAGCAAAAGACGATTCCTAAAACAAGCACACTCCATGCGTATTTCTCTAAATTGGCTGCGCGAACTAGTAGAGATAAAACTAAGTCCAGAAGAATTAGCCGAAACCCTGACAATGGCAGGGTTTGAGGTAGAAGATATTGAAGACCGCCGCACTTGGGCAAATGGCGTGGTGATCGGGAAAGTGCTTGAGCGTCAACCCCATCCCAACGCCGATAAATTGAGTGTTTGCCAAGTGGATATCGGTGCAGGTGAAACTTTAAATATTGTCTGTGGTGCTGCTAATGTGAAGGCAGATATCTATGTACCCGTGGCAACTACGGGTACTTACTTACCCAACATCGATTTAAAAATTAAACCTGCAAAACTACGTGGTGTCCCATCTCAGGGCATGATTTGTTCTTTAAAGGAACTCGGTTTGCCTACCGATGTAGACGGAATTCATATTTTTACCCAGGAAAATTTACCATTGGGTAGTGATGTGCGGCCGCTGTTGGGTCTAGATGATGTAATTTTAGACCTCACCGCAACTGCCAACCGCGCTGATGCTCTAAGTATGGTTGGCGTAGCACGGGAAGTAGCAGCTTTGACTGGTGGAAAGTTGAGCATTCCTGAACCTGGTGAAGTCTCTATTCCCAAAAGTGCCGGAAATTTAGCTTTAAAAATTGCCGATACCCAAGCTTGTCCTGCATACATTGGTACGGTAATTGCACAGGTCAAAATTGCTCCATCTCCCGAATGGTTGCAACAGCGTTTACGCGCTGCTGGTGTACGTCCCATCAGTAATGTGGTGGACATTACTAACTACATTTTGTTGGAATGGGGACAACCACTGCACGCCTTTGACTGCGATCGCCTAAAATCTGTTGCAAGTAGCGAAAATTTAACCATCGGCGTCCGTTTCGCCACTGCGGGGGAATCCCTCAAAACCCTAGATGGACAAACTCGCACCCTAGCATCCCAAAATTTGTTAATTACCGCTAACGACAAACCTGTTGCACTGGCGGGAGTCATGGGTGGAGAAGAAACAGAAGTCCACGCAGGTACTCAAAGCCTAGTTTTAGAAGCAGCTTTATTTGATTCCGTGGCAATTCGCCGTTCTTCCCGGAGTGTTGGGTTAAGAAGTGAGGCTTCTGGCAGATACGAACGGGGAGTTAACCGCGCTGAGTTGGAAATAGCTAATCGCCGCGCCTTATCTTTAATTAGCGAATTAGCGAATGGAATTTTTGTCCAGCAAGAAATTGCCGACACCCGCCCCGATCCGTCTACCTGGAGTCGTTCTATTGCCCTGCGTTTAGACCGAGTTAATCAGATATTGGGGCCAATTGAATTAGAAGAGGATACAGGTGAACTCCAAGAACAAGATGTGGAGCGCATCCTGACTGCATTGGGATGTAAGTTAACTCCTTCAGGAGAAGATAGCAGCCATCAACCCACATGGTCTGTCTCTGTTCCACCCTATCGTTACCGCGACTTAGAGCGAGAAATTGATTTAATTGAAGAAATTGCCCGTCTCTATGGTTACAACAAATTCTGTGATACTCTACCAGAAAAAGCGGAAGCTGGCTATCTGCCTTTAGATCAAGAACTAGTTCGCAAGCTACGAGCTTTCTTGCGGGCTGAAGGGTTGACAGAATTAATCCACTATTCTTTAGTCAAACCAGGAGAAGACAGAAATATAGTCCTGTCAAACCCCCTATTTGTCGAATATTCAGCGCTACGAACCGATTTGTTATCTGGGTTAATTGATGCTTTTCAATACAATTTAGAGCAGGGTAATGGTGCGCTGAACGGCTTTGAAATCGGGCAAATTTTCTGGCGAGAAGAAGATGGTTTGCAAGAGACAGAAGCCCTTGCAGGGATTGTGGGAGGGGATATTTCCCTTGGCAAATGGTCAAAAAGTGGACGCGAAGAACCCATCACTTGGTTTGAAGCCAAAGGCATTTTAGAAAGTGTATTTCGGCAACTTGCCTTGGAGGTAGAATTTCAACCCGATCGCCGCGACGATCGCTTACATCCAGGACGCACCGCTTCTTTGTGGATTCGGGGTAACAGACTGGGTATTTTTGGGCAACTCCATCCCCAACTGCGACGAGAAAAAGGTTTACCAGATTCCGTTTATGTTTTCCAGTTGGATCTAGATGTACTTTTAGATTCGCTAGGACAAGATGAAGTTCTTGTGCCAACATTCCAGCCCTATTCTACCTATCCAGCTAGCGATCGCGACATCGCCTTTTTCGCACCTGTGAAAATCTCAGTTTCCGATATTCAAAAAGTAATTACCAAAGCGGGTAAAGATTTGCTCGACTCGGTGGAATTATTTGATGAATATCGCGGCGAAAATGTCCCCGAAGGACAGCGGAGTTTAGCATTCCGCTTAATTTATCGGGCTAGCGATCGCACTCTGACTGAGGCAGAAGTTGAACCAGTACACAATAAAGTCCGCGAAGCTTTAGTGGAAAAATTCGGCGTGAACTTGAGAAGTTAGAAGTTATATCATGTCCGGCTGATTCTGGTCGAATTACCCCCCTTAATCCCCCCTTGGAAAGGGGGGAAAAATAGAAATCTAGTTCCCTCCCCTTTCCAAGGGGAGGGTTAGGGTGGGGTAAAATCCTGGTTAATCAGCTATTTCAGACTTGTTGACACGCCAAAATAGCAAATGGGTTCACCGAAATAACAAATGGGTTCGCCGAAATAGCAAATGGGTTCGCCGAAATAGCAAATGAGTTCGCCGAAATAGCAAATGAGTTCGCCGAAATAGCAAATGCGATTGCTGAATCAACTCAGTTAAGGTTTTTTGATGAAAATTTTAGATCACAAAGATGCGATAAATCATCACAAAGACGCGATAAATCGCCGTCTCTACAAAAGAATGATTATTGTAGAGACGGCGATTCATCGCGTCTCTTGCCTTAACCTAATCCCACTTGCTTGAATAAAGCAGTGTTACATCTATACTACTACTCAACAGTAATTACTGTATAATTTGCTCTGATGCTACTCGTAAAAAATAATTTTTCGGGAATAAACATGATAGAGTTTGCCGCAATTACTTCAGCGATTACTCCCATAATTAAAAAATATGCTCCTCAAGCCGGCCAATTAATCATTAAACAAGCTCAAAAAAACGAAGCTGTTATCAAAATTCTCAAGGAATTAGGACTCAACCCTACCCAAATTCCTGATGATGTTGATACTGTTTATGTTTACGCTCTGGTAAGGTATGGTGTATTCAAACCTGAAGCAATTTTAAACCTGTTTAAAGAGAAAGTAATTAAAGATTATTTTTGGGATGCTTACAGTTCTAATGCTCCCTTTAAGTTTGTAGAAGATATAAAAAAAATTCTTAATCAAAATAGCGAATTCAAAACTCAGATAAAGAATTCTAACATTGAATTTTTGGTTGAATTAGACGAGTTTTTGGGTGAATTAGAAGAATTTGGTGAAGCTTTTATTGCAGTTGCTAAACAAACAAGTTCCTTAAAATTTCAGCCTTATCCAGATTGGGATTTAGATGTTTATCCCAAAGAGTTTAAAGCCTTAATGTTTGAGAAAACTCGCTTATTTTGCGGTCGAGATTTTGTTTTCAATGCTATTCAAGAATTCTTCACAACTCAAACCAAGGGTTATTTTAGTGTGATTGGGGATGCAGGGATGGGTAAAAGTGCGATCGCTGCTAAATATGTTTTAGCTACTAAATACCCTTGTTATTTTAATGTTTTCGCAGAAGGACGCAACAAACCAGAAAAGTTTTTAGACAGTATCCGTAAACAGTTAATTAAGCGTTGTTCTCTCCAAAATGTAGACAACGCTGATTTAAGAACTTTACTACAAAAAGCCAGTGAAGAACTAAAAGGACAAAAACTTGTAATTGTTGTTGATGCACTAGATGAAGTAGAACAAGAAGGAAATGGTAATCTTTTAGATTTACCACAAAATATTCCTGATGGAGTCTATTTTTTGCTGACCAGACGACCTTATAATCAAGAAACAAAACGTTTAACTTTGTCTCCAGATACTCCTGTAGATGAATTGGATTTAAGAAAAGACGAATATAAAAATTTTAGTGCAGAAGATGTGAAAGATTATCTGCACCTATTTCTCAGTGCTGATAAAGACTATAAAGAGAAATTGAGAAAATGGATTACAGACCGCAATATTGCTGAAGATAACTTTATTGAACAAGTTGCAGCTAAAAGCGAAAATAATTTCATGTATTTGCGTTATGTATTACCTTGGATTGCTGAAGGGGAATATAGTGATTTGACCTTACAGGGCTTACCACAAGGTCTTAAAGATTATTATAAAGTTCATTGGCTACGAATGGATATGGAAAATGAATCCAATGAAATGAAAGTGAAAATCTTGTATATGTTAGTAGAAAGAGGTGAACCTATATCTTTAAAGATGATTGCAGAAATTCTCGATCGAGATGAATATGATGTGAAATTAGTTTTAAATGATTGGGTGGAATATGTAACACCAAAAATTAATGAAAATGAAAAAACAACTTATTATAGTATTTATCATCGAAGTTTTCTAGAATTTCTCCAAGACCAAGACAAACTAGCTAAAGGTCGAAGATTATTTAAAGAAGTTAATCAACGTATAGCTGATTACCTGGCGCAGGGGATTGCATAAAATGGGTGAGCTTGCTACTAAATTTGCCTTACAAACAGACGAATTTAAAAATTTATTTCTAGGCAAATTTGCTGAAAGCAACTTAAAAGCAGGTAACTCGGAGAAATATTATCAAATTCTCACAAATTTTGATTTTATTTTTCTGAAAATTCAATATCCTCAATTTGGAGTAGAAGCCCTAATTAGAGATTATAGTTTGACTTGTAATCCAGAGGTATGGGAGAATTTAGGAGAAGAAAATAAACTAGACCCTGAACAACTTAAAATCCTGAAATTAATTCAAGATGCGCTACAGTTATCAGCCCATGTTTTGAATCAAGACCAAACCCAATTAGTAGGACAATTATGGGGCAGATTGCAGAGTTTTCCCCAGCCAGAAATTCAGAGAATATTGGCAGATGCAGCAGAAAGTAAAAGTGAAATTCCTCGATTTCGCCCCATTACAGCTAGCTTAACCACTCCAGGCGGAAACCTACTGCGTACCCTGACTGGTCATAACTCCACGGTATTAGCAGTAGCGATCGCCGCAGATGGAAAAACAGCCGTTTCTGGTTCAGATTACAACACCCTGAAACTGTGGAATCTAGAGAC
>NZ_KV757630.1 GCF_001712795.1 Nostoc sp. KVJ20
GATGTGACTAATGGATAGCCTTGTAAAGGGGAGGGAACTGGATTTCTTTTTCCCACCTTTCCAAGGGGGGATTAAGGGGGGTAAAACGCCTGTGGAACAAGCATTTGAGCTTAAGTTGACACCAATGCAATGCCTTGCGCCCCTACCGCTGAACTGGAAACCAGAACGGCGGTGTTAGAAGCTTTGGTAAAAACCACTCAAATCACGAATAATTTCAATAATTAAATTTATGTCAGCAGAAAATTCCACCCCCAAAGCCATCTGGATTCTTACTGAAGAAACAGCCCAAACATCAAGTACAACTAGTGAAACATTGATAAATAGTGGAGCAAGAAGCAGTAGAGATACAGGAGGATTACTGGGAATTGAAACTACTGAAGAAATAGTTGTCAGCCGAAAAAGAGACGAAATAGTAATTACTAGACACAAAGTAGAGGTAACGAAACTCAAGCAAGAAATGAAAGGATTTCTGCAAGCAATGCGGGAAATGCTTGATGAAGCTGATCAACCAGATTCTAAGCTCCAGCTTGATGAGGTAGAACTCTCAGTAGAAGTCAATGGCGAAGGACAAATCAGTTTATTTGGGATTGGTGGTGGGAAAGCAGGGGGAAAAGGAGCGATGACTTTTAAATTCAAGCGGAAATAAATGCTATCTTAATGCCTAATGTAGAAATGTGGTCTAATTTATAGCTGTAAGCATAGCGATCGCACTACATAAACAGTAGGAATAAACTGGCTGTGCGATCGCACAAATTTTTTGAACAACATCTCTGCCAAAGCAGCAAATCATTATTGAAGTATAAAATTTTACTTAAAACATTAAGACTCTGAATTCTGACTTTTAGTATTAATTTTTCCAACAAAAACAGTATTATCCCTGTAGTCATAACGGGTGTATTTAATTAAAAGTGGCTTCATATAGTTCTTATTTGCTTACAAACTAGATTGTATTTAAGTGTAAATACAGTAGTTCAAATATATTAACCTTTACAAAATCAGTATTATTCCTGTGGTCAGAATGGGGTTACTCAATGGAAAGTGGCTTCATCTACTCTTGACATTTTTATGTCTTATTTCTCGAAAGATGGTTATAAATCTCAGTAACAGTAAATAGATTAATAAGAATTTACGAATTTACTAAGATTTGCTCATCTGAAAATAACGCTACTGTCGTTGAGTTTCACCACAAACCTAGATGTAAACTGATGTATCTTAAAATACAAAAGTTTGATGCTTTTTACTTGATTTCAATTGTGGAAGAACTTTATACGAATTTAGCTTACACGTATCGAATTTAGCTGAAGTAAAAGCAAAATGAGCACAACTCCTATAGGTAGCTACAGGTTGTTCCAGAAACTACATCCGCTATCTCTGTTGGCACAATTAACCAGTCGGCGTGCTACAGGGTGCTTAAGCATATTTACTGGAATAGTTTCTTGGTCAATTTATCTAGAGGACGGTAAACTTACTTATGCCTCCTATTCAGATAAACTGCTTGAGCGGCTTGACAGTCACTTGCGACGCTTAAGCCAGCAAATTCCTGCTCTCAACAGCGCCACTCGCGTGCAAATGCGGCTGATGTTTGAGACGAAGAATGAACATCAATCAATACCAAATGCGGATTACCAAGCTATTTGTTGGTTAGTAAATCAGGACTATATTACCTCTGTGCAAGCAGGAAGCCTGATAGACGAATTAGCAAAAGAAGTGCTGGAATCATTTCTCTGTTTAAAAGAAGGTAGCTATGAATTCAGTCCAGAAAGCTCTTTAGATGAACTACCAAAGTTCTGTCGCCTGGATTTGCGCTTACTTGTTGAACATTGCCAAAAGCAGTTACGAAATCGGCAAAATATCCAGTCATCAATTCCATCTGGTGGCGGTTCTCAAGTTTTGTCTGCAACACAATCATCTCAAGTTCAGCCACAACTGCATATAAAAATTGGGCAAAACTTGCCGATACCAATTAATTTTGATATCCCTGAGAATAATAAAATTACTCAGCCACCTGTTGGCAAAAAACTATATACAATTGCTTGCATTGACGATAGCCAAACGGTTTTGAATTCTATCAAACATTTTTTGGATGAAAACACATTTTCAGTTGTGATGATCAACGATCCAGTAAAAGCTTTGATGCAAATTCTACGGAGTAAACCCGATCTGATTTTATTAGATGTTGAAATGCCAAGCTTAGATGGTTATGAGCTATGTTCATTATTACGTAAACATTCAGCTTTTAAGAATACACCAATCATTATGGTGACTGGGAGAACAGGCTTTATCGACAGAGCAAAGGCTAAGATAGTCAGATCATCAGGATATTTAACTAAGCCTTTTACACAATCAGAATTGCTAAAAATGGTTTTTAAGCATCTTGGTTAATTTAGGAATTAGAATTCAGAATTCTTATAAAAAGCTAATACGTTTAATCTATTTTTTTAGGAGATTTAATAGTGAGCCTGACTTTGCTTGGCACAATTTTAATTGTAGAAGATTCTCCCAGCGAATTGGAATTAATGAGCCATTATCTCAAAGAAAGTGGTTACAACGTAATTAAAGCAAGTGGTGCAAAAGAGGGTTTAGAAAAAGCTGTGTTAGAAAAACCAGATGCGATCGTTACTGATGTAGTTATGCCAGAAATGAGTGGATTTGAATTGTGTCGCTCTCTGAGAAGAAATCCAATTACTGCAAAAGTGCCGATTGTGGTTTGTAGTTCTAAAAATCAAGAAATTGACCGTTTGTGGGCGATGAGGCAAGGTGCAGATGCCTATATAACTAAACCTTACACCCGCGAACATCTCCTACGTACTATTAAATCAGTGGTAATTTAAATCAATGACTAGTACAAACATTACTCTTGCTTCCAAAGCAACCCAAAATAACTTAGCAGATGGTTATCTGAAGTTTCAGCTAAATCAACAAACTACTGCTGTTTTATCAATGAAGCATACGCAAGAAGCTATTCTTGTGCCTGTTGAATCTATTACCTCAATGCCTAATATGCCCCCCTGCATATTAGGATTAATGAATTGGCGGAGTCGGATAATTTGGGTAGTTGATTTGCCAAGAATGCTCAATTTAGAATCCCTAGATTATCGACTGCGACAGTACAATGTGATCGTTATCCAAGTGGAATCATTAGTGTTGGGCTTAGTTGTACAAGAAATAAAAGGTACAACCAAGTTCATAGTTGATGATATTCATTCTCCTATAGGACAAGTGACATCCAGTTTAGTTCCTTATTTATGTGGGTGCGTTGTGCAGCAGGAAGAAATATTACTAGTATTAGATGCACAGGCGATTGTACAGTCTTCTATTCTCCGCAGTGATTAGAGTTTACTACTAAAAAAAAGATTTTTAGTGTCTTATTCACATACTTAGGAGAACTAATTTTATGTTTAATAAAACCAACACGAATCAAGGTAATAGCGCTCAAAATCGAGCATCATTGATTTCATCCCAAAAAACCCTTGGAACTGTAGTAAAGCTACCAACTAAGTTGACTACTGAAAGTACTAATAATTCTTCTTTGAATCAGGGAATTGCTTATTTTACAAGGCTAGGATTGGTTAAGAAAGCGACTATTTTAGCGATCGCAATCGGTACTATACCAGTTTTGGGCATCGGTGCGATCGCTTTTGGTTTTGCCAACAAGTCGATTACTAAGCAAATTACCCAATCTCAACAAGCTGAAGCCACTGGCTTAAGTGATAAAATTAACCGCTTCATGCTGGGACGCTACGGGGATATCCAAGTAATATCAAACTTGCTATTTTTGACAAGTCCTCAAGCTAGTGTCAGTATCACTACTCAGCAAAAACAAGCAGTCCTAGATAGTGTTGTCGAAGCCTACAAAGCTTATGACAGTATTGCTGTTTTCGATCGCCAAGGTAACTTGATTGTGCAATCCACAGGCGAACCCTTGGAAAATCAAAAAGACCGCACCTATTTTCAAGACGCTTTACAAAAAGATATTCCTGTCATTAGCAAACCGGAAGCAGCAAAAAATACTGGTGTAGTGAGTATTTATCTAGCTGCACCTGTGAAAGAGACAAGGACGGGTCAAACTATTGGCGTGGTACAAGCACGTATGCCCGTAAAATCTTTAGAGGAAGTCATCAAGAACTACGTAGCCAACGGGCAACAATACCATTTGCTCGATGCTTCGGGAACAGTTTTCTTGAGTCCCCAAAAGGAATTATTGGGGAAAGAGGCCAAGGGAGAGTATTCTAATTTACCTAAACTCCTAGCAGCTAAAAAGCTAGATAGTTTTATAGAAGTTCCCAAAACTCAGAAAAAACAAGAACTAGTTAGCTACGTACCAGCTAGTAGTATAGATGGCTTACCAGATTTAAACTGGCAGGTACTTTTAGCTACAAATACAGCAACCGTATTTGAGCCGCAAAGACAATTGTTGTGGATTATAGCCATTGGTACAGCAGTGACAGCATTGATTGTAGCTGCGATCGCATCTCGGTTAGCGAAACTGACTACACAACCAATTCTTAATGCCACTGCGGCATTAGCGAAGCTAGGTCAAGGTAAATTTAATACCCGTCTGGAAATTGAAAGAGAAGACGAATTAGGGGTATTGAGTGCAAATATCAACCTTATGGCTGAACAATTGCAGGTCTTAGTTAAGGAGCAGCAACAGGAATTAGACGTTGAAGGGGTAAAATTATTAGCAGATATTACTCTAAGAATTCGGAAAACTCTCAAAACTGAAGATATTTATCACGCAGTAGTCCAAGAAGTTCAGCGATCGCTAAAAACAGACCGAGTAATCATTTATAGTCTGAATCCAGATAATCGGGATGGTGTTGTCGTTGCGGAATCGGTAACTGGTGATTGGCCGAAAATGCTGGGAGTACAAATTGACGACCCTTATTTTCGAGAACATTATCTAGAAACTTATCGCGATGGAGAGGTGCAAGCGATTGCCAATATTCATCAAGACCAAAACCTGAAAAATGCCGACGGTTACATCCAACTGCTCGAAAAATTTGCTGTCAAAGGTCATTTAATTGTACCGATTCTTGCCCAAGAAAAACTTTTAGGCTTATTAATTGCTCATCATTGCGAAACTCCTCGTGTTTGGCAACAGCCAGAAATTGACTTGTTTCAACAAATAGCAACTCAAGTCGGCTATGCCTTAGAACAAGCCAAGCTACTAGAAGAGATAGAAAAAGTCAGAAATGTAACTGTAAGTGGGTCAGACGAAACACTGCAACAACAACTTTTACAACTACTCAACGATGTAGAAGGTGCAGCCAGAGGCGATTTGACAGTGCGTGCAGACGTAACCGCAGGGGAAATCGGCACTGTTGCCGACTTCTTCAACTCCATTGTCGAAAGCCTCCGGGATATTGTTACCCAAGTAAAACAAGCTGCCATCCATGTGAATAGTGCCATTGGCTCTAACGACGGAGCCATCCGCCACCTAGCAGAGGAAGCGCTTACCCAAGCTGCCGAAATCAACCATACCCTTGATGCTGTTGACCAAATGACCCAATCCATGAAAGCTGTAGCCGAAAGTGCCGAAAAAGCTGCTTTCATTGCTAACCATGCCGCTCACACCGCCACTAAGAGCGGACACGCGATGGATTTAACAGTACAAAACATCCTCTCTTTGCGGGAAACTGTGGGTGAAACTGCCAAGAAAGTGAAACGTTTGGGAGAGTCTTCGCAACAAATTTCTCGCGTGGTTTCCTTGATTAACCAAATCGCGATTCAAACTAACTTGCTTGCCATTAATGCCGGCATTGAAGCAGCGCGTGCAGGTGAAGAAGGTCAAGGTTTTGCTGTAGTTGCTGAAGAAGTCGGCGAACTAGCAGTTAGGAGTGCCGCAGCAACCCAAGAAATTGAACAAATTGTTGAAAATATCCAACGAGAAACCAGTGAAGTAGTGCAAGCAATGGAAATAGGCACTACCCAAGTGGTAGAAGGGACTCGAATTGTGGAGGAGGCTAAACAAAGTCTGAGTGAAATTTTGGATGTATCGTCTCAAATTGACTCCTTAGTGCAGTCGATTTCCACTGCAACCGCATCTCAGGTTGAAACATCACAAAGTGTTAGCCAATTGATGAAAGATATCGCTGCCATATCACAACGCACCAGCGATTCTTCTCGCCAAGTTTCTGAATCTCTGCAACAAACTGTGGATATTTCCCAGCAGTTGCAAGAGACTGTCGAGGCTTTCAAAGTTAGTTAAGTTTGTCATTTGTCATTTGTCCTTTGTCCTTTGCTAGTGATGAATGACGAATGACCATGCAAATTTTAGATTTTAGATTTTGGATTGAAATAAAAATCTAAAATCCGCAATCTAAAATCCAAAATTGATTGACCAATGACTAAGGAAAAAAACTATGCTACAAGACAAAGAATTAGAAATCCAGATGCAGTTTCTAGAAGAAGCAACAGATTACTTAAATACCTTAGAAGGGGTACTGTTGGAAATCGATACTAGTAATCGCATCGATTTGGATAAAATCAATGCTGCACTCCGAGCTACTCATTCTATTAAAGGTGGCGCGGGGATGATGGGATTTAGATCGCTAAGTGATTTATCTCACCGTCTGGAAGATTCATTTAAAGTTTTAAAAACTAAAAAAAATTCTTTAGAAATTGATACTCAGTTGCAAAGTTTATTGCTATCTGGAGTTGACTGGCTGCGTCAGATTGTAGACTTACTTGCACAAGGGAATGTTGTCGAAGATCAGTGGTTAGCAACTTTTTGTTATCCCATCTTCGATGAGTTGCACGATCGCTTGGGCGACCCCACCCCAGAGGATGCATCAACCATGCTATCTCCAGAAGATGGGCAAGACGTTATCCCCTTGCTATTTGCCACAGAAGTAGAAGAGTGTTTGCAGCGTCTAGAATCTGTATTGGCAAATAGTGAACAGCCCGGATTGCATGAAGAAATTGTGATCATGGCAGCTGAATTGGGCGGTTTGGGTGAAATGCTCCAATTGGCAGCTTTTAGCAAGCTTTGTGAGTCAGTAACACAGCATTTAGAAACTGTAAATAGCGACGGGGAACGCGTTTCCGAAATTGCTCAGTTAGCATTGCAAGCATGGCGGCGATCGCAAGCTTTGGTGCTGACAAATCAACTAGATAACTTACCTACAGAAATTCACTTGGGTGGTTCTACGCAATTCCCAGCACTATTACCAGCAGAAGTAATACCACAACTTCTCCCTACAGATATCCTTGACACAGAAATAGTGTCAACAGCTGTTTGGCAAGCAGAGATAACTCCAGAAACTTGGGTTAAAGACGAAGCAATCGCAGCCAATTTTACATTTGTGGATGCAGAATTCGCCGATGACGTAAATTCTGTCAATGTCACCGAACACAATACAATATTTGCTAAAGAAGATAATCCTCCAGATGCCAGATTTGCTGAAAGCAAAGGAGAGGCAAATGGTGTTGGTAAAGAACGAGAAAGTCATGAAAATAGCGTCCGAGTTCCTAGTAAACAACTAGAGCAAATTAATGATTTATTTGGCGAACTGATTGTTCAGCGGAATGGGTTAAACTCACAACTAGAAAGATTACGCAAACTCGTCCGTAACCTCAACCAACGAGTCCAAGTTCTCGACCGAGAAAACCAGGAATTGCGTATAGTCTCCGACAAAATTTCCACTCAAGCTGCTGGGGTGAGGGGGCGAGATGAAAATAGCCAGCAAACACAAGGCACAGACAGTGACTTTGATGCCTTAGAGATGGATCGCTATAACGATTTCAACCTGCGATCGCAGGAAGTTATGGAAACCATTGTTCAAGTACAAGAAGTCACAACAGATGTGCAACTCAGTGTAGATGATACAGACCATATTGCTCGTAAACTCAACAAAACATCAAAACAGTTACAAACCAAACTAAATCACATCCGAATGCGGCCACTGTCCGATTTAGTCGAACGTTTTCCTAGAGCTTTGCGCGATTTAAATGTAGAGTATGGAAAAAATGTCCAGTTAAAAATTGAAGGTGGTAACACTTTAATTGAACGCAGCATTTTAGAAGCTTTAAACGAACCTTTAATGCATCTCTTAAGGAACGCTTTCGATCATGGTATCGAAGACTCAGCCACGCGTCGCCTTTTGGGTAAACCAGAACAAGGATTGATTGAAATTACAGCCACTCACCGCGGTAATCGCACTCTTATTACTATCCGTGATGATGGTTGGGGCATTTCTCTGGAGAAAATTCGCACCCGCGCCCTAGCTATGGGATTGGATACTTCTCTACTCGCTAATGCTAGTGATGAAGAACTATTATCACTAATTTTTGAACCAGGTTTTACCACCTCCGAGCAAGTGACAGCATTATCTGGTCGCGGTGTCGGTATGGATGTGGTTCGCAACAACCTCAAACTAATTCGAGGAGATGTCAAAGTTGATACCGAACCAGGAGTTGGTACTACCTTCACCCTCTCATTACCGTTTACACTTTCCGTTGCGCGAGTTCTGCTGGTAGAAATCAACAAGATTCTATTAGCATTTCCCACAGATGTCATTTCAGAAATATCTTTACTCCAAGACGAGCGAGTTTTTGAAATGGCTGGTAGCGAAGTTTTAAATTGGCAAGGAACCATGCTGCCACTGATTCGCTTAACTCGTTATTTAGAGTTTAATTGTCTACGTTACAATAGCGCAGAGTTGGAAATTCCGGCAGCCATTAGTACTAACAGCGTGTTAGTAGTCAAAGGTAATAATCAGCCAGTAGCAATTCAAATAGATCGTTGCTGGGGTGAACAAGAAGTTGCTATTCGCCAAGTCGAGGGAAATATCCCCTTACCTGAAGGTTTTAGCAACTGCACAATTCTCGGTGATGGTCGAGTAGTGCCACTAGTTAATGTCAATGAGTTGCTGTATTGGATTGCTACAAATCGGAAGACACCGAGAGGTACTCAATTACCATCAGCAAGGTTAAAAACACCGTTCCTGATATTTGATGAAGAGAAAATATCAGCCGCAACTGTTAAGCAGAAAGGCACAATTTTAATTGTAGATGACTCGATTAATGTTCGCCGCTTTTTAGCTCTGACCCTTGAAAAAGGAGGGTATCAAGTAGAGCAAGCTAAAGATGGTCAAGATGCCTTAGAAAAACTCCATAGTGGATTGAGAGTGGAGGCAGTAATTTGTGATATTGAAATGCCTCGCCTTGATGGCTATGGATTTTTAGGTAAGGTAAATTCAGATGTTGATACAAAAAATATTCCAGTTGCAATGCTGACTTCTCGTAGTAGTAACAAACATCGCCAGTTGGCTATGCAATTGGGGGCGCGGGCTTACTTTTCTAAACCTTATAACGAGCAAGAGTTATTGCAAACCCTGGAGGAAATAATTCATTCGGTAGCAGAAAAGGCAGCGTCTAATTGATAATTCATAATTAGGTTTCATATATTTTTTATAGTGCGTTATGCCAAAGACTAACGCACCGTTTGTTTTATAATGTCTTGGCGATTAGAAATCGCGGCTACACAGACAAAACCCACCTCCGTGGGTTAAAAAACAATACAGTTCAGATAAGACCAAAACACTTGTAGAGACGGCGATTTATCGCGTCTCGAAAACCCAAAATTTTTGCCAGTAGTCCTTTTGTGTCAATTGAAATAATTTCTACATAAACTTGCTACTACAGTTTTGACTAAGCCTCTAGAGAAAATCGAGCTATCTATCATTGGTGGTACTGGTACAATCGAAAACATGACATTTTGATAAGGGCATGGCTAATTTATGCCTGAAGACTCTGGCAAGTTTGCAGACAAAATTGGGGCTTATGCTGATTCAGGCGGTACAGTTAACATAAATAATCTGACAATTAGCGCTTCAGATAATTCGGAACTTGCTGCTGTTACATTGGCAGACTGGCGTAAAATCTGCCGTGAAATGCTAGCAGAACGGCGAAAGCTAACTACAAATCCTCTGACATCAACTGAAGGGATCGCCCTGCAAGTTGATGATGTTTACGTACCACTGGGATTAGTTGAGCGCAAAAAACAATCTAAACGTCAGGGTGATGTTTCTCCAGAACAGGGGTCAGAACTGTACAAAGAGACAGAAATTACCAAAACATTTGAGCATGGTGCTTTTCTTGAGCAAGTTCTCAAACAGAAAAACACTCCTAAAAGTAAAGGTAAGCGAATTGCAATTATTGGCGAACCAGGAGCAGGAAAGACAACACTATTACAGCAGATTGCTGATTGGGTATCTCGTGAGATTGAGCAGTCAATTGTCATTTGGGTATCTTTAGCAGATTTGCGAGAGAAGGAACTAAAATTTTATCTGTTTGAGACTTGGTTGACTCAGGTTGCTGAGAAAGCAGGTAAAGCTGAAGCCACTAAGCAAATGAAAGATGATTTTGTTGCTTTGTTTAATCAAAATAATGTGTGGCTACTGCTAGATGGGTTAGATGAAATGTCCGCATCTAATCCTCTAACAGAAATTGCACGGCAATTTCGTGAAGCAGGTTTAATTTCTCAAGCGCGAATTGTGCTAACTTGTCGCGTTAATTTGTGGGATGGCAGCATTAATGCACTTGATGATTTTGATACCTATCGCAGTTTAGATTTTTCTTATCCACAACAGGTAGAAAGATTTATTGACAAATGGTTCGCTGCTATCCCCGAAATTGGGAAGCAGTTATGCACTGCCCTGAAAAAATCAGGTAAGGAACGGATTCAGGATTTAGTGAAAAATCCTCTGCGGTTGACGCTGCTGTGCTTGAATTGGCAATCAGAAGATGGAAAATTACCGGATACTCAAGCGGGACTTTATCAGCAATTTGTTGATGACTTCTACAAGTGGAAAAAAGAAGAATTTGCTACAAACTCTCACCAGCGTCAGCAACTTAATGTCAAACTGGGAGAATTAGCTAAAGCAGCAATAGACAAAGAAGAAACCCGTTTTCGCTTGCGGCAGGATTTTGTTAGTCAGTTTTTGGGAGATGTTGATGATGAAAATTCACTGTTGAAATTGGCACTAAATTGCGGCTGGCTGAACTGTGTAGGGATAGATACAAATAGAAAACCTGTTTACGCTTTCTTTCATGCCTCATTTCAGGAGTACTTTGCTGCTAAAGCAATTGATGACTGGCATTTCTTTCTCAACCACGTTCCCAAAAATCCCAGTCAAGGAACTTATCGCATCTTTGAACCGCAATGGAAACAAACAATATTACTTTGGTTGGGGCGAGAAGAAAAAAACCTCAAACAGCAAAAACAACAGTTTATCGATGCTTTAGTTAGTTTTAAATGTGGATGTCGAAAATTTTATAAATATCGTGCCTATTTTTTAGCCGCCGCAGGAATTGTAGAGTTTAGAGATTATTTTAAAGCAGATGAAATAGTAACACAAATTTTCAAGTGGACAATTGATAGTTCGAGTCCAATCAAAGAGAAAGCTAGGTCAGCACTGCAACAAACAGACCGCACAAAAACGATCGCCGCCTTGGTGCAACTGCTGCAATCAACTACTGTGGATGACTACACCCGTAGCCAGGCAGCAGAAAGCTTAGGGGAAATCGGCACTGGCAATGAAAT
>NZ_KV757631.1 GCF_001712795.1 Nostoc sp. KVJ20
AGTCCTAAAAACCTAGCTTGATAAGCATTTCTCGTTCCTAGTCTCCGACTGGGAATGCATTCATTGAGTCTTCTAATAGCCCATTCCCATGCAGAGCATGGGAACGAGATAGGGAGATAAATGAGAGAACAAAGGGAAATCGAGCTTTTTTAGACCTGTGTATACACCGTAGCCGCAGAGTTACGGAGCGAAACTTAACAAATCGCTGAAAATTTTGGGTTTCCTTCCTCAACCCAACCTGCACTTGAGTATTAATTCCTTCTCTCTCAGACGCTACACGAACACAAAACTACATAATTCGGTAAAATTGGGTAAAGCAATTTTTGCGCTTGTTAAACAAAGGCATCAGCAAACCCATGCAACTGAAACTCAGTGCATCTCGACTTCCCTTCGCCCCCCTCTTGTTAATTGCCCCCTTTTTCCTATGGGGGACGGCAATGGTAGCCATGAAAGGAGTGATACCCCACACCACACCGCTATTCATGGCGGGAGTACGTTTGATACCAGCAGGGATGTTAATTCTGATTGCAGCAGCATTTATGGGTAAACCTCAGCCTAGGGGTTGGGCTGCATGGCTGTGGATTGCCTTATTTGCCCTTGTAGATGGGACGTTATTTCAAGGCTTTTTGGCAGAGGGATTAGTCAGAACCACTGCGGGGTTAGGGTCTGTGATGATTGACTCGCAACCCTTGGCTGTTGCCTTACTATCGTTGTGGCTATTCCAAGAACACATTGGTTTTTGGGGATGGCTAGGATTAGGCTTAGGAGTCACGGGCATTAGTTTAATTGGCTTACCTGATGAGTTGATTTTACATTTTCTCGACTCAGGGGTGAATGTCACAATTGGCAACTGGCAAGATTTGTTTGCTAGTGGTGAGTGGTTGATGCTGTTAGCTGCGCTATCAATGGCAGTGGGAACAGTGTTGATTCGGTTTGTGTGCCGATATGCTGACCCAGTAAGTGCTACAGGATGGCACATGATTTTGGGTGGATTGCCATTATGGGGAGTTTCATCAGTTGTCGAATCCCAGCAGTGGGAGAATCTCGGAGGATATGATTTATTGGCTTTGGGTTATGCTACCGTATTTGGCAGTGCGATCGCTTATGGGTTATTTTTCTACTTTGCTTCTAGTGGCAGTCTCACCAGTCTTAGTTCCCTGACATTCCTCACGCCCGTTTTTGCCCTACTATTTGGCAATCTGTTCCTCTCAGAAGTTCTCAGTCCGTTGCAGTGGATAGGAGTATTTCTCACTTTAATTAGCATCTATCTCATTAATCAACGTGATACTTTAGGAGCGCAGAACGACACAGTTACCGTCGGTGAAATAGCAAATATACAGCAACCAGTTTTAGAAGCATCTACTAAAAAATTAAATCCCATAACCCTAACAGTCAGAGAATCTGAATCAGAAATTTGACCCTAACTCGTTCAAAAGGAGTGGGGAGTGCTGAGTGGGAAATCTCACTTCTTGACTCGGAAATGGCTCAATGCCCCGCTACCACTAACTGAACTGTTTTGCCCAATGACAAATGACAAATGACAAATAAAAAATGACAATTAACATTTGGTCATCTAGAAGCTATTGTGGTATCGAAGACTTCAAAAGCACGTTTAGGCTGAAACTTGCAATATGAGGCTATGCCGTTCCTCAATTCTTATATTTACCTGTTTTTCTTGTGTGGGTTTTTATCCAATTCGCTCAAGCACAGCTACACCTAACCTAGCACCTAAAATTTTAGAACTTGCACAAGCTAGTTCGAGAGTTACTGCTAGTCCAAATGTTTTGAGATATGGTAGTCGAAAATCAGATGTGCAGATATTACAAACCCAATTAAAGCAGTTGGGATACTACAGTGGCGCTGTAGATGGACAGTACAACGCCGGTACGGAAACCGCTGTAGCTAAATTCCAGAAAGCAAAGGGTTTACAAGTAGATGGCCTTGCTGGTCTGACGACCAGAGAGAGACTGCAAGCAGATTTGGCAGCTAAAAATCAGATTGTCACTTCTCCAATAATTACCTCTCCAATTGTCGCCCCTTCTGCTCCAACCTCCCCAGTAACTACAACACCCAAAGAAACTGAGAGAGGTATTGTCTGGTGGTTAATATTTGCCATTGGAGTCCTGGGATGTATGGGGGCACTTTTTTACCTGCTAAGGTGGTTTCGTCAGGTTAAACAAGTTCAAAAGTCCGAAATATTAGATGATAAAAGTCTGACTGAAGTGAATATAGAACCGATTAAACTACACTTACCAGAGATAGCAAATAATCCACAAACAGCTACACCACCACTGTCTACAAAATTGCTACTACCAGAAAAAACTTCCCGGCTTGCTAAACTCAATATCGTTGATGAGTTAATTCAAGACTTACGCAGTTCTGACCCAACGAAGCGGCGCAAGGCTATTTGGGATTTGGGTCAGCAGGGAGATTCGCGGGCAATTCAGCCGATGGTTGACCTGATGATTGATGCTGATTCTCAAGAAAGCAGTTTAATTTTGGCAGCTTTGTCAGAAATTGGCATCCGCACACTCAAACCGATGAACCGTGGTTTAGCAATTTCACTGCAAGATGAAAGTCCACAAGTGCGGCAAAATGCGATTCGTGACCTGACGCGCATTTATGACATGATGGGTCAAATGAGTCAGATGTTGCGCCATGCGCTGGAAGACCCAGATGCCGAAGTGCAAGCAACAGCACGATATGCTTTAACTCAGATGAATCGAATGCGTGGCTTATCAGAACAACAAAGTTTAACGGAAGATTCACACAACGATTCACAACAATAGAGCAAGAGCTATTGAATTTTAGATTTTAGATTTTAGATTTTAGATTTTTCTTTCAATCCAAAATCCAAAATCTCGGTTGTGCTGGAAGTGCAACAAGTTGAAATCTGCTGTCAGCCTAAAAATATTTCAACTGGATTTGGATATTGGTATCCGGGCCTGCCACTAAAAATGCTGCTTCGCTAAATTTGGGCGCTCTTGCCAGAATTTCTGGGTTGCTGGAAAATCCAAAGCCTTCGCTTGGTATACCAAGAAGATTGCTATTGAGAGTGCGGTCATTATTTTGATCGTGGAAGACAGCAACGGCGTACCTACCTGCTTTCAAGTTATCAAAGGTAAGGGGGAAGGGAGTGTCAGTAATTTTGGTACACTGCTTTTGTAAGACGCGATCGCGATCGCCAGGAAATCCTTCACTGCTAGCAAATATACTGGCACAGATTTGTCCTTCTTTATTCTTAAAGCCATCAATTTCCACGGTAAGTTTGCCGTTAAAATTTGCCTTGGCGTCAAATGACCATACCAGATTTCCCAGAACTGCCAATAGCAGCACAGTAACTCTCAATCCTCTCACCATAAAATTTCTACAATGTAAAATAAGTTTTCACGTTGATTCAGATCACGCAGACTCATCGTGAGATTACATTATTCGGTCAATAATCGCAAGCATTCTGGCATATTTTTTCTATAGATGGCTGCGATCGCTGTTGAAGGAGGCAGGAGGCAGGAGGCAGGAGGCAGGAGGCAGAAGGCTAGAAGGTAGAAGGTAGAAGAAGTAAATCAGTAGGGGATTCGACCCCTACTGATTTAGCAAACAGTGGGGGTCTTAAACCCAAGATCCTATGGTCGCGGCAGGAAACATATAGCGCAGCGGTAGCGAGTCAGATGCTCCTGTGTCGCTAACGTTGCGCTATCGAGCGTCGGGCAGCTTTCCTCCTGCCTCCTGCCTTCCTCGATAAAAAATTAGAAAAGTAGGAGGTATAAAACCCCCTACTTTTTTCCGCTTGGATAGAGAATTTTGCGGAATCAGTTCAATCTACTAATAGTGTGTTGGTAGCTCACATGGGAAACCAAAAAATATTTACCCTACAATCTCCCAATTGAGCCTTGTCCTTCAGAAAATCCAGTTGGATCACCTTCTTTGAGAAATCCACTGTAGGCTTCCATACCGTGTTCACCGATATCCAAACCTTCTAATTCCTCTTCTTTAGATACTCTGATACCTAAAGTAGCTTTCAGTGCCAACCAAAAAATACTACTGAGTAAAACAGTGAAGCCACCTACTGAGACAACGCCTAGCAACTGAACACCTAACTGTCCCAAGCCACCACCTGCAAATAAACCTTTTTCTGGGCCAAGTGCATACCAGGAATAAACACCGGGGCCGACAGACCATAGACCTACTGCTAGGGTTCCCCAAATACCACAAACTAGGTGAACTGAGGTAGCTCCTACTGGGTCATCAATGCCAAGTTTGTCAAAGAATGTTACAGAGAAAACTACCAGTACTCCAGCAATGAAGCCAATTAATAAAGAGCTAGGGATATTTACGTAAGCACAAGCCGCTGTAATACCAACTAAGCCAGCCAAAATACCATTGATAATCATTGACAGGTCTGGTTTACCTAAGTACAACCAAGCTGTAATAGTAGCGGCAATTCCACCGGCAGCAGCAGCCATGTTAGTGGTTAGAGCAATGTGACTGATCGCACCAGGATCGGCAGCCATTACAGAACCGGGGTTGAAGCCAAACCAGCCCAACCACAGGATCAAACAGCCCAAGGTAGCAATACTCATGTTGTGACCGGGCAGTGCTACAACTTGCTTGTCTTGATATTTACCAAGACGGGGCCCAAGAAATGCTGCTCCCATCAAAGCTGCCCAGCCACCTACGGAGTGAACCACTGTACAACCGGCAAAATCCCAAAAGCCTCTGTCTGCCAGCCAACCACCACCCCAAATCCAATGTCCGGTAATGGGATAGGCAATACCTACAAGTAAGAGGCTAAAAATTAGGAAGTCAATAAACTTAATCCGTTCGGCTACTGCACCAGAAACGATTGTTGCTGCTGTTCCAGCAAATACTAGCTGGAATAAAAACTTGGCTGCTAAAGGTACACCAGCCCAATTAAGAGCGCCGAAGATACCTTTATAAGTGTCTGCTGTGGCGGGACTGTTATCTGTTCCTCCTAAGAAAAACCCATTCAATCCAATGAAGTCGTTACCATCACCGAACATTAAGGCAAAACCGATGGCCCAAAAGGCAACGGTGGACAGAGCAAATACAATCAAGTTTTTGGAAAGAACGTTGACAGCATTTTTCTGACGACAGAAGCCCGTCTCTAACATACAAAAACCAGCGTTCATGAAGAACACTAAAAAGGCTGCGATCGCAACCCACAGGGTATCAAGAGCAACTTTAAGTTCTGCTGTCGTCGGCCCTGCGGCTGGAGTCTGAGCGACTGCGGCATAACCCCAACCCAACACAATCAAACAAGCTATAGGTAAACAAGCTTGCCAACTGGGAGAAAGCCGCTTCATTACTCGATCAAATAGCTTGACTTTAGAGTTGGGTTGTGAGTTGATAGCGTGATTTCTCGCAGACGAATACCTATTTTTTGTTTTCGATTTTTGTTTGTACATGAATTTGAGCATCATCCTCTAAACCATCCTTAAAAAAGGGAAAAGACAGGTTAAACAGAAAAAAACTAGCGTCCGAAGTTAGATCCAGTGGTTTTTGATATTTTTCCTTTAGACCACTTGTTTAAAAAACAGAAACTCAAATAACCTTAATAGGAGTTTAAGAAACTATTGGCACATCTGTAAATATTTTTTGTAGTTCTTCGTAAGAAATTTATGATGTAGTTTCTGAAATAGTCAAGTCTTCTTCACTTAATCTTTAATCTTTTGAAGAAGGGTTTTTGGCGAGTAAATTGCCCAAAATTGTCTTGATAATCTCAATGAAAAATACAGTAGGAAGTGACAACAAATTTGTGCAATATGAATTATGACTACTGTAAAATGGCTGTTTTTCAGCTAAAAGCGTGATTGTTCGCTCTCTTCGGTGTCGAAACCGCTGACTCCAGGAGTCTGAGTGCGATTTTTGTCTTCTTCTTCAATAAATTCCTTGATCGCATAAACATCAGGCCATACTGACGCGCCATGTTCATAGAAATCAATCCCAATGCGATCGCCTTCAGGATGGACACGTAGGCGTCCCAGTGCTTTTAGACCACCGAACATCAAAAAGCTAAAGCCAACAGTAAAAACTGCGATCGCTACTACGCCCAAAAGTTGTATACCTAATAAATCAAAGCCACCACCTAAAAATAACCCTGCTTTTTTGTTGAGGGTGAGTTCTCCTTGACCTAAAAAGCCAACGGATAGAGTACCCATCATGCCATTAATCCCATGTACAGCAAATGCCCCCACCGGATCATCAATGTGAAGTGACTCAATCAAATCCACTCCCAAAGTAACCAAAATGCCACCCGTTAAACCAATCAAAACCGCAGCCCAAGGTAAAACATAGGCGCAAGGAGCTGTAATTGCCACTAATCCTGCTAGGGAACCATTGAGAGAATAAACCAAATCCCAGTTACCTGTGCGGGTATATTGAAAAATTAGCGCTGATAATGCTCCGGCTCCAGCGGACAGTGTGGTGTTAACTGTGACCAAACCAATCAATCCTGGATTCCCAGTGCTGAGGGTTGAACCAGGGTTAAACCCATACCAGCCAAACCATAGAATCATTGTTCCGAGAGTTGCTAGACCTAAATTGTGTGCTGGTGGTAATCTTCCCCAACCAGGACGATCAGGACGGGAACCAAGCAAATAAGCACCTACTAGTGCTGTCCATCCACCAACGGTGTGAACAACAGAACTACCAGCAAAGTCGTGATAGCTCAATTTGGCTAACCAACCGCCAGAGTTCCAAACCCAGTGAACAATGATTGGGTAGCTAATCGCCCCCATAATGCCGCTGTAAATTAAGTCGCCAATAAAGTCGGTTCTTCCAGCCATTGAACCAGTGGTGATTGTACTGGCGGTAGCAGCAAAGGCAAACTGGAAGAAGAACAAGGTATAGGTATTGATGGCGGCTGTAGAACCTGGCGCACCTAATATATAGCTACCATCAGCACCAGGTAGCTGACTGAGGAAAAAGTTATCTATGCCAACTAACCCGCCAGCACTTGTACCAAAGGCAATCCCAAAGCCGATTCCCCACCACACTAAAATAGTTACAGCGGCATCAATGAAGTTTTCTAGTAAAACATTAACTACACCTCTTTGCCGGATCAAACCTGCTTCTAACATAGCAAAGCCGGTTTGCATGAAAAATACTAAAAACCCAGTGATTAGTACCCAGATAGTATCAATAGAAATTTGCAGTTTCGTTGTAGTTTCAGATAAAGACTGAACACTGGGAGGATCTACCGCCTGTACAATTGTGGGGGCAAAAACTGCGAACACCATTGAAGCGATCGCTAGCGCCAGTAGGCGATGCCAGGGTCGAATATGCTTATTCATTGCTACTTTTTCCTGCTGGAAAAGCGGTAATTGATGTTGGTAATAGACTTAGCAAAATCAATTAACTTAATTAGGTTGACTAAGTAAGATTTTAGAAAACACTTTGGTTAATCATTATCTCATTGTCTGTGTCAGTTATTTTTGTGGGAACTAACTTTTTCTAATATCAAAAACTCTGATCAAAAAAACATAAACATTCCTTCACAGAAATTATGAGACTACTTCTTGTTTCACTTTGGTAAATTTATGCCTAAACGTATAAATTTGATTGATTGTCTATTTACTTACACCAAAAAACTGTATCGTAGAGTACATTTTTTCAATTCTGTTATGGAGGATAGCTGCTGATAGAACAAAACAAGTGACTATATCCTTTATGGCTAAGTATTTTCCGATATCAGCATCGGAAAATTATATATACAATTAACTTTTTATACAAAAAGTTAATTACTTGTTACTTTAAAGATGCGTTGAAAACCAATAATTTTCCTAATTCATCTCTGCGAGAAAAGGTTTGTATTAAAAGCAACGCAGATTTCCAAAACCGATCCTGAGTCGAGGTATTGATAGAAGAGTGATCACAGGCGATCGCTATTTTAATTGATCGGGTGTACCAGTTGAGTAGAGACGCGCCGCCTCCTGGCTAATCTTTAGACATCGCCTAAGCGAGTAGCAGAAACATCTATCGAAACTTCCATACAACCTTGTAGCCTGAGTTAAACAGAATCGTATGGGTAACAAGCTTAACAAACCTAAATTCCTTAAACAAACCGGGTTTAGAGTACCTGTAATATGGGAGACTTGGCAATATTCCCTATAAATCAGATTCAAGATGAGCAACACAATTTCAGACATTGCGGTTAAAACCATCAATGGTGAGGATAAGCAATTAAACGACTACACCGGGAAGGTACTCTTAATTGTGAATGTGGCTTCCTACTGCGGTTATACTTCTCAATACGAGGGGTTAGAAAAGTTGAACCAGAAGTATGGGGAAGCAGGATTACATATTTTAGGATTCCCTTGTAACGATTTTGGAGCGCAAGAACCAGGAAGCAATGAAGAAATTGTGCAATTCTGCACAAGTAAATATGGCGTTAGCTTTGAACTATTCGATAAAGTTCATGCCAAAGGCTCACAGCAGCATCCACTTTATGAACGACTTACCAAAGCCGTTGAGCCAACGGGAACTGTTGCTTGGAATTTTGAAAAATTTTTAGTTAATAAACAAGGTGAAGTAGTCGCTCGATTTAATAGTAGCGTCCAGCCAAATTCACCAGAGATAATTGCCGCAATTGAGAAAGAATTAGCAAAATAGTCATTAGGTAAAAAATTTTGTACTATTAACTATTGACTGTTATTTCTGGACTGTCAAATTTCTTGACGTCCAGTTCTTTAATTGAGAATGTTGTCTCAATGAGTAGTTTAATTTATTTGTGTCGAATTTGTCATGAACGTTGCAATCATCGGTTGTGGTTATGTTGGTTATAAAGTTGCTCAATATTGGCAGCAAAATATGAAGTTTGTTGTCAGCGTAACCACAACTTCACCTGAGCGTGTCCCTGCATTACAATCAGTATCCCAAAGAGTTGTAGTTACCTATGGGAATGACCTAGATAGTCTAAAATCAGTTTTGCACAATCAAGATGTTGTACTTTTGAGTGTTGGTGCAAAAGGTGGAGAAGTTTATGAAGAAACTTATCTACAAACTGCCCAAACTTTAGTTTCATCCTTGCAGCAAATTCAAAGTGTAAAACAATTAATATACACAGGTAGTTATGCTGTGTATGGTGACAGAAATGGTGTATGGGTAGATGAAGAAACGCCACTCGCACCGGCTAATTTAAATGCACAAATCCTCCGGAAAACAGAGGACGTTTTGCTATCAGCATCTACCGAAAATCTCCGTGTTTGTATCTTCCGCTTAGGAGGAATTTATGGGACTGGTAGGGAACTAGTGAAAATATTTAGTAGATATTCTGATACAGTCCGTCCTGGCAATGGCGAAGATACCACGAATTGGATTCATCTAGATGATATTGTTGGTGCAATAGAATTTGCCCGTCAACGTCGGTTACAAGGGATTTATAATCTAGTAGATGATGCACATCTCACTAGCCGAGAATTGTTAGATAGCTTATTTGAAAAACATAATTTACCCAAAGTAAAATGGGATACTTCTGTCAAGAGTACCCGCCCATATAATGCTTGGGTATCGAATGAAAAGCTCAAAGAGGCTGGATACCAGTTCATTCATCCACAGATAATTTTTTAGGAAGTATTAACCACTAGGAATTATGCAACCATCTGCTGTAGCGAACACAACAAATTTGACAGCATCTCTTAGCCAGTTTTACAGTTGGCAGAATTATCGTTGCGCCTACGAAATTCATCAACCAATTAATACAACATCTGAAGGCGTTCCTTTACTGTTAATTCATCCGATTGGCGTCGGATTGTCGCGGCAATTTTGGCAGCGATTTTGCCGCGAATGGTATGATAGAGGTCAGCGTAATTCAATTTACAATCCTGATTTACTAGGATGTGGTGAAAGTGATATGCCTCATATAGCTTACACTCCTAGTGATTGGGCAGAACAGTTGCAGTACTTTTTACAAACAGTAGTGCAAAGACCTGTCATTGTAGTAGTACAAGGTGCTTTATTACCAGTTGCTATCCAATTAGTCCAAAAGGAATCAAATTTAATTGCCGGACTGGTACTTTCTGGGCCACCAGCGTGGGATTTGATGACAAATAAACCACCAAAATGGCAGGAAAAATTCCTTTGGAATGTCTTAGATTCACCTTTTGGGAGTGCTTTTTATCGCTATGCACGCACCCAAAGATTTTTGCGTTCTTTTTCAACTCGTCAACTCTTTGCTTCTGAGAATGCTGTAGATGCAGAGTGGTTGAATACATTGATTGCAGGTGCAGAAAATCTTGCTAGTCGCCATGCAGTATTTTCTTTTTTAGCAGGATTTTGGCGACAGGATTATACTAGTTTTATCGCCTCTATTGAGCAACCAACATTAGCGGTTATGGGAGAAACTGCATCGAGTATTAGCCAAGACAATAAAAAAGAAACGCCAGATGAACGCTTGGCCCACTACCTCGCTTGCTTGCCTCAAGGTCGAGGTATAAAAATAAATGGGCGGAATGTTTTACCCTATGAATCAACTGCGGAATTTGTAGCAGCGATCGCAACCTTTATTGATGAAGTTTTTTAGCTAATTGATAGTTAGATGATACCAGTTCTCCCATGATAGGTTATGACTGGAATTGATTACTAAAGGCAAGCAAAATTATGTTCCCCAATCGCCGAGGACAAAGAGTTCCCAATGTCACTTTTCATACTCGCCTGGACAACCAGTGGGTAGATGTGACAACCGATGAATTGTTTGCTGATAAGACAGTGGTTGTCTTCTCTTTACCAGGTGCTTATACTCCGACTTGTTCATCAACTCATCTCCCTGGCTATAACGAATTGGCAGGGGTTTTCAAAGAAAATGGTGTCGATGACATTATTTGTATTTCTGTCAATGATGCGTTTGTGATGAACGAGTGGGCCAAGGATCAAGAGGCAGAAAATATCACACTAATACCCGATGGTAATGGCGAATTTACTGAAGGCATGGGTATGCTGGTAGACAAATCAGACTTGGGGTTTGGGAAGCGATCGTGGCGCTACTCGATGCTGGTGAAAGATGGTGTCATTAACCAAATGTTTATTGAGCCAGATGAGCCAGGAGATCCCTTTAAGGTGTCCGATGCTGAAACAATGCTCAGATATCTCAATCCCCAAGCAGTGAAGCCTGAAATAGTTTCCCTGTTTGCGAAAGTCGGTTGTCCTTTCTGTGCCCGTGCGAAAGCGATGCTCAAGGAACATGGCATGAACTACGAAGAAATTACCTTGGGTAAAGATATCACCACACGGTCTTTACGAGCAGTTACAGGTGCGACAACAGTTCCTCAAGTATTTATCGATGGTAAATTAATTGGTGGTTCTGAAGCACTAGAAGCCTACTTTGCTGCTAAATAGGTTTCAGTGGGCGCACACAGTTGTCACCTATATCAACTTCAGATGAAGTCATGGTATTTTGACCGCAGCCTGATTTGTAAGAATTGAAATAAAATCCCCGACTTCTCAAATAAGTCGGGGATTTTATTTCTCAAAAGTCAGTAATTAATAAATCTTCAGATGAATAGATGTATTTTTGCCTAGCTATTCACTACCGATCATATAAAATTAATTCTGATTAAACTTCAATTTATTCAAAAAAATATGTTTGCTAGAATTCGCCGTCTTTTGAGTCAGTTTTTTAGTAAATCAAGAAAAATCAACAACGAACCACTGAATAAGGTGAGTTTGATAGTCGTTATTATAATTGATATTTTTATCTTAATTAATGTTTTTACTGGACTCGATGATATTAGCAGATGGTATATCAGCCCAACTGAGGCTTATCCATGTTATTCAGAGTGGCAAAATTACCGAATAAAAACCAGTAAAGATAAAGACTATGAAATTATTAAACTTTCGTTGCCATATACTACAAACAATCAACTGAGTTTTCAGCAAAACTATCAACAAGCTGAAGTAGGTCATCTGGGTAAGGTTTCTACAACGTGCTTGCAATATGCAGACTACAAAGATAAAATTAACAATCCTGAAAAGCAGCAAATCATCAGAACTATTGATCAGAGACAAGCTAAAATCAATACCCTTGAACAAGCCAATAGCACTATTAAATCCCAATATGACTCAACGCTTTTAGAAAAAATTGCAGGTCAGGGTCGTGAACAATCAATTAATCAAGTCAGTGCTGAAAAAGCTAAACAGACATTAGAACAAAATAATCGCCAAATTTCTACTCTTAAACAAGAAATTTCTACTCTTAAAAATGAACTGCTTGCCAAACCGGAAAGTATTAGTTTTATAGCTTTTCTTAAAAATGACAATCAATTCCGGGAAGTTGACAAAGGCTATCAGCAAGCGTCATTTTGGTATCCAAGTATCCAGCTTGCTTTTCAGTCGCTCTTTCTTCTACCATTGATTATTATTGCCTTATCAGTTCACAAATTTGCCCAAAGAAGAGGATATGGACTCATCTCGTTAATTAGCTGGCATTTGCTAGTTATATTTTTTATTCCACTAATCGTTAAAATATTTGAATTTCTTCAAATAGGTGTAATATTTAAATTTCTATTTGAGATGATTAGCGCCCTTTTTGGTGGTTTGCTTTTCCTGATAAATTATGTTTATATCTTGCTGATTCCAATTATTGGTTTTGGAATTATCCAGTTTTTTCAAAAAGTTGTCTTTAATACTAAAGTTCAGGCAGCTAATAGAGTCCAAAAATCACACTGTGTCAATTGTGCCAAGAAAATTCAACATCTTGATACCTACTGTCCGCACTGTGGTTATTATCAGTATATTGAATGCCAAAACTGTCACAATCTCACTTATAAACATTTGTCATACTGTAAACATTGTGGAACTTCTCAAGATTTAAGTAATTTGTAATCAGTGAAGTCGTTGTTCAGTCTTTTTAACTTAGATATGGAAAAAGAGAAAATAGCTAATAAAGAGAGTCAGTCGCCGCTTTCTTTTCTGAAAAACTTGTTGATTGCTCATTGGCGATCGCTCTTACTCCTCTTAATCGGAGTATATTTACCTTTGCAGGTCTTTGAAATCCTGACAGCGAAGATATGGGAGAATGAAGCAGGCTTTCCGTGGGATGTGCCTATTTTGTTAGCAGTTCATTCTACAGCAAACCCACAGCTTGATTTTTTAGCAGTGACGCTAGCTATAATTGGGTTGCCTTGGACGGCGATACCGATTTTAGGTGCGATCGCAATAATACTACTACGTCAAAAACGCTGGCGATCGCTAGCTTATTTACTCACCGCCTCATTGGGAAGTGTGATCATCAACCGCACAGCAAAGGAATTAATGCATCGAGTGCGTCCACAATTGTGGCAGTCCATTACACCTGAGTCTAGTTTTTCATTTCCCAGTGCTCATGCCATGACGAGTATAACTTTGGTAGCAATTTTGCTATTCTTTACTTGGGCTAGTTCCTGGCGCTGGTTGGTTCTCATATTGGGTAGCTTATACATCATAGCTATTGCGTGGTGTCGTATCTATCTTGGGGTTCATTTTCCTAGTGATATTCTCGCAGGTTGGATGGTTGCATTAGGTTGGACAATTGGCGTCAGTCTAATTATCAAACCGTATAGAACTCAAAAATCCCTCGATAGCGATCGCCCCAAAGATGAAATTACCTTACTCCCTGAAGAAAGAAAATGTGCGGGATGAGGCAAAAACTCAAGGTTACCATGCAGAGCAGCAAGGTATTAATCGAGCTAGGGATTTGCAAATCTACCTATTTTGTGGAAGAGTTGGGGTAGGTTGGTAAGTTGAGTTGGATCTTAGTTGACTAATCACGAAGAATGTACCAAGAGTTAAGGCTATAGATACAAGTGCGATCGCTAAAGAGTTAGTCTTCCAAAAGCTTAGTTTTCCTTTTTTATAAGCCCTATTGGCTATATTCACTTCCCGCCTAGCCTCTTCTAAAATTGATTGTAGAGCATTTATCTGTTCATCTTCTAGTTCTGTATATCTATCTTGGCTAAAGGCATTTTCTAGAATTTTTACCTTTTCCTCAGAAGATACTTGAGCAAGTTCTCTTTTGACAACTTCATAAGGATTAGTTTGCTTTACAGGTTGTGAGGATGAAGTTTGAGAGTTTGGTTGAAAATGTTGTTGATAAAATGTCTCCAGTTTTTCATGCTTGACGGGTTGTGAGGATTGATTTGGCGGACTTGGTGGTTGAATCGGAGTATCTTGTCGAATTTCTTTTTTTGTAAAACTGTAGACGTTATTTTGCGTTACAGGTTTTGATGATTGGTTTTGAGGTGTTCGTTGTTGAGTTGGGATACGCTGATTATTGCCTATTTCATTTGTCTTCAATGACCATTTATACTCACTATCTTGGACAACCATATTCTTCAAGGAAGAATATAAATAATGGTTGACTTCCCGTCTTTCAACTCCCAGCATTTCAGCAATTTTTACTGCCCTTATGGGAGTACCACGTTTTAAAATTTCAACAATTTTAGATTCCAGACTATCCATATTAGCTATCAATTTTAACTTTTTAGAATAAAGTCAGACTGTACCTTCTGCAAAACTATCGATAATCTTTAGCATTGTTTTGTCGCCTAAGCCTTTGATCCGATCTACGACATTGCTAAAAGATTTAAATTTCCCATTGTCACGCTCACTGATTATTTTTTCAATTATTTTAATATTAATACCAACCCGTCTTAACTTAGAGGTAAGCTCAGAAAAACTCAAGGTATTAAGTGCCTCCAATGGTTCCATTGGTTTTGGAATTCGGTTTTCAATTTCTTTTAGTCTGTCATTAATATTTTTAATTTCAAGCCTAAACTCTGTCTGTAATTCAATAGTGCGGTTTTCAAAACGTGATTCAAGATTTGTTACACGAGATTCTGTGTTGCTAGACCGTGATTCCATATTTATTAAGCGGGATTCAATACCATCTGAACTAGCAGATACATTGTTGTTAATAAAAGCTTTTGATTTTCTAAATAATTCGACTTGCTTTGTTAAAGCTTCCTCATTTTCAGACTCAATTATAAATACTCCAATCATCTCTCCTTTACGAATATCTATTTCTTTAGCTCTAGCGGCAGCATAATACTCAAAGTCTCCATCTACTACTTCAAAAGATTGTAAACTTGTTCTGCGGACTACAATAGGGTTAACAACCCCTTCAGATTCTAAAATTAACTGAGCAGCTTGTTCTAGCTCATCATCTGCAAAAGTTGAACGAGGCTTGCTGGAGGTAATTTTCTTGACAGCAACAAGTGATGTAGATAATTTCATTAGGATAACCCTATTTTTTGTAAAACTTCTATTGCTAGTAACTCAAATTCCTGTGCAGCAATTGAATCTGGTTTAAAATCAAGTACAGACATGGGATCGGCTATCTCCATATCTCCTATAATCAGAGATTTCTCAGCACATTTTGCTAGATCATCTCTATCATAAATTACTGTATCCATGACTTCAATATTATACCGTTTTGGAATTGCTTCTAATCTTTTAGGTAAAGTATGTTTCACAAATTGATTATTAGTAGATATCTTACAAGCAAGGACACCTAAAGTTTCAATAGGAGGTTTTCGTATTTGTTTTCTAAATGTATTAATACCTTTTATAAACTCTTTAACGTTTGTTAATCCTTGGTTAGCAAAAGGTTTTAAATCAGATGGAATAATAAGATAATCAGAGGTAATTAAAGCAATTCTCGCATACAAATTGAGCGATGGTGGAGTATCTATAAGGACAACATCATATTTATCTTTTACATATTCTAACTTATCAATAAGTACCAGTCTACTACCCTCAAGAGCATTTAAATCAGTTTCATTTCTCATCAAATTGATGTGTGCAGGAACAACATCAATCTCAGGATTACAAAAATTAGATTTTCTGGCTACTTCCGAAATAGGATAAAGTTCTTCAGATTGCAATACTTGAAGAAGATTAGAGTCCTTGATATCATCAAATTCTTCATCATCGAATTTGACTAGCCCTGTGGCAAAGGTGGTGTTAGCTTGACTATCAAAATCGATTACTAAAACTCTTTTACCCTTTTTTCTGATAGCAGCAGCCAGGTTAACTACTGTTGTTGTCTTACCAACGCCGCCTTTATTGTGATAGATTGCAATTATCTTCATTGAATGTTCTCTCTTGGTTTCTATAATTAAATTCTTTTCATCTACTTTAATTTCAAAATCATCCTTTAACTGCCTATTTTTGAAACTATCCCTACCAATTAAAGTTTTAATTTTATCTAACTTTGTCTCTACTTCCTTTCCAGGACACTGAAATACTAGTTGAATATCATATTGCAATTTTTGATAAATTCTAATCTCTTTGCCATTAGTCAACAATCCATACCTGACATTCAAGCTGGTTAAATAATGCCTGAGTCGGGGGACATGATTATTTAAGTTTTGTTTGGGATGCTTTGCCTCCATGACAACACTCAACGGTGAATTTGCATCTAAGACAAAGGGAATCACCTGTGCGGCAAATGCTAAGAAATCTAAGCGGATGCTACCAACGGCAACCTCTTGATGCCAGGTGTCAGGTGTATAACCTAGCTGCGGTAGCAAATATTGCACTATGAGTTTGCTTTCAACTTCGCTTTCGTTACGGCATAGCTCAGGATTAAAAGGCAATATTTTTCTACCTCTAAATAATTATTGGACTTAGGATAAAACCTCATATTTGCTAGATTATGGCATACACTTAATTATTCTGAGTGATATAAATAACTTATAATAATATAAATAATCATCATAAAATTAGTACTTTTGCTGATACAGTAACCACTTCTGAGAGCGATTTTCCCATTACCTTTGTAAATGGCTAGAATCAAAGTGTTTACCTATTTGCACTAAAGGTTTTGGCTACCGTATCTTGTCCCCACTGCCATCAACTCGTTGATAGTCAAGCTATTAGTTGTCCCTATTGCCGGACAACACTCAAAGCTTACGGTCATCCCGGTATTCCATTGCACCGCGCCACTGGGGACGGGTATCTGTGCGACACCTGCACCTATCACGCTGATGATACTTGCAATTTTCCCCAGCGTCCCTACGCCAAAGACTGTACCCTCTACCAAAATATTGAAGAGACAAAGTTAGAGTTTGAACAGCAGCGTTACACTAACAGTTTTGCAATAACTGTGAAAAGTTGGGTAAAACGCAATCAGGCTTTGCTGTTGCTACTAGGTTTATTATTGGTCTGTTTGTTGTTCGTTATATTAAGGTCTTGATTTGGGTTTACTAGGGAATGGGAAATAGGGAATAGAGAATAGGGAATAGGGAATAGCAATGCCCCATGCCCAATGCCCCATGCCCAATCTTTCAAGCTGTGGTGATTTTGGATGCTTCCGCAATCGGTTCAACTTGTATCAGTGGTGCTTTTTCTTCAAATGCGGCTAAGTCGAACCAAAAAGTGGTGCCAATGCCAACTTCACTCACCAGATGGACTTTACTACGATGTCTGTCGATAATATTTCTGACAATCGATAAACCTAAACCCGTGCCTTCTAGGGTGTGAACTCGGTTTTCTACGCGGAAGAAGCGTTCAAAAATTGAGTGTTGATCTTCTGTGGCAATGCCAATTCCAGTATCAGAAATTTCAATCCGCACTGGACAAGATTGGGTGTGATTGGGTATGAAATCCAGTTGGTAGGCGCGGATTACTACTTTCCCACCAGCTTTTGTGAATTTAAGGGCATTACCAATCAGGTTGCCAAACACTTGTACTAACAGGTCATAATTACCCATTACCAGCGGCAAATTAGGAGCAACTTCTTGAAGGAGTTCAACACCTTTATCTTTAGCATTGAGTTGGTAAGTACGCAGTGTTTGCTCGATCGCTTGGGCTAAATCCACGCCATCGAAGCTGTAGTTACGACCAGATTCTAGTTTTGACAAATCCAAAACATCGTTAACTAGGCGGGTTAAGCGATCGGTTTCATGGTTCACAGTTTGGAGAAACTCTTGCCGTTCTTCTAAACCTAAGTCTTCGCCGTAGTCGTGCAGGGTTTCAATATAGGTTTTGATGTTGAATAGAGGCGTTCGCAGTTCGTGGGAAACGTTGCTGATAAATTGGCTTTTTGCATCGTTTAATTCCACCTCACGGGTTATATCTTGGACGGTAATTGCAATACCTTTGATGCTTTCCCTTTGCAGATTGAGTACTGTAGTCAAGAGAATGCGGATCGTCCGTGGGGTGGGTTGGTTAATAAAAATTCGGAATTCGGCGCTTTCACATTCGCCTGCTGCCATTTCGTACAAGGGACGGGTGATTTCCATTTGTACCGATGGGGGCAAGTGATGTAAAACATTGTGGCCTACCACATCAGCGGCTTCCCAGCCAAAAATTCGCTGCGCTGTGGGGTTGACTAAAATCACCTGCATGTTGTTATCAATCAACACGGCACCATCTGCGATCGTCGAAACTAGGGTTTCTAGCTTGGCTTTTTCTGCGGTTAGTTCCTCAATATTCTGTTCTTCATAGCGCTCTAATCGCTCTGCCATCTCATTAAAGCTTAAAATTAACTCCCCCAGTTCGCCCCCTAAAGGTAAATCAATACGCTGCTTGAAATTCCCGGTAGCAATTTGCTTCACCCCCACTAGCAGTTCTTTAATGGGTTTGGTGATGGTCAAGGCGTTAATCACTCCTGCCAAAATCACCATTACCCAAATCGTGATAAAAACGGCAATAGTGACATCGCGGGTAAAATTGGTGGAGATAACAGCGGTCTGATTGGGATTGATCCCGATCGCTAATACACCTAAGTATTTTTGATTGACAATCAGGGGAATAAATACATCGGTAACTGCCCCATCTGGGGTCATGTGTTGCCGCACCATCGGCTTTTCCCCATCACCAGGGTAATCTTCAGGCAGTTGTATTCGCCGTTTAATGGTGAGGGAATTTTCTACCTCGGCATCCCAAAAAGGAATGCCAAAAAAGATTTCCCCGGTTTCATCGGCGTAGAGCATATAACGCACACTAGAGGTGCTGCTATAAAAACGTTGGGAAAATTGGGCAACCTCAGTGAGATTATTGTCAGCGACTAGGGGCGCAACGTTGGCAGCAAGCAACAGCCCCAAATCACGACCGAAGCGGGTGTCATTCATCCGCGCATCCTGCTGAATTGTATTTACAGCCCAGAAGGTCAGACCACTCATCACCAATGAAACCACCAACGTGGCAACAGCCAGCAGTTTGGTCTGGAGTGTGAACTCTGACCACCAACTAGCGATCGCATGTCGAATTGTTTTTAACAGAGTTAGCATCTTAAATAAAGTTGTTAGTAGTCTTTGTTATAAAGCCCAACAACTAAAAAATTAACAGTTAATTTGACAAATATGTTAGGGAAATGGGGCATTGGGAATGGGGCATGGGGCATTGGGCATTGACTATAAGGCATTAGTTATTGCCTCACATTCAGCACTCCCAACCCTTAACTCCTAACTCTATAACCGATATCTCGCCGATAAAATATCCCATCGAACTGAATATATTTGATACCAGCGTATGCTTGGGCGATCGCTTGCTCAAAATTTTCTCCAATTCCAGTCACATTTAATACTCGACCCCCATCTGTTACTACTTCTTGTTGCTGATTCAACTTCGTACCTGCATGAAATACAGTTGCTCCTGTTGCCTCTGCCTCACCAATGCCAGTAATGATCTGGCCTTTCTCATATTCTCCTGGATAACCACCTGAAGCTGCAACGACAGTGGCAGATGCTCCCCCTTTCCAAGCAATCGGCGGCAATTCACTTAATCGCTGTTGTACACAGGCTAGAATTAACTCTTCAAGGGGTGTTTCTAACAGTGGCAAAATCACCTGGGTTTCTGGATCGCCGAAGCGACAGTTAAATTCCAAAACCTTCAAGTCGCCATCGGGTGCAATCATTAATCCAGCATACAACACGCCTCGGTAATCAATGCCTTTAGCTCGTAAGGTGGCGATCGCTCTTTCTAAGACTTCTGTTTGAATGCGTGCCATCAACTCTGGGGTAGCAATGGGTGCTGGGCTGTATGCTCCCATCCCACCAGTATTTTCCCCCGTATCGCCGTCACCAATCCGCTTGTGGTCTTGAGCTGGCAACAAGGGTCTAATTGTTAACCCATCGGTCAACGCTAAAACTGAAACCTCTTGCCCAATCAAACATTCTTCAATGACGACAAACTCACCAGCACTACCAAATTGTCCCTGAAAAATCGCATCAACGGCACTTTCTGCTTGTTCAACTGTTTCAGCCACCGTTACACCCTTACCAGCTGCCAACCCATCAGCTTTGACAACAATTGGCGCTCCTTGAGATTTGACGTAAGATTTTGCTGCTGCTGCCTCAGTAAATACCGCTGCCCGTGCCGTCGGAATTCCTGCTTCTTGCATCAAGGCTTTTGCCCAAGCTTTACTCGCCTCAATTTGCGCTCCCGCTCTGACTGGGCCAAATACCATCAATCCTTTGTCTTGGAGGTAATCTGTAATTCCCTTAGACAGGGGGACTTCTGGCCCAACTATTACCAGAGTTATGCCATGTTCTAAAGCATATCGGCCCATGCCCTCAAAATCATCTACTGCTAAGGGCAAGTTCTGGCAACGTTCCATACTTGCCGTGCCCCCATTCCCTGGTACACAGATAACTTGCTCAATTTGCTTAGATTGCAACAGTTTCCATGCCAGAGCGTGTTCGCGCCCCCCATTACCGACAACTAAAACTTTCACAGATTTCCTCGTGCGTTCCTTGCGAAACGAGAATACCTTAGCGGTTCTCGCGGATCAATTTTTTCATCAATTCTTACACTTGTGCAAGCCCTTTATAATTAAGTATATAAGCATAAATTCATATAGTTATTCTAAATTTTGACCGGAGGCGGAGCGTCTCCGGCTCCGCTCCTGAATTCTGAATTCTTCTTCAATTTGAAAATTATCAATTCACTAATTAATGAATTGATAATTTTTATTGTTACCTATTGCTCAACAGACTTAATAATGTATTTTGAATGCAAGTATATTAGTTTGATTATCTGTTATGTTGATAGACCGATAGTAATAGATTAAAAAATTTTCAATTAATAGCAAAATATTGATTATAATTATTAACTTGTCAATATAGAGATAAATCGGGATATAAAAAATAGGCGACATGGCTAAAATTATCGTTACTGGAGCCGCAGGCTTTATTGGTTCTCATCTTGTAGAAACATTGCTACAACAAGGAGAAGAAGTGATTGGGATTGATGAATTCAATGATTATTACGATCCTATATTAAAGCGTAACAATGTTGCACACTTACATCGTTCACCTGGCTTTACATTAATTGAAAGAGATATTCAGTTTTTAGATTGGCAGAAACTCCTAAAAGATGTTGATGTAGTTTACCATCAAGCGGCACAAGCAGGTGTCAGAGCAAGTTGGAGTAAAGCTTTTCGAGATTACACAGAACGGAATGTTAATGCTACACAAGTTTTGCTAGAAGCAGCTAAGGATGCTAAACACCTGAAAAGATTAGTGTTTGCCTCTTCGTCGAGTGTATATGGTGATGCGGAAACATTACCCACTCACGAAGGGATTTCTCCTCAACCAGTTTCTCCTTACGGTATTACTAAGCTAGCAGCAGAGTTTTTGTGTGAACTATATCACAAAAACTTTGGCGTGCCTTGTGTGACATTGCGCTATTTCACTGTTTATGGCCCCAAACAGCGTCCAGATATGGCATTTCATAAGTTCTTTAAATCCATTTTGCAAGATGAGGCGATTCCTATTTACGGCGATGGACAACAAACGCGGGAATTTACTTTTGTTAGTGATATCATCGCTGCCAATTTAGCTGCCGCTACTGCGCCCCAAGCAGTGGGAGAAATCTTTAATATTGGTGGTGGTAGCAGAGTGGTTTTAGCAGAAGTATTGGATACGATTCAAGAAATTGTTGGGAAAGCAATCAAAAGAAACTACATAGAAAAGGCAATGGGAGACGCCCGTCACACCGCTGCTGATATATCTAAAGCGGAGAAAATTCTGGGATATGAGCCGCAAGTCTCCCTGAGAGAGGGTTTGGCAGAGGAATGGGAGTGGATTAAATCTTTGTATTCACTCTAGTAATTTGGATGGCTGATTGAGAAAATCTTCGTCTGGGAAAAAAGAAATTGCTTTGTAATCGGCATCATTGCAATTAATAACACCCACGTAATTAACCCCGATTTGTTGATTTGAGTAGCAAATGAGTAACGGTATTAATACGAAACCTTAAAATGCTTGCTGTATCGTTAAAATCGTGGACTAGACTAGAATTACAGGGTAACAATCAGAGGAAGATTATGATGAGCGATCGCGACTATACCTTAATCATTGACAAAAGCGGTAGTATGTCTACACCCGACCAAGTGGGTGGTAGAAGTAGATGGGAGATAGCCCAAGAGTCTACTCTCGCTTTGGCAAGAAAGGCCGAACAGTTTGACCCCGATGGCATCACCGTTTACGTTTTTTCTGGTAGATTTAAACGCTACGATGATGTCACCTCAGCCAAAGTTGCACAGATATTTCTCGAAAATGACCCTGCTGGGACGACAAACTTAGCAGGTGTACTTCAAGATGCGCTCAATAACTACTTTCAACGCAAAGCAGCCGGTAAAACCAAGCCAAACGGAGAGACAATTTTAGTCATCACCGATGGTGAACCAGACGATCGCAAAGCTGTGTTTGAAGTCATCATTCATGCGACTCGCCAGATGGAACGTGATGAAGAATTAGGAATTTCAATCATTCAAGTAGGTTCAGATGCCCAAGCAACTAAGTTTCTGAAAGCTTTGGATGATCAATTGCAAGGTGTCGGCGCTAAATTTGATATTTGCGATACCGTCACTTTAGACGACTTAGAAGAAATGAGTCTTGTCGATGTATTGACGAATGCCATAACTGACTAATGTGTTGATCACTCATAGTCCAGTAACCCTTTAACTATTAACTGGAGAATTTAATCATGCTAGAAAATCGTGACTATACCTTGATTATCGACAAAAGCGGCAGCATGGCAACCCAAGATCAAAAGGGTGGTAGAAGTAGATGGTTTGCAGCACAGGAATCTACTTTAGCTTTAGCTAGTAAGTGTGAGCAATTTGATCCAGATGGCATAACTATTTACGTATTTTCTGGTAAATTTAAGCGGTACGAAAATGTCACATCTAGCATAGTAGGGCAAATTTTCCGAGAAAATGATCCCTCTGGTACAACTGATTTAGCAGGTGTGTTAAAACACGCAACTGATGATTACTTACAACGTAAAGCAGCCGGTCAAACAAAGCCAAATGGTGAAACAATTTTAGTGGTTACTGATGGTGAACCGGACGATCGCAAAGCAGTCATGAGGGTGATTATTGAAGCTTCTCGCCGTATAGATAGAGATGAAGAATTAGCCATTTCCTTCATTCAAGTCGGCACAGATCCACAAGCTACCCGCTTTCTCAAAGTCTTAGACGATGAACTCCAAAGTGCTGGTGCTAAGTTTGATATCTGTGACACCATTACGATGGAAGATATGGAAGATTTGAGTCTATCGGAAGTGCTACTCAATGCCATTAATGACTAGTACAGTTCGGCGTAAATAATCCACGCTTTTTAATATCTAAAACCCTACGCAGTGGTAATTACATTAGCATAGCGGGGCGTAGCCCATTAAAAATTACGAATTACGTTAGCGCAGCGTTAGCGACGCAGGAGCGTCATTACGAATTACGAATTACACAAAGCGGTATTAGCTATACCATTTATTAGGAATTGCAAACATGGATTCCATTGATAAGCTATTAGCTGAACTTCAAACTGAATACAAAGAAGTTCAACCACAACAGCAGCAGTCAAAATCAGCTACAGCAAAATCCTTTATTCCAGCATCGCCAAAGTCAGCATCTTTTATAGATAACCTTTTGGCAGAAGTTAAGGCAGATTTTGCCGAAGAGGATGCTGCTATTGAGTTAAAAAGACAGCAAGAATTAGAACAGGAACAAATTCGACAAGAACAACTCAAAGCCAAACAGTTAGAGGCTTTGAAAGTGGAAGCAAAAAAATGGTTAGCAAAAGTAGATCCACTCTCATCTGAAGGGCTTTGGTTTGAAAGATTTGCTGAAAGTTACTCCTCAAAATTAGAGGCCGCAATTGAGTATTTACGCAACAACGAATAAATTCAAAGTTCCAGATCGCACAGATAATTTGCTTACTCGAATTGAAATTTAGTAAATATTATTTATTCTGTGTAATCAATATTAATGGTGACTTGTTCGAGCTAAATGTTGAATAGCCCATTCATGCATAGCATAGAGAATTGGTTGCAAAGTTTCTCCTAAAGGCGTCAACGAATATTCTACCTTTGGTGGAATTTGGGGATAAACTTCTCGATGAATAATGCCGTCTTCCTCCATTTCTCTGAGTTGTTGGGTTAGCATCTTTTGGGTAACTCCAGGTAAAGCCCGTTGCAACTCACCAAACCGTTTGACACCAGTCATTAATTCTCTAATAATCAAAACTTTCCAGCGTCCGCCAATCACCTTTAGGGTAGTTTCTACTTCACAAGTCAGCCTGAGATGGTTTTCTGCATCAGCTTTCATAGTTTTTTGTAGGAAATATCTTAATTGTAAGCTCCCTGTCCCCCTGCCTCTTCGTTTTTGATAAGTCAGGGTTCTGGGTGATTTTGGTCAAATTATTTTGAATTATAGGACTCATATTTGATTTGGTGAAAAAACTCAGTACAACTAAGAAGCCCTCCAATACTGCTCAGGTTTTGGATTTTTAACTCGGAATTGGGTTTTGGGAAAAGGTTAAAGGGTAAAGGTTAAAGGTTTTTTCTTTCCCCTTTTCCCCAAAACCCGACAAGTATTGAAAAGCCCTGTTGCCTATTGCCTGTTGCCTGTTGCCTATTCCCTGTTACCTGTTGCCTATTGCCTATTCCCTGCCTACGCAAATCAGTTCAGAAATCAAAGCGGATTCCTATATTTTTGTCAAAGTTTCAGGGGAAGGCTAATTTGAAAGGTAGAGCCTTGACCTAGAATACTATTTACAGTAATTTGCCCTCCGTATCGTTGCACAATTTGTTGAGCGATCGCAAGTCCGAGTCCAAAGCCGCCTGTTTGCCGAGATCGGACAGTATCTACACGATAAAAACGATCAAATATATGTGGCAAATCACTGGATGGAATGCCAATGCCGTTGTCTTTGACCTGAATTACCGCAGAGTGAGACTGGGTAAAAAGATATAATTGCACCTTACCATCTGCTGGTGTGTACTTGAAGGCATTAGTTAGTAGATTAATTACAGCTTGTTTGAGCAAATTAGCATCAGCTTTTAACATGATCGGATGCTCTGGAAGGTGAGCATCGAAATTGAGATTTTGAGCAGGAGCTTGAGTAGCAAAATCCTGAGCAAGCGATCGCAATATCTCACACAAGTCAACGGGTTTTAATCCGGTTTCTGCAAGGGAGCCATTATGACGCGACAAAAAAAGCAGATCGTTGATCAGCGTACTCATGGACTTAGCAGTTTGGACGATATTTTGCAACCGCAATCTTTGCTCCACGGGGTCTTCGGGGGGCATCAGGGCAACTTGGGCATTGCTCAATACCGTAGCAACGGGTGCGCGTAATTCATGAGAAGCATCGGCTGTAAATTGCTGCAATTGCTGATAAGCACGGAGGCTTGGGCGCATTGCCAACCCGCCCAAAAACCAACCTGTAATGCCAATTACACCAAAAGTCACGGGAACCCCGAAAGTTAAAAACAAGCGGGCTTGGTTTAGTCCAACGCGTAAAGAGTTCATTGGAACTGCCGTTTGGAAATAGCCAATTAGCACCTTACCTTCCAAAATAGGAAGTGTAACTTGGCGAACCCAGGTTTTCGTAGTAGGCAACTCTGAGCTTATTGGTGCTTCTAATGTTTGAAATCCGGGTTCTGCGGTCAACTGTTTGCCACCCGATGAACCAACAAACTGCAAAAGTTGTTTATTAGAGTTATACCACCGCGCATACATTAGCCCGCCATTCAACGATGTATCACTTTCTACAGGAGTTTGGCCGCGCTGATTTCGCCATTGACTTTGATAAAGCGAGTATTGAGTTTTGGCAGCAAAGGTTTTACTTTGTGAAAAAAGTTCGTCATCAAAAACCCGCAACTGTTCTTCTACACTCAGACAATAGCCCACCCCTGCAAAAGCGAACAAAATTCCACCCATTGACAGGGCAAACCAGTGAGCGAGATTACGACGGCTATGATCAAACATTTGTCATTGGGCATTGGGCATTGGGCATTGGGCATTGGGCATTGGGTATTGGGTATTGGGCATTGGGTATTGGGCATAGTTATTAATTCTTATCCCCCTGCTCCCTAATGGCTTAGAAAGGCGGATTTATTCGATATCCCATTCGATGCACTGTTTCTATCCAATCTTTTACACCAATGGTTTGTAGGCGCTGGCGCAAGCGGCGAACTAAGGTAGTAACTGCGTTACTTTCTGGTTCCTCTCCGTAGCTCCAAAGGGCTTGCTCAATCTGGTTATGAGATAATACTTGGCGGGGATGACGCATTAAATATTCCATCAATTGAAACTCCCGGCTAGAAAGTTGAGTTGTCAATGAACCAAGTTCGAGCGTCAAACTGGATAAATGAAGTTGCAAATCGCCTAAGCTAAGTATATCTCCTTGCCACATAGGCGATCGCCTTCCTAGTGCCCGGACTCGTGCCAATAACTCTAGAACATCCACAGGCTTTACTAAGTAATCATCGGCTCCAGCATCTAAACCCATTACTTTATCTAAAACCGTGTCTTTTGCCGTCAGCATCAATACAGGAGTCAGCTTACCTGCTCGTCGATATACTTGACACAATTCTACGCCACTGACTTTAGGCAACATCCAATCTAGAATCAGCAAGTCATAGTCTTTGCGAAAGGCAAACCATTGTGCTGTTTCCCCATCTGCGATCGCATCAACTGTATGCCCCACCTTTAATAATGCTGCCCGTAATGGCTCTAACTGCGATGAGTCATCTTCGACTAGTAAGATCAACATCCCATTTGCTCAGGTTGCCGTAATTTTTCTTTGCTAATTTTAGATTAAGGTAAAAGGATGACGCAAAAGTGACGGGAAACACTCAACCTGATACCTTCCATGCAGCAACTTCAATTTTTTCAAGCGTTGCGATCGTTAGGCTTTGTGTTTTGGTTGTCCTTGCCGTTGATTGGATTAGTTTTTTGGCTAGGGAGCAGTTTTGTTGGAGATCGGATTTTAAGTCGCTCCAATATCACCAAAAAATATCTGCTAGCAGACACCCAATCGGCACGACAGATTATGAAAAGGATAGTAGCGATCAAAGTCGAAGTTTTCCCCGAAAAAGGAATTTCACGGGTGAACGTTAAAACTAACAACTCAGTTCTCACAAGGATAGTATTTGAATTTCCAATCACAGATATAAGCCAACTTGAAACCGCTCTTAGTCAAGAGTTAGGCTTACCCCGCGATCGCGTTAAAGAATTAATAGTTGAATCTAATGCATTATTGTAGAGACGGCGATTTATCGCAATACTGCTCGGATAAGCATTTTGAACTCGGAATTGGGTTTTGGAAAAAGGTTAAAGGTTAAAGGTTAAAGGGTAAAGGTTAAAGGTTTTTCTTTCCCCTTACCCCTTACCCTTTTCCCCAAAACCCGACAAGTATTGCGATTTATCGCGTCTTTGTGATTGAAAATTTTTTAGCCCTGGCAACTGGAAGTTGCGGTTATACAGACAAAACCCACCTCCGTGGGTTAAAAACCCTTGATTTTTGGCGTTGCTGAGTGGAAATATGAACTTGTATCACGCAGAGGCGCAGAGAGTAAGAGTTGAGAGGAGTTGATTTTTGCATTTCATATTCAAATTCAAGAAACGACTACCCAAATTCAAGAAACGACCACCCGAATTCAATAAACGACCACCCGAATTCAATATATTTATTGCATAAATTCTCAAAACCTCACCTGAAACCTGATTTACTAAGGTTTTAGCTTTAGTTTTACCCCACCCTAACCATCACTGCGATTAACCCGGATTTCTCACCACATTTCGATTAAGCCTTGTACAGGGGAGCAGGGGAGAGTTCAAATACTAAGTTCTTTCCCCTCTGCCTCTCCTTGACATTTTTTTGTCATATTTATCCAATAAACTACAAAAAAGTAACGTAAATTTACTTTTATCTAAATAATTGACTGTTGATAGCGAACATTGGACTATTCATTGTTCACTTTCAACGGTTAATAATTAGCCCTTAACCCTCAGTAGCCCACCGTTAATCGCTATGGATACTTCTGAAACTGAAGTTTCAAAGGTTGAAACCCAATCAGATAGTTCTGTGCCTTCTGAGTTAGCACCGACTCGCTCAGGTAAACCTTGGTTCTGGAGATTGCTGATTTCATTTTTGGCAACTGGTGGCATTATCCTCTGGCGGATGTTCGCTCCTGGTGGTACACCACCCTCTTCTGTGGCACAGCAGCAAGGGCCACCTCCAAAACCAATTGAAACAATCTCCCTCGCAACTGGGAGTGCTACCAGAAGTGTCCAGTTGTTGGGACAAGTAGAAGCCACTCAGCAGTCAACAATCCGCGCTCAAACTGGTGGAATTGTCAAGCAAATTTCAGTGCAACCAGGCGATCGCGTCAAAGTCGGAATGGCGATCGCTTTACTGGATGATACCGATCAGCAATTGGCAATTAGCCAAGCACGAGCGCAACTGGCACAACAACGGAGCAATCTAGCACGTTTGGAAGTTGGCACTCGTCCTGAAATCATTGCTCAACGGCAAGCGGCTGTCACATCTGCGAAGGCGCGAGAACTGGAAGCACAGGATAACCTGAAACGCACTAGCGATCTTGTTAAAGAGGGTGCTTTATCTCAAAGATTGTTAGTGGAAGCCCAAGCACAATTGAATAACATTCAAGGAGAACGGTTAGAAGCTGAGGCAGAACTTGCCGAAGCGAAAGCTGGGCCGATTCAAGAAGAAATCGCCGCTCAACGGGCAAATGTAGAAGCAGCTAAAGCCACCTTAGCTCAAGCAGAATTAGCCCAGCAGCGCACGCGGATTCTGGCATCGGAATCGGGAATAGTGCAGACTCGCCACATCAGCAATGGTGATTTGGTACAAAGTTCTGGTGAAATTGTCACCTTAGTAGCAGGCGATCGCTTCGACATTTTCCTAGAGTTACCCGAAGAACTCAGTGGTAAAGTTACTCCAGGGATGACAATCGATCTCACAACTCGCGCCCTACCTCAATGGAAACAACGCGCCACTATTACTGCTGTAGTCCCTTCTGCCAATACAGCCTCTCGTCGCCAGATGGTGCGTGTCCAAATTAACAAACCCCCGTCAGGATTAATACCAGGAATGGCGATCGCAGGTAACTTAAATATGCCCTCGAATCGCTCCAGCTTTGTGGTATCACGAGATGCATTAACCAGAAGACAAAACGAGTGGTTAGTTTTTGCAGTTGCAGATGGCAAAGCTAAACAAATTCCAGTCGAGATGGTTTCTGACATGGGTAAAAATGTCGCAATTTATCATCCCACTTTACGCACCGGTCAACGCATTGTGCTACGTGGCGGTGATGGATTGCAAGATGGTGCGCCTGTAAAGATAGTTGATCCAACTTGAAGGAGGCAGGAGGCAGGATAGCGCAGCGTTAGCGAGTCCGCGAGCGTCGGCAGAAGGCAGGAGGTTGTAATTTAGATGAGGCTTCAACCCAGTCTAATTCCAGTCCACCAAATCGTCCTACCTCTCTTGTTAAAACATAGGTTGCACCACGCTTCCATAGACTTCTTGCAGAAGTTGGTTAAAGAGGAAGAATCGTCTCTTTCTCCTTTAACCTTTCCTTCAAAATACTGGAAACCCAGTTTAAATATGATTTTCTGAATTACCAATTAATATGAATTTTATTGAAACCGCCGTTCGTTGGCGACATGGAACTTTTGTTTTGTTTTGCTTGCTAGCAATGTTCGGGGTATTCTCCCTACTGAGATTACCCCTAGAATTGCAACCAGGAGGCGATCGCCCGGAAATTACGATCACAACTACCTATCCCGGTGCAGGGCCAACAGAAGTAGAAGACCTGATTACCCGCCCCATTGAAGAACAAATGGAAGAGGTGCTAGGTGTCCAAGAAATTAGCAGTACTTCTCGTGCTGGACGCAGCAGCATCACTTTGGAATTTGCTCAAGATGCCAACGCCAGAGAACGGATGGTAGATGTTCTCAACCGCTTGCAGCAGGTGGGAAGCTTACCGCCAGAAGCGCAGGAATCGAGTGTGGAACTGGTGGGTGGTAACAGTTCACCGATGATGTGGATTCCCTTTGATACCAAAGATGGATTTAAACCGGATGCAGACCGTTATCGAGACTTAGCAGAAGAAGTGGTGATTCCCCGTTTGCGGCGAGTCGAAGGAACTGGGCAGTTTTTGTTAGTGGGTGGACAAGAACGAGAAGTTGAGGTGAAAGTTGATCCGAAAGCATTAAGCGATCGCAATCTCGCAATTGGGGATGTAGTAAGAGTCCTTCAAGAAAACAACCGTGATATTCGGGGTGGGCCATTAATTCTCGGACGACGGGAATATCGAGTCCGCACAATCAGCCGATCGCAAGATTTGTCACAAATTGAAGGTTTTGTGCTGCGACGCGACCAATCGGGCACTGTTTACTTGCGAGATGTCGCAACAGTCCAGATGGGACGCAAACCTCAAGATGGGGCGTTGGTGTTCAACGGCAAACCTGGGGCAGCAGTCGGTGTAATTCGGCAAATTGGGGCGAATGTACCAGAGGTGGCTAAAGGCATCCGCGCGGAAATTGCGGCACTGCAAACTGAGTTTGACAAGCAAAATCAAGGTATTCGCTTTGTCTACAACTATGACGAGAGCCAGTATATCAATCAATCCATTGAATTTGTCCAAGGCAACTTAGTTAGTGGGGCGCTGTTAGCAACTATCGTCTTAGTTCTGTTCCTTGGCTCCATGCGTACCGTTGCAGTGGTGGCAATTACAATTCCCATTACACTGATTATGGTGTTCATTGTCATGTCTGCATTTGGACGCACATTAAACATCATCAGTTTGGCGGGATTGGCGTTTGCAGTGGGTATGGTCGTAGATAATGCGATCGTTGTAATTGAGAATGTCTTTACCCACATGCAGCAAGGCAAAAGTGCCATGCGTGCAGCCATTGAAGGTACTCAGGAAGTTTGGGGCGCAATGCTTGGTTCCACCTTAACCAACGTAGTGGTATTTGTACCCTTGTTAATGGTGACGGGTGAAGCTGGGCAACTCTATGCTGATATGGCGATCGCTCTTTCTGCCTCTTCTTTATTCTCCCTGTTTGCGGCATTAACTTTAGTCCCAATGCTATCGGGCTTGTTCCTCAAACAATCGGAAGCCATGCAAATGATGCAGGGTGGTGAATATCGGGGCGGCAATTGGTTTGAACGGATGGTGGCCAAAACCTCTGCGGTGTTTCGTCATTTCCAAACCAAACTGGAAAACTTTCTCGTCGCTACTGTTAGTTGGTCACTGGGACGTAAGCGGATTGGGCGCAGGTTAATTGTGCTGTCGATTCCGATCGTTTTACTCGTAACTAGTATTTTTCTCTTACCACCTGCCGATTATCTACCCGAAGGAAATCGGAACTTAGTTGTATTGCGGGCCGAACCGTTACCGGGAACCAGTATACCCGAAGCGATTCGGCAATCTGAACCTGTGCAAAAATTTCTGCGATCACAACCAGAAGTTGAGCGGATCATGTATGTTGACCGTCCAGGGGCGCTGCGAGGTATTGCAACTATTTTAAAACCAGAATTTGCCACGACTACCGGACTGGCTGATATGGTGGATCGGTTACGCGCCCAAAGTAGTAACTTTGCTGGATACCGCTTTGTCATCCCGACACGGATTTCTATATTCCGCGATCCGGGTAAAGAATTTGAAGTGGATATTGTTGGCGCTGATTTAAACCAAATTGGTGACTTAGAAAAGCAAATTACCGGCAAATTGCGATCGCTTCCAGGGGTGCAGAATGTGCGCTCAAATTTTGTCTTGGGTGCAGGAGAATTACAAGTGATTCCCAACCGCGAACGCATTGCCGAAGTAGGACTTTCGGAAGCAGAAATTGGTTCGATGGTCGAAGCAGCCTTGGGTGGTCGAGTTGTTTCCAATTACATTGATGGCAAAGAAGAACTAGATGTCTCAGTGGAACTACAAAATACTGCTGTGGAAACGCCAGAACAACTGCGCCAATTGCCTTTATATGCACAAGGACGACAAGTGCAACTGGGGGATATTGCCGAAATCCGTGAAACTACGGGAGCCGATGCCATTAACCACGTCAATTTAGAGCGCTCAATTAGCCTCACTGTCACCCTTGCACCAGATGCCCCTCTTGCTACCCTGGTAGAACGTGCCGAAGAAGAAATTCTGGCTCCTTTACGTGCTAGTTTACCAACAGGTTATCGGCTAGAACTGGCAGGTTCCGCAGATCAGTTAGCAACAACTGTTGGTCAATTAGCTGCTGCATTTGCAGTTTCGATTTTGATTACTTACTTGTTGCTGGTGGCGTTATATCGCTCATTCCTGTACCCAGTAGTGATTATGGCAACAGTGCCGATGGGTATGAGTGGCGCACTATTGAGTCTAGTAATCGCCAACATGATTCCGGGAATGAATGTGGCATTGGATATGATTACAGCCTTGGGATTTGTGATCCTTACGGGTGTGGTTGTTAACAACGCCATTCTGCTGGTCGATCGCGCCTTGCAACTCCAGCAAGCAGGTGAGGATTATGATGCATCCTTATATAATGCGACAAGCGATCGCCTACGCGCGATTTTCATGTCTGCCGGCACTAGTGTCTTGGGAATGTTACCGCTAGCAGTTTTACCAGGACAGGGTTCAGAGTTATATCAGGGGTTAGGTATTGTCTTAACAGGTGGTCTGGCTTTTTCTACGATTTTGACACCTACTGTTGTACCCGCACTGATGGGTTTACTCCATGATATCTCTGGGCGGAAATCGCCGCGATCGCCAGCTGCAAAAAAGCCGGACAAACTAGCTACTAACTAGTACAGCACGGCGTAAATAAGCCACCCATTTTAAATGTCTGAAACCCTTGCAAACAATTAATTACGAATTACGTTAGCGCAGCGTTAGCGACGCAGGAGCGTCATTACGAATTACGAATTACGCCTTGCAGTACTAAGGTATTCACTTTGTGGGAAAGCAACATATCTAAATGTTTATCTCATTCCTATGCTCTGCATAGGAATGGCTAGAGGCAGCAGTCCAGAAATTTTGATAAACGGAAAGCACGAGGCAGAGGGCAGTTTTGCTTCTGCCTCGTGCTTCCTGAAAGTTAGTAATTATTATTCATTAACTATTTTAGGGTCTGCTGAATAATGATAAAACGTTGATTTCTCAATGTTTTGGGGCTATTTTTGTAGAAACAGGTGCAAGTAAATTGGGGTATCAGGCTGAAAAATTTTGCATTTCTAATGGATTAGGTCACAAAAAAACACCAAAAATCACGATGAAACTATTGCCTGTTGCCTATTCCCTATTGCCTACCCCAGCCATCAGACTTTTTCAGCAAGCCCTATTTTAAATATTTTTACTATCTGCTTAACTGTCTTAACTGTCTTAACTGTCCACTTAAATGTCTTAACTGTCTTAATTGTCCACTTAAATGTCTTAACTGTCCATTTAATCGTCTTATACTGCTATTGCATTTTATTGATAAAACTGAGATTATCTGTTTAATTAGATGACTACAAAGACAATAAATAGAGAAAAGTTTTAGTTTTTAATTAGGCTAAATAAATTTTACTGCCCTTGGTAATGTTTAACTAGCATATAAAGAATTGAGGTTGATTAAAATGGACGAAATCGTTAAAAAACTTGCTGGTCTGGGTCTTCCTGGTGTCATTCTTGTGATTCTAACGGTCACATCAGGAGGTAGTTCTGCCGCTGTAGCAGCTGCCATTACAGCGTTAGGAGGGCCTTTTGGCATAGTTGGAGGTATAGCCCTACTTGGTCTAATAACAGTTGTAGGGGATACTGTAGCAGGATACGGACTTGAAGCCATTGTTAATGCTATTTATAAAGAACGTAGCAAAACCGAATCTGTTCAAGTTCTCCTTAAAGAAATTAAAGATTTACCGATTTCAGAGGAGCTAAAACTCAAACTGAAAAATGAACTTAGCCCAGAAAATTTTACTGATACACAAGAGATTTAGATTCCAAAAGCAGTTTAAATTGTTGAGGAGTGATTTTGATTGCTATAGGACTCATATTTGATTTCTGAAAAAACTCAGTACAACTAAGAAGCCTTCTTGACTGTTGCCTGTAGCAAGATTCCCTATTGCCTGCCTACGCAAATTAGTTCAGAAATCAAAGCGGATTCCTATAGCAATCCTAAATCATTACTTCAGATAAATCAGCAAATTCAATCCCGGAATTGTGCGGGAAAGTGTCCACAAAACTAGGGTGATGTAAATTAAACCGAAACTCCATTGATACCAAGCAAGTGCAGAGATGATACCTGGTAAATGTTCATCTCGTAAACGAATGTCGTTAAATCCTAATTTAACTAGGTTGTTGAGGCTAAAATCATAGTAGTTGAGCCAATTCCAGCGGCGATCGCACAACAAGGGCATATATCGTTCCCGAAATGTCTGATTCCTTGGTATCACTGGCAAACGCCCAATCAATAATCGTAACTGGCGAAATGTGCCGTCTTCTGTGAAGTAAGAAACGTCCATTAAGTCATGATAACGACCTTGTTGGTAAAGTCTAATCAATAAAGCCATTGGGACGGGGACAATAATTATTAAAATACACCCTAATGTCAGCCAAGGTTGTTGAGCATTGCGAAAGATCGCTAGTAAGCTGAAGAATTCTAAAACGCTAAAACTGATTAATATCGAAATGGTTTCGTAGAATGTGGGGATAATTGGTACGGGATGCAGCCGACGATAGCGATCCACCAGCCAAAACAGTAAGCCAAAATAAGCGATCGCTAATCCTCCCACGCCAAACACTAACCAAAAATTTGTACCATAGCCACTCAACAACAGCAATACACTCAACGCCAACCAACTCCAAGCTTGCAGTAACCAGCCAAGTATAGAAAGAGTTTCGCCAACAATTAAGCGATCGCTTAGTTGGGTATATTTTTCTAAATCGATGTCTGCTATGGTGAGTAACTCACTACTGTTGCGAAAGGATTTTAGCAGACGACGCTGGGCGATCGCTTGGGCTTGAGTTGCAGAAAAACCCAGGTTAATCAAACTTGCAACAGAAGCACTATTAATATTTGTAGCTGTCAGACGACGGCCGAACTCTCTTAATCGCAGTCGTTGTTTTGTATATTCCAATTCATTAGCATCGGCAACTTGCTGTTGCTGACGGAAATTTTGCCCCAAATTCCGCAAGATGTTTTGATTACCTCGCAATGTTGGGATACAAAACATCTTACCAATCTGACCGGGATTACCTAAAATTTTCGCTTGGTTAGAGTTAAAAGTTAAACCAGGTACGCTTAAACAAGCTTCTGTAGCAAATATCGCATCACTAAAATCTGCTTGGTTAAGAATGTTCGCACCTTGCAGATTTACCAATTTGTTAAACTCCGCTTCCCGGAAGCTTACAGCTTGCTCAAAAGTCGCTTCTGTTAAAAGAAGGAACTGATTAAAATCTGCTTTAGTAAACTGGGCTTGATTAGCAAAGTACACATCAGAAAAATCAGCATTCCCTTGCCATTGCACACTACTAAATTTAGCCAAAAGTTTAAAATTTGCTTGGTTGAAGTTAGCAGTTTTTTCAAAGATACTGCCTTGAAAATCAGCAAGTTCCTGAAATTTGATTTTTTTGAAATTAGCTTTTTCAAAAAAAATACTGCTCTGAAAATTGCTTGGTTGCCGGAAGTTAGCGCTGGTGAAACTAACGGGACGAGCGAATCTGCTTTCAGTCCAGTTAGTAGGTTGGAGAAAAGTTGCGCCTTGGGCATCCACAGACTGAAGAAAAAATGTATTGGAGAACTTCACTTCACCATTAAAGCGAGTTTGCACCAGCGTCAAAGCACCACGAAAAACAGCGATTTCACTGGCTGGGGTTGACTCTGTTCCTAAAAGCGATCGACAATCTTTGGAGTTGGGTAAAGCGATTGCGAGTGACTCTAGACAAACAAAGCGTAAACGTTCTAGTTCTTCTTGTTCGCTAGCAGTGAAAATGGGAGCGTAGACACCTCGCGGCTTGTCGCCAGACATCGCTTTTACATACAAGGGTGTTCTTAAACCCAAATCGCTGCCCACAAAATCACCCAAAATTAAAGCATAGCTGAGGTCTAAACCTAAAGGTTTAGCACCTAATTCTTTTCGCAATAATTGGTAAAAAGCATCACGAAAGCTAGCGTTTTCTGGGCGTAAATCAATCACCATTTTCTGCAAATCGACAGTCAAATTGCCTTCGCGGAGTGTGGGTGTACGCAATCGTTCTTGTAATAATTCCAGAGTTAAGGGTGTGCGTTCTGGCTGCGTTTGTGCTGCCCAAGCAGGTAGGGGAAGGAAGAAAAGAAGAATTAAAAAAACGCAAAGAAACGCAAAGGAGTACAGAGAAACCCCTCTGCGTACTTTTGCGTTTAACCTCTGTGTGCCTCTGCGTTTAAAAAATAATTTATGCAAAAAGTTCTTTCATTCGTCGCTAATCAGCAGAACAATTTTACCCGTCACAGACCCGCTTTCAATTAATTGGTGAGCTTTAGCAGCTTCTTTCAAAGGAAACTTGTGACTAACATGGATTTTTAACTTGCCTTCATCAATCCAAGTGGCGGATTGTTCGAGAATTTCTGCATGGTGCTGGAGAATTTCCTCCAATCCTAGCAACGCTGGTGTCAACATTAATTCTAAACCAATGCGGAGATTGCGTAGCCTAGCAGTTTTCCAAACTGTATTGGCATCTGGTTCGAGAATCGTCACAATATCGCCATAGACTCGCACTGCGGGGAAGGTTTTGTGAAAGATTTCGCCGCCGATGGTATCAAAAGCCAAGTCTACGCCTTCCCCGCCAGTCCAATCTAATACCGCTTGTACAAAGTCAGTTTGTTTGTAAAAAATTACATGGTCAGCACCCAATTCTTTGACGAAATTAGCTTTTTCCTCAGAACTGACTGTAGTGGAAACAGTAGCACCTTTGAGTTTAGCCAATTGAATTGCTACATGACCGACACCACCAGCCCCCGCATGAATCAAAACCCGTTCCCCAGGTTCCAATCGTCCCCGTTCATATAAAGCTTCCCAGGCGGTGATTAATACCAAAGGCGCTGCTGCTGCTTCAGCAAAAGAAATAGACGCGGGTTTACGTGCCACAAACCGCTCATCTACAACAGTATATTCAGCATAATTGCCTTGGTGTGCGCCCAAACCACCATAGCAAAAATATACCTCATCACCTGTGCGAAAACGCTGAACACTAGCACCCACCGCTTCGACAATACCCGCACCATCACATCCTAAAATTGTCGGCGTGCGATCGGGGTAGAAAGTGCCTCGACTACGAAGTTTAGTGTCAATCGGGTTAATTCCAGCCGCTACCAAACGCACTAAAAGTTCAGTATTACCTACAGGAACACCAGGGTTTGGCACTTCCTGTAATTGCAGAACTTCGGGACTGCCAGCTGCCGTCATCAAGACTGCTTTCACAACTCTTTCCTCCTGGCTTTAGATGCACATTCTTATGCAACTTTACCGCAAGAGGGTAGATACAGAGCTATTTCTGAGGCAAAACTGCAATGTCTGGTGACAGGCGCGAGACGCTTACCCATCTCAAAGGTAGATATGTAAAAATTAACTTAATATTTTTTTGCAATTTGAAATAAAACTCAATATTCCGAAATATAGCTATAATAAAAACATCCACCGAGAACGCCACTCGTTGCGAGGCAACCAATATGGATGCCAATGAAGTTTTAGACTGATACGCTCAGGCAGATTTGAAAAAAATCAGCCTAATGACTAATCCTAAGAGGGGCAAAAATCCCTGATGCCAAAATTTCGCCCCCAATTAATGCAGGAGCCAAGAATGAATCAACCCATCGAATTATCATTAGAACAAGAATTTAGTATCCGTTGCTTTGCCGACAAAGTGGAACAGATGTCCCATGAACAAGCTCAAGAGTTTTTGATTGTGCTGTATGAGCAGATGCTAATTCGGGAAACTACTTTCCAGCAATTGCTCAAACAGGAGTGGAGATTAGATACAGGCACAGTCTTCGGGTAAACTCTGTAGTAGATTCGTGCCACGAATCTACTACGCCGTAATCCTTGCCTAATCATTACGACTTGTGAAGCGTAAAGCCCCCGTCATTCATGCGGGGGAGTGCGATTCGTTCACTCGAAATGAATAGAAATATTCAGGGATGAGTGACATTTGAGAGATAAGCCTTAATGGGTGGAGTTCGCACTTCATGTCGTCGAGTTTCGAGGAAAGTTAAAGGTTCAAAAAATAGAAGCAAGGCTAAGACTTTTTTAGGCAAGCGCCACCTCAAAATAAGTA
>NZ_KV757632.1 GCF_001712795.1 Nostoc sp. KVJ20
AACCCCTACCCTTGAAAGGGGAGTTAGAGGGGGTGAGAAGAACTTGTGTGTACACCGTAGCCCTTGAAAGGAGGGTTAGGGTGGGGTAAAACCTTGGGTTTTTCAGCTATTTTCAGACTTGTGTATACATGGTAGCCCTGCAAGCGTCATTACGAATTACGAATTACGCCTTGCGGTACTAGCTGCGGTTATCTATCTGAGCGCGTTGCAAACTTCCAGAAAAGTCAACATAAACACTTTTCCACTCTGTAAAAACATCCAAAGCAGTAGTTCCAGCTTCGCGGTGTCCGTTACCAGTTTGTTTCACACCACCAAAGGGCAAATGTACCTCTGCACCAATAGTAGGGCCGTTAATATAAGTGATACCTGCTTCGATATCGCGCATGGCAGTAAAAGCTCGGTTGATATCGCGGGTATAAACTGAAGAAGAAAGACCATAATTGCTATCGTTGAGAATTGCGATCGCATCCTCAAAGGAGCTAACCTCAATTAATGCCACTACTGGCCCAAATATCTCTTCACGGGCGACGCGCATATCAGGAGTTACATCATCCAAAATAGTTGGTTGAAAGAAGTAACCGTTTTTTAATGAACCTTCACTAGCAATTTCCCCACCAATTAAAACTTTTGCTCCTTCCTCACGAGCAATATCCAAATACTTGCTCACTTGTTGGAGTTGTTTTTCATTGACTATCGGGCCAATATCTGCATTTGGGTCAGTGCCAGCACCCAAGCGTAATTTACTGGTACGCTCATAAAGCATGGCGGTAAATTTTTCTTTGATATCACGATGCAAAATCAAGCGACTTGTAGCCGTACATCGTTGACCGGTTGTCCCAAATGCTCCCCACACTGCACCATCAAGAGCAAGTTCCAAATCGGCATCTTCCATCACCACTTGAGCGTTTTTACCACCCATTTCCAAACAGACACGCTTGTGAGTGCGTCCGCAAGTAGCGCCAACAAAAGCACCCGTTTCTGAAGAACCGGTAAACGATACCAAATCTACATTGGGATGCTCAACTAAAGCTTTCCCCGCCTCTTCTCCCACACCATGCACCAAGTTAATTACTCCTGGTGGTAAACCTGCTTGTTGAAAAATTTCAATCAATTTAGTTGCACAGGCGGAAGTATCTTCAGCAGGTTTGAGAATAACTGTATTACCACATACCAAGGCTGGCATAGCTTTCCAGCAAGGAATTGCCACAGGGAAATTCCAGGGAGTAATTAAGGCACAGACTCCTATGGGCATCCGCACAGTCATGGCAAATTTATTGGACATTTCCGAGGGTGTCGTTTGCCCAAATAATCGCCGTCCTTCGCCAGCACTGTAAAATGCACAATCAATACCTTCTTGGACATCTCCCCTGGCTTCTGTCAAGGGTTTACCCATTTCCCGACTGATTAACTGGGCAAGTTCTTCTTTATGCTGGAGTAATATTTCCCCGACGCGAAAGATGTATTCTGCCCTAGCTGGGGCGGGGACTGTACGCCAACTGCGGTAGGCTTTGCGGGCGGCGGCTACTGCTGTATCTACATCTTTAATTTGAGAACGGGGAAATGTGGCAACCACTTCGGTTTTGTCGGCAGGGTTGCGACTTTCTAGGGTTGCTTCCTCGCCAGCACTCAACCATTGGCCATCTATATAATTGCGGCAAGATAGCGGAGTTGTCATTTTGAAAATCTCCGGCTGATGATCTACTGAAACTTGTGTATTAAGTTTGCTTGCTTTCTAGGTTATCCTCAAGTTTAGGAAATTGGTATGATCACCAAATATCGATATAAAAATTAAGGGACGAACGCCAATACCCCTACAGGAGAACCAGAACCACCACGTAATCTTAGAGGTGCGATCGCTAGAGTAGTACCTTTAGGTGGCAGTTGATCTAAATTTGTTAGATTCTCCAACACAATGCGCGGTTTTTCCAATACCAAGCGGTTAATCGCAAAACTGTTATCCTGTCCAGGGTCTACACCATGAGTATCAATTCCTACCCCAGCGATTTGCCGTTCATCCAGTAAAAATTGAGCCGCATCGCTGCCAAAGCCTGGAAAGTGGGCAATTCCTTGAGAATCGTGATTGAGGAATGCACTTTTATCAAACCACTTTTTTTGCCAACCAGTATTCAGTATAACTACGCAACCAGGAGAAATTTCACCGTATTCTTCTTCCCAAGCCAAAACATCAGCAATAGTCAGGGCATAATCAGGATTAATCGCCGTGGCTTGGCAAATATTGATGACCACCGCAGGTACAACTAAAGATTGGGCTGGATATTGGTCAATTCCCACGGCAGAACTATGAAAACTGTTAGGGGCGTTGATATGAGTAGCACTATGTTCTCCCAAGGAGAAACGCCGCAGGTAATAGCCATCATTATTTAGTTCAGCTACAGTTTCAAATTCTACTATGGGATCTCCAGACCATTGGGGAATGTCTATGTCAATGACATGACTTAGGTGGATAACCTGTGTGTAGGTGATACTATTTTGACTTTGGGGTTGTATCATCCCAGCCTTCTATTATTTGTACTCACGGATTTTTTTTCAAAGGTGCGATGCCTGGGTTGGGCTACGCCTACGCAAAGATATAGCAGGAGGCAGGAGGCAGGAGGCAGAAGGCAGGTGGCTACGGCTATATTACTACCATTACAAAGTTTTTAAATCAATTTCACTGCAACACTTTACTAAACAGAATTCAGGAGTCAGGAGTCAGAATTCAGAATGAATTCTAAAGTGACTGGCGGATAGCGCCGGCGGCAAGCGAGTCCGCTTACTCTGTAAGAGTTGCAAGCTACGCTTTTAGCGTCTCGTAGAGAGCGTCTTGATTCTGACTCCTGAATTCTGACTCCTGAATTCTGAATTCTGAATTCTGAATTCTTCTTCAAGAGAAATAATCCCCCCAATCCCTGAAATTTTCAGATTTTTTGGAGGGTTCAAATGTTGCAGCAAAAAGCGAGTTAATCCTAGTTAACAACCAATAGATTAACTTTTGATTATGTCTAAGTTAAGGCTTTTTAACAAGGGAGTAGGGAGTAGGGTATTTTCAATATTCTCCCCACTCCCCACTCCCCACTCCCTGTTTTGATGATATCTACGTTGAGGGTTGCTCCTGTAGTGGAATCATAATCACAAACTCAGAACCTTGTCCTGGTGCTGAAATACACTGGATTTGACCACCATGTTTGTTGACAACAATCTGGTAGCTAATTGACAAACCCATGCCCGTACCTTTACCCACAGGTTTTGTAGTGAAGAAGGGGTCAAATAGGCGTTTGCGTACTTCCTCAGTCATGCCTGGGCCATTGTCGGCAATACTAATGATTACACGGTCTTCTTGAATAAAGCTGCGAATGCGAATTGTGGGAATGGGGCATTGGGCATTGGGCATTGGGCATGGGGCATTGGGTATTTGGAAAACTTTTCCCCATTCCCCAGTCCCTAGTCCCCAGTCCCCAATCCCCAGTCCCTCTTCCAAAACATCGATCGCATTTGTCAACAGATTCATAAACACCTGATTCATCTGTCCAGCGTGACAGACTATTGGTGGCAGGTTGCCATACTCTCGGATTACTTGGATTTCGGGATTTCCTGGTTTGGCTTTCAGGCGATTTTGCAATAGCAGCAAGGTGCTATCAATACCTTCATGAATATCCACTGCCTTTGTGCCGTCTTCATCATGGCGAGAAAAATTGCGTAAAGACAGGACAATCTGCCGAATGCGTTCGGCTCCCATGTTCATAGAATCCAGAATTTTGGGCAAATCTTGCTTGAGAAAGTCTAAATCAATGGTGTGGATTTGTTGGTGAATTTCTGGTGTTGGTGGGCAGTAACTCTGTTGATAAAGGTCTACTAAGTGCAGCAAATCCTTGGTATATTCACGGGCGTGGCTAATATTGCCGTAAATAAAATTGACGGGATTATTGATTTCGTGGGCAATACCTGCAACCAATTGTCCCAAACTGGACATTTTTTCAGTTTGAATCAGTTGCGCTTGAGTTTGTTGAAGTTCTAGTAGCGCTGCTTCTAGTTGCTGGGCTTTATCTTGGGCAGTTTGGGCAGCAATGCGACTTTGAGTGTAAAGTTTAGCTTGGTCAATAGCGATCGCTAGTTGAACTGTAACTGCTTGTAATAATTCTACTTCGTTGTCCAGCCAAGACCGGAAGCCGCTGCAATAACCACAGCTAAATGTGCCAATTTCACCAGATTGAGTGTGTACGGGCAGTGACATAAAGGCAGTGAAACCAAAATCCTGCAAAAACTGCCGTGCTATGGAATCGCCCACAGTCTCTACATCGTTAATACGGATGATTTCTCCGTTCAAAGTTTTGGCTGCGATTAGTTCGATTTCTGCATTAGTTGCTTCTTGGTCGTTAAGCAGACAGGGTAAAAAGGAACTCTTCACCTCATATACTTTATCCCAGTATGGTACATCAGCATCTTGGCGATACCAAAAGAAGGCGCAGCGATCGATCTGGAATAAGTGATGAATCTCCTGCACTGCTGTTTCTACAATGTAATTGAGATCCAAGGAAGCTCGAATATGATTAGAAAGACGATTGAGTAGTGCTTCTCGTTGGGCACTTTCTTTGAGCGCAATTTCTGCTTGTTTGCGGTCAGTGGTGTCATGGCAAATACCAACGAAGTTTATAATATTACCATTGGCGTCTTTAATAGCAGATGAGTTGCTTGTATGCCATCGCCAACTACCATTTTTGTGTTTTACTCGATATTCAATTGCCTCTTGTTTCTTGCCTGTTGTCAAAATTCTTTGGAAATAATCGACACAGATATGCACATCGTCGGGATGTATAAAGGGAATAAATGATTTGCCTTCAACCTCTGCAACCTCATGCCCAAAAATTTCAGTCCAGTTAGGAGAAACGTAGGAAAATATTCCTTCAAGTGTCAGCGAAAAAATAATGTTATTGGCATTTTCCACAATGCTGCGAAACTTGGCATCGCTTTCTATCAATGCTTCTTGAATGTTGTCGCAGATGTCGCGGACAAGAACTATAACTTGCTGGTCTGGTAATGGTAATAACCTAGCTTCAAAAATATTGTTTTTTTCTGGTAGCGGTAAGGTATATTCAAAACTGACTTCATATTGAGTTTGAAGTACTTGAGTTATTGCTTGCTGGAAGCGATCGCCTACACTAGTCGGTAAGCATTCTCGCAAACTCTTGCCCTGACAATCTTCTGGTGAAATATACAGACTCTCAACTTTTCCTGCCTTGTAATCCAGGATAGTTCCATCAGCATTGAGACGAAAGTACAAATCAGGAAGCACTTGCAAAATCGCTGCTAACTCTGATGTTTTTTGGCTTAACTGTGCTTCAACTGCTTGGCGTTTTGTAGTTTCAGCTTCCAGTTGTTCTAGTGCTTTTGCTAATTCGGCTGCTTGTTTCTTTGCTGTAATTTTACGTAGACGGCGAGAGGAATTTGTAGATGGCGAGTAGCTTTCTGTTAGAGAAGGTTGGCATACCACTCTCGGCACTTCTGTTAGATCAATACAATAACCGATATAACCAACAAAGCTACCATCTACGGCAAATCTTGGCGCGGCTGTATCTAAAATCCAGTGATATTCGCCATCAGCCCGACGCAAGCGATATTGCCTCTGGAAGGAATCATGTACAGCAAAGGCTCTTAGGTATATATCTTCACATCGCTGTCTATCTTCTGGATGGACGCTACAAGTCCAGATATTGCCTATCTCCTCTCCTTGCACAAATGCAGACGTACCTGTTGCTGTGCCAGTAAATTCTAGCCAATTGGAATTGAAGTAACAGTAAAGTGCATTATATCCAGACATCCAAATCATCAGAGGAGCAGTATCCACCTGTCGGCAAAACACTTTTTCATCCTGTTGTATTTCTGATGGGGCAATGATGATTTGGTTAATGTAGCTCTGCACCTTTTTAGAAAACACTTTTGCCTGCCTGCTCTGCCTAAATTATGAAGGTAATAGTCTGAAAATATGATTTCTTAATACATGGATATAATCTTTTTCATGCCAACTTGCTAACGATCTTAATACTTTATTTATTTTTATATATGCAGCAATTCCTCTTTTACTGTAAATAAATTTAAAAAATTCTGAAGTTATCATTAAGATTAAGTTGAGCATTTTTGGTGAAATTTAAACTCTATATGTCAGGAAGGTTGTTTGACTTTGTTTCTTATTAAAATCACCGATAAATTCATCTTAGCTATGCAATCTCGTTGCTGAAAAACCCAATTTAGCTTCACTAAAACTACATGATTCTCTGTCAGGTGTTTATGTCTTCACAAGAAATTCACAATACTCAAGAATTTCATACAAAATAAATATTGATTTTTTATCAAGAAGAATTCAGCATGAATTAGAGTCATGGCAATACTTGTCGGGTTTTGGGGAAAAGGGTAAGGGGTAAGGGGTAAGAAAAAACCTTTAACCTTTACCCTTTAACCTTTTCCCCAAACCCAATTCCGAGTTCAAAATGCTTATCCGAGCATGAGAGTCATGGCGACTAGAAGCCACGGCTATACAGGCAAAACCCACCTCTGTAGGTTTAAAACTTTTTGCTTAGGCGGATTTGGCTTGTGTAGTAGCGAATTATATTCTAATACCCTTGGGTTAGTGCCAAAAACCTTGTATCTTAAGGACTTATGCAAAAACTGTCTCAAACTCTTATTCCTTAAATCAGTTGTATAAAAAGGTTTAATACTTACATCTTTAACTAGGCAGTGTTCAATCATTTGGTGGTATAAAACTCAACTTTAGTAAAACATAATTCAGGAGTCAGGAGCCAGAATGAATTTTGATAGCGCAGCGTTAGCAAGTCATAGAGCATCTTGATTCTGACTTCTGAATTCTGACTCCTGAATTCTTTTTTATTTTTCCTAACAAAACCCAATGTTTCAAAATTGTCTTGACCGTTGAAAATGCTTCATCCCACAATCGCAAGTTAAATGAGAGAAATGCTAAATGTAATATCAACACATTGCAACAATGACTAGAAATCGCATTTTTTATGTTATAAAGCTCACAGAAATTAATGTTAGGCGGAAACTACTCTATGGAACCAGATAAACTGGGCCGTTTTAAGGAGTACGGCGAATTCATCCTCCGAAAGATAGATTCTGTGCCCCAGTACCCTTCTAAACAAGAAGATTGGGTTCCAGCTAGTCTTGATGAGTGTCTCCTGCGTCTGCGGTCAGCTGCCCAGAAAACTGTAGACCTGGCAACTTCGCCTGTGAAAATTGGTGTGATGGGGGAATTCAGTAGTGGAAAAACCCTACTTTTAGGCAGTCTAATTGGATATGCTGATGCTTTGCCAGTCAGTGAAAATCCCACTACAGGTAATGTTACCGCCATACATATTATCCCACAAGACGATTTCGCAACGACACAATTAAGTAACTTTACGGTAGAGTATCTTTCTCATGAAGGAGTACATGAGTGTCTGCGCTTCATGCTAGGGGAAGCCAATAAACGAACAACAGCAGCGGGGCTTCCTCCGATACCAGTATCGAAACTCAACTCTGGCACAGATATTATTGGCTGGTGTGAAGAAGCATGGAATAGCAGTAACAATTTAGAGCTACGTTATTTGCTCCGGGAGTTGGTATTATTCCTGCGGGCTTATCAAGCTTATGGGGAAGTTATGTGTGGTGGGCACTACCAGATTGATGCTATCACCGCCCGCGAGGGGCTACAGCTAGTCGAACAGCCAATGGCAATCCAAACTCTGAAATTTGAGGATCTACCCCCAGCACATATCCGATTACCAAGTCCACCCCAGAGGCTACCAACAAAGTTATTGCAAAACAGTTTCCCCCTCATCCGCCGCGTAGATATTGATGTGAAAATCTCACGGGAAATTTGGGATTTTGCAGGTGCAGCTAAATTTATTCTCATCGACTTTCCGGGATTGGGGGCTGCTAATTCAGGGGCTAGGGATACCTTTTTGTCGCTGCGAGAATTGGCAGAAGTGCAGACAATTTTGGTATTGCTAAATGGTAAATCGCCGGGGAGCGATCGCGCCAATAAAATTTTCACCATGATGCAGCAGCAGCGACCAGGACAAGACCTGAAAGATTTAATTCTCGTAGGTGTGGGTCGCTTCGATCAACTACCCCTAGATAGTGAAGGCGGCGAAAGAGAACTCGATCAGCTGATTGAAGATAGCCATTTACAAGAGGAAACGGTTTTCCAAAAACTCAAAGTTCTGCAAACTACCATTGACGGTGCAGAAGCGTTTACAACCCAAAAAGACCGCATCGTTTTACTATCGCCACTGTTGGGACTAGCTGAATTGGCAAAACGTTCTAGTAGCGTGAAAGCCGGCTCATCAGAGTTTTTGGCTAACTTGGATTATCCGGATTATCTAGATCGATCTAAACGGCTACAAGAAAAATGGCACCGCTTAAGTGAACGACTTATAGAATCTAACACTCGCAGTTATTTGGGTAGACAGCTAGGTTACTTTAGCCAAGATGGAGGTCTTAGTAAGCTGCGGGAATTAATTCAAACCCATGTAGCGACTCATGGTTTGAAGCAACTGTATGAAGATACTCGCAGAGCTGCTGATGTGGTGAGTCAGCAACAAGATCATTTGAAAGACATCATAGATGAAATTCACGAGCAAGGTATTCCCACAGGAGACAGTCCCGCATTTATCGAGTTGCGCTCTGTGGTCGAAAGCTTGGATAAAATCTACAGGAATTTTCAAAAAGATTTAGGGACAGAACCACTGAAAGACAGGCGCGGTGCTGTCGTCAGCGATGTAGTTAAAGACGAACTCACTTTTAGAATCCTCAATTGGAACCAGTGGACTTTACTCTTCAACAAAGCCAACAATGGAGCGATCGCTCTGGCAGAATCTAAAGGTGCAGCCGGGAAATTATTTGATCGGGGAAACCGTGTAAATACTTCTCTTCCGACTAAAAGCGATGATTTTTATCCAGTATTTGAGAAAACCGTTAAGGAAGTAGAAGATTTTGCCCGCGATCGCATTCATCAAGCAGTGGTAGATTTGTTGAACCAACTGTCAAATTATGTCGCTCCAGAACGCGAACAATTGCAGATATTTTTTCATCCAGAAATGGAGCAAGAAATCGAAGAAAAATTTGGTTTTGAAGATGCCGATCTCTTTTACAAGTTATTACTAGGATGCGATCCTAACGAATGGAAGGAAGCAATCATTTCGGAAATCAGTAGTAAAGATAAAACAGTTGCACCTGAAACCATCTTTCCTCTAGCGCGTCAAGACGAGAAACACAACGTTGGTCAAATCTTTGACTGGGCACCAGAAAAAAGCCAAGGTTTACCCAGATCGAGCAATCATCAACTTTTAGTCCTACGGCTACGAGATGAAATCACCGCTAGCGCTAGCCTTCATCTTGTGCAGTATGTTAGCGAAGTTAATCAGCAAATTAATTCCGAATTAGAAGGTATTTTGGATCAAATTATTCCTAGTTTGCAAAACCTTTCCAAAAAAGAAACTTTGCTCAGATATCTAGCGGCTGGGGAATTGCCATCTGAGATCGCAATTCCTACTTGGTTTCAGATTATTTCAGAACTTGCTGCTGTTTCTTATTTAGATGATTTGAGATGAGCTAACTGAAAAAATGACTGATTGCGATCGGCTACGGAGATGAGGATGTATTTGTGAGACGTGATGCAATTTTTTATACAATTTTCAAGCGTGTCCCAGGATTGTTTTTCGAGTTAATAGAACAGCCACCAGCCGAAGCTAGTAGCTATCGCTTTGAATCAGTTGAAGTTAAAGAACCAACATTTCGGATTGATGGGGTATTTTTACCTCCACCAGATGCAACATCTCAAATGATCTTTTTTGCTGAGGTGCAATTCCAAAAGGATGAGTTACTGTATCATCGCTTTTTCACCGAATCCATGCTGTATATGTATCGCAACCCGTCGCTTTACGATGACTGGTATGGGGTAATTATTTTACAGTCTCGCAACTTGGAACCGGAAAACACTACTATTCACAGATCGTTACTGAACAGTTCCCAAGTACAACGAATTTATTTGGATGAGCTAGGTAGCCCTGATGAGCAAAAAGTAGGTATCAGTTTGATGCAGTTGACTATTGCTTCAGACAATCAAATGGTGCAAGAAGCGAAACGTTTAATTGAGCGGGTGCAGCAAGAACAGATAACTGTTTTAGCTAAGAAGGAGATAATAGATGTAATCACAACTATCGCTGTTTATAAATTTGCCAACTTAAGTCGTGAAGAGGTAGAGGCAATGTTAGGAGTTAAGTTAGAAGAAACTAGAGTTTATCAAGAAGCTAAACAAGAGGGGATAGAACTAGGACTAGAACTAGGACGAGAACAAGGACTAGAACTAGGACTACAACGAGGAAGAGAACAAGCAAAACTTGAAGTTGTACCTCAGTTCTTAGCCCTTGGTATGTCGATGGAAGAGGTTGCCCAATCACTTAATTTAACCATCGAACAAGTAAGACTTGCATCTGAATAATCACAACAATTACTGGTTATAAATTTGCAAACTTAAGTACTGAAGAGGTAGAGGCGATGTTTGAAATTAAGTTACAAGAAACTAGGGTTTATCGAGAAGCTAAAGAAGAAGGACTAAAACAAGGGCGAGAAGAAGCAAAACTTGAACTTATACCTCGGTTCTTAGCTTATGGTATTTCTATAGAAGAGGTTGCCCAGTTACTTGATTTAACTATCGAACAAGTCGAACAAGTAAGACTTGCAACTGAGTAAGAATCTTCAACATCAACTTAATAACTGCTGAAATTTTCATAGCGATGCCTAATTTGGGCTACGCCTACGGCCTTTCTATATAAAAGCGTAGCCCAATCTAAATATCGCGCCAAATAAAAAAGCCAGTGCTAAAGAGAATCAGTGGTACAAGACCAAAGAATTCTCTAAATTTGTAATTTTATGATACAACATTACAGTTTTAGCCAGCTATAAAACAAACAACAGAAAGTGATACTATAATGAACCCTTTTCAACTCAACAAATATAGTGATCAAGAACCAAGTGAGAAACCACAAAAAAGATTTCCGGGATGGTTTGCTTTAGATTTTGGTACGTCAAATTCCACAGTTACACTCTTCGATCCCATTGAAGTACCGATCGCAGAAATTCTCCCCAAAGAACAAGAAATGCGGTTGCGCGATCGCTTATCACAATGGCTGAGTTCTCCCGCCTCCGTGGCTTTACCAGATGTCAGCGATGATGATTGGGCAAAGTTTATCATCGAAATTAGCAAAAATCTGGAGATAGAACCCAGCCGATTAAGTGAAGTATTTGAAAGTGACAATAAAGAGCGATTTTTGGAAGCAATTCGTCAAATTGAGCTTTCTTTAGGAAACAGCGAGAGGTTTCGCCGTGCTGTCAGCAAAAAACTTTACCAAATCTATCATGAGGTATTCCGCGTCCCTACCCTAGAGTCGCAAAATCTGATCCCAGTTGTCCTCGATATCGATCGCCGCGATACGGAAATTCCTAGCGAGTTGGAAATTTCGCAGTTAGGGGACTTAAAACTGCGGATGGGTAGGGAAGCTAGAGATAACCGCAAAAAAGCGATCGCTCAAGGTACAAGCAGTTCTTTAAAGGAAATTATCAGCAGATTTCACCATTCACCCAAACGCTATTTTGGTCAGGATCGGTTGTTTTCAGTTATTTTGGATGGTGAAGAAGAAATAATTACTGCTAATCAACTAATCCAATCTGCTTGGGCGCATTTAATCGAGTTAACTGAAGATTACCGCCAACGCGCCCAACGCAGATTTTCAGAAGGGACTTTTTTAACAGCAGTTGTCACTTACCCAACTGTCGCCCCACCAGTTGTTCGCAAGGAAGTTAAGGAATTTGTTGAGCAATTGGGGATCGATGATGTCCAAACTGCTTATGATGAAGCCGTTTCTGTGGCAATATTCTTTTTGTGGCGAGAATTTGGCGGTAATCTGAATATTGGCATCGAGTCATTCAAAACTCGTTGCCGTCAAGTAGGAAATAAATGGTCACAAAATGTCCTCGTTTTGGATATCGGCGGCGGAACCACAGACTTAGCTTTAATTGAACTAACTTTAGAAGATAAAACTCCTACCTTTGCCGATTATGAAGACCGAGGTTTAGGAGGACGTTACTATAAACTCACCCCCAAACTATTAGGTTCATCTGGTCATTTGCAATTAGGTGGTGAGTTAATTACACTGCGGATTTTTAGATTATTAAAAGTTGCGATCGCAGACTTTTTATTGACAGCAGTGACAATAGGTGATATCGAAAGCGAAAAGCTAGAAGATTTAATTAGCTCTGAGTTAAACGAGCGCTTTTTAGAACAAGGCAAATTCAAAACTGGTAGTCTTTTAAAATGTCTAGATAAAGAAAATCCAGAAGGTGATATCGCTTACAAAGATGCCTTAGATACCGCCGAGAAAGTATTACCTACCCGTTGGCAACAAGCACCCCAACGTCTGCAATCATTTTATATCCTTTGGGATTATGCAGAAGCCGCTAAACTTAAACTTGGGCAAAAAGCACCAGCAGATAATTCTCTATTAACCTTCACACTTACTGAACAGCAAATTTCCGAACTACTTACTCAAAGTACCGTTAAATTGCAAGTTCAAGATCCAAATCACATTTGCGTCACCCTAGATAACCATCAATTTGAACGAGCCGCCGTTGCAGGAATTAAAGAAGCGATCGGTATTGCCAAAGGATTGATGGAAAGTCGATTGCGTCCCGATGATCTCACCAAAGATTCTTGGAATTCCCAAAAAGTTGATTGGTTAATTTTATCTGGAAAAACTTGTAATTTAGACATAGTGCAGCGCCAAATCTACCAAGAATTTAGTAAGTCTCCATATTTTGTCTGGAATCCAGAACGAATTACCTTTGTGTTGGAATTTACTAAATTAGCCACTTCAGCCGGTGCTTGCTATGCCGAGAAGTTGCGAAGATTAAGGTTCGATCCAGAAGAGTCTAAAAGCTTGCTGCGTAAGGGAGCTAACCAGCTAGAAATTGATGTCAAAAACCTGTTTTATTATTTACCTTGCAACTTCAAACGCAAGACCCAAAGTAACGATTTACTCACCATATTTAAAGCTGGACAAGAACTCTACCAACTCGCACCTTGGGAAACTGTCGCCAAAGTTCGTACTGCATGGCAAGGAATCCAATTAACTAATATTATTTACCGTCAAGACTACGAGGATGGAGATTTACGACTATGGGGTAGCTTTGACGGCAAAAACCTCATGAATAAACTGGGAATGCAAGAAGCAGAGTTTCTGAAAAAAATTAAAATCCAGTTTGAGATTGACCAAACCCTTGAGTTTAATGTGTTGCTTTGTCAAGGAAATCCCCATTATTTAATTGATATTCCTGGCATTGATTTAGAATCGGTAGTTTCAGAAACTTCAGCGCTATTTGCTGATGGTAAATTGAACTGGAATATTGCTGTGGAAGGCTTTAATAAAGACTTGAATGATGGTGATATTGCCGTCAATGTTATTGAGTCCGCAACTGTTGATCAACCAGATGCTTATCATCTTGTATTTGAAGTAGGAAATGATGGGAGTAAATTGTTCCAAAAATTTCACTATCTGCGTGATGGTGTGACGGAACCAGGAATTGGGTTAATTAGTAATCCCTTACCTCCTTTCCCGCAAACTGGCCAACACACTTTCTATGTTTATCAAACAGATTCAGAAACTAACAGCAAAAAATGGATACGAATTGGCGCACTTGCCAAACCAGATGTAACAACAGATTATCCTTGCCAATATCGGGTAACTCTCGATGATCAAGGCATTCTGCGGATGCACGCTGGTGAAGTGCCTTACTGGACATCAAACAATCAGGAATGTCTAAAAGAAGAGGGATGCGTTTATCTTGCTGAATTAGAATTGCAGCCCAATGAAGTTGATAAAGAACGCGATCCATTTTGCGGCATACATTAAACCTCTGTGTTCCTCTGCATTGAAAACAATTAATATTTTTAAACGCAGAGGGGCGCAAAGTAAACGCTAAGGGGCGCAGAGGTTTGCCAAGTTTTATTCGCTACGAAAATATTTGGAGGTGATATTCATGCAGCACTTGCGTCAATTATTAGAGGTAGAAAACTCAGAGTTAGCCCGGTTACTGCGGTTTAGTTTGTATGGACTAGAGGCTACTTTAAATCAGGCTCGCACAGAATTACCCCTAGATCCAGGATCTAAAATATGTGATGAGGTGCTGCAAGAACTTCATAACCTGTTGGAACCTGAACCCCCACAGCAAAATACTGGTTGGGAAGATGCGCCAGCTGATTTAAAACTCAGTCACCTGCGAGAAGCTTTTAATTCTGACTCAGAACTGAATTATTATCTGGGTAATTCCCAACTGCAAAGCACAACGGACTCAGATTTGTGGAATGAGATTCAACGCAAGCTATTGCGAGTACCAGAAGATTTGGCTGCAACTTGGCGATCGCGCACCTTGGATTTAGCTCAAGAAGTTGGTGCGATCGCAGATAATTCTAACCTCTTTCAACTTCCCTTTATCCGAGACGAAATTATCTACCCTGGACTTACTGGTACTGTTCAAAGTCAGGGTTTAGCCTTGTATCAACAAGCACTTTCAAATTCTCAAAATACTCAAGGGAATGCATCCGATTTACCAGCGGCATTCCTATTTTTATATATGAATTTTATCGAAATAGACCCAGATTTACATCATGCTTTAAAGAGCGTTTTTGGCTTTGATGTTGTTTCCTTGCACTCCAAACCAGAACAGCGACATCAATATATTGATGCTTTAAGCGATCGCTTCCAACGCACCCAAAAAGCTGAAAAAAACACTGATCCCCTGTCAATTCTCCGTGCTTGGATTGATATGGACGAGGCTATACATTCCCTAATATTTGTACCACCCGCTGAACGCTATTCTTGGTGGGGAAAGCTACAACAAGAATCACGACGCATTTTGAAGAAAGTCGCTGATGAGGCAATTAATGCAGGTAATGAAGTGCGAATTCGCCAATTATCGGGACTTTATGCAGATATCTGTGCTTCATCCAAGGATGACTTACAACTAGACTGTGGTGGTATTCCTGGTGAAGTCTTAACTTGTCTTCGAGTATATACGCGAATTAATCAAGAAGAATCTCCAGGCCGTGTAATATTTCGCTCATCACGCTAAGAAAATTCTCTAATACAAGGAAAGGCAGACGATTTGGTGAATCGCTGCCTTGCCTCATCATCTAATGAAGGTAAAAACGTTTAAATCTAAAGGATGCCCCAGAAGTGTAAAATCCCTTGACCAGAAAACACTTCAAGCGCAACAGCAGATAAAAAACCAATCATTGCAAAACGACCGTTCCAGTTTTCGCTCTGAGGAGTGAAGCCCCAGCGCAAAGCATTAGGATCTTCTGAAACCGAAGGCGTAGTCTTCTTAACGTCTGCCATAAATAATACTCCGAGCTTTATGTTGTAACAGTTATAACTGCCTGTAAAGTAATGTAACAGATTTTTACGGAAATGCAACATTAAATCAAGTCAAAATTCAGCAGTATATATTACGGGTACGTAGTTTAATCTTAACAGTTTCCTATGCCTACAGCTACACTGATAGTAACCTCCTAATACATCCCTTTTTTTCATGCATATAAATTATATTTTGTCAAAACAAATTAGATGCGTTTCCCTTGAAGCCCCCACTGATTGTAATTACGAATTACGTTAGCGTAGCGGTAGCGAGTCTGCGAGCGTCATTACGAATTACGAATTATATTGACCTATGACTCACTACCGGGAAAAAATACAGGTAAGACAAACGCCGTCAGAATTCCACCCAACACAATCACCTCAATAATTCTGAGGTAAAAATTGTTTTGCATAAAATTATTCATTACCGCACCAAAGTTAGCCTGTAAGCTAGTCAACCAACCACGAAAACGACTAGACCATTTAGCAGGGCTATCTTCTGGGCGAAACTTCCACGAAAACATAGAGAGTAACAACGGCGCACCACCCACCTTGGTAGACATCAAAACATGAACCGCCACACAGCCAACCATCACAACCCAGGCACAAAGGTGGAGTGAGTACCAAATATGATCTAGCTGCCCTGCTGGAAGCCACTCTTCCTTCATCATCCTGCCAGAGTTCACAGCCAAAATAGCGGCGATGAGCATGAGAGTATTTGCTAGACGTTGCAAGCTAACCCACCAAATTGGCTTGCCAAGCTGAGTTAGTTGCTGCAAAGAATCAGATTGAACAAGGCGCTTTTGTCCAGCATGAAAGCTATAGAGGGCAAAAGCTGGTAGAAGAAGCAAGAAACATAGTGCAAAAGTGCCGTGAATGCCTTGAATATCACCAATTTGAGGGAATGGGATTCTGCCAAATCTGCGATCGTAAGTGTTGTAAACTAGAAATCCAGTAATAATTGCTGCGATAACTAAAATTCCACTTAAGCCGTGAAGAATTCGCAATAACAAAGGTTGATAGGGTGCAGAACGGGACATAAAAATAATCCTGAGTAGATGATTGTATAGGACTCATATTTTATTTCTGAAAAAACTCAGTACAACTAAGAAGCCTTTTTGACTGTAGCAAGATTGCCTATTGCCTATTGCCTGCCTACGCAAATTAGTTCAGAAATCAAAGCGGATTCCTATAGGAGTTTTGAATAGATAATTTAAGCTTTTGGTGAGACAAGAAAATTGCCCTGGATATTTCACATAATAATTACAATTATTTCTAATAAGAGTGCTTAATCCCTACTGGCTGGTAGCTCAATATTTATACCATAAAGAAAAAACTATCTGTTGTTGATAAACTAAGTTAATATGACATTCATGCTTACATATAGTAGCTGAGGTGTAGTGCGGTGAGTCAGGTTTTAAGCTTTGAATTAAGTGATGAAGTTTACGCGGCATTACAGCAACAAGCCGAGGTTGCAGGCGTATCTCTTGCAGAATTGGTAGCTACTTCTATAGAACAGCAGTATGCTTCTGTAAGACATGAAAATTCGCAACTTGAAACAGAGAAAGAAGCAACTCGTCAACGCTTCCGAAGTCATGCTGGAAGCATTAATCTCGGTTACGCTACAGGAGCAGACAATGAAAGCATTGATGCTGATTTAGCTAAAGCGTTTGTTATTACCCCAAGTGTGACGATTTCTAAATTATGCTCAAAAGTCCTCTACGATATCCTGGCGGTAAGTCAAAAGCAATTAATCAAATAGTTGAATATTTACCAGAGAGCTTTTCAGAATTTCGAGAGCCTTTTGTGGGTGGTGGCTCTGTATTTATTTATTTAAGACAAAAGTTTCCTCATATCAAAATCTGGATTAACGATTTAAACCGCGAACTTTTTTTGTTTTGGAAATTTGCCCAATCTGAGCTACCTGAATTAGTTAAAGAAATTCGACATATTAAAGTCAAATATACAGATGGTAAATTACTCTTTACAGAATTAACTAGTGTAGATGTAAATAAGTTATCTGATTTAGAAAGAGCGGTTAGGTTTTTCGTACTCAATAGAATTACTTTTTCTGGAACTGTAGAATCAGGTGGTTTTTCTCAAGAAGCTTTTCATAAAAGATTTACTAATTCTTCAATAGAACGGCTAGGAAAGCTAGAAGATATACTATCAAAAAACGTCCAAATTACTAATTTAGATTACAGCCACCTATTAAAAACACAAGGAAAAGACGTATTTTTATTTTTAGATCCACCATATTTTAGTGCTACAAAATCAAAGCTATATGGTAAAGACGGTGACTTGCACACTTCTTTTGAACATCAGAGATTTGCTGAACTTTTGCAACAATGTCATCATCGTTGGCTAATTACCTACGACAACTCAACGCAAATTCGAGAAAATTTTCAATGGGCTAATATTTCAGAGTGGGAATTGCAGTATGGCATGAATAACTATAAACAAATTGGTGCAGCTAAAGGTAAAGAATTATTCATTACTAATTACGAAGTTAAACTTGATTTGGAGAAAAAATCACAAGTTCAGAATCTTGCTAATCCCGCTTTGCAATTGAGCCTTGAGATTTAAACCTAACTTTGATAGCTTTCAATTTTCCGGTAGGATAACCCCATAGCTCTCAATATAGCTACAACATACAAACCTTAGCTATGACAACTTCTCCAATCCCTGCTCAAGAATCCTCTGCTAGCTGGTATATCCTGCTGCAACAGTTAATAGATGGCCAATCTTTATCCCGTAGTCAAGCTGCTGAATTGATGCAAGGGTGGCTCAGTGAAGCGGTTCCCCCAGAGTTATCAGGGGCTATTTTAACAGCGCTGAACTTTAAAGGCGTTTCTGCCGACGAGTTAACCGGCATGGCTGAAGTATTACAATCTCAATCAAAACTAGGAACTGGGGACTGGGGACTGGGGACTGGGCAAGAATCTACCCAATCCCCAATCCCTAATCCCCAATCACCAATTCCTCTAATAGATACCTGTGGTACTGGTGGAGATGGTTCTTCAACCTTTAATATTTCTACAGCCGTTGCTTTTGTCGCCGCTGCATCTGGTGTACTTGTGGCCAAACACGGCAATCGTTCAGCCTCAAGTCTCACAGGGAGCGCAGATGTATTGGAAGCCTTGGGTGTAAACTTGAGTGCATCCAGTGAAAAAGTGCAAGCCGCATTACAAGAAGTCGGGATCACTTTCTTGTTTGCACCTGGTTGGCATCCAGCCCTCAAGGCGGTTGCCTCATTACGGCGAACTCTCAGGGTACGAACGGTGTTCAATTTGCTTGGGCCATTAGTAAATCCTTTGCGTCCAACTGGGCAGGTGGTGGGGTTATTTACTCCCAAACTTTTGGCAACAGTTGCCAAAGCTTTACAGAATTTGGGCAAGGAAAAGGCGATTGTGCTGCACGGACGAGAAAAACTTGATGAGGCTGGGTTAGGAGATTTAACCGACTTGGCGGTGTTATCAGATGGAGAAGTGCAGTTAACTACCATTAATCCCTTAGATTTGGATTTAACACCTGCTCCCATCGGTATGCTTCGGGGTGGCGATGTCCAAGAGAATGCGGAGATTCTCAAGGCGGTACTCCAAGGTAAGGGAACTCAGGCACAACAGGATGCAGTAGCGTTGAATGCGTCGTTAGCGCTGCAAGTAGCGGGTACGATCGCACTCCTAGATCACGCCGAGGGAATTAAAATCGCTAAGGATATTCTACAAAGTGGGGCTGCTTGGACGAAGTTGGAGCAGTTAGTTGAGTTTCTGGGGAATTAATTTGCGATCGCAATTGCGGACGAAATTCTACGATATTACGTTTGATGGTGACATCGTAATTGCCAAAAAAGTCATGTCCTAGAAGTCCAATTTCTAGTTCCGCACCTGCGATCGCTACTGGTACTTTATTCACTATTACCCCGCCAACTGCCATCGAATTAACATAACCCACGGGAAATTCTACAGCCCTAGCACTAGCGGTATTTGCCTTCGCTTTCCCTACTGCCACTATTCTCAAGGTATTTGCCATCTCTTGGGTGATTACAGTGCCACTGGCTCCCGTATCCACAATCATCTCAAATTTCTCCTGGCCATTGAAAGTAACTTCCACAATTGGCGTCCCACCAGCCCGCCTTTTAATTGGGGCTGTAAATACTGCCTGATCTGGAATCAGCATTACTGATGAAGGCAAACCTGACTCTGGTGGTAAAGGTTTTGTGGCTACAGGAGGTGAGGTAAACTTTGGTGCGGCTGCTATCTGGGGAACGGTAACAACTATTCTCTTCTGAGGTTCCGCAATTGGCGACGCTACAGGGCGAGGAGTAGCTTTCTGTTTGGCATATTTGATTTGGCGCTGATATTCTGTGATTTTGGATTGAGCAAAGGCAAATTCTGGGGTTTGTCGCTGGACTTTTTGCATCAGCGCGATCGCATCCTGGTATTGACTCGCCACCAATTTCCAATCATCTGGAGATTGAGCCGATTGGCTGATACTCCAAGCGCCAACGGCTTTATCTAGCCCCATCTCAAAAACACTGGGTTCACTTTCAGAAGTCTCTAGTGGCTGTGCTGGGGTGGCTGCTGGTGTTGCTGGTTCGACGGCAGGCTGTACTGATGCCAGATCCCCAATTGGCGTGGGTTGCTCATTGCCACCAGTTGCGGTGTTCCGTTTGTCTTGACTACAGGCAACACACAAAACCGCTAGAGCGCTTGATACAAAAATTAGGGTTGCACGGGATAAAAAGGACTGAAGCATAACTAATTTTAACGGGTTGCGGAAGTCCCTATCTTCAATGTACTCATAAGGTGGGGATTGTGAGCGGGGGTTGAGTAGGGCATAAGCGTATTTTTTTGCATCAGCAAAAAAAATACGCTTATGCATGACGAAGCGCCAAAATTCTCTGATAGAATAGCTGGGTCTTGACCACCAATGCCGTAAGCGAAAACCAAGCTGTATAGGTAAGTGTTGCATCGCCCTTGGCGTCTCCCCTTGGGAGAAGAGAAAGATTTGGTCTTGGGAACCAGGACTCCTGCCCTTGGAGGGAATGTTAGACTTTCTAGTACTACGAAGTCCTAGAAGCTGTTCCCGATGAATTGAGAAGCCCTGTCCGTCTGACGGCGGGGTAGTTCACCTGTCCAAGCTTTGCCAAACTCACTCCCGCTACTTTAATTCTCTTTTAATTTTAATTAACCATTTTCAAAACTCCCAATTGCCCAACTCATGGGATAATTAGCAATCGCAGTATTGGGTACTGGTGACTGGTGACTGGGGATTGGGTACTAGGAATTAGAGACTGGGGAAGAAGCAAGGAGTAGGGAGCAAGGGAGTAGAGTTTTACCCGCCCTGTACCTCTCCATCCAATCCCCAATCCCCAATCCCCAGTACCCAATCCCCAGTCCCCACTCCCCAATCCCCACTCCCCACTCCCCAATTTACTATGCCCCTGTCTGACACAATACCTGCTTTACTAGTCTTGGCAGATGGAACCACTTATCGCGGTTGGTCTTTCGGTGCTACGGGAACCGCGATCGGAGAAGTGGTGTTCAACACTGGTATGACCGGCTATCAAGAAGTCCTGACTGATCCTAGTTACTGCGGTCAAATAGTCATTTTTACCTATCCGGAATTAGGCAATACAGGTGTCAATCCTGAAGATGAGGAATCAGATGGCCCACAAGTGCGGGGTGCGATCGCACGCAATATTTGTCAACGACCGAGTAACTGGCGATCGACACAATCTTTACCTGACTACCTCAAACAAAACCAAGTGCCAGGAATCTACGGCATCGATACCCGCGCCCTCACCCGCAAAATTCGGATGTTCGGAGCTATGAATGGTGGCATTTCTACGACTATTCTTGATGAAGCGGAATTGCTAGAGCAGGTACTAGCGGCTCCCAACATGGCAGGATTAAATCTGGTTCGTGAAGTCACCACCCCAACGGCTTATGAATGGTCAGATCCCACCATTCCAGCTTGGCAATTTAACTCTGAGGCTGCGGAAAATCTTGGGGAACCCTTTACTGTTGTTGCCCTTGACTTTGGCATAAAACGTAATATCTTGCGTCGCCTAGTAAGTTATGGTTGTCGGGTGATTGTTGTACCTGCTGATACACCACCAGAGGAAATTCTCAAATACAATCCAGATGGTGTGTTTCTTTCTAATGGCCCTGGTGACCCTGCTGCCGTCACCGAAGGGATTGCAACTGCCAAAGCACTTCTGTTAAGTCAAAAACCTATCTTTGGTATTTGTATGGGACACCAAATTTTAGGTCATGCACTAGGGGCAGAAACCTATAAACTTAAATTTGGTCATCGTGGTTTGAATCAGCCTGCGGGTTTACAACAAAGGATAGAAATTACCAGCCAAAACCATAGTTTTGCTATTGACCCAGATTCTTTACCTACGGCAGTTGTGGAAATCAGCCACCTGAACTTAAACGATCGCACCATTGCCGGGGTACGTCACAAATCTCTACCTGTTTTCTCCGTACAGTATCACCCAGAAGCCAGTCCTGGCCCCCACGATGCTGATTACTTATTTGAGCAATTTGTCCAATCCATGCGAACAGCACGTCAAGCTGTGGCTGAGGTGAGGTAAAAATGGGGAATGGGGAATAGGGAATAGGGAATGGGGAATAGGGAATAGGGAATAGGGAATAGGGAAGAGTTTTCTAATGCCCAATGCCCAATGCCCAATGCCCAATCCCCAATCCCCTATTCCAACAGATTGTAGACAATTTGCTCAAAAACCATCTATACTTGAGCGTTCACTTTAACTCATGAGGAGGGAATTATTGCTGAGCCACTAAATCTAACCGTTAGCCTGAGAGGCACTCGCGAAGTCCGGGATAACTGTCAGCTATTCCGCCTCACAGGTTTGTTAGATGCTTTTTCTGAGCCGACATTTCGCAAGACACTTGGCAGCAAGATTGACGAGGGCCCTAAGCATATTATTTTGGATCTCTCACAAATTGACTTTGTTGATAGCTCTGGCTTGGGCGCTTTGGTGCAGCTCGCCAAGCAAGCTCAAACTGCTGATGGCACTTTGCAAATTGTCACGAATGCCCGTGTAACTCAAACGGTCAAGCTTGTTCGCCTAGAGAAGTTTCTCTCCCTGCAAAAATCAGTTGAAGACGCTCTAGAAAACGTCAAGTAGTCTTGATTGCTCGACCTGAGAGTTCAATTTAGCTATCTAGATTCAACATCGGATAGCTTAATTTTTAAAACTTCTGGCAAAAAACCTCTCTCCTTGTGGGAGAGGGAGAAAGCCAGTTGAGCTATTATATTTAAAGTTGAGCAATAACTAAATATATAAACACCCGGTTATTGGGTATGTAATCGTTGGCTAAAATATTGGATAAGCAATCAAATGTGAGAAATCTGTAAGAAATACAAATCCAGCAGATTTTTCTATAGATAGACTTGACTTAATACTGTATAGTGGAAAATTGTCGCTTACTAAGTAAGCATGGCAATGCCATTGAGTAGAAGGGTGAATTTGATGTCAGAATTTTACCCTATATTAAGCAAACACCACAAGAAGTAGGCGAAATTTGGTTTATAGGCGTTGACATCAGGGTGATTTAAAGTGCCAACTCTCAATCAAAAAGATGAAATTAGGAAGTAATTTTGATAGTATTGATTATGCTAAGTATACTATCATGGCATACTTCAGAAAAATCAGTCTTTGCGAAGAATGCCTGCCAAATAGAGCCAGTGAAGGAATGATTTATTTGTGAAGTCACAGGAGGAAGAGCTATTAGATGGACAAGATAAAACTCCCAAACAGAGTTTATCTTGGAATCAAGCACTCTTGGCAACCACAGCGCCATTCCAACAGATTTCCCTCTCACAAGTGCAACAAATTTCTCCTAGTGCTTTAGCATATTTGGGGGACGCAATTTATGAGTTGTATGTTAGAATCTTCTATCTGCTGCCATTGCAGCGGTCAGGAATTTACCATCGTCTGGTAGTGGAGCAGGTAAGAGCGGAAACACAAGCGCTACATTTGCGATCGCTGATTCCTCATCTCAGGGATACCGAATTAGAAATTGTCCGACGGGGTAGAAACGCCGCTACAGGACGCCCTAAGCGACTTAATCCCGAAATTTATCAACAGGCAACTAGTTTAGAAACCTTAGTTGGCTACTTATATCTCACCGATTACCAGCGTCTAACCGAACTGTTGCAAATACTTCATATAGAAAAAGAGTGAAAACTCAATTTCATAGTAGCCACAGCAGTAGATTAGGTTCAAGAAATTGAGGTAATCGAGATTGTCAACCATACGCTATATCCATAACTAAAATGCAGAATAAACCAAGAAAAGTTAATACTTCTAGCGAACCAAATCGTGGACAACCCGTAAAACTTAAAGGTAAGCGTGTTGTTACTAATCCGACTCGTAATCCTCGGAAAATAGATAGCAAACCCACCTCTGTTGCTAATCCGACTCATAATCCTAGAAAAATAGATAGCAAACCCACCTCTGCTGCTAATCCGACTCATAATCCCAGGAAAGTAGATGGCAACACCATCTCTGTTGTTAATCCGAATCGCAATCCTCGGAAAATAGATAGCAACCCTAGTTATGGCAACTCCCGACAACGAAATAACAACTTCTCCCAAGCGTCTGTATCTACAGAATCGACAGAAGATAGCGATCTAATCTACGGTCGTCATCCAGTATTGAGTGCGTTGCAAAATCAGCGCAATCTCAACCGTCTCTGGATTACTACTCGTTTGCGCTATGATCCCAGCTTTCACCATTTTCTCTTGCAAGCGAAGGAAAATGGCGCAGTGATTGATGAGGTTGAACCCAAGCGTTTAGACCATCTCACCAACGGCGCTAATCACCAAGGTGTGGCAGCACAAATTGCTCCCTACGCCTACATCGAATTACCGGATCTACTGGAACAAGCCAAATCTGTAACCGATCCCGTAATTGTCGTGGCTGACGGCATTACAGATCCCCACAACTTGGGAGCAATTATTCGTACCGCCGAAGCAATAGGCGCTCAAGGATTGGTGATTCCCCAAAGAAGGGCATCTGGGATCACTTCCACTGTCATGAAAGTGGCAGCAGGTGCTTTAGAAAATTTTGCTGTAGCTAGAGTTGTCAACCTCAGCCGCGCCTTAGAAGAATTAAAAGAAGCTGGCTTTTGGATTTATGGCACCGCTGCAAGTGGGAGCGAACCCTTGCATACAGTCAATTTTACTGGCCCAATCGTTTTGGTAATCGGCTCAGAAGGCGAAGGTCTGGGTATGTTGACTCAACGTTCTTGTGATTTCTTAGTATCGATTCCTCTACAAGGTAAGACTCCTAGCCTCAATGCCTCGGTAGCAGCGGGTATGGCGCTTTATGAAATTTATCGTCAGCGATCGCAAAATACGCTGCACTTAGATAGATTACAAAAAATCTCTTTGAAAAAATAACGGTAACAGAGTATAAAGAAATGTAAAAGATAATAAAGCACCATATCGTTTAACACCCTGTAGCACGTTTACAAATTGGCGAAAATCATGAAAACCATTTGGCATAACCTCAAGGAAGTGTTGATTAACACATTCGACTACATCGGCTTGGCTTGGTGGGTAGAGATTGTGACGCAGAATCCCCGCTGCACGTACTACTTCGGGCCATTTCTGAATTCTTCTGATGCCAAATTGTCAAGCATTGGATATATAGAAGATTTGGAGATCGAAGGGGCGCAAGGAATTGTTGTCCATATCAAACGCTGCAAACCTAATACCTTAACCATCGCTGAAGACTTGGGGGAAAGATTTGACCGCAAAGTACAGCCTGCCTTTGGCGGTCAGATTTAATTTAGGCCAGAAAATGAATAGGACGCGGGGATGTGGAGATGCAAAGACATGGATACACAGATAATTCTTTGACTGCGTTACCAAGTCTTTCTTTTTCACTCACCGCGTCACCACATCTTCTCTCTCCGTTTCTTCTTCGTCAATAGTCAAAATTTTTAACTAATTCTGGGGGTTTAAGTCCCCTGCTTCTTCATCGGCAAGTTTTGTGAATCTTTCTAAATGACCGTTACGTAAACTTAATTACGTTAGCGGTAGCGAGGAAAGAGCGTCTGTAGGAGCGTAATTACGAATTAGTAATTATTATTGACTACCAATTACCTGCGGATGTTCTTCCAGCCAATGGTCAATGTCTCTGAGCATCAGTTGGGGAACTTCCCACGGGAAAAGATGGGCAGTGTTGGGATAGCACTGCCACTGAGAATTTTGGAGGTGTTGAGCAGTTTGTAAGCTGGAATCAGATGTGATGTGGCGGTCTTGTTCACCAGCAAGTACTAAACTAGGACATTGAATTTGTTGCAAATCTAGAAGTCGGTTGTATCCCGATTGAATTGCAGTATAGAGGGCGCGAGTAGCAGCAGGAGAGGTTTGCAAATAAGCTGGTACTGCTTCCTTAGCAATGTAGTTGTAACTGGTAGATGTATGTTGTTGGATTAGGTAGCGAAAAAGCGATCGCTTACCAAAAGTTTCAATATTCCATTGCCAACTTGGTTTTATATAGTTCAATAAGGCAGCAACGCCAGTATATAAATTATCCTGCCAAGTTATAGGAGGATGACTACCACGGGGTTTTGCGGCTGTCGCCACCAAAATCAGCCCGGTAATCCGCTCTGGTAAACGTAATGCCAACTCCATTGCGAGAATGCCCCCAAGTGACCATCCCAATACGAGGCACTTTTCAATCTTCAAGCGGTCTAGCAGCGCTTCTAAATCAGTCAAATGATCATTCATCTCAAAATTGCTATTGCAGCGACTTTTGCCGTATCCACGTAAATCAGGGGCAAAAGTTTTGTAGCGTTTTGATAAATGATTGGTAAAGACAGAAAGACTACGACCAGAACCAGGATGACCGTGTAAGACCAAAATGGGGAATCCTTGACCTTGGATGTAGACATTGAGGCGTGTAGCAGTAGTAGGATTATAGCGATCGCTCATTCCTTACGATTCTCCTGTTTGTCGATACTGCCAACTGCATCGATCGCAGCTTCGAGTGCGATCGCTACATGAGTCCAATGAGTCCCCCCCTGACAATAAACCACATACGGTTCACGCAAAGGCCCATCGGCTGATAACTCCAAAGTACTCCCTTCAATAAATGTCCCCCCAGCCATGACCACCTTGCTCTCATACCCCGGCATTTCATCTGGAACAGGATCTAAGTAAGAACCGATGGGAGAATGCTGTTGTATTGCTTTACAGAAAGCAATTAGCTTTTCGGCAGAACCAAGTTTAATTGCCTGAATTACATCTCCACGGGGAGCCAGGGGTGCAGGATTTACTGGATAACCGAGTTTATCAAATACATAACCGGTCAGATAAGTTCCTTTCATCGCCTCTCCCACCATTTGCGGAGCCAGAAATAAGCCTTGAAACAACAGGCGATTTTGGTCAAAAGTAGCACCGCCATAACTCCCGATACCAGGAGCAGTGAGGCGACAGGCAGATGCTTCTACTAAGTCGGCGCGACCGGCGACATAACCGCCAGCGCTGACAATAGTACCACCAGGATTTTTAATCAATGAACCCGCCATTAAATCAGCACCTACGGCTGTAGGTTCCTTTGTTTCAATAAATTCACCGTAGCAGTTATCCACAAAGCAAACGGTGTTCGGGTTTTGCTGCTTTACCAAATGGACGATTTTTTCAATATCAGCAATTGATAAACTAGGACGCCAAGAATAGCCACAAGAGCGCTGAATTAACACTAAACGAGTGTTTTCACCCACACTAGTTCTTATTGCTTGCCAATCTATAGTTCCTTCTGAGGTTAGCTCCAATTGGCGGTAATTTATGCCAAACTCGATAAGTGAGCCTTGACCTTGACCCCGTAAACCAATGACTTCTTCAAGCGTATCGTAGGGAGAACCGACCACTGCTAACATTTCATCTCCAGGACGGAGAACACCAAACAAAGCACAGGCGATCGCATGAGTTCCCGAAACGAACTGAACTCGCACGGCCGCAGCTTCAGCACCCATAACTTCGGCAAAAACTTTATCTAAAGTTTCTCGTCCTAAATCATCGTGACCATAGCCACTTACACCAGCAAAGTGGTGTGCGCCTACACGGTGATTACGAAAAGCATCCAGCACTCGTTTTAGATTATGCTTGACCTGAGTGTCAATTCCAGAAAAAATTTCTAATAGTGCCTGTTCTGCTTGCCGCAGCTGTTCTAAGCTGTTCATCAGTTCCTCGTTCAAAAAAAATTAAATTATAGATATGCGGATTTTAAGATCCCACATACTAGGCTGGAAAATTCAAATTCAGGTTACTGCATGACAATTGCTACTTCAACCAAACCTCAAATTAACTGGGTTAATACCCTGTTTTTCATTGGACTGCACATCGGCGCTTTATTTGCCTTTGTTCCTGGTAACTTTAGCTGGACGGCAGTTGGTGTGGGTTTATTGCTGTACTGGGTAACAGGTGGTTTAGGAGTTACTCTAGGATTTCACCGCCTTGTCACCCACCGCAGTTTTCAAACTCCCAAGTGGCTAGAGTATCTCCTGGTTTTCTTCGGCACACTCTCGTGTCAAGGAGGCCCAATTGAGTGGGTTGGGACACATCGCATTCATCATTTAAACTCTGATACTGACACAGATCCCCATGATTCCAATAAAGGCTTCTGGTGGAGCCACATGGGTTGGCTGACTCATTATTGTCCCGCTCACGCTGATGTTCCTCGTTTCACCAAAGACATTGCCGAAGACCCAGTTTATCAGTTTTTAGAAAAATATTTCATTTTGATCCAGGTTGCTCTGGGAGTATTGCTTTTACTTCTGGGTGGCTGGCCGTTTGTTATTTGGGGTATTTTTGTTCGCATTGTCTGGGTTTACCACTGCACTTGGTTGGTGAACAGCGCCACTCACAAATTTGGCTATCAGAGCTATGATTCTGGTGATAAATCGACTAATTGCTGGTGGGTAGCCGTACTAGTTTTCGGTGAAGGCTGGCATAATAACCATCATGCTTTTCAATACTCAGCTCGTCATGGGCTGGAATGGTGGGAAATCGATTTAACCTGGATGACAGTTCAATTGCTACAAGCAGTTGGTTTAGCTACTAATGTGAAGTTGGCCCCAACAAAAACTAGTTAGGAGTTTGGAGTTAGGAGTTTGGAGTTACGTGAGGGTGTGAATCAGGCGTTGAAATGTTTATGTTCCCGTCGATTTTTATGAGAACAAGGAGCGTTTCTAATTCACAATTAGGCTTGAGTTAAGAATCTAAACTCATCACTCCTCACTCATCACTCCTAACTCCTAACTCCCCACTTTTCAAAAGTTTATTTACGGGTGCGCTTGTGTCGGTTAGGTTGCTATAATCCGAAGCGCTAATATTAAGAAATTTTGCGGCAAGCCACTTTTTTAGTGACTTGGTGGAGGAGTTTGTTGTTTTTCAGGTGTTCATGACTACATCAATAATTAATAGCCAGAAACTAAGTGACGAGCCTAGTAATTCCGACTTCCGGCTCAAAGATATTGTTAAAACCCTGCCACGGGAATGTTTTCAGCAGAACCGTCGCAAAGCCTGGACACAAGTAATTCTGAGTGTTTTGGCAGTTGCCTTGGGTTACTACAGCTTGATTATCACTCCTTGGTTTCTTTTGCCCCTAGCTTGGATTTTTACGGGCACTGCTTTAACAGGATTTTTTGTAATTGGCCATGATTGTGGACACAGGTCTTTTGCCAAACGTCGTTGGGTAAATGATTTAGTGGGGCATTTCTTCATGATGCCGTTGATTTACCCCTTTCACAGTTGGCGCATTAAGCATAATTATCACCATACTCATACCAACAAGCTGGATGAGGACAATGCTTGGCATCCAATCAGACCAGAAGTGTTTGAAAATTGGGATAAAACCCGGCAGTCTGCTTTTAAGCTGTTCATGCGTAAACGCTTCTGGTGGGTAGGTTCCATTGGACATTGGGCTGTGGTGCATTTTGATTGGCGGAACTTCAAAACTAAAGACAAATCGAGTATCAAGCTTTCTGTGGGTGTAGTAGTTGTGTTTGCTGCGATCGCTTTTCCCCTTCTTATCGCCACAACTGGTATCTGGGGATTTGTCAAGTTTTGGCTAGTGCCCTGGATGGTTTACCATTTTTGGATGAGTACTTTTACCATTGTTCACCATACTGCCGTAGATGTTCCTTTTGCGACAGCGAACAAGTGGAACGAAGCTCTAGCACAACTATCTGGCACTATTCATTGCGATTATCCGCGTTGGGTAGAAGTTTTGTGTCACGATATCAATGTTCATGTCCCTCATCATATTTCCACAGCTATTCCTTCTTATAATTTGCGGTTAGCTTACAGCAGCATCAAAGAGAATTGGCAGCCTTATCTCCATGATGAGTGTCAGTTTTCTTGGCCTTTAATGAAGCAGATTACAGACCAGTGTCAACTGTACACAACTGATGTTGGCTATAAGACTTTTGACGAGCATTATACAGAGCAATAAATAGCGCTGTGATTACACTCACGCTCTTGAATTAACGAGAGCGTTTATCATGCTGTGTTTAAATAGAATCTGGCAATTTTTTAATGACTAAAATTGTTAGGTAAATTGCCAGAAATTATCCTCTTTTGTGTTAGCGATCGCTAGTTTCGTGGGCATCCTAGAGGTGAGATTATTTGGTCTCAAATCAAGTTCCGATTTATATCTAACAAAAGAATCCAGTGCAATTAGATACCATCAGTTTCAATAATCCTCCTGGCGGTGAAACGTCTGAGGATACGACTAAATTACCTTTCACACTTGGGGATTTAAAAGCTGCAATTCCTGCTGAATGCTTTCAGCCCAATGTGACAAAATCACTTTTTTACTTCTTTCGTGACATCCTGATTATTGGTCTGCTTTATGCAGTTGCTTCTTACCTGGATTCTTGGCTTTTCTTCCCGATTTTCTGGCTAATGCAAGGAACGATGTTTTGGGCTTTGTTTGTAGTTGGGCATGACTGCGGACACCAATCTTTTTCTAAGCATAAATGGCTCAATGATTTGATTGGACATCTTTCGCACACACCAATACTTGTTCCTTATCATGGTTGGCGGATCAGCCATAGAACCCATCACAAAAATACTGGCAATATCGATAATGATGAAAGCTGGTATCCTGTGACCGAATCACAATACAAGGAGATGCCTTTAGCCCAAAAGATCGGCAGATATTATGTTTTTCTATTGGCTTATCCTGTGTATTTGTTTAAGCGTTCTCCTAACAAGGAAGGCTCCCACTTTATGCCCGGCAGTTCGCTTTTCAAGCCATCGGAAAAATGGGATGTCATCACTAGTACTGTACTTTTGATTGGTATGGTAGGTTTGCTCGGTTTCCTCACCTACCAATGGGGTTGGATGTGGTTGCTGAAATATTATGCAGTACCCTACCTTGTGTTTATAATTTGGCTCGATTTGGTGACATTCTTGCACCACACTGAGCCAGAGCTTCCCTGGTATCGTGGAGAAGATTGGACTTTCCTGAAAGGCGCGATTTCTAGTATTGACCGTGATTATGGTTTGGTTAATCATATCCATCACGATATTGGTACTCATGTCGCTCACCACATATTCCTTAATATCCCTCACTACAATTTGCTGAAGGCAACTGAGGCAATAAAACCGGTGATGGGTGAGTATTTCCACAAATCTGAAGAACCCATTTGGAAGTCATTATGGCATTCATGTGTCAGCTGCCATTTTGTACCTGACACTGGTAGTAAGGTTTACTACACATCTAACAACAAGTTAGCTAAAGACTAAGATTTAGAATCCCGACTTCTTTAAAGAAGTCGGGATTCTGGTATTGTCGTCAGTGCTGATCACATTAAAGATTACTTAAATACCTGAGTACAACCTAACTTTTGAAAGTGCGTTGGCGTAGCCCGCCGCAAGCATCGCATATTACATTCTTTGCCAGTATTTGAGCGTCTTTAGCCTGTCTTAAATCTCAACTTACTGACTGCAAGGTTATTAAAATGCAGAGGTAAAATAAAATATAGATAGATGACGTTCGCGAAGCTTTCCCCTATCCTGACAAAAAGATTTATTTTTTCCAGACTCTTGCTGTCTTGGTGGGTAAAGATTAACATATTTGTGGACAGAGGCAACATATCGTTAAACCGTTCCTGGGAAAATTGACAAACTCTTGGGCTGTCTACTTTGAATTTTATTGAGCGCCAGTTAAGTTTATCTGCATGTAGTGACTTAAGACCATTACCTGCTGGGTTTGTAAATCAGCACAGACTATACTATAGAGAATTTACCGAAAAATTTTTCTAACTTTAAAATCAGAGGTATCAATGATTATAACTAATTTTAGCAAACAAAGAAATGAATTTAAGGAATCTAAAGTACTCAAAGCTAAACCCCATTGGCAAGGGCAGAATTTGAGCGATACTCCTATCAAAGCTAAAGATACTAAGATGCGAGATTCTGCACCTGATAGTTCGATTTTTAATAGCTTAAATCGTGGTCGAGTTGCTATTTTTATTGATGGCTTAAGTCTGTTTCATACAGCTTTGCAACTGGGCATAGAAATTGACTATGTTAAATTGCTTTGTCATTTAACTAACGGTTCAAGACTGTTGCGTGCTTTCTTCTATACTGGGGTTGATCTCAGCAATGAAAAGCAACAGGGTTTTTTGTTGTGGATGCGTCGTAATGGCTATCGTGTAGTAGCAAAAGAGCTTGTTTTGGCAGCAGAAAATTTCAAAAAATCAAATCTGAACGTAGAAATTGCTGTAGATATGATAACTTTAGCTCCTTATTATGATACTGCGGTTTTGGTGAGTGGGGATGGAGATTTAGCTTATGCTGTAAATGCTGTCAGCAGAATGGGTGTTCGAGTGGAAGTGGTGAGTCTGCAAACAACGACGAGTGAAAGTTTGATTGATGTTGCCGACTGCTTTATTGACCTCGATAGTATTAAAACACACATTCAAAAAGATTCTAATCTTGGCTATAGTTATCGAACAGCGTCAAATTCAAACCTTTAATTAATAAAGAAGATGTAGTGATACAAAGATGCAGACAAAGAAGATGCGTCTTTGTGTCTTCTTTAATCTTTGCATTTTGCTCGACCTTAATTTAAATGGATATTTTAATAGTTGAAGATGAACCAGAAATTGCTCATTTAATCGAACTCTCTTTACAAAAGGAAGGATTTTTTTGTCGCATTAGCCGCGATGGTCTGAATGCTTTGCGGATGTTTCAGGAGCAACCACCGGATTTAATCATTCTAGATTTAATGATTCCTGGTTTGGATGGGTTGGAAGTTTGCGCCAGAATTCGCCAGAAACCAGGCACAAAAGATCCTTACATTTTGATGCTCACGGCTAAGGGTGAAGAAATTGATCGCGTCATTGGACTATCTACTGGTGCTGATGATTACATGGTAAAACCCTTTAGCCCCAGAGAATTGGTAGCTAGGGTGCGGGCACTATTACGGCGTAGCCTCCGCCAAGGGGGACAACATCAAATCAATCGTACCCAACATTTTATTGTCGATGTAGACCAGCGCACTGCCAGTCGCCAGATGAATTCTCAGGACGTTGAAATTTTGGACTTAACTACCCTAGAATTTAATTTGCTAACTACCTTTGTCAGCAATCCTGGTCGAGTTTGGAATCGCACCCAACTAATTGATAAACTTTGGGGAGATAACTTTTTTGGCGATGAACGAGTGGTGGATACTCATGTAGCTCGGTTGCGAAAAAAGATTGAACCTGATCCGGCAAATCCCACTTTTATTAAAACTGTTGTTGGTGTGGGCTATAAATTTGAAGATCCTCTGGTGGCGTAAATATTATGAAGATGGGGCTGAGAGGACGCCTATTTTTCTCCCACTTAGTAGTAATGATCGTGGGAGTAGCGAGTCTGGTGAGCATCAGCAAAATCTCTTCCCCCCACTTGTTTGTCTTGCATTTAGAACGATTAGAAAACCGGGGGTTCGACTTAATCAATATCCGCACTGAATTAGTTACAGGATTTGAATTTGCTTGGCGACGAAGCACTATTTGGTCAGTCTTAGTGGGAACCACCGCCGCTGGAGGATTGAGTTACTGGGTATCCAAACGGATTATGCAGCGGTTGACCGAGATGGAACAAATTACCCAAAAATTTGCTGCTGGTCAGATGGATGCACGGCTACCTGTGTCTGACATTCCCGAACTCAGTGGACTGAGTGCTAGTTTCAATCGGATGGCAGCCAGTTTAGAAGGGGTTGAAGCGCGGCGGCGAGAAGTGATTGGAGATATGACCCATGAATTACGAACACCGTTAACCGTGGTGCGCGGTTACTTGGAAGAACTGGCTGATGGGGAAATTGAAGCGTCTCCTGAAATCTATCGGCGTTTAGCTAAAGAGACTAGGCGCTTAGAGCGGTTGGTGAACGATTTACAAGAACTATCTAAGGCAGAAGCGGGTTATTTGCCAATTAATATCCAACGGGTAAATCTGCGTCCGTTGTTAGAGTCATTAGTGAAGAAATTTACCGACCAACTGCTGGAAGATGGGCCAGTTCTGCTCTTAAAATGTCCATCTATCCTACCTTTCGTATTGGCAGATATTGACCGTACAGAACAGGTGTTGGTTAATCTGCTAGGTAATGCAGTGCGTTACACTAACGAAGGTTCAATTACCATTAGTGTTGGGACTGAAGCATCTCAACTCTGGATTGCGGTTGTGGATACAGGCATTGGTATTGCTCCAGAAAATTTGCCTCATGTGTTTGAACGCTTCTGGCGAGCCGACCAATCGCGCGATCGCCATTCGGGAGGTACTGGTATTGGTTTAACTATTTCCCGTCGTTTGATTGAACTACAAGGCGGTCAAATTCAGGTAGAAAGCGAATTGGGAGTTGGCAGTACGTTTCGGTTTTTTCTGCCTTTGGCTTGAAGAAGGCAGGAGGCAGGAGGCAGGAGGCAGGAGGTAGGAGGCAGGAGGCAGAAGGCAGGAGGTAGGGGTTGAAATTTATCTGTTGTCTCTCAAATCCATTTAATTCCAAGCCACCAAATTAGAGATTTTGCTGCTCTTGACTTAAAGCCTTGAGATACAAGGGATTGACATAAGGTAGTCATGGCTGTGTCATACCCAATTGCTAATTTGAAACTATCCAAAATCTTGGTTTGTTGATGAATGCCGAGATTTTGGAAGCGCATAGAGTGTAATAATTATGTCTACTTTTGTTCTGGCTGCTTTTTTGGTTAGTTTACTCAGTGTTTCGGGTTACGCTGCGATCGCCTACTTGTTCCCTCAAAACCGCTCATTAAAATAATTCGTAATGACGCTCCTGAGTCGCTACCGCTTCGCTAACGTAATTCGTAATTCGTAGTTAAGAATTGAATTACGAACTTGTACTGAGCGTAGCCGTTGGCGCAGCCTCTCCAAGAGTTGTATTAGTAATTAGTTAATCTCTTTTCTCAATAATTCTGGAATCTGAGAAGGGCGTTCAGCTACCGGAACTTCCGCTTCTTTTAAAGCAGCTAATTTACTTTGGGCTGTGCCAAAGTTAGAATCGCGTCCGATAACCGTTGCTAAAGTCCCGGTTTGACGCCAAGTTTTTCCTGGTGGTGCTTGTCGGCCGGCAATGTAGGCAATTACTGGTTTATCAATTGCTTCAGTAATGTATCGGGCTGCTGCTTCTTCACTACCACCACCAGGTTGACCGACTAAAACGATCGCTTGTGTGGTTTCATCCTCATCGAGAATTTGCAGCCATTGCAGAAATGAGGAACCAACGATCGCATCACTACCAATACTGACACTAATCGATTGTCCTAAACCTGCTTTTGTTAATTCGTAGGCGATTTCGTAAGTAAGAGTACTGCTACGACTAACGATCCCCACAGAACCAGGGGTATAAAATTCACTAGGTTGAGTCCCTAAGAGAATTTTTCCGGGTACAATGATCCCCGGACTATTTGGCCCGACTACCAAAGTTTCACAGGCTTCGGCTTTGCGGAGTAATTGCACCATATCCAAAGGCGGCACGCCAGCGGTGATAATAATGATCTGGCGAATATTAGATGCGATCGCTTCTAATGCCGCATCTAAAACATCGTAAGGATCTACACAAATAATCGTCGTGTCAATTGCCCCAAATTGTCCTATTACTTCCTCTACTAAATCAAATACTGGCAGTCCATGCAATTCCTGTCCACCGCATCCAGGATTGACACCAGCTACTAAATTTGTGCCATAAGCTTTCATTTGAGCAACATGAGTGCTTGATATAAATTCACAAAAGCCTTGAATTAAGACTTTACTTTCTGGCGTTAGATTCATAAAAAATTACCCTAGATTTTGGCAACCCAGTGCCTAAAAGCACTGGGAATAGAAACGACACTTTTACATTGTCGTATTGATTCAATTTTTACTGAAATTCCAAAAACTATTCTTGAGGTTGAGTGTTCCAAAAGTGGCAAAATCCGCCTCTAACTAGAGACTTCTTGCAGAAGTGGGTAAAGGGGAAGGTGGGGCCCCCTCTTGGGATAAGGGGTAGAGGGGAAAGGATGGAATTTTCCCTTTCCCTTTAACCTTTCCCCAACATCTTGCAAAAGTTACTTTTGCAAGATGTCTTAGGAATATTCAGTTTCAATGTACTATATAATTTAGTCCCAGGAAGCAAAGCTGTACTTGGTTTCAGCATCAAATTCAAAAATTTATGCCCTGCGGTAAAAATTATTAATTTTTGATTTTTGAATTGGAAAAAATGACAGTTACTACTTCTTATTAACCGTTGGTTTAGCAAGAAGAACCGCTGCCGCTACTGCCTCATCTAAATTTTCTACCACGAGGAGCGCATCAGTGTGGGTTTTTAGTGTTGCTAAATATTTTCTAGCAGCCTTAAATTCAGAACCAGCAAGACGGACAACCAAGGGTGTAAAATTTCGCTCTCGGCTATTTTTACTGCCATTAGAATGTACAACCTGTGATTGAAGTTCGCTATTTTCCTGCTGCACAAATCTGCCTATAACTTCAGTTACTTGTTCAATTTGAGGAATGCTACCTAGAAAGTTAATTAGTATTACTGGAATACTTTTGTCAGCCTCCAGGATTTTTAGACTTGTCTCCAAGCGATCGCGGAAGGTAGTTGGTGTAGTATCTGTAAGGAAAGCATGACGTAGATTCAAACAAACGCCTGGATTGCCACCAGCATTAGCCACTAAATCTAAAGTTGCCATCACTGAACCAGTACCATTACCTAAAATACCGATTTTTCCGTGCATCTTTACACCATTCCAGCTGCCTAAAATACTGTTGATTTCAGTACTGCTATGACGACTGATAATTTTTGCTGCCATCTCGGCGAGATCGGGATGACGCTTGATCGCCCGTTCGTTGACCCTGACTTTACCATTAAGAGCCATAACTTGACTAGTAGCACTGACTGCCAAGGGATTAATTTCGACTAAATCCAGGTCTTTTTGCACAAATAAGTGGTACATCTTCTCCACAACGCTGCTTACCGACTGCATTAGCGTTCCTTGCAAACCCATTTTTAAAGCCAATCGTCGCGCATAAAATGGCGAGAATTCCTGTTCCACGACAACATGCTGCATTCTTTCCCCAGCGGATTCCCAATCAATATCTGCTTCTTTGCAACCTAAAAGTACTGGTCGGCAGACAGCGGTATCTAAAACTACTGCGAGATAAAATTCTTGGTTGGCGTCGTATTTAGATTCTGCCAGCACAACTTCCGGCAATTCGCCCCATATTGGTAAACTAAAGATATTTTGAGCAGCTGCGATCGCATCGATAGTCGTTTGGGCAAACCTGACTCCACCTGCTTTTGCCCGTTCTGCACCGTGTACTTGAGATTTCAGTACAATTGGGAAGCGAATTTTTAAACGTTTCAAATCTGTAGGATGATCAATTCGTTGCGAAGGCAATACCGGAATGCCTATTTTCCCAAACCATTCTTTAACTTGGTACTCTAATAAATCCATTGATACACCTTAGTATTGACACTTTCCAAGCTTTTGGTTATTGCTGTCTTAATATTTTGCAGCACCTTTATTACATAATTAAGCTTTTGGCAGCTATAAAAACTTATTTTTCACGGATCAACTTTATCGAATTCAGCAAATTAGATACATTAATTTCGATAGCTAACCTGTTTGTGCCAGAGCCACAACACTTAATTAATCTCTTCAGTAGGTTTCCCAGCATAGAAGATAACTAGCATTTCTGTCAAAACCCTCTGACATAGCATCATTTCCTTAACCTCTGGATAATTTGGTCACAACTGCTCTGCAACTAGAATTTTGCAAAGCAGTAGCTTCTGTGAATTTTATTATCGCGAAATAATGCAGTGAGAATACTCAAAAATTCTATTATTCCCATTTTTTATTTGTAATTTATATCTGAAGACAGATTATTTAATTTTGCATCTAGCGCTATGAAAATGTAGCGACGCAAACAATAACTGCTTTTTTTATTTTTGGTGAAAAGTCAGAATTTGTGTTAGAAAGTTGGTCGTTCAGATTTTCAGGCTGTGGTTGGTTAAACTGTGCATTTGCATTCAACAAACCGAGAAAGTTCGTTTCATCCTCTTAAAAATAATCAAAACAATATAGAAATTCAGCGGGAAAGCTCTATGAAAGTAGCAGTCCAGCAGGAAGATTTACAGCTTTTAGCCAAAACTTTGCAGGAACAATTACTTGTAGAAGTCTCAACGGCTGAAGTCTTCGAGGTTAAGTGTGCCGTCAATAAAGACGAGTTAATGATTTTAACGCAACATGCATCAGATGTAATAGTTGATGCTCAACTAATTTTTGCAGTCATTGAAGAAGTACTTCAGTCTTTAGCACCCCGCAAAGAGCAGCGAGTGCAATGTTTCCTCAGAGTTTTTGGTGAACAACTCCCTTATGCCAAATGTTTCGTGGCTCTGAAGCAGACGGAGGAATGGGGGGATAGGGAGATGGGGAGATGGGGAGATGGGGGAGCAGGAGAAGATGAGGAAGCAATATCTTATTCATCCTCATCGGCTCTGACATATTTTCCATCAATTGATGAGACTGATGAAGAAGAACTGTTTGATCCGTTTGCAGATGTGCCGAATTTGTCGGCTTCAAAGCCAGGATTCCAAGTCAAACCTGTACTACTGGGTGCAGTGTTGGTGGGAATTGTCGTTTTAGGTAGTGGTACTTACTTGTTGACTCGCCCTTGTGTGATGTCTGAGTGTAAAGAAATACAAAATGCTGCACAATTAAAAACAAAATCTCCGCAACTGATGCGCCGCGCCAAGTCTGAAAAAGAATTAGTAGTTATACAACAGCAACTTGCAGCAGCCAGTACAGCCCTGAATGTAATTCCTAGTTGGTCGCCCCGTCACCAGATGTCAGAAGAACTAAAAGTAAGTTTTTCTGGGCGGTCAGAAAAAATCAACCAGGTGGTCAAGGCTTTGCAGACAGCATCTTTGGCGATACAAAAAGTTCAAACTCCTGCATCTAGTCTAGAGGAATTACAAGCTAGGCAACACTTATGGCGACAGGCTATAGCGCCACTAGAAGCTATAAGTTCCAGTAGTGAACTCTATGGATTGGTGCAGGGTAAATTACTTAATTATCGTGTCCGTTTGCACGCTGTAAATCAGCAAATAGCTACTGAGGAAAAATGGCTGAAAAAAATAACAGCAGCAAAAGCTGTTGCTGTTGCAGCCGAAAGGCGGGAAGCTACTGCTAAATCTTTGAATGATTGGCAAAAGGTGCAGTCTACTTGGCTGGTGGTAGTTAATACCTTGAATACCATTCCCCGGACTAGTGCTGGATACCAAGATGCCCAAAAGCTGATGGTAGATTATAAACCTAAGTTAGTAGTAGCACGCGATCGCGCTACTAAAGAACGATTAGCTGTTAAAAGCTACCAACAAGCCCTTAGCACCGCCAACCAAGCCAAAGTATATCAGCAACAAAACCAATGGCAAGCTGCGGCGACATACTGGGATCAGGCTTTGCAAACTGCTAAACAGATTTCGGAAGATAGCTTGTACTACACTCAGGCTCAGTCTCTCATCGAACCCTACTCAGCAGCCCTCAAACAAGCACAAGAAAAAGTACAAGTTGTTAGTAGTTTGCAACAAACCCGCACTGATTTAGATAAAACCTGTATTAATGGAATTCGGATTTGCACTTTTAGCATGGACAATGCAGGAATTATTGTCCGGCTAACCCCTGAATATGACCAAATCAGGCAAAATAACTTGGCTAATCCTTATTCTGAGAACTCGGATACTGCTGTTGACGTTACCAATCACTTGCAAATCTTACGGGAAGCCTTAGCTGTAATTAGTGACAATGCTAATGTGTCCCTTTTTCTCTATGATTCTCAAGGTCAGGTAATCTATACACGGACTTTAGGCGGGTAAGTAAAAAAATTAGGAATTAGGAGTGAGGAGTTAGGAATAGATTATGACCTTGATATAAGCGATCGCTCCTTCTGCTCAAATCAGGTGTAGTGCGTTGGCGTAGCCCGTCGTAGACATCGCTTTTTTGCTATGAATTTCACAAGAAGCGATCGCTTCTTGTACTCAACTCAGATGTCCGTACATTGACGTAGCCCACCGTTCGCGTAGTGTTCGCCTACTCAATCCTCTTGAGTGAACATCGGTCAGTAGCCAGATTCATCAACGCTTTAAAGAAATCCGGCAGAAATATATGAAGTTTTGTTACGTAATGCGTAATTATAACTAGCCAAGCTGAAGTAATAATTATGGGAGTTCGCAAGAGCTTTAGAAACCGAATGCTTTCGTGCCACTCTAGACTCTGTATCCTTAATTCTTTCGTTGCCAAACTGTACTAATCAAATTCACGTTAATTTAGTACATCACAAAATAAGTTTACACATTTACCACTCTGCAAGGAGAGCAAAATTTATGGATTCTCAAACAGTACAGCCAATAGTTATAAATGCTCAAACATTACAGCAATTAGAAGACGAGATTAAAAACGAATTGAGTAATATTCTAAAGAACTCTAATTTTGGCGAAGTACTCGAAAAATATGGCATATCAGGACAAAATATTTTAAAAGTTCAGTGCTTACTCGATTTCACTCAAATCGAGGTTAGTGATGCTGATGATAATCAGCAAGCCAAGAGTTTTTTGCAAACAATTAAAGAACAAAAACCAACGGTTCAAACACTTTCTATAGGCGGATTTTGTAAACCTTGCCCAGTCCCCGGCTATCCTAGTGGCTGTTGGGTAAATTAAATACAAGTAAACTATCATCTAGTCATACTGGTCATTCTAAGGAAATAAGAGAATTGTCACAACCAGTTTTGCAACAGTAAATAATGCAGGGGTGTTTCATTCTTTCAAAGCCTAACTCTCTTTAAGTCTGTCAGGCGTTAAGAAGAATGAAACATCTTTAGTAAAGAATACTAATCTAATTGTGACAGTGGAACTCTTACCTAATACTTGGCTATTTCAAGATTTCTACTGCTAAATACTAACTACTAATATTACTCATCCAGCTAGCAAGAGCTTATCCAGTTATATGAAATTACTGATTTATTGACTTATTAGCTAAGTACAGAGTTCATTTTGCCTGATTATTAGTTTTAATAAGTAATCGGCAATACTTTACTAATAAACCATTATTTAGAAGGTGCAAATTTTGTTATGACTCAAAACAGCAGCCTTTGGTGCTGGCAGTTAAGTCTAATAAGTTCTTTAGCAGTTACTGGAACATTCGCTTTATCTGAGTACTGTGCTGTGGCACAGATTAAAGAGGATAGCACTCTTGGAACTAACAATTCAATCGTTACACCTATCCTGATTAATGGTCAACAGACTGATCAGATTGATGGTGGAGCAACTCTTGGTACAAACTTGTTCCACAGTTTTGAACAGTTTTCTGTTCTTACTGGCAATACAGCCTATTTTAACAATGCGGCAAATATTGATAACGTCATTACTCGTGTAACGGGCAAGTCTATTTCTAATATTGATGGCATACTTCGAGCTAATGGTACAGCCAACCTCTTTCTAATTAATCCCAACGGGATTATTTTTGGGCCCAATGCTTCTTTAAACATCGGCGGTTCATTCGTGGCAAGTACGGCGAGTAGTCTGAGCTTTACCGATGGTACTAAATTTAGCGCTACAGATCCCCAAACCACACCTCTTTTGACAGTCAGTGTTCCCGTTGGCTTACAATTTGGAGATACATCAGGAACCATTCGCAATCAATCCCAAGCAAGTCCAGGTGGGACAATCAATTACTTGGAAGCGCCTGTTGGTCTACAGGTGCAGCCAGGTAAAACCTTAGCACTTGTAGGCAGTAATCTAGTGCTGGAGGGAGGAAATTTAACAGCAAAAGGAGGACGAATAGAGCTAGGAAGTGTTGCTCTTAATAGTCTGGTTCAAATAAAGCAAACAGATCAAGGTTGGGACTTGGGATACGAAAGTGTAAAAAATTTTCAGGACATCCAACTAATTTCGCGAACTGAAATTCCTTCTTATGTAGATGTCAGTGGCGAGGGTGGAGGAAATATTCTGTTGCAAGGTAGACGTATCCTGTTAACTGGTTCTTCACAGATTTTAGCTAATAGCCTGAGCGGGCAACTAGCAACAAACTTGACAGTTACTGCCTCAGATACTGTAGAGTTAATCGGCCCTGGTACACCTTTGATCGTTGGGACTTTTAGTGGAGGAAGCGCTGGAAACTTAACGATCAACACTAGGAAGTTGATTGTCAGCAATGGAGCACAAGTGTTTCTTGATAATTCTGTCTCCGATTCAGTGGCACAATTGACCGTAAACGCTTCAGATTCGGTCGAACTAATCGGTGGTTTCTCTTTTCCAAGTTCTGCTTCACCAGTTGGTAATTTTATATTTAGCGGATTGTCTAGCGCAACTTATGATGTGGGAAATGCTGGTAACATCACGATTAATACTCGGAGGCTAAGTATTCAGGAAGGGGCAGAGTTGTCAACACGGTCTGACGGACAATTTCTATTTGCTGAGAACCAATTTAAACCCGCTACGGGACAAGGAGGAAATTTGACTGTGAACGCCTCCGAGTATATAGAATTAACCGGAACCTCTCCAAATGGTTCTAAACCCAGTAGCTTGTCTGCTTCAACTACAGGTACTGGATCTGCTGGCAATTTAGATATCACAACGGGGCTATTAATTGTCCGCAATGGGGCTGCAATAAATGTAAGTAGTGAAGCTCGAAAGGGTGTCAACTATCAAGGGGGTGTACCAAATTTAGGGAAAGCAGGGGCACTTAATATAACCGCTCACTCCATCCTGCTTGACAATAAAGGAAAACTCACATCTAATAGTGAGTCAGGTAGGGGCGGGGACATTGAGCTACAGCTGCGCGACTTATTACTGATGCGCCGCAACAGCCAAATATCCACTAATGCAGGGGGTGATGGAAATGGCGGTAATATCACCATCAAAGCACCTAATGGCTTCCTTGTCGCCGCTCCCTTTGGAAATAGCGATATCACTGCCAACGCCGTCTCTGGCTCTGGTGGTAAAATCACAATCACCGCGAAAAACATCTTTGGATTTGTGCCCCGCACTCGTGCAAATGTAGAAAGGCTTGATCCAAAGGAAATAAACCCCAATAACCTGCGAACAAGTGACATCACCGCATTTTCTCAGCAAAACCCTTCATTAAATGGCACTGTACAAATCAACTCACCAGATGTTGACCCCAGTAAGGGATTAGTGGAATTACCCGTAAATCTGGTTGATGGTTCGCAGCAAATTGCTGCTGATTGTGATTCTGGTGGAAAAATAGCCAGAAGTTCATTTATTGCTACTGGGCGTGGAGGATTAGTAGCCGATCCCACGCAGCCATTGATAGCTGAGGATGCAGTGCTGGCAGATTGGATCACACTCTCTCCAGAGAGTCAGAAACGTGCTAGCGGTATTCAGAAAAAAGCGGTTGTTCAGGCGCAGCGAAACACAGAAGAAAAATCACAGAAAGCTAATTCTGTCAATGAACCTACTCAAATTGTAGAAGCCCAAGGGTGGGTTACAGATGCCAATGGTAATGTCGTTCTGGTTGCTCAAGTACCCACTGCATCGCCCCATAACTCCTCGCTCACCGCTACATCTTGCGCTGCTAATTAGAAGATGAACAGTCAACTTATACCAATTCGCAATTACGCTCCTGCGTCGCTAACACAATTCGCAATTAAGAAACTTATACCAATTTAATTAATGATTGCAACACATCCTTGGCTAAAGACGCGATTCATCGCGTCTCTACAGATGGTCTATTTGTCGCATTCTTTTTTCAAATTGGTATTAGGGACTTCCAAATAAAAAAACATCCCAAATTTTCTTGTAGGATGGGCATCTTGTCACTGGTGTCAACTTAACGCGAAACCGCACGTCCGCCAGGGATTGTAAATCCCTGTCTCATAGCTAAAGTCCTCTGAAGAGGACTTCATAGCGCAAAAATTTTCAGTCTACTTCAGTAGACTTGAGCAATTAGTCAGGGATTTACAATCCCTGGCGGGTGAATTTTCCTGATTTACATTTGTTTCCTCATTTTGGAGAATTGGTATTATAGCCAAGGCGAATTTCAATTCGCGGCTACACAAACGAAGTCTGTATCCGCGGACTAAGGGGAAATTGAGGGTTTGAAACCCACGGAGGTGGGTTTTGTCGGTGTAGACGGGGTTTCTAACCGCCCTTTTGACTTCGCGGCCATGCGCGATGCCTATTCCCTAACTCGTCTCCTGAATTTGCAGACGAACAGTGTGTTCAGTCGCACCACTAAGTTGCAATTCCATGATTTCACCACCCAGAGGTTCCAAGCAAGTGAGGAGCGATCGCAAGTTGGGTGTACTTGCACCAGTATCTACATATAATCGATCTGCTAAATTACCGATCCGTTTCCAAGTCATGTACAATTTAGCGATCGTTTGTTCAATCTGCGATGCCTGATTTACCAAATCAGCAGCAATGCTCAAACAGCCAACTCTTTGCGCTTCTTCTAAGGCTGTTTCAATATCAACATTTTCCTGCGTTAGCGCCTGAACTTGAGCCGCCCCTTTGAGATATTTCGCCAAGTTACGCGCTTCGGTAGTTACCTGTTTCAGCGTATCCACATCAGGATTGGCAGCTATTTCTTTCTGGATAAACTTTTGATGCGATTCTGGCAGTTTTTCCATTTCCTTCACCAGTGGGGCGATGTAGCGCGGGGGAAGGGTGTTATCTGCTGCTTTTTCTTTAACTGCTTCAGGTAATAAATCTGAGGACATGGCTGTCCATTCATCGCTGAGTTGTCGCACTTCTCGCCTGGTGATGCGATCGCCTTTTTGGGCGGCTTCACTCACCATCTGTTGCACTTCTGGCGATGCTTTGGAGGTTTCCACAAATGCCCGTTTACTGAAATTGTTCACAGAACCGGGGTCAAGTTTACCGTCTTCGATCAGACTATCAGCACTATTCGCCAGTTGAATCCAGGAGTATGCTTGACTTTTGCTGATTTCCCGCTCTTTTAGCCATCGCAGAAAACCAGTACCGCGTCCGTCGCCACCAACTTTCTCTCTGTCGCGGATAGCCCGTAAAATTCGCCCCCGCCAGATTTCAGTTTGCAAATCAAAGCGATCGCATACCTGCCAAGCTATTTCGAGCTGCTGTTGAAAATCTGACTCTAAAATCTGTTCATCTTCTGGATCGGGCAGTTCAAAGCTAATATCTGCTGGCTGTAGTAACGCAGCAGCAAGGTCGTTGATGGAGTCGGTATCTTGCACGATTGATGACTAACTAGTGGATGCGATCGGCTTATTATGCCACAATCTGCGGACTATCACTTAAGGGGGAGTGCGGTATTTTGAATTACAACAAATATAGTATGAAGGGGTAAACCACCTCAGTGAGGTCTTTCATTGATCAGAGAGAATAAAAATAAAACGATGAACCAGGTAGACTACCTCCGCATTAGTTTAATCGATCGCTGTAACTTTCGTTGTCAATACTGTATGCCAGAGGGAGTAGAACTGGACTATATTCTCAAGCAACAGCTGTTGACTGATGAGGAGTTGCTCACCTTAATTCAAGAGGTATTTATTCCAGTAGGTTTTAATCGGTTTCGTTTGACTGGGGGTGAACCATTATTGCGTCCCCGTGTGGTGGATTTGGTAAGAGCGATCGCTTCTTTTCCCCAAACTGAAGACCTTTCAATGACCACCAACGGTTTTTTACTGGCTCCGATGGCGAAAAACCTCTACAATGCTGGTCTGCGAAGAATTAATATTAGTCTGGACTCTCTTGATCCTGACATTTTTGATCAAATTATTGGTAATCAGGGACGTTCTCGTTGGCAACAAGTTTGGCAGGGAATTCAAGCTGCTCATCAAGTTGGATTCGACCCACTGAAGCTGAATGTGGTGGTGATTCCAGGTGTGAATGACCACGAAATTCTAGATTTAGCCGCCTTAACGATTGAAAAACAGTGGCACGTTCGATTTATCGAATTTATGCCCATTGGCAATGTGCATTTATTTGGCGATCGCGGTTGGGTATCTTCAGCCGATTTACGGCAACAAATCCGCGATCGCTGGGGCTTGACAGAATCACAAGTTCGTGGTTTTGGCCCTGCTGATGTATTTAAAATTCCCGGTGCGAAGGGGACACTGGGATTTATTAGTCAAATGTCAGAATGTTTTTGCGATCGCTGTAACCGGATGCGCCTGAGTGCGGATGGCTGGCTGCGTCCCTGTTTATTAAATGAAACTGGTCAAATAGATTTAAAAACTGCTCTGCGTTCTGGCACTAGCACCGCTCAATTACAAGAGCAGGTGAGGCATTTACTCGGAATCAAGCCAGAAATTAACTTTAAGGGGCGCGATTCTGGCATTTTAGGTACATATACACGCACCATGTCGCAAATTGGCGGTTAGTCATTTGTCCTTCGTCCTTTGTCATTTGTCCTTCGTCATTTGCTTAGACTAGTGGATTGTGCGTAAGTCCTAAACTAATGACAAATGACCAATGACTAATGACTAGGGACAAATGAATATTACGCTTGTCGTGAGTAGTACTCAACCACAAGTAGTTCATTAACTTGTAATGCCACCCATTCGCGCTCAATAACGCTGTTGACTTTACCAACCAACTTATTTTTGTCAAACTCCAAATGACTGGGAAGGTTTGCCAAACCGGGATATTGCAAGTTAGCTTCTACCAATTTGCGTGATTGTGCCCGATCTCTGACTGCAATTGTTTCACCAGGACGGCATTGGTAGCTGGCAATATTCACCACACGACCGTTAACAGTTACGTGACCGTGATTCACCAGTTGGCGAGCCGCTGGGATAGTCGGAGCTATACCCAAGCGGAAAACGGTATTATCCAAACGCATTTCTAGCAATTGCAGCAACACTTGTCCGGTAGAACCAGTAACACGTCTAGCTTTCCGCACATAGCGGAGCAATTGCTTTTCAGTCAAACCGTAATTGAAGCGGAGTTTTTGCTTTTCCTCTAGACGGATAGCATACTCAGAGCGCTTCTTACGGTTCTGACCATGCTGACCAGGTGGGTAAGCGCGTCTAGCGCTTTTACGAGTCAATCCTGGTAGGTCGCCTAAGCGACGGACAATTCTGAGGCGGGGCCCTCTATATCGGGACATGAGTTTCCTTAATCTAATCCTGTTTAAACTTTACCGAAACATTCAATTTTGACACTCCCCTAATTTTTAATCAGGGGATTCTTGGTTTTTTGAAGCTGCTTACCGAGGTAAGACGTATCTCACCAAGGTAGACGCATCGATTTTTGCGCCAGTTGCTTTTAATCGGTCAACCCGACAAACTAGCCTCCAAGCCTGAATTCCGACCTGTCACGCCGTACTCCTGCCCATAACTTTTTTGTGTTTATTTAGTTTCGTAGGCTACTCAATCATCAGATTGGTTTACGTAGTATTCTTAACTTTGAAATACTTTTTACGTTGCCTACTTATCTTTCAAACAGTTATAGTAACACAATTTCCGCCATAATTAATTTATGTCTATACCTTGCTCCCCCTGAAATTCTTTAATTGCAGAGGATTTTTAAAATATTTAAGTTAGCATAACTTTGGGTGTTTGGAGAATGGCAATGTCAATGAGCAAAAAAGTGGTTAACAGAGGGAAGAACAAACAAGCCAGTTCGACCTCAAGGAATTTAACAATACCAGTTTTGGCTATAGCTGGATGGTTGACAACGATCTTACCCAATACAGCGATCGCAGCTTCCTACAGCAATGATTATAGTGTCTGTGCGGGTCGCCTTTTGAGCGTGGGTGTAACGGCAGAAGCGGCATCAGAAGGTTGTGCAGCAGCACTGCGTCCCAGGGATTTGGCTGCTTGCGTGGTTAAAATTGATAAGGAAACCGAAATTGCTGCCACAGATGCGCTTTCTTCTTGTGGGAAGGCCCGGCGTCCTGAAGAGTTAGCTACCTGTGTAGTTGGCGTCAGCTTAAATACAAAGGAAGAAGCTAATCCGGCAGTTTTAGAGTACTGTGGACGTAGTTTGTTACCCGTGCGTTTTGGCCAGTGTGTGGTTGGCTTGCGTAGTCAAATAGACTTTCCCGCTACTCAAGCGTTAGATACCTGTATCAGTGCTGATGATAGTGTTGTTGGCGCTTCATCTTCATCTACACCGCCTACCGTAATTCCTGCGGGATCAAATCCCAGTATCGAGAATACCCCATTTCCAACGCAACCGCTTGTTCCAGCACAACCCGGCACTAATTAAATTGACAGTGCTTTGTGTAATTGATTGAAAATACAGGTTGAATATAGAGTTGGCTATTTGCCAACCCAATTCAGGCACTACCAAAACATAAATCATCTGATCTACTACTATTTCTCAGATACAAGGTTGGGTTGAGCAACAGCGAAACCCAACCTTATATATTACAACTCTACATAATATTAAAAAGCTTCCAACTGACTGGGTAATTTAACTTTGCTGACCATATAGCAAAGATTAGGCAATTACAGTATCAATACTTCTCGGTTAATCACTTTTAACTCGGAATCTGGTTTGGGGAAAAGGTTAAAGGTTAAGGGGTAAAGGTTTTTTCTTTTCCCTTTCCCATTCCCCTTTCCCATTCCCCTTTCCCCCAAAACCCGACAAGTTATTGATTACAGTATCACCGCACTCGGTCGCAACCAGTAGTTCAACTCTGGTGCTGTAAATGCTTGGCGGATTTCTTTTCGTTCCGAATTCAAAACCATCGGACGCTGTACACCAGCAAGAAACTGCACATCATAAAGTTCTTGGCAGCCTGTGGTGAATTTCAGCATCCCTACATGCTGCCCATTTCGCAAATCTACAATTGCCACACCACAAAGCAACTGCTCAAACCGTTGGGTAATGGGCAACCCTCCAAAAATATGCCGTTCCCGAATCTGGCATAGTCCCACTAGGGCGTAATACCCGACGCAGCATAATCCCCGCAGAAATCCAGGGAGTACACAGACTACCTGTTTGTCTCCTGATTCTGGATGAATGCGCCATACTTCCCCAGCACCAGAGTTGAGTAACCACAAAAACCCGTCATGCCAAATTGGGGAATGGGGCATTGATAATCCATCTACAATAATTTCATTACTCTCTACTTCCACTACCACCCCACCGTTGGCTTTACCCGGCCGCCATCCCCCGACGGTATCTGTCGTACCGAGGGCAGTCACATACTTGGGTTTGCCATCCACCATCGCTAAACCATTCAGGTGACAACGGTCTTCTGGCACTACTTCGGAAATAAATTTGGGATGCCAGCGCGGTACAAAACTAAAGTCTGGACTCAAGGTAGAAAGACAGGAAAAACGGGTGTTGACAATCCACAGCCCTTCTCTGCCAAATTCCAGGTCGTGAATGTTCAGGTCGCCTGTAAAATATGTCATCCGTGGCAGATAAAGGGCATCGTACCGTCCGGGCTGGTCTTCTAAAAACTCATAAGCTAAGGCGGGGGCATTGGCTAATAAACAGACTTCGTGATGACTAGCCAGTGCTAAACGTGAACCATTCACTGCCAATCCCATTGGTTTGGAAAATTGGCGTAACAGCATGGTAATCTGTTGTCCATTCCAGCCTACTATTGCTAGTTTCCCGGCTTGGTAGGTGGTGATGGCAACTGAACCTCCGGCTTGACTCAGCCAAGAGATAAATCCGGGATCAGCATCACACTGAATTAAGTTATTCTCTTCTGGGACAGTAGTGGTGGAGGTGGTTAACATAAATCAAATTTTGTTGGGGCAATAATGTTATGGTTTGGACTTAGCCAAGTATAAAAACGGTTAAACAAAACTAAATCCATTAAAAAGTAAAATTAGTTACCAATAAAAAACCTGTACCAGGAACAACACCAAAAGGAATCGCCCGCTGATAACAGGTCGCGCTGCATCAAGCTGCAATGTATCGAACCTTGCAGACATTTTGAGCTTAGTTGTTTTTAGAATGTTTTACTGGTAAGTATTGTTTGGGTGACTAATGTATGATATTAACTTTTGATTTAAAACAAATCAGTATATATATTGAAGATAAGCTTAGTCAAAACTTGAATTATTTGCAATAAACAATATTGTAGGAGCGCACAGGTGTGCATTAGTGTCAACTTAAGCCAAAAATAACGTACTGATTAAGTGTTGTTCACCCGCCAGGGAATATAATTAAGAGACTAATTACTCAAGTCTACTTCAGTAGACTGAAAATCTTCGCGCTCTAAAGTCCTCTTCAGATGACTTTAGCTATGAGACAGGGATTTACAATCCCAGGCGGACGCGAGGTTTCGCGTTAAGTTGATACCAATGACAGGTGTGCGCCCCTATTGGTGATTCTGATTCAAATAAATAAAAAATTCTATAATACTCTTCTCCAACACGGAGAGGAGTTGGAGAGAGTTTGGTCGAAGTCACGTTAATTGATCGCCTTTGGTAATTTGGAATTTTGCACAATTGTACTAATCTTCTCTTTCGCCAAAAGCTGTCTGTAAAACCACTGCAATTCCTCCATCTTGGTGATATTTATCTGCCCAGGCACGAATAACTTCATCCAATTCTTCCATAGCTTGCTCCATTTTTTCTGGAAGAATATCAAGTTCTTCCAACAAGCGCATGGCATTTCGTCGTCGTTCTGCCCAATTTTTCATCATGCGGAAATACCGAGCGGTATCTTCTACCATGATGTAAGTACGTTCTTGGTCGTCTGCTGGGGCATAAAAAGGACGGGTAAGAGCGTAGAAGGGCATTCCCCAAGGAGAATCAATGCGGGTTACTGTTCCTGAATAGAGGAGACGGCGCTTGATATGCTCACCCAAAGCTTCACTCAAAGGCATTTGGTGTTCGGGTGGCAAGTCTTCTTGCGATCGCCTGTGCAAAAACTCAATCAAATCCAGAAACTCAAAAGAGCTAACTAACTGGGCATCAGGTAGATTACTGGGCAGCTTTTGCTCAATTTGTCTTTTTTCTTCACTTGTCAGACTGCTACCAGGAACGCGCGATCGCCCCGGTTGCCAAGGATATTTTTCTAGCCAGACATAAGGCAATTGAATCAAATAGCGAGGTTCTTGAGAACCCAACATTTTTAACAGTTTGCCTTCTGTTAACGCCTGTCTGACTTCTTCTACAATAATTTTTACCCGTTTCGGCTCCAAGTGGTGCAAATGCCCTGTCATTCGCAGGTTTTGTCCCTGCTCTAGATAGGTCATGTAAATTGCACACTTTGCTGCTGTTGCGGCTGCGTCTAAAAATGCCCCATGCCTGTGCCCACTCGTCCGCATGGCACTAAAAGCCAGATAAAGCATGATCTGATCCATCGCACTGGGGTCAAGACGTTTGATCAGATCTATGTCGTTACTCATATTACAGACAATTGAATAGCACGTTTACAGAATTTTTAATCGAATGAAAATAGGTAGTATACACCTGGCTGAAGGCGATGTCTTCACTTCAGACTATATTAGTATGCGATAACTATGAGATCAGTAGTAGTCCAAACTACCATTTTCGCATATTTTCTGGTACACAGGAAGATTTAGTCGTTGTTACTATAACTGTCCCTGCATCTGACCGGAAAATTACATACATCACCAAGTTCAGCTTGACGGCGGTTAGATCCCAAAAGTCAAATGTGTTGCAAGTAATCTACAAAGCTTTTCAGTTCTCTGAAGTTTTTCTCATCTTTCAAGAGCAACAACGTCAAGCTGCTTACACCTAATTATGGCATTATGCCGACTCGGAGTAAAAACTAGTTTGCGCGGTTCATCTGGGATATCTGTTACTCGAAAAAGATGATTTTTTCAGCTTTGGCGAATTATTTTGTAGTACACAAGGTGACTAAAAATAATTGGGAGTGGTCTAAAAAGAAATCGCTTACCAGGTGTAGGTAGCCACATTTAGAGGTTGAGCTATACGGCTCGTTGTGAACTATTATCGCGTTCACAACCTCCAGTGATGTCTTGGCAGTATCAGCCGTTGGCTTGAGGAAAGATAGTAGACATTAAGTAGAGCAAATAATTCCAATTTCAAAATGCCTGTTGTGTTTTCAAATATTGTTCCTCATCATATCATTGTTTTTTGGTTTTGGAATAAAAATATGTATTTTAAAGTTTATAAATGATGCGTATTTAAATAATTTATATCTGCTTAAATCAAGGTTTGATGATATTTGTATTTTGACTACTAAATTCAAGTCTTATTTATCTTTTTGTATTGATGATTAGACACTGAAAGCCGCGATTTAGACTGAGACAATCGCGTAGCCATAAGGCTTTGTTGAGTTTGCTAATAACCAAAAAATTAGTGACTAGTCATACATATAATAAAACATAGTGGATACCATCTGATAATTATTTAGAGATTTTTTTTCAATGAATTTATATTTTTTTCATGAAATAATTTTAAAATTTCATGATTTAACTAATTCATTGGCTAGTTTCAAGTATGTTTTTAACTCGCCGTTTTATGTATTTGAGAGACTTGAATTACGTAGATACTTTGTTGCTATAAAATGAGGATACTCCGTAGCAGGTTATGATCTAAGCTTCTTTATCTGGGTATCTGGGCGATACCTGCGGCGGGCTACGCCTACGCAGACTAAATTGACGTTTTCCAGATTGCCAGAAATAAAGATATCATCTGATCAAACACAAGAGCATAGAAATGAGGAATTTTGAATTTAGCGTTACTCGCAGAGGTTTTCGTAGAATAAAGGTATTAGCTGTTTCGTAAGAATTCAGAATAGTTAAAGAATCAGAGAAACATTTGATGAATAAATATACTAATTATTCTAGATTCCTTATAAATTCTGACTCCTGACTCCTGGGTGCTAAATTCTGACGCTGTTTCACTGGCGATCGCTCCATCTCCATATATTCATGTCGCTAGAATAGTCTCCCACGTTTAAAAAACGGATTATACCAATTCAATTAATGATTGCAACACATCCTTGGATAAAGACGCGATGAATCGCGTCTCTACAAATGGTCTATTTGTCGCATTCTTTTTTCAAATTGGTATTACTCTAAACACTTCTGCTATTTCTTTATCTCCTAGTTCCAAAACGTACTGCAATAGTCTTAAATCTTTGTCAGTCTCCTCTCTGAGCCAGTACTCGTACTCAATTGCTGGAGTCAGTACTACTCATGCTGCTTATATATACGTGTTTTCCCTACCTGTATCAGGCTAAATCCTTAAAAATATATTACAAGTCAAGTTATTCTGATTACTGCTAGCTCGTCTCTGAAGTGTTATGGCAGGAGGCAGGAGGCAGAAGGTAGGAGGCAGGAGGCAGGAGGTAAAAGTATTACTATTCCTAGCCTTGGGGTTTTCAAAATGTCCTAACCTATGTGGCTACGGCTATATGTCCACCTGTACAACAGTCCTAAATGATTCGTGAAAACTTAAATCCCCAACTTCTCAAAGAAGTCGGGGATCTTGTTTGTCACAGATGATTTAGAGAAGTTAGGAGTGGGCGTATTAGCGTCAGGATTTATGCTGAGAGTGATGGGAGGTAAAGTAGCTCCCATCACACCTAAACTGATTGAACTCGCCATTTAATTCGTCGGATTAGAGGGTTTAACCTGATTTCGCATTGTTTCAAAGCTAAAAGCAGCCGCACCAAAGGTTACTAACAACACTCCCAGAATTTGCACAATCTCCAAATTCTCTTGAATGATTAACCCAGCGAAAATCACCGTTAAAACTGGGATAGTACCACCAATGAGCGCCGCTCGCGAGCCACCTAGTTTACTAATACCAACATTGTTGAGCAAATAGCCGCCAAGAGTCAGCACACCCAAAATAAACGCGCTTAAAACCAGTTCTAGCATCTTAGAACTGTCAACTACCAAGTTCCAAAAAGGTAGCATCAAGCAGATAAAGCTCAACAACAACATGGTAGCGAAGTTAATTAAAGTAAAAGTTACGGGATGCAGTTTGCTAGCACAAACCCTTGTCAAAATTATGTAAGCCGCAAAAGCAACGCCCGAAAGCAGGGCGGTGCTACTTCCCGTTGAAGTATTACCCATAGCTATGGCGGGAGAGCCTCCCAAAACCAGCAATTCACCGCAGCAAATCGCGGCGATCGCACCGATGCGGAATATTGTAGGGCGATCGCGAAACAGAAACCACGACAATAGACCACTAACCATTGGATAGATAAAGAACAGTGCGATCGCCATTCCAGTTGTGACTTGAGCGATCGCAATGTAAATTAGCACCTGAGACAAAAACAAAAAGCAGCCACTCACAATCGATAACACCAAAATCTGCTTGGTAGCTGCATTAGTAGGTGTGGGATTTCCTCGGACTGAAGCAGCCAAGTTTTCCAAGTCTTGCCACAGTCTTGGATGCAATATAGGAGACAACAGTACCATCAGTGGTACCACTACCATAAACCGTAACGTCAAAATTAACAGAGTATTGCCCAAAGTCGGTGGTAGCAACTGCTCTACTTCTAATACTCCAAAAATCTGGGAACCTTCGTGGAAAATTATCTTGATGGCTACGTTATAAAGCGACGATATCACTGCCGATAAGACAATCAACAAGAAACCGATTTGAAGTGTGGATAAGCCGGAGGAATTACGCGATTGTGGGGGTTTTGCTTGCGGCTGTGGTTCTAGCGCAGTGGTTGATGGAGATTGAGCTTTGTTCTGTGATACATCCTTGCGAAGGACAGAAATTGGTTCAGTAGTATTGAGCTTTAGAGAAGGGCGCTTTATTCTCGGCTGTGACACAGGTGCAGTCGGAGAATCTGATGTCGTTGCGTTTTCCGGTAAGTCCTGATTTAAGACAGAAGTTGGTTCTGTGACATTATCCTTTGGTGGCGGAACTACAGCAGCAGGAGGTTCTGATGTCGTTTCCCTTTGCGACAAATCTTTGATGGGGACAGAAATTGGGTTCGCGGCGTTTTCTCTAACAACCGTCGGCTCTGGTGTTGTTTCCCTTTGCGACAAATCTTTGATGGGGACAGAAATTGGGTTCGCGGCGGTTTCTCTAACAACTGTCGCCTCTGGTGGTGTTTCCCTTTGCGACAAATCCTTGCTGGGAATAGAAATTGGGTTCGCGGCGGTTTCTCTAACAACTGTCGGCTCTGATGTCGTTTCCCTTTCTAAAAATTTATTCTGGATTGGGGAAATTGGCTCAGGGGAATTTCTTACTACTTCGCTAGACGGTGGGGGGGATGTCTGAAAAGAACTGTTTTTTTCTGGCTCCGTAAACTGCAAAACAGTAGGTATACCTGATGTTGCTGGTTTGCGTGAAGTTTCTTCTATAGTTTTTTCTAGTTCTCCATGCAGGCGATTAACAAATTCCGTCAAAATCGTTTCGCCTTGCTGCTGCTGGCTGTACATCCGTGACAGCTGTTGAGAAAGATTACTTTGATAGTTTTTTAGCTCTTGTTGCAGCGAGTTAAAGGTAACAGTAACGGTATCATCCAGACTGTCAAACATATGTTCGACTTTTTCATTGATTTCACCTACTACATTGCTGCTCACTTCAGCAGACTTCAGCGCAGCTTGTTCGTAAGATTTGCCCTCTATGTTTTGGTTAGCTAAAGTTGCCAGAGAGGATTGAAGTTGTGAAGATATATGCTTCGCCAGAACTTCTGCTAGCTGACGAATTAACACTTGCTGCTCAGTTATTTGGCGCACTTGTTGTAAATGCTCTTTTTCCTCTACCAAGCTTTGAATCTCATCAGATAACCGATTTTTTTCTGACTGAAGCCGCTTTACGTCTTCCTGCAAGGCTCTGAGAACATTCTGCTGAAGATTTTCTAAGTCTTCAACTACAGCCCAAAGAGCATTTTCCGCTGCTCTGGATAGTTCGCCTCTGACTCTCGGATTTTCTGGTTGCTTCTCGAATCGCCCCATTAGCTTCTAACCTCTAACACCTTGACGATAAAGCTGCTTCCGGTACACTTTATTGGCGGTCATCCTAATTTCCTGTATTTTGTCAGATAAATTAAAAATTTTAACAGCACTTCCGCATTTCAACGTAATTCTGTCATACTAGACACAGGTTGGCAAAGTATCAAGTTTGCTCCACGGCTTAGTACACCGTATTCTCTTCAGCATTTACAAGTATTTATCCATTCGATTTGGGATTTTAGGTTTTAGATTTTGGAATTATCACCACCACTGGAAGTCCCTTGAACTAAGACTTTTTTTATTTTTGGCCAGCTTAATTTTCATCAATATATTTGCCAATGAGATTTTTACTTTGAAATAAATCTCACTCCAAATAAATATTTATTGTTTTACTGCCAATAATAATTGTCAAAGACTTGCAGATGCGTACCCTATCGCCACAAAATTGTCTGACTTGCGAAACTAGCTGTAAATTTGTGTGGAATGTAACTTGTGTGACAGTTTATATCTCTAAATGGAGATTAAAGTATCTTTCTGTGGAAATTCAAAGTTACGCTATCCCCTGCACAACATTCTAAATGAATGAGCAGCAATTCTGCAAAAACACGCTTTTTTGGCGTTGTTGCAGTCTAGGTTTTACTTTGAGTAAATGCAGTAGAGGAAAAAGTTAGGAAAATATTAATAATTCTTAGAAGAATAAAATCCGGGCGATGCTAAAAATGGCAGCGCTAAGAACAGCACTCACGGGGATTGTAATTAGCCATGCGGCGGCAATGCCTTTTAGTGTTTGAAACTTAATCGACTTGATATTTTGCACTATTCCAATACCAACTACACCACCGACGAGAGCGTGGGAGGTGGAGACTGGTAAACCTAGCCGGGAGGCGATGAGGATGGTGGTAGCAGTCGCAAGTTCGGCACAAAATCCACTACTAGGTTGCAAGGCAATGATGTTTTCACCAATGGTGGCGATGACTTTTTTACCCCAGACAGCTAAACCACCAACAATACCAGCACCACCAAGAATTAAAATCCAAAGAGGGATAGTAATACCATCAGTAGGTACACTACCAGTGCGATTAATATAAACGATCGCAGCTAAAGGAGCGATCGCATTTCCCACATCATTAGAACCATGAGCAAAGGCTACGAAGCAAGCACTTAGCAGTTGGAATCGTCCGAATAATTTTTCTACGGGATTGGGGATTGGGGATGGTGGGGCCCCCTCTGGGGATTGGGAAGTGAGAAACACTTCTTCCGTCTCTTTTAACTGTCGCCAACTAATGATTGTGAGTCCAACTGCTGTTGCTGAACCGATTAACAGTGGAATGTCGTAAGCAGGAATGTTGAAACCAACTTGCTCAATTACAAAATTGGTGAGCGGTTCAGTCAGGGATGGTAATACAATCACGCCGAATACACCTAGCAGCAAAGTACTCAACCAGGGAATCCATTCTTGTAGCTGCACTACTTGATTGGGTTGATCCAAAATCCAGTGCTTGATTTGACTGTAAAATAAAGCAGCGATCGCACCACTAATTAATGGTGTCAAAATCCAGCCAATGGTGATGAAGCCAATTGATGACCAATCAATTGCACCTGCTCCCAAAGCTACCCAACTAAATCCAGCGATCGCACCAACAACGGCATGAGAAGATGAGACTGGTAAACCGCGTGATGTAGCAATTTGCAACCACACACCACAAGAAATTAGTACCGTTACCATCCCAGTAACGAATATTTGGGGTGTAGCTGCGAATAAGGCGGGATTAGCAATTTTCGTTGCGAGAGTTTCCGTTACCTCATGTCCAAACAACACAGCACCCGTAAACTCTAATATCCCAGCAATTATTATCGCTTGTTTGAGGGTGACAGCTTTGGAACCGACAGAGGTTCCCATCGCGTTAGCGACATCGTTTGCTCCGAGATTCCAGGCGACGTAGAAAGCTAGTAGAGCTACGAGAGGTAAGGTAATAAGCATTTTGTTGGGGACAAGGGGAGAGTGGGAGAGTTCGGTTAAGGTAAGAGACGCGATAAATCGCCGTCTCTACAAAGACTGATTATTGTAGAGACGGCGATTCATTGCGTCTTTGTTCTGATTACGGATAAATTAAGATTTTATAAGTATCCGGTGTTGGTGCGATCGCTTGCTCCACTGCTGCTGATAAATCTTTTAATGGATAGCGATCGCTAATCAACGCTTGCACGTCAATTCGCTGATTAAATACAATATCGGCTGATAGATTCTGAAGCCGATAAGATGAGCTATAACTGCCGATCAAGTCAATTTCCCGACGATAGAGGATATTAGGATTGATGGGAATTTCGACTTCATCAGGGAATTCGGCGAAAAACAAGATTTTGCCACCTTTGCGGGTACAATCAAGTGCTTGAAAGAAAGCTTTCTCACTAGGAACAGCCAACAAGGTAACATCAACACCTAGTCCACCAGTTAAGGCATGAATTTTGGCTGGTAAATCGGGATCACGAGCATCAAAAGCCGCCTCTGCGCCGACATTCAAAGCTTTTTCAATTCTAGAGGGTAGTAAATCGGTAGCGATCGCTTTTGCTCCAAAATACTTCACCAACATAATGAACATTAACCCAATTGGCCCAGCACCAGTAACTAATACAGTTTGTCCTGGAGCAATTTGGGCTTTTTTCACAGCCTTCAAGCAACAGTTAGTTGGTTCTACAAAACTCGCTTCTTCAAAACTGATATTATCCGGGATGGGAATCAACCCACCATTTTCCACAATATGTCCGGGAACTTTGACATAATCGGCAAAACCGCCACCACTGGCGTTAAAGCCTGCGGTTGTGGAGATGTTTTTGTAGACATCGCACATGGAGAAATTATCATTTAGGCAGTAAGCGCAACGCATACAAGGGATGTGGTGCATTACCGCCACCCGTTGTCCAACTTGCCAACCTTTGACATTATTGCCTAATGCTGCGATCGTGCCGGCAGTTTCATGTCCAAAAATGCGCGGCGGTTCATAAAGTGGATAACGAATTTTTTTAATATCTGACTGACACAACCCCACAACCCGCACCTGTACCAGCACTTCATCTGGTTCTAGGGTTGGAACTGGGATATCTTCGTAAGAGAGTTGATTGACGCCTCTAAATACCTGTGCTTTCACGTTGTTTTTTCCCGCTCAACGATACTAGATGTAACATTAGTTAGTGGTCAACGTTAGGCTATCAGGTTTGTGATTTCTCTGTCTTAGCCTGTTCTAATTGTTGCTCTAAGCTTTGTTCAAATAGTTGGAATGCCTTGATATCCTCTGATGAGAGCTTTCCTTGAATTTCCCCATTCTGAAACCGCAGAATCTCTCCTCGGTTGTCCTTGGCAGTAATTGTTAAAACTCCCCGATTCTGCCAGAGTCGATACCGTTCACCCTCAAAATATCGACCACCCTCTGGTGCTATTCTTGCAAATTTACTCTTCAAAGTTGTTTTGGCAATTTGCACGATTACATCAGAATATTCATGGAAGCAAATACTACCAGCAAATTTTGTAACATTATTTTTTTCTAACTTATCCAGCAATTCAACAATGGTCATCGGAGGGTTTTTGAGATCCTCTGATTGCTGCTGAATTACTTGAATCATTTTTCCTGGGAATTGGTCATTAAGATAAACCAAAAAATCATCTGGATGCCAAGCCTCAATATCCCAAGGCTTTAAAGCTTCTGCTGGAAAGTCATCTAAATCAGCAGTAACAATCACTTTTGCCTTCGCAACTATAGCAGCAGCGACAACATGGTAATCACCTGGATGATTTGTCATTGATGCAACTAGATGTTCTGGTACTTCCACTATTGCTTCAGGAAAATGTATCTTGAGCATTTCTTGAAAGCGTGCAGCCTTGGCATCTGTCATCTTTCCCTTCTTTACAAGATTGCGAGTAGCACCTTCTAGAATTTCTTGTGAAAAATGAATTTCGTAAAGTTCTGCTTCGGCAGCACGGAATAAGGTATCACACAGAGGCATGGGGTAGATAACGCAGGAGTCCAGAACAACAGAGAAAGAAAGCATCTTGTTAGTCTAATTTGCTACTTTCCTCATCATAGAACCCCTCATCTTGCAGAAATTGAGTGAATTCCTTCAAACCTTCTCGGCGCTTGGTGTCTCGGTGTTGTTTATATTTCATCAAATCATCAAAACGAACCCGGCGATGCGAACCCACCTTAATGTAATTAATGTCACCCTGTTCTAATAACTTGATCAGGTAGGGACGTGATACGTTCAGATATTCGGCCGCTTGTTGTGTCGTCAATTCCTGTTGTTGAGGAATTATAGATATAGCCTTACCTGATGCCATTGCGTGGACAACTTGAAGTAGTACTTGATAAATCGGTTCAGGAATGGTAATTTTTTCTCCGTTAGCCCCTACCAGTTTTGCCTGGGAACCTTTAACGCTCAGTATGCGCTCCAGTTCGATAGATTGAGCTTCTAGCTGTGGAGATATTACAGACTCTGAAAGCACGCTATATTTAGACATCGTTATTACTTCCTCTAGTATTATGGGACTTTACGCCGTCAATACCATTCACTATCTTATAATACACACTACATAAACGAAATATCCGAAAAACAAAATAAATTATCTTGTCTGATGCCAAGCTATCTGGAGAGAATATGTCGAAACTCCAGTGAGGTTAAGTGATGGTTAATCAGACATACATAGCTGATGTTTTAGTTGTCGGTGGGGGAACTGGAGGGACTGCGGCTGCTATCCAAGCAGCGCGACGGGGAGCCAAAACCATTTTGGTGAGTGAATTTCCTTGGTTGGGAGGAATGCTCACTTCAGCTGGAGTGTCTGTACCCGATGGCAACGAATTAGAAGCCTTTCAAACCGGGTTATGGGGTGCGTTTTTGCAGGAATTGCGACAAAGACAGCCCGGAGGATTAGATAATAGCTGGGTAAGCTTTTTTAGTTACGATCCCCGGATTGGGGCAGAGATTTTTGCAGATTGGGTGCATGAATTACCTAATCTGCACTGGATTTCTGGACAAGTGCCTTTAGAGGTGTTCCGCCAAGGTGATTTGATTACTGGTGTGCGCTTTGCTGATTTTGCTGTCACAGCCAAAATTATTCTCGATGGCACAGAGTTAGGAGATTTATTAGCTTTAGCTGAAATACCTTATCGTTGGGGCTGGGAATTGCGATCGCAGTGGGGAGAACCCAGCGCCCCAGTGACTTTTAACTCTTTAACTCAGAAATATCCTGTGCAAGCACCCACTTATGTAGTGATTATGCAAGATTTTGGTGAAGCGATTGCACCAGAAATTCCGGCTGCCCCTAACTATAATCCATCCGAGTTTACAGGTGCTTGGGATGGCTATGGAGCAGAGACGTTTTTGAATTATGGACGCTTACCTGGCGATCGCTTCATGATTAATTGGCCAATCTGTGGCAATGACTACGGCCAAGGAGTAGGGGGGCTGATAGAGTCAGATGTATCCAGAGGTGAATTCATCCAAGAATCTCGCTGGCACAGCCAAAATTTTGCCCATTTTATCCAAAATCAGCTTGGTCGTCGCTATGGTTTAGCAGAAAAAGTATTTCCTCACGCCTCTACAGCTTTTGCATTGCATCCCTATTACCGGGAAAGCCGCCGCTTAGTGGGGCTAACTACTGTCCGAGAACAGGATATTTTGCCGATCGCTGAAGGTAGAGTTGCATCTATATTTAATGATGCGTTCGCCCCTGGCGTTTGCGAAGCAATCGCAGTTGGTAACTACGCCAATGACCATCATTATCCTGGCGTTCAATTTCCACTGCAACCAAAATCTATCCGTTGGGGGGGACGCTGGACTGGGACGCCCTTTACAATTCCCTACAGTTGTCTTATTCCGGCCACCACAGATGGTTTTTTGGTATGTGAAAAGAATATTTCTGTCTCCCACATTGCCAATGGCGCCACCAGATTACAACCTGTGGTTATGGGCATTGGTCAAGCAGCAGGGATGGCGGCGGCAATGTGTGTTGAGTTAAACTGCCAGCCGAGGGATTTACCTATTAGGGCACTACAAACAGCTTTATTGGAAGATAATCGCTCAAAAACAGCAATTATTCCTTTCTTTAATCTTCCACCCAATCGTTCGGATTGGCTGCACTGGCAACTGTATTACTTAAATAACCCACAAACCTATCCAGCTAGTGGTTATTGCCCTTTCCCATCGGGGAATGAGTACCCTGACTCTGCTTTTGACAAGGCATCAATTCGGGAAAGTAACTGTTTCAAAGGTATTTTTTCCTGCTTGGATCAACAGGAATACAGATTTACTGTCACAGCACCAGCCGCATATCAAGGGCAAAATTGGCAGCTTGTGACTTTGCGATCGCATATCGACGAGCAATTACGCGCTTATCCCCACGAACAATTAGTTACATTGTGGGGCCGTCATAATCACTCTGGTAATTGGTTATTAGTCGAACATTTAAATGGAGGATAAGAAGAGTTTATTTTCAGTAAAACAGAATACTTTTTGATTAATTGTCCGGATATTCATTAAAAAGCTAAGTATCAGTGAAGTGGAGAGTTCCAAAATAGACATCTGCTATGCGTGCTGCCATTTCACTTTTAGTATCGAGTCTGGTGTTCGGCCCCTTAGCTTCTAACTGCCAAGCAATGGTCAATCACTTATCAACAGCGCTGCCTTCCACGCCTACTTCGGAACAGTGGCTCTCGGCGGCATCTGAACAAAATCCAGATGATGCGCCACGTCATCGCGGTAGTGGGCGTAGAGAAGTGACACAAAAATTCCGAAATATCTATGCTGTGGTTTAACTACTGTAGGGTAATGCCTTTTTTATTAAAGGAACAATTACCAGAAAACAGGATGTTATGCTAACATCTTTTACACAGCTTTTCTGACAGAGATATATACAGTTGACACACGAAAATCTTCAGCGATCGCTTAGTATTTCAACTGCAAGCTTTGTATATATAGTTGGCATCAATCCTGCCGATCAAAACGCAAATCAAATTCAGTGCCTTGATCAACAGCATTACCAACTCCTCAAAAGCTACACAACTGTTGCTCATATTCTTGGGAAGCTCTGCGTCTCAATCCTCAATTGTTCTAGAAATAGATGTAATTTAGGCTATCAGTTAATCTAAAGCACATCTAATTCAGACATTTTGCTTGTTGAGGAAACAGTCTTAAGGCAACTTCACTTTATTCCCCAATAGTTTTTTTTCTTAATATATTGCCTAGCTGGTTATCTACATCAGCAAGTAATTGATCTTCGCTCCGACGCCTGTTTAGCGTCCTTTGCCGAAGCATACAATCTCTTTCCTTTCATCTGATCTGAACTAGCGCGTGGATTCACACAAGTAATATAAGTTTATTGCACTTGGCAACAAATCTTACTATTCCTGACCTACTCTTGCACTCTGGTTCCTTCTTCCCGCAGATAGCTCCCAACAAAATAAATATTAAGAAGGATCTGCTAGATCATCTTAGTTACTTTAATTATTCTACACCCAAGGCCAGATGCAAAATTTTGCATCTGGCCTTTTTAGATAAATTTTACTTAAAGAAAAGCGAGTGGGGAGATGAGGAAGAAGCAGGAGAGTAGGGGGTAGGGGGCAAGGAGGAGAATAAAAAATTACCTCTTTCTCCTCTGCTCCCTGCCCCTCTGCCTCTTTTCAATGCCCAATGGCCATTCCCTTTTAAACTGTTGTTTTCTTGCTCTTATTTTCTCTTCCCTGAATGCCATTGAGGAACATTGGCACAAACTTCTCGATAAACGTCTGTGGATCGCGCTGCCAAGCTTTTTGTGCAGCCTGAATCCTAGTAAATTGCAACTCAGGCGCTAGCAAAGTCTGGGGTAAGCGTTCCATCAAGTATTGGGGACGTTGCCAAAGTGGCATGGTATTTGCCACTTCCACCAAGTTGGCAACTCGCCGTAGTTCTGCGCCCAAAGTGATATCCATTCCTGATTCAAATGCTGCTTGTTCAATTGCGGTATATTTTCGCTTGGCTTGCTCTACTTTTTGCTGATGTTCTGGACTCTTACGCGCAAGTTCTCCTAGCCAACGATTACCCCAGCGCACGTGTCCCACTTCCTCTGGGAGAATTTTTTCAATCGTTTCCCGAATTTTGATGTTTTCTGCCGTTTGTGCCCCTTGCTTAAGTGCATAAATGTGGGCAGAAAAATATTCACAGCCCCGTTTTTCGGTGACGTTAATTGCCGCAAGGGAAGAAATCACAAAATCATCAAGGTTTTCGACTGGATTTTGTTGTTCGTGGTCGAGCAGGCGTTCAAATTCATTGATATAGGAAGAACCGGGCGGCTTACCAATATCTGCTCCCAGTTCTGCCAACAAGTCAGTCAGCCACATTGCATGACGAGCTTCATCTGAGATGTGGTGAGACAAATCCCGCACTAGTTCCCGTGCCTGTCCATTCAGTTGCTCAATTAAATCAGTCAGGTCTTTGCAACTGCGTTGTTCACTATAACGGTAGCGGTTGAGGGTAATTAGATGGATTTCGCGATCGCATACCACCCGTTTCAATACATCTCTGGCACTCAAAACATTCTGAAATTTACGTGGATAGGTAACTGTCATAAGTTATGTAAATTTTTGTAAATCTTTATTTCATGGTAACTTAGTTTTTTGCAACTGCTGTGTCTGCGTACAATCACCAAAAAACAGTAAAAGTTACAAAAATTAATGGCTTGAGTTGAACTCAAGTATCAGACCTTTTAAATGTAAATAAAAGTAACAAATAAATGTTCTCTCTTAGGAAAGGTGTGTTTTTTGAGATTAAACAAATCTGAAGCCAGATGATTTTAGTCATAAAAGGTGAATTGAGAGGATTTTTTCGGCTTTTAGGAAAAACACCTGATATTGTGAGCAAAAGCAAATATAAACTTTTGTAAAAAGTAGCTTATGTTACAGAATTTTTGCTATATTAGTTATGTGAAGGAACAGAAATTATATATTCACAAAATAAAGAGGAGTATGGTTATGTCTATCGCAGATAAATCTCGTGCATTAATGGTGCGTGAACATCAACAAGTCAAGAATCGCCAACAATCAATGCTGATGCGGGCGGCACAAGAACTTGGTCTTCCTGAAGAAGTATCTCACTACTGGAACCCAATTCAAGGGAAAGTAGATGCTAGCAGTCGGATGATTTATGGCCCCAGCCATGCTTCCATGAGCTAAGTTTCAGGAATTCTAAGCTGGATTTTTTGAGTAAATGTCTCAACTGATAAGTCTGGAAAAAAAAGCCACCCTCAACTTTAGGGTGGCAAAACTTATTACTTTTTAGTTAGATTACGACTTACGACTCTTCATTAAGCATCGTAGTAGAGGTAAAACTCGTAGGGATGAGGACGTAGCTGTAACTGCTTGGCTTCGTTAAGCTTGTAGTCAATCCAATTTTCGATAAAGTCTTCCGTGAATACGCCTGATTCTGTCAAGAAACCGTGATCGTTTTCTAGTGCTTGCAATGCCAGTTCTAAAGAACTTGGAGTTGAGGGAACCTTTGCAAGCTCCTCTGGAGAGAGTTCATAGATATTTTTATCTAAGGGTTCACCAGGATGTATTTTGTTCTTGATGCCATCAATACCAGCACAAAGCATTGCAGCAAATGCCAAGTAGGGGTTAGATGTAGCATCTGGACAACGGAATTCTAAACGCTTGGCTTTGGGATTCTTACCAGATAGAGGAATACGGATAGAAGCAGAACGGTTTCCTTCGGAGTAAGCCAAGTTAACAGGAGCTTCATAACCAGGCACTAGGCGCTTGTATGAGTTGGTGCTGGGGTTGGTAATTGCCAACAGCGCTGGTGCGTGTTTGAGAAGACCACCAATGTAGTACAACGCCATATCGCTCAAACCAGCATATTTATCACCTGCAAACAGAGGTTTGCCATCTTTCCAGATGGACTGGTGACAGTGCATTCCTGAACCGTTGTCGCCAAAAATTGGTTTTGGCATGAAGGTGACAGTTTTGCCGTATTTCTTAGCAACGTTCTTGATGACGTATTTGTAAATCATCAACCAGTCAGCCGCTTCGATCAATTTACCAAAGCGGAAACCTAGTTCGCACTGACCACCAGTAGCAACTTCGTGGTGATGCTTTTCAATGGGCACACCTAATTCTGCCATTGTCAACAGCATCTCTGTACGGATATCCTGGAAAGAATCCGTCGGTGCGACTGGGAAGTAACCTTCTTTGAAGCGTGGTTTGTAACCCAAGTTGGGTTTTTCATCTGTACCGGCTTTACCGGAATTCCAAGCACCTTCTTCGGAGTCTAAGAAATAGTAGCCTTCGTTAGCAGTTTGAGCAAACCTAGCACTATCAAAGATAAAGAACTCAGCTTCAGGGCCAAAGAAGGCTGTATCACCAAGACCACTGGAAACCAAGTAATCTATTGCTTTTTGGGCAATAACGCGTGGGCAACGGTTGTACGGTTCACCCGTGCGGGGGTCTTTAATACTACAAATTATACTTAGTGTTGGGACTTCCATAAATGGGTCGATCCAAGCAGTGTTGGGGTCGAGTACCATCGTCATGTCCGATTCGTTGATCGCTTTCCAACCCCGAATGCTGGAACCGTCAAAAGCTACGCCATCAGTGAATGCAGTCTCATCGATTTGGTTCTGGTACAGTGTGAGGTGCTGCCAAGTCCCTACTGTATCGATGAATTTGAGATCAATCAGCTGAATTTTTTCATCTTGAATTCTCTTCAAGAGTTCTTGTGGTGTTGTCATTGTTACTCCTTCTCTACCAATTTTCTAAAGTAAACCAGAATCTTCCAAAGCATCCTAACCCTGCTGATCTCAATCAGGCCGTGACACACCAGAAATATCTTAAATACTAGACATTAGCTGATTTTGTAGCTTGTACTACAGATATCTGGATTATCAGGTTATATTAACCTTTCAGCGTTCATCTGCACAAAACTGGAAAGTTCATCATATAGGGGTCAACTTTGACATAAAATCCTTATGTAGTGGATAGATTGTTTTTGTGCCGAATCTATTTTTAATAGCACAAAAATTTACTGGTGCATAAGTGCAGCCAAATAAATATCAAACCATAAATAGCAATGATTGGGAGAAGAAGGAATGCGCGATGCGGTAACAAGTTTAATTAAGAATTATGACTTAGCTGGTCGGTATTTTGACCGGAATGCGATCGATAGCCTGAAGTCTTACTTTGACAGTGGTACAGTCCGAGTCCAAGCGGCGGCGGCGATAAATTCTAATGCGGCTGCACTTGTCAAGCAAGCTGGTTTGAAGTTATATGAAGAACTGCCAGAATTGATTCGTCCTGGTGGAAATTCTTATACAACTCGTCGTTATGCGGCTTGTCTGCGGGATTTAGACTACTACTTGCGCTACGCTACCTATGCGTTGGTTGCTGGAAATACAAATGTATTGGATGAGCGTGTGCTACAAGGGCTGCGAGAAACTTATAATTCTCTAGGAGTGCCTATTGGGCCTACTGTTCGCGGTATTCAGATTCTCAAGGATCTGATTAAGGAGCAAGTAGCAGCAGCAGGTGTGGTTAATACTGCTTTTGTAGATGAACCATTTGATCACATCACACGCGAGTTGAGCGAGATAGATATTTAGATTTTAAGTGGGCAAGGTGTCTGCCCCACAAGAATTATAAATAGCGATCGCACTTTTGTCTGTGTTGGGAAAAGAGCGATCGCTTTTTTGTGAACTCTACCAGGCTTTGAAAAGGGTTTTATTTAAGTTTTCGCCGCCAGATGGTAACATTGTGCCTCTGTCAAATAACTTTGCTAGATTAAAGCTGTGTTTTTGGAGCTATCTTTCGACTAATGTCAGCCAGAGACATTTACCACGCCGTAGTCATTAAAGCACTTATAGCAGATGGTTGGACAATAACCAACGATCCCTTATACCTTGCATACGGGGGTAGAGAACTTTACGTAGATATTGGAGCAGAAAGAGTTACCATTGCTGCTGAGAGGGACGATCAAAAAATAGCTGTTGAAATCAAAAGTTTTCTGAGTCCTTCTCCCGTGAATGACCTCCAGGAAGCTGTAGGACAGTATGAAGTTTATCGCAGTGTGCTTAAAGAACTACAACCAAAACGCCAACTTTATTTAGCAGTTCCCAAGCGAGTTTATGAAGGTATATTTTCCGAACGCTTTGGTCAGCTAATTCTTAATAGTATAGGAATAAACCTAATTGTCTTTGACGAGCAACTAGAAAGGATTATCAGATGGATAAGCTAGCTCGGTATCGTGAAATTATTCGTCAGTTGATATTTGAATATGCTGGTCACAAACCTGCTAACGGTCAAATAGAGACACAAGCAGTCATTGATTTGGAGCGAGATCACTATGAAGTGTTACATATCGGTTGGGATGGGGTGCACCGCGTACATGGTTCGGTGGTACATATAGATATTATTAATGATAAAGTGTGGATTCAATATGATGGTACTTCCCAGCCAGTGGCAGAGGCATTATTAGAAGCGGGTATCTTGCGCGAAGATATTGTTTTGGGTTTTCATCCTGCTGAACTACGCCAATACACGGATTTTGCTGTATCTTAATTATCTTTATCTTGTGTATTTCCAAAGAATAATAAATAAAGAGTGCTTTGGCTTTAATCTTACCAGGAGAATCTAGTTAATTGGCTAAACAGCGACTCGATACACTATTAGTAGAATTAAATTTATGTTCTTCTCGCGCCTTAGCACAGCGGTTAATTCAGGCGGGAGAAGTTACTGTTAATCAGCAATTAGTTGATAAACCTGGTACTGAAGTTGATATTGCGGCTCAAATAAATATTAAAGAGCGATCGCCTTTTGTTTCTAGAGGCGGTGAAAAACTCTCGAAAGCTTTGTCAGTATTTGCCATTCCCGTAGCAGAGCGCATTTGTTTAGATGGTGGAATTTCTACCGGTGGTTTTACTGATTGTCTCTTACAAGCTGGAGCAAAACAAGTTTACGGTATTGATGTCGGTTACGGACAAGTTGACTGGCGGTTACGAAATGATCCGCGGGTGATTTTGCGGGAACGCACCAATTTACGACAACTACGACCGGATGAGTTATATCGGGAAAATGACTCGGTTCCTGATTTGGCGGTGGTGGATGTATCGTTTATTTCTTTAACTAAGATTCTGCCTGCTTTGTGGCAGCTAACTCAAGCTAACCGAGAAGCTGTATTGTTAGTCAAGCCACAATTTGAAGTCGGCAGATCCCGTGTGGGTAAAAAAGGTGTTGTGCGAGATCCAAACGACCAAGCTGATGCCATTTTCCAGGTGTTGCAAACAGCCCACGAATTAGGATGGAAATACAAAGGCTTAACTTGGTCGCCGATCACTGGCCCGGCTGGGAATATCGAATATCTTTTGTGGTTGGGAATGGAAAGTGAAACACCACCACCTGATTTAGAGGCAATTAAGCAAATAACGCAATCAGCAACAACTGATTTACGAAAAAGTTAAAGAAGAATGCAGAATTCAGAATCAATTAGTGGGAGACTTTAACCCACATATTCATCTGTACTCAGACTCCAATTCATACTGTTAGCGGTAGCGGGGCGTTTAGCCCATTCTGACTCCTGACTCCTGAATTCTCTCTTATTAAACGTCGTAGATTAGACATTCTACGGAAGCTGGATGGCGATCGCAGTAATTTTCCAAAGAGGTTTTCTTTGATTTTGCTTGCTGTTGATCGGCTTTTTCAGCTTGTAATTCTTCCACAATGTCCCAGGCTACGGCACAACCAGCAGAATCACTACCATCTAGCTCACAAGTTGTCCGGGCTTCGGTAATGGCTTCAGTAATCGCTTCTTCAAGATTTGTTGCCCCAGCAGTTTCAAATGAGTTTAGAGTAGTTGTCATGATACTTTTACCTTTAATTTACACAGAGAGATATTAGGGGATAGGGGATAGTTTTTATTTCCTATAACCTCTACCCTGTAACCTGTCCCCTTAATCTTGCATCCCAAATTAGGAATGTCAGTCAATTGTCAGAAGAGTTTGATAGAAGTTGATAAACACTTATAAACGGTAACAAAGACTTAATAATTCTTATTTATTCTCAATACTTTATGCCTAACTCTTGTCGCAAGCGATACAGAATTGTATTTTGGTCAACTTGAGAGAGAATTTCTTGAATGACGCTGCTAGCGCCCAACTGTCCCCAAGTGCAGCCTTTTTCGAGATAGACTTGGGCGGCTTTGCCAACGGAGTATGCGCCATAACCGGCGATACCAGCTTGAGCGATCGCACTACTAGCAAAGGCAGTAATATTGGTGGGATTGTCACCACTGGTGATTGCAGCAGTACTTTTACCTAAGCCTAAAAGAAAACTACTACCTAATTCCCCCAGTAGTAAGCCACCAGAACTAAATAAAATCGTTTTTAAAATTTTCCCGGCTTCATAGCTAGTCATTGGTAAACCATACAATCTAGCTAGAGCGCGAATTAAAGCTAAATCGGCAACAGTTCCGCCAAGGATGTCTAAAAAAGCGATGGGATTTAAAGCCACTGCCAAAGCTTTGTATTTGGTGAATTGCCAAATAATTTCTTCGGCTTCTTGTTCGCGTAAGTCGATGGTTTTTTGAGCGATCGCGGCTTCTGCATCCCGTGCTTGGATGAGTGCATTTAACGCCAGAAGCGATCGCCCTTCCCGATTCAGAATATTCAGAATTGTCTCTTTAAGTTCCTCTACTTGCGGTGGTGGTGTCTCCCATTCATAACTGACACGCCCATCAGGCCACTCAACCCGGACTTCCATTGCTGCTGGTTCCGCCGCTACCATCACAATTTCATCAGGTAGTAGAGGCTTCGCTTGAGGATTCCCCGCACCCAGTTGTTGCAAATTTTGGTAAATTGCTCCTTGATCTGTGTCTGGATAAAGGTCTATTTTGTTGAACACTAAAATCAAGGGTTTTTGTGATTTACGCAATTCCAGCAGTGCTTGATACTCAGTGCGTGTGATATCACCAGACACGACAAACAAAATCAAATCCGCCTGATGTACTACTTCACGTGCCATATCTGCCCGTGACTCACCTTCAATTTCGTCTAATCCGGGGGTATCAATTAACTCTACAAGTACCTTGCCCCCTGGCTGCCAACGGACGGAACGCGGCCATTGAGTGACACCGTTTAGGGGCCCAGTTTGCAGAATCTTGTCTCCCAGCAAGGCATTTAAAACTGCTGACTTTCCCCGACTCACCAAACCAAAGACGGCAATTCTAATGACGTTAGAATCCAGTTTGTTGAGTGTGGCGTTCAAAGTTTCCAATTCTGGTTTCAGCAAACCTACCAATTCTGGGTTAGATGATAACTGTCCTGACTTACGAAGATATCCATACCAAGACAGCGCTTGTCTAAGACTGGCGCGGGCACGATTTAAGTGAGTTTCTTGCAGATTACGATAAATCGACATAATATCAATACTTTCAGCCTTCACTCTCTCTTAAACGCTCAAATAATACTCTAACAACTCTGGACACTAAGATATAAAAAGTCCCCGCTTCTAGGATGTCGGGGACTAACTAGGATTTAAAGCATTCCCAGGATCTCTAGTGCTGTATCCAGATGCCATTTAACCCGATACAGTCCAAATAGCTTCTCTTGACTGTACCGCGCTGGGTACTCTAACTTTCTTCCTTCCATCGTCACTTTGAGTAATGCAGACTGTTCTGGTGTAGGTGTTCCCATAGCCTCTAGTGCTGCTTCTAGCGATTCTACTTGAGAGAATATAGGAGACTTCAATCCTCTATTTTCTGATACTTGCTTGCAGGCGACAACAGGGAAGGTCAGGAGTGCGTTAATGTAGGATGCCTTATCAGCAGGGTTTCCAATTGCTTGGATGCCGTACTGGATCAGGCATAAATCGCGTAACGCTCTCAAGCTTTTAACTTCTAATTCTGTGCGTGTGAACATAAAATGGTAGTGTCCATTGAAAAGTGGATATTGGTGGTGATACCCGGTCTTGCAAACTAGCACACCACCAATTATTCATTAAACACTTGTACACTAATGTTTCAGCCATTGTTTACATTTCTCAACAATGCCCAATCCCAAAGGTAATCCAGAAAGCCTAGAACCAATTAAATCCAATAGAGAAGAACCATTAACGACTACTATCAGCTTCCGTGCTACTGAAAAGATGAAGGAAGAAGTGAAAGCTAAAGACGATCCTCCAGAATTTTGTAGAGAAGCTATTCAAGAGAAGCTAGATAGAGAGAAGTAGCCTGTTTTGTCAAATTAGGCAATTGTTCTGATGATTTGCATACCCTCTAAATGCAATCTCCATTCAGAACATGGGACTATGTTCATTATCCCAACACTTGCGATCGCGCCAATTTCTCCCCGTATATTCACATTCAGATGCATCATCTATCCAAGGAATCGATGTAGAGTGGTACGAGTTTCCAATGGGAGCGAATAAGCTGGCAGTGAATAAGGGCAATAATAAGGATAGAATTATCAACGTACAAATCGGTAAAGTGATTAAATATGCAGTGAGCAGAAAAATGTTACTTTGAGTCCAAAAAACTGTACCTTTTTTATTATTTTTTGGGCGATTTTTTAAGCTGGTTATTGAATTCGAGAAAAGCATAATGCAACCCTATTAATGCCAGTTTATATAGCGATCCCATTTGATTTGTCAAAGCCAAGCTAACTGAGAGATAGCCGGTTCAGGTTTTGGCTCTCAGTATATTTAGCAAAAATCAAATAGGAATCCTATATGACTACGGATTTTTACGTAAGAACATTATTGAAGCTATATACTCTGATGTCAAAGGTGTAAGTAACGACTTCTTAAAACTTTTAATCTTTGGGTGCTAAAAAATATTTTTCATGAAAATATGTTAAAGTTGCGCCAATATTCTTTGCGTAAACCTTGGTAAATTGAACTCACAGCCTTCTGCCATCAATACAGCAAAAATACTGATATAACGCCGGATGATTGTATATCTGTATCTGATACCAAAATTTGGTTAGCAAAATTTTGCGTAATGCTGGCAATATAGAGGTAGCGTTAATTCTTTTTTATGCCTAGAGATGATAAATCCGAAGTTTCACGAAGGGACTCATCTGATATTATCGGTTATGAAGATTTTCTAAGTGCATTAAAAAGCCGAATTTCCAGCGCTCAATTACGAGCGGCAGTTGCAGTCAATAAAGAATTAGTATTACTCTACTGGCAAATTGGGCGAGATATTCTAAATCGCCAACAGCAGCAGGGTTGGGGCGCAAAAGTTATCACTCGTCTGGCGGCTGACTTGCAGAAAGCTTTTCCAGAAATGAAGGGTTTTTCGCTTCGCAACCTCAAGTATATGCGGGCATTTGCCGAAGCATATCCAGATGAGCAATTAGTGCAAGAGGTGCTTGCACTAATTAGTTGGCATCACAACCTTGCTTTCAAAGTCCCCCTTTTTAAGGGGGATTTAGGGGGATCAAGATATATGCAACTTCACATTAAATTGGTATAAGTGGTTCATATGGAAAAATGCAAGTAACGCATTATCCACTAGATGAAGCATATCAAAGGCTTAGGGTAGGGGCAAAAAAACCGAGTTTTCACCCGAAGAAATAGGAAACGAAGTTGCAAAAATCCAGAGCGAAATAAACTCTAATACAACTAAAGATTCTGATTTAATTTAGAGTGTATTTCAATGCAAATAAAAATATCTTTAGACGCGATTTATCGCGTCTCTTGCCTTAACCGAAACGTATTGATCTATATACAGATTCTATGGAAAAAATGACATTTACCATCACCCTTCATCGTGGGAGAATTTTCACATACATTCTAATTGTGTGAATTCATAGACTAACTTGACCAAACAAGATCCAGTGAGTGGGAGACACAAAGAAACGGAGAGAGTATTTGATAACTTCTCCGCCTCTTTGCATTTTCAATAAAGAACTACCACCAAACTCGATTTCCATTTTCGTCAACTCGTGCTTCCCGAATTACATCAGAAATCTCTTCAGCATCTTTAACGTGGTGGAGTGCCTTCTTTTCGCCATCGGCTTCATCCACGACGAAGTAAGTCGGGACTGTGATTTTGTCGCCTGTAATGTCTGGGACATCATCAACAGCTACCTGTTTAGCCTTCTCTTCAACTGATTGAGGCTCATCAGCAATTCTATCTCCCGGATTCGCGGTTAGGTTCCTTTCATTCACATCTGGCTTTTCACGAGAATCGCGATCTTCGCTTACTGGTTGATTAATTTGACTTTGTTGTTTATTATCACTCATGGCTCTTTCAGGTATTAAAAGTGTGACTTGACTAATAACAGCTTAAAAAATCCCAGGCATAAAGAGTTCTTTCCCTGGAGAGAGTTTGAGAATAGATTTTGAATAGATTTTGTGAGGAACATATCTTAAGTTAGATCCTAAGCAAAACCAAATTCCTTTCGTTGATCGCAAATCTGCTGTAGATCCTCGTCAACTTGCTAGTATCAAATCAAATTGAACAATGCCATCATACTTTTTCAGAAAATTATAAATTATAAAAGACTAACAAAGATTACTGCATGATTTAAAATTGTCGGGTAAGCTGACAACAGCAGTTTCATTAGTTTCATTCTCAAACCAATGACCACAAGTAGTCCCAAAATTTTAGCCCTGGACTTTGATGGAGTGATTTGCGACGGATTAATTGAATATTTTGAGGTAGCATGGCGTACCTACTGTGAAATTTGGTCTTCTACTAACGACACACCAGCAGATGATTTAGCTTTGAGATTCTACCGTCTAAGACCTGTTATTGAAACGGGTTGGGAAATGCCCGTTTTAATTAAAGCCTTGGTAGATGGAATTACTGACGAAAAGATTCTTGATGAATGGGTAACTATTGCCCCACAACTTTTGTTAAATGACAAATTGCAAGCAAGAGAAATTGCCACAAAACTAGATGACCAGCGAGATAAATGGATTACTACAGATTTAGATGGGTGGCTGAGTCTGCATAGATTTTATCCGGCTGTAGTAGAAAAAATTAAATTAACTATTGACAGTGGAGTTAAGCTATACATTGTGACGACTAAAGAAGGACGTTTTGTCCAGCAGTTGTTGCAACAAGAAGGGGTGAATTTACCACCAGCAGCAATTTTTGGTAAAGAGGTCAAGCGTCCCAAATATGAAATTTTGCGAGAATTAATTCAGTCAGCAGGAGAAAAACCACTTAGTCTCTGGTTTGTAGAAGATAGACTCAAGACATTACAGTTAGTTCAACAACAAGCAGACCTTGAGGATGTGAAACTTTTTCTTGCAGACTGGGGCTATAATACCCAAGCAGAACGGGAAGCTGCACAAAATGATCCGCGAATTAAGTTGTTATCACTTTCTCAGTTTGCCAAAGATTTCTCAGCTTGGCTTTAATTAAGGAGGCAGAAGGCAGGAGGTAGGAGGCATTGGTGTCAACTTAAGCTAGAAATAGCTTCGCTGCGGGCTTCATAACCCGCCAGAGAATGAATTCTCTGGCTCATAGCTAAAGTCTACTGAAGTAGACTGAATATTTTTGGGGATATCTAGTCATCTTCAGATAACTTTCGCTATGATTCTTGGAACTTCAGTTCCTTGCGGGACATAGTTTTTGCGTTAAGTTGACACCAATGGGCAGGAGGAATCACCATAAATAAATTTATTTGCTCTAAACCCTGTCACATAGGGCAAAAAAATATTTTCTTTCTCCTGCCTTCTGCAAGAACTGTAGCGAGTATTAGAGTGTTATTACCAATTACAAATTATTTTAATTTACTGGGATAATTGCAGCAAAGTGACATATTTAAAAGATGTAGGTAAATAATAAGTAATTAGGAAAACTCCCAACTCCTAACTTCTAACTTCTAACTCCTAACTTAGTACTTACTTTTATGCTTGATCTAACAAAACTAGCGCGACAAATGCAGGGTTTAAGTCAGCATCTAACATTAGAAGCTGCTGCTAGTCGCCAGCGTTTAGAGTTGGCGCAACAACATTTAAAAAATGCTTACGAGTCTCAACAAGATTTAATCGATCGCCAGGAAAAATGGCGCGATCGCATTCTCTTCGCTAATGCTACCCCAATTGAACCGCTAGAAACCTGCATTGATATCCCAGTTCCTCCAAAAGTTCATACTGTCATCGCTACCGATGGTTCGCAAATTGCCCCTAATCATCACGAAATTGCTTACTGTTATCTCCTAAATATCGGCAGAGTTGTCTTGCATTACGGACAAAATCGCCATCCGCTACTCGATAGTTTGCCAGAAGTATTTTACCGCCCAGAAGATTTATATATGTCTCGGCAGTGGGGAATTAGAACCGAGGAATGGATGAGTTTTCGCCGCACTGCTTCAGAAACAACGGTGTTAGCAGAACTTGCGTGTGGTGCAGCGCAAGGGGAAACGCCAGCGCTGGCGATGGTAGATGGTTCGCTAATTTACTGGTTTTTAGAACAGTTGCCAATGGATGCACGCGATCGCATTTTACCCCCGATTCTGGAAGCTTGGCAGCAGATGCGTGATGCTAAAATTCCGTTGATGGGTTATCTTAGCGCCTCTCGCAGCATCGAAACAATGAACTTTTTACGCCTGTTGGCTTGTCCCCATCCAGTGCCAGACTGTAAAAGTCATTGCCCAAATCAGCTAGAAAAAGTACCTTGTAAAATTTTTGAACAATTGCGAGATACTTCAGTTTGGGCAACCCGACTCAAACCAGGACAACGCAGTACTCTGTGGCGGAGTAATTCCCCCATTCTCGAACTTTACGGCGATCAAACCATTTACTTTTGCTACGTCCACGTTGGCACTGAAATCGCCCGAATCGAAGTTCCGGCATGGGTAGCCCAGAATGCAACCATGTTAGACCAAGCACTGGGACTGATGTTAGCACAAGTTCAAAAAGGATATGGCTATCCTGTAGCGATCGCAGAAGCCCATAATCAAGCAGTGGTAAAAGGTGGCGACAGAGCGCGTTTCTTTGCCCTTCTCGAACAACAAATGATTAAAGCTGGTTTAAAAAATGTGGGAACTTCTTACAAAGAAGCCAGAAAGCGCGGGAGTATTGCGTGAAGAAGGCAGGAACTATAGGACTCATATTTGATTTTTGAACAAAACTCAGTACACCTTTATTCCTTCTTCCCAGTCCCCAGTCCCTAATCCCCAGTCCCTTACCTCTACGAGTGATTCAGAAATCAAATCGGATTGCTATAGCAATTAAGATTATTGACTGATAAGCCGCAATAAATTGTATTTATCTATTTTTGTTTATGGAGGTTTTTATGCGAACACAGGCAGAAAAACGCTACTACACTCGTGAAGAATATTTAGCACTGGAAGAAACAGCCGAATACAAAAGTGAATACTTAGATGGAGAAATAGTGCCAATGGCAGGAGGTACAACTAATCATAACCATATCATCGTTAATTTAGTTGCTCATTTAAAATTTGCTTTAAGAGGGCAAAATTATAATTTATTTACTAGTGATGTGCGCTTGTGGATACCGGGCTACAGAAGATACACATATCCAGATGTGATGGCGATCGCGGGAGAACCAATGTATGAGAATGACAGCACGACCACTGTTACAAATCCCTTAATAATTATTGAGGTTTTATCAAAATCAACCAGAAGTTATGACGAATCAGATAAGTTTCGTTGTTATCGTTCAATTCCTGAATTTAAAGAATATATTCTGATTGATCAATACAAGTTTTACGTCGAGCAATTTGCTAAAAACTCGGATGGTAAATGGGTATTAACTGAATATGAATCTCCCGATTCATTGTTAACACTAGCTTCTATAAATTTCCAAATTTCATTCAGTGATATTTATGAAATGGTAAATTTTCAGATGAGCGAGGGTTGAAACATTAAGTTTATATATGAGGGAATACAAAAACCTTAATAATTGTTACGTTTCTTAAATGATTACTTCCTTGTTTAAGGACAATGGCAGATAAAAGTCCTAGCTAAACCTCATCTATGTTGAAACCTAAAGTTTTTTAAAAGATATATTTATGTAGATTGGGTGGAGTGAAACGCAACCCAACATTACCACCAAATTTTATGTTGGGTTACGCTATCGCTGTACCCAACCTACAAAAGTACGGTTCTCAAGGTAGATAAGGTTTAATTCAGTTTAAGTAACACTTCTTATCTTAAATTTAAGATAAGAAGTGTTTACTTTATAGATTTTTTGGGAATCCTTTATTTAGTAGATAATGAAGTCAACAGCTAGCTAGTTTACTCAGTACAAACTAGTAGATACTTTTTGCCTCTACATCAAGTTATACCAATTTTGTATGAAGCTGCATAGAATTAGATCCCCCCTAGCCCCCCTTTTTAAGGGGGGAACTGGAAAAACATCTATCAAAGTCCCCCTTAAAAAGGGGGATTTAGGGGGATCGAAATATGTGCAACTTCACATTAAATTGGTATTAAATACGTTTTTATTCGTAAGCTAAACAGTCTTCCTCAGAACTGACATGAGGCAATTCCTAGCTTAAAACACCCTATTGCAAGGGTTACTCAATTTTCACGATAAACGTATTAACTTATTTAACCTTTCTCAAAAAAAGCTTTACACCTAACAAACTGATGAAACTAGCTAAATCTGAGTTACAAAAATCTGAAGAAAAATACTCTCGATTTTTCTCACTTTCTATAGATTTATTGTGTATTGCTAATTTTGAAGGTTATTTTAAATATTTAAATCCAGTATGGACAAAAACATTAGGTTGGTCAACTCAGGAACTCGTTGCTAAACCCTTTATCGAATTTGTTCACCCTGAAGACCGTGAAGCCACAATTGTCGTAGCCCAAAAAATTATACAATCTGTAGATGCAATCAGCTTTGAAAACCGCTATCTTTGTCGAGATGGTTCTTATAAATGGCTCTCATGGAATGCAACTAGTTTTACTGAAGAAAAGTTGATTTATGCAGTAGCACGTGACATCACTCTTAATAAACAGAACGAGATCGCGCTAGAAAAATCTGTCCAAGAATTAGAAGCTTTTAGATTTGCCTTAAATGCCCATTCACTAGTAGCTATTACTGATAGAACTGGGAGAATAACCTATGTTAACGAACTATTTTGTGAGGTTTCTAAATATTCTCTAGAAGAACTTCTAGGGCAAGACCATCGGATTATCAATTCTGGACACCACACAAAAGAATTTTTTACAATTTTGTGGAAAACTATTACCCAAGGAAAAATCTGGAAAGGAGAAATTCAAAATAAAGCTAAGGATGGCACTTTTTATTGGGTGGATACTCTGATCGCCCCAATGTTGAACCAAGATGGAAAGCCCTATCAATACGTATCAATTCGTACAGATATTACACAGCGTAAGCTTTCAGAGTTAGCTTTATTGGAGCGATCGCGCTTGTCAGTTTTGAGTGCAGAAGTGAGTTTAGCCTTATCTCAAAGTGGTACACTTTCAGAAATTCTACAAAACTGTACAAATACTATTTCCCAATACCTTGATATCGGCTTTGTTTGTATCTGGACATTTGAACGACAGACAAACCAGCTACAATTGCAAGCTGGTGTTCATTGCACAGATATTACTTGTAGTGCTTTGAGTGATACCCAAGATTTCCCCGATCATATGGTTTTGGTCAATAATATTATGGGATTAATGATTCAAAACCATCAAGCTATTTTTAACGAAGAATTATCAATTAATCATTCAGACAAACTTATCGATTCTACATTTTCAATTTCTCGATTTTCTGCTTATCCCTTGATAGTAGAGCAGCAAATAATTGGCATCATAGCTTTATTTAGTAAGCAATTATTTACCGAACCAACTCATAACCTATTAAATTGGATTGCGAATAATATTGCTGTGGCTATTGACCGAATCTGGGCACGAGAAGAACTCCTCAGCCGTCGGGAAGCCTTATTGCTGCGTCTAGCTAGTCAAATCCGCAGTTCTCTTGACTTAAATATGATCCTAGAAACTGCTGTTAATGAAATTCGCAGCTTATTACAAATTGACCGTTGCTACTTTCTTTCTTATTTACCGCACCCATCACAAGCAAGCCTGACTATTACCTATGAAGCACGAAACCCTAACTTGCCCACCATGTTAGGTAGTATTCCCCTGCAAAAGAGCAATTTTTTGACCCAAATTCTTCTATCTCAAGAACTAAGTTGCATCGACAATATTACTAGCAAATCACATCTCGATCATGATATTCAAGAACTTTTAACTGAATTTGGTATCACATCTCAACTAATGCTACCAGTTAAGAGTAATTCTGGAGAAATTGGGGCAATTGTGTGCAGTCATTGTAGTGGCGATCGCATTTGGACTAACAGTGAAATTAACTTGCTACAAGCTGTTTGCGATCAACTAGCGATCGCCATCGATCATGCACAACTTTATACCCAAAGTCGCTCTGCTACTTTAATAGCTCAAACTCAAGCCGAAAAACTTACCGAAACCTTGCATAAATTGCAGCAAACTCAATCTCAGCTGATCCAGAATGAAAAAATGTCTAGCTTGGGACAATTAGTAGCTGGAGTTGCCCATGAAATCAACAATCCAGTTAATTTTATTCATGGCAACTTAACCTATGCTAACGAATACTTTCAAGAGATGTTAAATCTCTTGCACCTTTATCAGCAACACTATCCTCAGCCTCAAGCAGAAATTGAAGATTACACTGAAAAAATTGATTTAGAATTCATTACTAGTGACCTTTCCCAACTCCTATCTTCGATGAACATGGGTACTAATCGCATCCGTGAAATTGTTTTGGGACTGCGAAACTTTTCTCGTCATGATGAGGCGGATAAAAAACTAGTTAACATTCATGAAGGAATTGAAAATACACTATTAATTTTGCATCACCGCTGGAAAGATAATGGAATTGGGTTGGATATATCTATCATTAAAGAATATGCTGATTTGCCCTTAGTTGATTGCTATGCTGGGCAGCTTAATCAAGTATTTATGAATATTTTGACTAATGCGATCGATGCTTTAGAAGAGTCAAGAGTCAGCAAAAAAATAACTGATAAACCGCAAATTCTCATTCGGACTGAAATTTTAGAGAGTAAATTTGTTGTCATCCGAATTGCCGACAACGGATTAGGAATAGCGGAAGACGTTAGAAAGCGATTATTTGATCCATTTTTTACTACAAAACCCGTAGGTAAAGGGACAGGACTTGGACTGTCAATTAGCTACCAAATTATAGTAGAAAAACATGGTGGAATTTTGAATTGTCTATCAGAACTAGGAAAAGGCACAGAATTCTGCATTCAAATCCCAATTTAAAGTCTTAGCTTTGCTCGGCTTTAAAATACTCTGCGTTTAAAAATGCCACGACAGTCCTAGAATTTTTTAGCTATCTATAATTTGAATTTTATGAGCAAATATTTAGTAGCACCGTGGCTCTTTGGTAGATATCGCTTATCTAGTCAAAGTAGAGTTCTAATTGTAGCGATAATTATGGCACTACTGAGTGTAGGCTGTACTGGAAAAGTATCAGAAAAAAATCAGTCTGTTGTAGATAGTGTCTCAAGTAAACAAAAGTTACCAGCTTTAAAAATTGGGGTGCTACCTACGCAAAGCCGGACAGAGCAAGAAGGGATGATTAAACCCCTAAAAGAATACTTAGAGCAATCCCTTGGACGAAGGGTTGATACTGAGTCGCAATCAAAGACAATCGGGGGACAAGGGAGACACAAAAAACTAGAGATCCAGAAAGTACAAAATGCGATCGCCAGTTCAGTAGATTTCCAGATTGCTCAGGATTATCAGCAAATCATTGACTGGCTATTGCAGGATAAGCTGGACATGGCTTATTTAGGGCCTATGAGCTATTTGGAGGCAGTAGATCGGGGTGCTAAAGTAGAACCGTTGGTTGCTCCCATTGATAAACATACGGGACAACCCTGGTATCGGGCGTGTATCATTGTCAAACAAGACAGTCGCATCAAAACCTTAAAAGACCTCAAAGGTAAACGTATTGCCTTTGTAGATAAATTATCAACCTCTGGGTATTTGATGCCGCTGGCAACGTTCAAAAAACTAGGAATTGATGATAATCGAAATTTTGCTCAAGTCCTATATGCTGGTAGCCATAGCAATAGTATGGCTGCATTAGAAGATGGCATTGTTGATGCCGCAGCAACTAATATTTCCTCCTACTTGAAGCGGCAAAAAAACGGTAAGCTAACACCTCAAAACTCCAGAATTCTGTGGGAATCTGCTCCCATACCAAATTCTCCAATAGTAGTGTCCAAAAAACTCTCACCTGAGTTAATCAAACGACTAAAGCAGGCTTTTATTAGTAGCCCAGAAGGACTTCAGGATATTATCGGAACTGAGTCAGCCGGATACACCCTTGTGACTCCTTCAGACTACACTCCTATCGAGCAACTCCGAAAATATCTCAACTTAATTTCTGTTCCGACAAAATGAAAATCTCCACAAAGTTTTTTACAGGTTCAGTTGTGTCTGTCGGACTGATAATAGCTATTCTCGTTGGCAATACTGTAGCTGTCCAACAAATAAAGCAGACTATTCGTGAGAAAAGCAATCAAACTACCGAAACTATCAAAGTCGCTTTGACTGCGGAAAATGCCTTGAAATCTGAAATTATTGAACTCAAGGATATTGTTCTACTTAAAAGTCAAAATATAGAGATGATTCAATCTTCAAAAAAGTTTCTTGACTCTCTTGACAAGTTAGAACACTTGATGCCAGATGCCAAAGAAATCTCAGTCATTCGCCGTCGTCACCAGTTTCTCAGCCAGTTGTCAACTCAACTAATCCACTGGAATTCTAGCGACACTTCTTTAGCAGATTCTCAGCAGTATTTTAGAGCAATCAATTCCTTTGACAGAGATATTGAATTGTTCCTCAGCCAGCTAATTGAACGTGCTAATCATCAGAATCTCTTAGTTGAAGATGAATTGGAAAACCTATATCAAATGCAGAGAATTATTTCTTTTGTAGTTGTGCAAGTAATTATAATTTTATTTGTTGGGAAATTTATAGTTATTTGGCGTCCAACAATTAAATCTTTGCATAAATTACAAGCAGGAACAGCAGAAATTGCAGATGGAAACCTAGATTATCGTTTAGATATTCAGACAGGGGATGAAGTAGAAGACCTTGCTAAGTCATTTAACTATATGTCACTGAAGCTAGCTGAATCTCGTGAAACCCTAATTAAGAACACTGAATTAACCCAAATGAACCAACGCCTAGAGTTGGAAATTTCTGAACGCAAACAGGCAGAATCAGAACTTCAGAAAGCCTTACAAGAACTCCAAAGCACTCAAGCTCAATTGATTCAAACTGAGAAAATGTCTAGTCTGGGTCAGCTTGTGGCAGGGGTTGCACACGAAATTAATAACCCAGTTAACTTTATTTATGGCAATATTACTCATGCCAGTGAATACACTCAAAAATTGCTAGAACTACTAAGTCTCTATCAAGAAGAATTCCCAAATTCTGGACATAAGATTCAGGAAAAGGTTGAGGACATTGATTTGGAATTTATGCTAGATGACCTACCCAAAATCTTGTCTTCGATGAAAATGGGATCTAAACGAATTCAGCAAATTGTCTTATCTTTACGTACCTTCTCCCATTTAGATGAAGCAGACATGAAAGAGGTTGATATTCACGAAGGTATTGATAGTACACTGCTGATTTTACAGAATCGATTGAAAGCCAAGCCAGAGCATCCCAAAATTGAAATCATTAAGGAGTATGGCCAGCTACCTCTAGTAGAGTGTTATGCAGGACAGTTAAATCAAGTATTTATGAACGTGATTAATAATGCGATTGATGCCCTTGATATGTGTAATATTCAAAGTTATCAGCAAGATATTGAGAGCAATCCTAGTAAGATTATAATTAGTACTAAACTTGTTAGTAATAACCGAGTAGTAGTAAGAATTGCAGATAATGGGACAGGCATGACCCAAGAGGTTAAAAAGAAACTATTTGATCCATTTTTTACTACTAAACCTGTGGGACAAGGAACAGGATTGGGCTTATCAATTAGCTATCAGATCGTGGTGCAGAAACACTCTGGAATCCTGCGGTGTGAATCAGAATTGGGCAAAGGAAGCGAGTTTTGGATTGAGATTCCTTTACATCAGATAGGAAAATCGGTAAACTATAACGGATTTAAATTACCTACTACTTTGCAAGAGTCAAAAGTCTAGAAAAATTATTGACTAAAAACTATGCAAAATTTAAGTACATCCAATGCTATAGGGCTGAATTTAGAGCTTTTTCACGTCCAAAGCAACACTGCTTTTGAATTACCACCAAATATTGCGGTGTTTCATATCGGTAAACCCAACGACCAAATTCCACCAGATATTGATGTTTCCAACTTGCCAGATGCAGATGTAGTTTCTCGCATCCATGCACAGATTCAGAAGCACATAAATAATTATTTTATTGAAGACTTAGGAAGTTCTAATGGGACATTTGTAAATAACATTAGATTAGAACCTAGAACACCCTATCAAATAAATTTAGGAGATAGAATAGACCTTGGTCAAGAAGAAAAAGTCACATTTATATTCCAAGATCAGATACAATATCAGCAAAATCTTATCTCTTCTGCAAATACCACAACAATGCAGGCTCGAATTCCTCCGCAAAACACACAAACTTCGGTAACTCAGACAACCAAATTTGTAGGCTTTGCTTTGATGGTTGCAGGTATGATAATTTTAACTGCAAATATTCGAGTTGGGATATTTTTTGGTATTCCTGGTTTATTGCTATGTATATCTGGTATTTTCGTCCTTTGTCAACAGCAAATAAACCCTAACTTAGGATGGATTTTGATGGCGTTAGGAATTGTAGTCATCGCTTTTACTGGTAATGTATTCGCGTCAGTCAATCTTTTAATTGTTTTGGCATCATCTGCTTTATTCTTCGCCGGATATCAACTTTCTAGTACTGGAAGAATCTTAAATTATGATTTGCGATCGCTCCAGTCTTTAATTAAAAAATAGTTTATTTTAACTAATTACGAAATTACGAATTATCTCAATCCTGCTTCTCTGCGAATTGCATTATTCATCGAGTTGATTTGCGATGCGTGAAATGATGGAGGCATTGAGCTATGAATGATATGATCAAGTCCATCATGCATTACATCTGTTGGTAGCGCAGAGTGATCCAGCCCTAATGTATGTCCAATCTCATGGGCAATCGTATTGGCAATTAAGTTAGACAATTGATTAACATGAAGACTGGCATTGTAAGACGCATATAATACTTGATCAATGCGGATGATAGCACGGTTTGTAACCATTCCTAATTTAAAAGTAGCTACTCCTAAATAGTCAACTGGCTGCTTATCAGCAAATATATAGACGTGAGTAAAGTTGTCTCCCCATTCCTTGGGTTCAGGTGGATCTGATGTCAAAAATACTTCAACGCTTCTAAAAGCACCGTAGAGCTTAGAAAAGGCATCGCTGAGAATACTATTGATTGCTTCGGTATTTTCCTCTTCGATATCCATTCCCGAAACGTCTACCCAGATGCAACGGCGAAACTCGCTATTTCTCTCTATAAGAATTTTTCCACAGCAAGGGCAAAACTCCCACTGAGGCTGAATGCGTGAACTACATCCCTGACAACGGAGTTTAGGGGGTCTAGTCAAATCTATGCGTTCCCAAATCGGGACTTTGAGCTTGCGATTGGGTCTAGTTAAATCCAGGCGATCGTAGAGAGACATTGATTTTTTATTGTAATAGATTCTTCGTTTTAGCCAATTTGACCCAGTTTGGATATTCAGTCATCAGTAAATCATAAAGCTCTTGATCTGGTATGCTTTCTGGGTCTTCTAAACTGAAAAAATCTGAATTATCAAGATAGCGATCGCTCATTTCGTCAAGCCGCTCTAGAAAAGTAAAATCACTGGTCTTTGCTTTAGCTAGCCAACCTAAAATACCTTTACCTTTAACATCCTTGCGTGACTTGCCAATTGCCATAAATTGCCAAAAAATAGGCTCATACGAAGACTCTTTAAGATATTGTTCTGTTTGTGACTCATCAGAGGTTGCTCCATCCGTCACAAACATGATATAAACTGGATTAGCACTTTTTTGGTTACCTTTTTTAGAGATTGGAAAATAGAATTTTCTAATCATATCTATAGCTTTACCATAGTAAGTATCACCTTCTAGTGGATACTCTTTCAAGAGATTTGGAATAAAGGTTTTAAAATTTTCAATAGTCATTTCACCTGCGTTATAGGCTTTAGCTCCGAATAGAAATATATCAATGGAAGCGTTATCATCAAAACGACATCCTAAAGCTAGAATTTTTTCAGCAAACCGCTGAATTTTACCTAAAGTATAGAGCGCACTCATTGAGCCAGAGATATCAAGGCAAAGCACAACCTTAGCCTTATGATTCGTCAAATTTGCTTTTTGTAGTGATATATCTGCTTTTTTAACAAGATTGAAAATATGTGGTGCTTCTCGCTCAAGCTTTTTCTCTAACGATATATTTAGTTTCGTTTTACAGTTTTCTTGCACACTTTCTACTTTTGTAGATTCTTCCTGTTTAGTTTTGGTCACATATTTATCTACAAAACTTTGTAGTCCAGAACTATAGCCTTCTCCTACCGCTTGAAACCTCCATTCATTCTCTTTTTTATATAAGCGTCCAAATTCCAAAGCTGTCTCTTGAGAAAAAGCCTCTCTTAAATTGTACCGAGCCAGAGAATTTTTGTTTTCGTGGTTGTAAATCTTGATAAAGGCATTTTTGATTTGGCTAAAATTCTGATTTTTTTCTTGCCCTTCATGAATAGTGACAACAAAAACTATCTCTTGAATAGCTGGATTGACTTTTGCTAAATCAACATAAATTGTCTCATCATCTCCGTTATCTTCCCCAGTTCTATTATCTCCTGAGTGTCTTAAATAACCATCGAGTGATTGAAGGTTATTATAGAAAACAAAATATTTATCATTGGGAATTTTCCCATCTGCACTTAACATAAACACAGAAGCATCAATATCATAGCTTTGCCCAGCTTGATTTACTTGCCAACCCAAGCCAATAGCTACTTTCTTTAAATTTGGAGCTTCCTTAGAAAGATTAAACCTGCTACCTTTTGTTAATTCAATTTCCATCTCATATACATCCTATAAATTAAACTTTTTTAATTAATTTATGCAAAAAAAAAGGGGGTAATAACAGTGAATACCCCCTTTGGATTAACTTTTGAGATATTTACTAAGCAGCATATTGGTCTACAAAACTTTGCAGCCCTGATTTATAACCAGCCCCAACAGCTTGGAATCTCCATTCTCCATCTTTTCGATAAAGTTTACCAAATTCGATTGCAGTTTCCGCAGAGGCATCTTCATCTAATTCATACTTAGCAATTTGCTTTTCTGTGGTGTTGTCATAAATTCTGATAAACGAGTTTCTGACTTGCCCAAAGTTTTGCTTTCTTTGCTCTGCTTCATGAATAGTGACCACAAAAACTATTTCTTGAACTGAAGCATCAACTTTGCTTAAATCAACTTGAATTGTTTCATCGTCTCCTATACCCTCTCCAGTTCTGCTATCTCCCTCATGTTTCACAGAACCATCTGGTGATTGTGAGTTATTGTAGAATACAAAGTACTTTTCGTTAGGGATTTTTCCGTTAGCACCTAACATAAATATAGAAGCATCTAGGTCAAAAGCTGAACCTGTATCTGTAACGTTAATATCCCATCCTAAACCAATTCCAGCATTTTTTAAGCTTGGTGCTTCTTTTGAAAGATTGATTCTTTCGCCTTTGCTGAGGTTAATTGACATGATTATTACCTATTTTTGAAAATTAATTTGATTTTGAATTACTATTGATTTGAGTAAATCAATATGTAGTTAAGCATAGACTTTCACAAGTCCTTCTAAACCATTAACGTTAATGCCGTTGCCAATTGCCGCCATTTTCCACTCATTATTGTGATTATAAATTTCAGCCATAATCATCCCGGTCATTCCTTTGTATTCAGAACCGGACAGATGATACTTAGCTAGTTCTTGATTATTAGATGTATTAACTAGGCGTACAAAGGCATTTTTTACCTGTGCAAATTCTTGCTTCCGAGTAATACAATCATAAATATTAACTGTAAAAACCAATTTTACAATCTCTTTTGGTAGTCGAGCTAAATCTACAAGAACCTGCTCGTCATCACCTTCTCCCGCACCTGTGAGATTATCACCCAGATGGGTAATAGCTCCTGATTTATGAGATAGATTCCCAAAGTAAACAATATTGCCTATATCTGTTATTTTGCCATTTTGATCTAAACAGATTATGGAGGCATCTAAATCAAAGTCTGGAGCGTTACTAAAAGCACCAAAAAACCCGCCACCGGAATGTTTTGCTATATCCCAGCCCAGTCCACACATCAGTTTTGTTAGCCCAGGAGCTTCTTTAGAAAGTGATATGCGTTGTCCTTTTTGTAAGTTAATTCCCATGTAATTTATTTCAAAGTATATGTAATTTACAAGATGACATCTAAGGTTTGCTTTATATTTTTAATGTTTTTAATCTTCAAGTTTGAGATTTATTAAAAAATATCAAATATAGAGCAATATAGTTTTCTGAAATCAGCTTTATGTCAGCATTAGAGAATATCTTAGAGACTTCTAGCAGACCTATTAGCTATAGCGGTCAAGTAGTGATTTCAAGCCACCTTGATAGCCTGAGCCAACTGCATTAAGACGCCATTCACCGTCTTTACGGTAAAGTTCTGCCATGATTAATGCTGTCTCTACAGAGTAGTCTTCAACAAGGTCATAGCGGACTGCTTCTTGTTTTGTTTGGGCATTGACAATACGCACAAAAGCATTTTTAACTTGACCAAAGTTCTGATTACGTTGCTGTGCTTCATGAATAGTTACAGTAATAACTATTTTTTGAACATCTGCGGGTACTTGTTCTAGGTTAACTTTGATGACTTCATCATCTCCTTCACCTACACCGGTAAGATTATCTCCCATGTGCTGAAGCGATTTATCAGGATCGGGACTTGTGAGGTTATTATAAAAAATAAAGTGGTTATCAGAAATAAGTTTTTCGTTAATACCCAACATGAACACTGAGGAATCTAGATCAAAGTCATAACCTGTATCTGTAGCTTTAACGTCCCATCCAAGTCCAATAAAGACATCTGTTAAGCCAGGAGCAACTTTGTCAAGTGAAACTCTTTGTCCTTTTGTTAGTGAAACTGCCATAATTTTTCTTCCTATTTATAGCAAATTGATGCACAAACTAAGCAAGCTTTTTATTGTTGCTTTAAAATAATTGGAGAATTTTTAGATGGCAACAAAAAATTAATCAGCTATAGCGCTGATTGTTTAGAAAAGCTTCACCAGTAATTATTTAATTTTTGAATTGGCTAGTTTTGAAGGTTGATTGTATCAACCAACTTTTCTATCATAATTAACCAATAAGTTAAACTATTTACAGTTGAGTCATAACACACCACACAATTGAATGTGTGTCATATTTGTTATGCGCTCTATCGTAGTCACCTTCAAGAAGCACTGAAATCAGGAAAAATACGTAAACTCAAAAACTCTGTTTTTGGGGTTACTGGTGTCTTCCCTCTCTGCGTAAGAGCGTCTTTCTGAGGTAAGGATTATGCAACTTAAAGACGGATTAGTTTATTCTCTCCACATTGCCACTTGCTGTTTCAGTTCCTTCATATCCAAATAATCGTTAGCAAAAGCTTTCCATAAAAGTGGATGAGGAATAAACCCATCATATTTTTGAAGTTCTGGTGCTTCTGAAGTACTGACTAAATCTTCTGATGTAATTCTTTGCTCACACAATGAAGCAATTTCATTGTAAAGATGTTTAAATTTATTCTTGCCTAATTTAATTGTCAAATAATATGGATTTACTCCGCCAATACTTGTAATTTCCAACGATTCTCGGCAGTAGGAATTGAGTAATCTTTCTAAGGTGCGATAAGCAACCGTACCCATCCAAGGAAAAATGCAACATTTACCTTTTTCCAGTTGCAAAATATTCTGCTTATCTAATCCAACCTGCTGTGCCAACTGGCGAACTTGACGTAATCGTTGCAAGGCATTTTTTTGCAAGTAACTATACTCAACATTTTCCAATAAAATTTGCTGCATTCGTTGTAAAACTTTGGTATGAATAGTACCACTGCCACCACGCCAGTAAATACTCGCTTTACCCTCGGCTTGTTTAACAAAAATAGCTTTCTTTTTAAAGTCAACTTCTAGGACTTCCCAAGTTCTCCCAGCTAAAGCAAATTGATTGCCAACCGGAAGCGGTGTGACGATACTGCCAATTTCTGTTGCACCTTGCTTAACAATATATTCTTGCTGTTCAGCAAAGACAGCATAAAACTGAAATTTCCTCACCACCTTTTCTCCTGCCAAACCCAGGATTAATTTACCTTGTTCGGTATGCTGAATATGACCAATATCAATTAAATAGCGTAGCAATAGTTGGAAATCTTCTTTTAAAATAGCAGCGAAGGGCGGCAGACTAAAAATTTGTTTAGCTAAAGCATTGGCTGAAATTTCACCTGTTGCTGTTAAAATACTCATTGTCTGGTGATAAAGCAAACTCAAAGGATATTTAATTGGTTTGATTGGTTCAATCCATTGCTCCTCTAAATAAAGTTGAATAATAGCTATACACTGCAAAAGTTGCCAAGGGATTTGCTCTGGTAGAGAAGCTTCTGCTAATGGCTGATCTTCGGCACAGACAAAGCGCATATCCGCAGCTTCACCTCTTCTACCACTGCGTCCTAAGCGCTGTAAAAAACTAGCTACAGAGTGGGGTGATTCTAACTGAATAACTCGCTCTAAATGACCGATATCTATGCCTAATTCTAGAGTCAGAGTGGCAGCAGTAACAGCTGGATTGTTGGATTCACGCATTGCATTTTCAGCAGATTGCCGCAAGCTAGAAGATATACTCCCATGATGTACATGATATATATCTGGTAGTCCTTGTTCTGTGGCAATTTTTCGTAAAGATGCAATTACAGATTCGGTACGTGTGCGATTATTAGCAAATATTAGACATTTGCGAGATTTGCTAAGGTTGAAAATATATTGTTCATCATCTGTCGCCTCCGATTCATCTACTTCATCATTAATATAAAAATGTTCTACAGCTAGTTTTATTTGGCGTTTTATGCTGTCGATTTTCGGTGTAATAACTGGCTTGTCTGTTCCTGAACGCAACCACTCTTCAGCTATTGAGTAATCACCAAGAGTTGCTGACAAACCAATACGGCGTGGTTGTTTTTGCGTCAACTTTGCTAAACGTTGTAATTGGCAAATAATTTGACAACCGCGTTCTGAACCCATAAAAGCGTGAATTTCATCAATGACGACAAACTTTAAATCACCAAATAAGCGAAGTAGGTCGTTATTTTTGTTGATTAACAAACTTTCTAAAGATTCTGGTGTAATTTGGAGAATGCCTTGAGGATTCTTTAAAAGCTTGTTTTTTCGAGTTTGCGAAACGTCACCGTGCCAGTGCCAAACGGGAATATCTGCTTCTTTGAGTAAGTCGTTGAGACGCTCAAATTGATCATTAATTAAAGCTTTGATTGGACTAATATACAATGCCCCTATGGTTGCAGCCGGGTTGGCATGTAATAGAGTCAAAACTGGCAGAAAGGCTGCTTCTGTTTTACCAGCAGCAGTTCCAGCAGTAACTAGCAAGTGAGCATCAGTATCGAATATGACTTGACAAGCGGCAATTTGAACTGGTCGTAATTCAGTCCACTGGTGATGATAAATATATTCTTGGATGAAGGGTGCGAGTCGGCTAAAAGCATCGCTCATATTTATTTTTTATAAGTAATTAGTAACAGGTAATGAATTGACTGCATTTTTACAAACAGGGAAAATACTTAAAATAATCCCGTAACGCTTGATAGGTATAGCTTTTTAGGGAAGAGGTCAGAATATATTACATATAAACGAGCGTAGATGCGGAGCGGCTTGTCGTAAGACATCGCTACAGACTTGATATTTTATATAAAACTTCACAAAAAAAGTGTTTCTCTTTATTGATTTATTACATTTGCTAGCGTGCTTTTATGCGGTATTTACGTATACATATTTCTATCTTAAGCTTAGTGTTGTGTGATGCATATATCAATGCATCATGTCACTCAATTTTGGAGTTATGACAATGACAAATATTTTTGCCAAAATCGCTGCTACCACAGCAACCAGTGTTGCTTTTAGTGTTGCGATCGCAGCTAGTGCTAACAATCCAGCCCAAGCTATTGATTTAAACTTCAACTGGCTAGGTGATGCTGGTTATTCAGCAATCGGTTCATTCAGCTACGACGAAACTACAGCACCTACAATTATTTCAGAAAGTGGTAGTGGAGCAACCAACTTTTTACAATCCTTGAATATCTCCTTCTTAGACCCATCTAATAATCTGCTTGGAACTTATAACACCGTTGCTGATGGAGTCTCAGAATCTAATTTCTTCGCTTTCAACTTTGATACTTCCACTCATACCTTATTCGGCCCCTTTGATGTAGCAGGAGGGACGGGTGTAATCGGAGAATATTTCTTCCAGGGAACCGTTGGTGATTCTTTGTTCTTACGTCAGGATATCGATCAACAGACAGCATTCATAACATTAGATCAAAATTCTGGTTCTATTCAGGTATCCAAAGTCCCGGAACCTGCTTCTATGTTAGGTTTACTGGCCTTTGGGATATTGGGTGTAGGCTCAACTCTGAAGAAAAAGCAAGCCTCTTGCTAGGAAGTAGGGCTTTCTAGTTAGAGGTTGCCAATTTTAGTTTAATGAATCTCTATTCTAGCTCCAATGGTTAAGTGAGTTGGTGAGTCTATTATCCAGCCTTATCAGTTCGCGATCGCTCGAATACTTATGTCAACAAGTATTCGAGCAATCACTGATAACTTGGTTAAAAATACTTCATGTGCCAGTTGAAAGGGCGGTATGAGGGTTATATGCACAAGCTTAAATATAATGCTACAATCCCCGAAGTTTAAATTTAGACATTATGCATGATTCAGGAGCTAGCAAATCAACTATTGTGATCATCACCAAAGTCTAAAGTCTGTGTTTATAAAGAGCCTAAAGTCTTTACACAATCTGATATTTTAATTTTTAAGTCTTTTATGCAATACAAAAACTATCTTTTAAAATTAAAATTATTCAGAAAATTTATAAACAGAGCTTAATCCAATCTTAATCAACAAATCTTTAAACTTAAATTGAGTAATAAAAGTGGCAGCCATTACTGAAATTAGCAATAAGTCCGCTGATCTCAAGCTGTCTTTACAAAATTCACAAATAGCTCATGCACATTCTGATCTATTCCTACAACTATCATCCAGAGCCGATTGGAATTGCTCCATTAATGACTGAATTGGCGGAAGGACTAGTAAAGCGAGGTCATGAAGTGCGAGTGATTACGGGAATGCCCAACTATCCTCAGCGCGAAATTTACGATGGATATCGGGGTAAGTGGTATATTACTGAACAAAAAAATGGCGTAACCATTCAGCGAAGTTATTTGCGAATTAAGTCTAAACCTAACCTCGTAGATCGGCTGTTGCTGGAGTTGAGTTTTGTTTTTACGAGCTTACCCCAAGCCTTTAAAGGCGGACGCCCCGATGTAATTATCTTAACAGTTCCGCCTCTATTCGGTACGTTACCAGTAACAATATTTGGTTGGTTATACAACTGCCCGGTAGTTCTAAATGTGCAAGATATTTTACCAGAAGCTGCGGTACGTATCGGGCTATTAAAAAACAAGTGGATGATCCGAAGTCTTGCAATCCTAGAGAAGTTTGCATATCGGACGGCACACACTATTAGTGTCATCGCTGATGGGTTTCGTGAGAATTTAGTGAATAAGGGAGTACCTGTTAATAAAATCGTTTGTATTCCCAATTGGGTGAATGTAAATTTTATTCGCCCTTTACCGAAACAAAACAACTCTTGGATATCTAGCCATCAACTCGATGGAAAATTTGTAGTACTTTATTCGGGCAACATTGCTCTAACACAAGGTTTAGAAACAGTAATAGAAGCAGCCGTTTGTTTGCGTCATATCAAAGATATTGTCTTTGTCATCGTTGGCGAATCAAGAGCATTGCAAAGGTTGCAGGAATATTGTCTTTTAAATGGAGCAGATAATGTTTTGCTGCTACCATTACAGCCACGAGAAACACTTCCCGAAATGCTAGCCGCATCTGATGTAGGGCTGATTGTGCAAAAGCATAATGTGATTTCGTTCAATATGCCTTCAAAAATACCATTGCTATTGGCGAGTGGTCGCCCGATTGTGGGTTCTGTTCCTGCCACTGGTACTGCTGCCAAAGCAATCCAACTCAGTGGTGGTGGGATAATTGTTGAGCCAGAATCACCCGATGCAATGGCTGCTGCGGTGCATGATTTATATACTAATCCTGCTCTAGGGGCAAGGCTTGGTAATACAGGAAGACAGTTTGCCGAAGAAAACTATTCCTTGGAGCAAGCACTTGATCGGTATGAAGGGCTGCTTTCTTATATTGTTACTAACCGGAAATCTACTCTGAGGATATTGCCGGATTTGGATTCAAAGGAATCAGTTGTAGATGGTTGAAGACTGTTGAGGACTGCTCACCACATATTTGGGTCTGAATCCTAAGGCTTCACGCAATGCTTTAAAGTAATGAGTAATGAGTAAGGAGTAAGGAGTAAGGAGTAAGGAGTAAGGAGTAAGGAGTAAGGAGTAAGGAGTGGATGAAAAATGGGTATTTACTCATTACTTATTACTTATTACTCATTACTCCTTCTTAAGAGCGTCTTTAGGTCGGTGAGGATGTCAATTAATTAGCGAACACCAGGCGACTGCACAGACAAAACCCTGATTTGGATAAATTAAATCACCCATTCGGGTGAGTTAAAAATCAACCGATCGGGTGACCTAAGTGTAGGAAGTTGAGACTGCTGAAAAATAGGACTCTAGAGAACACTGATTGATTGGATGTCGTTCTTGGTGAGGATAACTTGATGAAACTCGTAACCTTGATTAGTAGAGCTGGATTAATCAGCGTAGGCATAACCCCTAGGTCGAAGCAAGCTACGCGCAGCGTATCGCAGACAAGCCTTTCGTAGAGAAGGTATCACTTTTCCTCCCTAAGATCACTATTCACTATGAATCAAGACCGATAAACTCATCTGTAACTTATACCAATCTTGTCTTCTATGTGGTTATAATGCAAGCAAGCACTTACATGTGCAAGCAAGTACTTGCAAACCCTCATGGAAAACTTAGCATCAAGGACGGCACAAACTCGTGCACGCTTGATCAAGGCGGCAACTAAGGTGTTTGCAACGGCAGGTTTAACAGGAGCGACAACGCGAGAAATTGCTCGTGTTGCTGCGGTCAATGAGGTAACTTTATTTCGTCATTTCCACAGCAAAGAGCAACTACTAGCTGCTGTGATTACCGAAGCGATCGCTTCCCAATCCAAAACTTTAGCTGCTCACAAGGACTGGACTCAAAACCTGTACATTGACCTCAAGAATTATGCAAGACTTTGCAACCAGATGATGGAGGAGCATGAAGACCTGATTCGGACATTGATTGGAGAAGCGAAGCGACACCCCCAAGCAGCCAGTCTGATGTTATACGAAGCTAACAAATCGATGCGTGAACATCTGGTTGTGTATCTGCAAAACAGTCAACAGAAGGGCACAGTGTCCTCAGATATAGATTTGAAAGCATCTGTAGATAGTTTTACGGGTATGTTGCTTCACGGTATGCTGCGTTTTAGCGATATCCCCACCACACTAGATTACAGTCGTCAATGTTACATAGAAACTTGTGTCAATTTATTTGTGCGCGGTATTAGCACTTTGCCATTGAAAGAGGCTAGAGGTTCAGTTGATTCCCTTGCAACAAGATAAATCGTGTTTTCTCTTAGAGTTAAGGCTCTGATTTTACACTGACTAAAAAAGTTTTATAAATTACACTTTAAAAAATTGACAGGAGTTAAGTAATTTACAAATTAACCATAAAGTGATATGCGATATTGTTTGGTTTGAGTTGCTAGACATAGTGAGCGATCGCCCAAATACCCAAATATATATTTGATTTGGCACCAACATCAAGAAACAAGGGCTAAAAAACTATTCAAACAATGCTTTTTTAGCGAAGAGTAGATTGCCCAAGTCTAAATCCATAAGACGAGAAACCGAAGATGTCCCATTCTGAGTTCCCTGATTCTCACCTGCCTGCTGAAATAGAACAGCCAGCTGTTAATGATTCTAGTCAAGAATCGCAACCATTGTTGGAGCGATCGCCAAAGCCACCGCAAAAACGCCGTTGGCCGCTAATTTTGGGAATTGTTTTGTTAGTTGCAGGTGTTGGTTTTGGTTGGCGCTGGTGGCAAACTAGTAGCGCTAGTGATGCACCTGCTGGGGCCGCAGCTGGTCAACCGATGGCAATTCCCGTCAAGCTAGCAACTGTGGAAACTGAAACCGTGCAGGAAAGTTCGGAGTTTATTGGCTCCTTAGAGGCTCCACGTTCGGTAATCATTAGACCACAGGTTGACGGACGAGTTACCCAGATTTTCATCCAAGAGGGCAACCGTGTTCAACAAGGGCAAGTCATTCTTAGCTTGGAAAGTGATAATGTCCAAGCTCAATTATTACAAGCAAAAGCCGGACTAGAACAAGCCCAAGCAAGGCTTGCTGAACTGCAAGCGGGTACGCGACAAGAAGAAGTTGCCCAAGCTAGAGCGCAGTTAACCCAAGCCCAAGCTCGTTTTCGAGATGCCCAATCGGGATCACAACCAGAAGAAATTGCTCAAGCTGAAGCTCAAATTCAGTCAGCTAAATCTGATGTGGAACTAGCACAATCACGCGCCAAGCGATACGCACAATTGAGAAAAGAGGGTGCAGTTTCTCAAGATACCTTAGAAGGATATGTCAAAGAACAGCAAAGTGCTGAAGCTGCCCTGGTTGTGGCTCAGAAACGCCTAGACCAACTTCGCCAAAGCAGAAATTCTAGTATCAATGAGCTAGCTGGTGCTTTAGAACAACAGAGACAAAACTTAAGGCAGCTAGAAAATGGTTCTCGCCCAGAAGAAATTGCCCAAGCGCGATCGCAAGTAACTCAAGCAGCAGCCCAAGTCAAATCTGCCCAAGTTCAACTGCAATACACAAAAGTCCTTGCACCTTTCACCGGTATTGTTGGTGATATTCCAGCAAAGGTGGGAGATTATGTGCAACAAGCAGATCAACTCACTACACTGACTAGAAATGACTCTTTAGAACTGAATATTTCCGTTCCCTTAGCTGAATCCAAAAAGCTGCGTTTGGGATTACCTGTGCAAATGTTGGACACCCAAGGCAAACCCATCGCTACTGGTAAGGTGAGTTTCATCTCTCCAAATGCTAGTTCAGATTCGCAGACAGTTTTGGCTAAAGCCAACTTTGGTAATTCCAGAAGTCAACTGGTTAATCGTCAGGCAGTGCAAACCAAAGTCATCTGGAACGAACGTCCGGGAATCTTAATTCCAGTTACAGCAGTATCTCGCCTAGGTGGAGAGACTTTTGTATTTGTGGCTGAAGCACCGCAGGAAAAGCCTAAAGCTGAAGCACCGGCAGAAAAAACCAAAGCTGGAGCGCCATCTTTAGTAGCTCAACAAAAGCCCGTGAAATTGGGAGTTATTGAGGGGAATAATTATCAAGTTATCGAAGGATTAAAAGCTGGGGACAAAATTGTTGTTTCCGGTATTCTCAACCTAACCAATGGCGCTCCCATCACTCCTGCACCAGAACAAGTAGGTAGTCGGAGGCCTTAGTTGAAGATGAGAGAGCAGGGGGAGATGAGGGGCAGAGGGGAGAAGCTTTTCCCTTGCACCAATGCCCAATGCCCCATGCCCCATACCCAATGCCAAATGCCCAATGCCCAATTTTTAAACTATGTTTGTTGACTTCTTTATTAAGCGGCCAATCTTTGCGTCGGTCTGTGCGATCGTCATCCTTCTAATAGGATTAATCAGTATTCCTACACTGCCGATCGCTAGGTTTCCAGAAATTAGTCCCACCCAAATTAGTGTAACTTCCAACTACAGCGGAGCTAGTGCCGAAGTTGTAGAAAGCGGAGTGACAAATATCTTAGAAAGGCAAATCAACGGGATTGAAGGACTAAGATATCTCACTTCCAGCAGCAGTAACGATGGTACTAGTACCATTACAGCCACCTTTGATTCTTCACGAGACAAAGATATTGCGGCTGTGGATGTGCAAAATCGTGTTTCCGTTGCCCAACCGCAACTACCAGAGAGTGTACAACGCACGGGAGTGCAGGTATCAAAACAGTCAAGCAATATTCTCTTAGCAATTGGTTTATATGCTGAAAATAAAGAGTACGACAATATATTTTTAAGCAACTATGCTGACCTTTACTTAGCAGATGCCTTAAAAAGAGTCAAAGGTGTAAGTGACGCACGAATTTTTGGTGAACGTCGCTATGCAATGCGTTTGTGGTTAGATCCAAGTCGCCTTGCTAGTCGCGGACTAACAACTCAGGATGTAGCCGATGCTTTATCCGAACAAAATTTGCAAGTCGGTGCAGGGAGAATTGGACAAGAACCGGCTCCTGAAGGACAAAGGTATCAACTTGATGTACGTGCTGTCAGCCGATTAGCAGAACCATCAGAATTTGAAGAAATTGTCCTCAGAACTCAAGAGGATGGCACCTTAGTTAAGCTCAAAGATGTAGGTAGAGCCGAACTGGGTGCAGAAAACTACAGTTCATTTCTACGATTTCGTGGCAACGATGCTGTCGGTTTAGGGATTTATCAGGTTCCTGGCAGTAATGCCTTGGATGTAGCTAGAGGAGTCAAAGCCGAAATAGCACGATTGGCTCCGAATTTTCCGCCAGGGATGCGATATCAAGTAGCTTTTGACACAACATCCTTTGTAGAAGAGTCTTTGGCAGAAGTGATCAAGACTCTGATTGAAGCGGTGGTGTTGGTGGTGATTGTAATTTTTGTGTTCTTGCAGGATTGGCGAACCACTTTAATTCCCGCACTAACTATTCCCCTGGCACTGATTGGGACATTTGCCTTCATCAAAATTTTTAACTTTTCCATTAATAGTTTGACTTTGTTTGGTCTGACTTTAGCATCGGGGATGGTGGTAGACGATGCGATCGTCGTGGTGGAACAAATCAGCCGTTTTATTCAGGATAAAGGTATAAATCCTCGCCGAGCCGCTAGTGAATCGATGGCGGAACTATTTGGCGCGGTTATTGCCACTTCACTCGTGTTGATGGCGGTGTTTGTGCCAGTGGCGTTTTTTCCGGGAACTACAGGCGCACTTTATCGGCAATTTGCGCTAACGATCGCCTTTTCCATTGCGATTTCGACTTTTTTGGCTTTGACCTTAACACCTTCTTTGTGTGGCGTGCTACTGCGTCAAGAACAAAGACCTCCCAGGTGGATTGCCTGGTTGTTTGACCTGATTAATCGGTTTCTAGAATGGGTAAGGTCAAGCTATGAGCGATCGCTTACCTTTATCACACGATTTAAAAGCGTCGTAATTGGGTTGTTTATTGTCTCCTTGGGTATGACTGCTTGGCTGTACACCACAGTACCTACAGCCTTTCTCCCAGATGAAGACGAAGGCTACTTCCTCACAATTATTCAAGGGCCTCAAGGCGTTTCGCTGCAATATACCAGCGATGTTATGGCACAGGTAGAAAAAGAAATTCTGCAAGTTCCAGAAGTACTAGGAACTTTCGCCGTGGGAGGATTTGGTTTTAGTGGTAGTACCGCCAATAGTGGCATCATCTTTACAACTTTAAAACCTTGGGCAGAACGCTCAAGACCCAATCAATCAGTACAAGCGATTATTGGCAGCTTGCAAGGAAAGTTATTGTCCATCCCAGAAGCCAGGGTATTTCCTGTAAATCCGCCACCAATTCAGGGTTTAGGCAACTTTGGCGGCTTCGTCTTTCAACTGCAAGACCGCAGAGGTAACAGTGGTTTAGAAAATCTAGTGCAGTCGATGGGTCAATTGCTGGGTAAAGCTAATCAAACACCAGGATTACAAGCTGTATTTAGCACCTTTGCCGCAGATACACCACAATTGCTTGTGGAAGTAGACCGCAATAAAGCCAAATCATTACAAGTTTCTATAGATGATGTCTTCAGTACATTACAAACTGCTTTGGGATCGCAATATGTAAATGATTTCAATCTCCAGCAGCGCAATTACCGCGTATATATCCAGGCAGACCAACAGTTTCGTTCTAACCCCAAGGATATTGGTAAACTGTACGTTCGTTCCCAAAGGAATCAAATGATTCCTTTGAGTAACTTAGTCACAGTTACTTCGACTGTGGGAGCGCAAACGATAAATCACTACAATTTGTTCCGTTCAATTGAAATTAATGGTTCCGCCGCTCCTGGCTCTAGTTCTGGAGACGCGATTAAGGCAATGGAACAAGTTGCTCAAGAAGTTTTACCAGCAGGTTATGGTTATGAATGGTCTGGTACTGCATTAGAAGAAATAGACTCTGGTGGTTTAGCACCTTTGATATTTGGATTAGGAATAATCTTTGTGTTTTTGGTACTAGCTGCTCAATACGAGAACTACGTTGATCCCTTTATCATTCTGTTATCAGTTCCCTTAGCTATCTTTGGAGCGCTGATAGCTCAATCAATGCGGGGTTTTGCGAATGATGTTTACTGTCAAATTGGTCTAGTAATGTTGATTGGTTTAGCTAGTAAGAACGCAATTTTGATTGTGGAATTTGCTAACCAATTGCGAGATCAAGGACTTTCGATTACCAAAGCAGTAATTGAGGCTTCACAAGAGCGTCTACGTCCAATTTTGATGACTGCCTTTTCTACACTATTGGGGATTTTCCCCCTAGCTATTGCCACAGGAGCCGGGGCGGGAAGTCGTCAATCATTAGGAACAACAGTATTTGGAGGGATGTTAATTGCGACTTTCTTGAGTTTGTTTGTAGTCCCGATTTTGTATATTGTGATTAAGACGACAACAGAGCGTTTTTTCAAACCAAATCGGCGTCAAGAACTACAAACAGAAGCAGTGCCATTGAATGGTAACACTGCTGTATATTCAACAAAATCTGAGGATTAATTTGTAATACTCGCCAAGGGCGAGAAGCAAGCTACGTAGTTCGTAATTTGTAATTCTTCCCTGTCTCCTATAAACATCGTAGTATGAGGAGATGGGGAAGACTAATTTCAAAGGGGAATGCATGAAAATCGCTATTGGCAGTGATGAACGCACCAACCTTACCGATAGGGTACTGGCAGAACTTAAGCAGCGTGGGCATGAAGTTATACCCTTCGGTTCCCTAGCCGAGAATGATCCTGAAGTCGATTGGCCTCTTAGTTGTAGTAAAGTTGCTTTGGCAGTGGCAACCCAGAAAGCAGATGAGGGGATTGTCTTTTGTTGGACTGGTACTGGCGCATCTATTGCCGCCAACAAAGTCTCTGGGATACGTGCAGCCTTGTGCCATGATGCTGAGACGGCACGTGGGGCCCGGATCTGGAATCATGCGAATGTTCTAGTATTAAGTTTACGTGCTACTACAGAAGCGATCGCTAAAGAAATATTAGATACCTGGTTTAGCACACCCTTTTCTGATGATGAGTGGAACCTCCTGCAAATAAAACGAATTAAACAGTTAGAGAAAAAGGTTTAATTTGTAGACAGATTGCAAAAATTCCCTAACGCCCTCAAAATTTCTCCGTGGGCATTGATAGCAAACCGAAATGTACATTTAAATTAAAACAATGCCAACAATAGCAGTCAATCCATATCTCGATCGCAACTTTGCTCCAGTCCATGAAGAAATCACCACTGACAAATTGCCAGTTATCGGTGAATTACCACCTGAACTATCGGGGATGTTTGTGCGGAATGGCCCTAACCCTCAATGGGCACCCATCGGTCAATATCATTGGTTTGATGGCGATGGGATGTTGCATGGTGTGCAAATTAGCAACGGCATAGCCACTTATCGTAACCGCTACGTGCAGACAGCCGGATGGAAAAAAGAACGAGAAGCGGGTAAAGCTATCTGGAGTGGGTTGTTAGAACCACCGCAAATGGATAACCCTCACGGTGGCTACAAAAATACTGCCAATACTGCCTTAGTGTGGCACGCCGGTCAAATGTTGGCACTGAACGAGGGGGGTAAACCTCACGCGATCAAGCTGCCTGAATTAGAAACCATTGGTGAGTATAGCTACAATGGGAAGCTAGTTTCTGCCTTCACAGCCCATCCCAAAGTAGACCCAATTACAGGCGAAATGATCTTCTTTGGCTACTCTGTGTTTGTGCCACCGTACCTGCAATATAGTGTAGTCTCAGCACAAGGGGAATTGTTGCGGACAGTGCCAATTGAACTGCCCATAGGGGTGATGATGCACGACTTCGCCATCACTGAGAACTACACAATTTTCATGGATTTGCCGCTGACTTTTAATCCGGAAAGAGCGCAACGGGGAGAACCTGTAATGATGTTTGAGCGCGATCGCTCTAGTCGTTTTGGAATTCTACCACGTCACGGTGACAACAGTAATATCCGCTGGTTTGAAAGTCCTTCTTGCTACGTCTTCCATACCCTCAACGCCTACGAAGATGGAGACGAAGTAGTGCTGATTGCCTGTCGCATGACTTCTACTAATGTTTTGGGTTTAGATGATTCCCAACCCGACCCAGAAGCAAATATTCCTCGTTTACATTGCTGGCGATTTAACCTCAGCACGGGGACAGTACGTGAAGAAATGTTGGATGATGTAGCTTCCGAATTTCCTCGCGTCAACGAAAACCTATTGGGGCGAAAAACCCGATATGGCTACAGCAACAAAGCGGCAGACAGTCCCCTACCTTTATTTGAAGGTATTATTAAGTACGACTTCAGCAGTGGAAAATCCCAAACCCATGAATTTGGAGAAGGACGCTATGGCGGTGAAGCTGTGTTTGCGCCGCGTCCTGGTGCAACGGCTGAGGATGATGGTTGGCTTATGACTTTCGTCCATGATGAGGATTCAGATACTTCCGAATTGGTAGTGGTGAATGCCCAAGATGTAACTGCTGAACCCGTAGCGCGAGTAATAATTCCCCAGCGAGTACCCTATGGGTTTCATGGTGCCTGGGTTGCAGAGAAATAAGTTAGGTAGATAATACTATTCGGTTAAAGCAAGAGACGCGATGAATCGCCGTCTCTACAAAGGACTAATTATTGTAGAGACGGCGATTTATCGCGTCTTTAAACCTCAACGTTGAGCCTTTGAACCTCGAAGTTGCGCCTTTTAAACAATTCAACTTAGAAATATATCTAACTATTCTTGAATTTACAGGGGTAAGCATGTAGTAAAATTTGCTCACCTCCGTAAAGTGGAACATGGCTTTAGATTTCTCCTGTCAAAATCTTCGAGGACGCAACTCAGAGCAAAAACCGCAATCACCATGTTGAAAGGGATATTTTCTAGTTTACCTGCGATCGCATCCCTGGTGGAGGCGGGTAATAAATTATTACCTGCGATCGCCAAGCTATTCAGTTTGAGTTTGGAATAATTTGGACAGTATACTTTAGTCGTCGGATACTTTTGCTCGAAATAAATCAAAAACTTCCATTCCCTCTTGTAAGAACAATTCAATCTGTTCTGGTTCAAGACGTACATTTTCACGGTAATAGATCAAGCAGGCGTCAGATGCTTCTAGACATGGTGTTGTTTGTGTAGCTGGGTAAAATCCTATTTTGCCTTCAAAAAAATTAACTACATTGTCAGTAAATATCTCGCGAATGCCTTCCTCATGACTACCACGTAACAGATATTGTTCAGAAAATCTGGGATATTTTTTAAACTTTATATCCTGGTATCCTAAAAAATGACTGAGTTGGTCTAAAATTCCTTTTGGTTTTAACAAAAACTTAGGAAGACGCATATTATCGTCATATAAAAAAGCTACTGTTTGCCAATGCTCGTGTCTAGTTTTCGCACTAGATATTGAGTATCTATATTCAAATATGTATATTTTAAAGTTTTTTATTTCTTCCGACAATATATTTTTAACTAGCTTTCTCCCTCCTTGCTTGAATAGTCTAAAATTATGTAAATGCTGCATGATGTTGTTACTGTCTTCTGATAAGAAGTTCATTGTTAACTGAGCAGCAATAAGTTTTATTTTGTCACTTCTCTGTTGTTCTTTTTTTGTTTCCCATTGAAAATATAAAACATTTACAACAACAGCTACAAGAGTAAAAAATACTATAAAAACAATAAAATCTCTAGACATAAAACATACAATTTTGGATTTTATATTTTGGATTGGGAATAAGGCATTGTGCAGAGGGGGAAAACTCTTCTCCCTTTTTCCATGCTTCCTGCTTCTTTCCCATTCCCCATCTCAAGTTATTTTTCCTGATACCCACCAGCGTAGTTAATTACACAAATTGTTCTATATGATTTGTGAGTTCCATAAGCAACACCGGAGACTTTAAAAGCGCCGTTAAAAATGCTTTTTCGATGACCGCGATCGCGCACACCATCATCAATAATTAACTGCATCACGATATCTTGAGCAGTGCTTGGGCCATAACTGATATTTTCGCCTGCGGTTGTTTGCCATTTACCATAGCGGTTGATGCGAGTAAAAGGGTTGCTACCATCGCTACCATTATGACCTGTAGCACCTTTTGGGCCTTGGTCTTTAACGTGGTCTTTTGCTCCTAAAGACATACCTTTAGATGCACTCAACGCTCCTACAGGACGCGCTGTTTTCAAAAATGCGATCGCTTCATCAACTGCTTTAACTCCTTCTTGAGTTCGCAAATAGGTATTATTAGAAATTTTGACTCGGTTCCCCTCAAAGCGCTTTCTATAATTTTCCAGAATCGGGAGATAGGCCTTGGGATTTGTTCGTACTTTATTTGTTTCAATAATTACTTGTTGTTCCAACGGTGAAAGGTAACTCGCCTTTGCTAACAAAGTCGGACTAGTTTGTTGTGGAACTACCGTTGGGTTAGGGTTGGCGACAGATGGATTAGATTGAAACAGTTGATCTGAGCAGCCGAATATCAAAGCAATTGGAAAAAATAGCCAAAATCTTATGCGACGCATCCATTACCTCACAATTTTGCTATGGATTAATTTAGTGAATTAGAAGAAATAAGAATTTTGAACGCACAGATAAGTTTGTAGACTATTCTGCCGTTAGAAACGATATTAGAACTTAAGTGAGTTCGCTAAAAAAAGCGCAGATTAATGCGCTAATAATATAGATAAAGTTGCGATCGCCTTTGTTCCTAAAATGTGACAAATCTATCACTTAATACCTGTTGTAACCTTGATAACACTAAAACGTAAATAACAACAAAAATCTTTTTATATTCTGACGGCTGCCTTCAAATTTACACTTTGAGAAACCAACGTTGCCGATACATCAAAACACCAACAACCCACCACAACAACACAGTGACTAGGGCAAACAACAGAGAACCATTCAACGCCCCCGCCCAAGATGCGAAAAAATTCTGGTAAATCCAATTGTAAGTACTGGGAGCGTCTTTGCCAGTACCAATAGTGGTTCTGACTAAGATTTTAATCAATAAAACCGATGCAACGAAAAGAGCGATCGCATTTAAGCCCATAATTTCAAAAGGCTTACTCCAGCGACGCATCACCCGTACTTCAATCAGTTCATAACAAGCCGCTAGCAACAGTAACGCCCAACCGCTGCTAAAGACCACATAGGAACTTGTCCACAGCTTTTTGTTGATGGGGAATGTCCACCCCCACGCCCAACCAATAATTAAGCAACCGACTCCAAATAATCCTAAACCGATACTTGTGCGTGACTGTACAGGTTGGCTGCGTATCCATTGACCAGTGAAGTAGCCAGCGAGGACATTTACTATAGCGGGAATAGTACTGAAAAGTCCTTCTGGATCTCCCATAAAGTTGAAACCGTCACCTTTATATAAATGTGCTTTGGGAATAATCAAGCGGTCAACATAAGCGCCAAAATTACCATCCCGCGTCAAAACTCCCGCACCATATTCTGGCACTGGTACATACATCATCGTCACCCAGTAGCCGATGAGTAGCACTGCTGCTAGTATCCATTGACCTTTACGCGGTAGGTTGAGAACAGCTACGGAAGCTAGCAGATAGGTAAGGCTGATGCGCTGCAAGACTCCCATAATGCGGATGCTGTTCAAATTAAAAGTCCAAACACCCTGATTCCAAAAGCCATTCAGCAGCAATCCCAAGGCAAAGAGAATGGCGGCGCGGCGCAATATCCGCCAGTAAACAGCTGACGTTGGTTTATTGCCTTCGGTGTACTTGGACAGTGAGAAAGTCATCGCTACACCGATAATGAAGAGAAAGAAGGGAAATACCAAGTCAGTTGGTGTGCAACCGTGCCAATCGGCGTGGGCTAAGAGAGGATATACATCATCTGCAACTCCCGCCATATTGACGAGAATCATAGCAGCGATGGTAATGCCGCGAAAAACATCCAGTGAAGTCAGGCGCATAAGCGGAATTTTGTGTTAGATGAGTATCTAAGCTACTCCGCTTGATGCAAGTAATCAAGCAAAATTTATGGACTTGGATACAAGGTAAAATTTTGTTAAGTAATTACCACCACTTATTATGGCAATCAAAGTTGGAGATACCGCTCCTAATTTCAGTCTACCTGCTCAAAACGGCTCAACAGTTAGCCTACAGGATTTTCGCGGACAAAAAGCTGTTGTCCTATATTTTTATCCCAAAGACGACACACCTGGATGTACGGCTGAATCATGCGCCTTTCGCGATCAATATGAAGTGTTTAAAACCGCTGGTGCTGAAGTTGTCGGCGTGAGTGCCGACTCTAGCGAATCTCACCAAAAATTTGCTGCGAAATACAATCTCCCTTTTACTCTGTTAACTGATAAAGGCGACCAAGTGCGGAAGCTATATGGCGCAACAGCTGCCTTTGGCTTGTTCCCTGGTCGCGTTACTTACGTCATTGACCAACAAGGAGTTGTGCAATACGTATTTGATTCAATGTTTAACTTTAAAGGTCACGTTGAGGAAGCGCTGAAAACTTTGCAACAGCTTGCGAAATGAGGGAATGGGGATTGGGTACTGGGGATTGGGTACTGGGTACTGGGGATTGGAGATTGGGGATTGGAGATTGGGAAACTCTTTCCCAGTCCCTAGTCCCCAGTCCCTAGTCCCTAGTCCCTAGTCCCTATTTACTCGAATGCGACTTTTCCGGCATACCAATACTTGCGTGAGTTGATTTGCCATTCTTGCCATTGGTATGGCCGTTACCATTGCGGGGTTGAATCACACCATAACCGCCGTGGTTGCGTTCGTAAATTACATTAATCTCTCCAGTTTCAGAATTGCGGAACATATAAAAGTCGTGTCCCACGAGTTGTAGTTGTTCCAGGGCTTCTGTAGGGGTCATCGGCGGCATGGAAAAATATTTGGTGCGGACGACTTCGTTAGGCAATTCGGGGGTGCGATCGCCAATTAAATCTGTGACTACCGCATCTGCAACAACTACTTCTGTTGGTAGGGCATGAGTTTTCTGATCTTGACGCCGTTCTTTGTACTTCCGCAGTTGACGGGCAATCTTATCTGCAACTAAGTCAATGCTGGCGTATAGGTTTTCGCTACTTTCCTCGGCACGGATAACGCTACCATTAGCGTAAATAGTTACTTCAGCCGCTTGTCTTGGATTAATTCGGGGATTACGGGCTACGCTAAGATGCACATCCACTTCATTTGTAATGCTCTGAAAGTGACTAACTGCTTTCTCAATCTTTTGATGTACATACTCACGAATTGCATCGGTGATTTCAATATTTTTGCCGTGGATGACAAGCTTCATGTAAACTCTCCCACTGAATATTTGATGTGTGAATTTGCTTTGTATGAAAAGAAATTGCGGTAAGGTCTATTACTCCCGCCAAAACAAATTGTGAACTTTATCTATGTACTGCTTGTAAGCTGTCTCTAAGCTTACTACATCTGGGTTTTTGCTCATTATACCCTTGATTTACCTCCTCATCTCTGCGCTGATATCCAATTGGATATTCACCTAGAACTCTTTAGTGAGGAAATCTGAGCAGTAGCTCCTGTAACTGTCTTTTGTGTTAAAACAACGCTTACAGAACTGTTGATATTTGCTCCTTCTGTGTTCGGTTGAAGTTTGCTTGCTGTTGTTCAATAATACAAGTCTTTGTGGAAATTTGATTCTGTTTGAAATGCAAACTAACTTTATGAGAGTCATCAGCCAGTACATTCGTCTTTATCGTCTTGGCATGATGCTTATTGCAGAGAATTCCTCCTAAAACCTATTGAGGTTGTATATTCAAGCTAGCACTTTGTATTTTCTAATGCATATTCCCTTGACTTTCCTTTAAAATCCTTTGCAAATCTTTACATTTTTTGACTCCAATCTTCTAATTTGAAATATATTTCGTTCTTAATACAGTTGATTTTTGGCATAATCCGTAGTATGGAACCACACATAAACCGTTGTTTGCTGTATAACCAAGGATTGATGCCTTACTTAGAAGCTCATGGATGGCAGCGATCGCTCCTCACTGAGCGCATCCATGACTCCAGTCTAGATGACGTGTTGATTTTGCTAGAACATCCACCTGTCTATACTTTGGGACAAGGAAGCAACTCAGATTTTCTCAAATTTGATATTGACAAAAGTGAATATGATGTGCAGCGAGTTGAACGAGGTGGCGAGGTTACTTATCATTGTCCCGGTCAACTGGTGGGGTATCCAATTTTAAATCTGCAACGTTATCGTAAAGACCTCCATTGGTACTTACGCCAACTCGAAGAAGTCATAATTCGCGTATTAGCAGTTTATGGGTTGCAGGGAGAAAGAATTCCGGCTTTTACTGGCGTTTGGTTGCAAGGGCGAAAAGTTGCGGCGATTGGGATTAAAGTCAGCCGTTGGATTACCATGCACGGCTTTGCATTAAATGTTTGTCCAGATATGACAGGCTTTGAGCGCATTGTACCCTGTGGTATTTCTGATAAACCTGTAGGCAGTTTGGCCGAGTGGATTCCAGGTATCACTTGCCAAGAAGTCCGTTTTTATATAGCACAGTCCTTTGCAGAAGTCTTTGGCGTGGAACTAGTCGAGTTGCAGACTGAAGGATTTTTCCGGTCTGAGTAAATTCAACTTGTAATTATGTAATAAATACTATAGCAGTCCTATTTAAATTGTGAGACACTTATGATATGAGTCCATATTTAATAGTATAAAAACAACTATTTCACTGCGGTTGTCAAAACTAAAATCTAATACCAATTCAATTAATGATTGCAACACATCTTTGGGTGAAGACGCGATGAATCGCGTCTCTACAAATGGTCTATTTGTCGCATTCTTTGTTCAAATTGGTATAATTATTTACAAATATCCTATATTAACTATTTACGGCTATCAAGCACAACTTTGCGCGTGAATTACTCAAATAATCTCCAGGTATATGCCCCATCGCTAACGTCTCTCAGAGAACGTGATTGGACAGCTTTGATAGAACTATTTGATAGAGACGACGGTGATGAAATTGAAGCCGACATCAGTGGTAGTTTGTTTTGGCTAATACCTGAACCTTGTTGGGAAGATGATCCCTTTGATTTCTTACGCGAGTACCTTTAAATAGTTGGGAATGGGGAGTTTAAAGGAAGTCTTTAATTACGAATTAGGAATTAGGAATTATTTTAAGGCGACTTAGGAAAATACGTAGGCGATCGCTTTGGGGATTAGTCAGCACTTCATAAGCTGGGCCTTGTTCTGTCACAATACCTTTGTCTAAAAATATCACCTGATGGGCTACTTCTTTGGCAAACTGCATTTCATGGGTGACAACCACCATTGTCATCCCTTCTGCTGCTAATTGTTGCATCACTTGCAGAACTTCGCCCACAAGTTCAGGATCTAGGGCGCTGGTGGGTTCGTCGAATAGCATGATTTGGGGATTCATGCATAAACTACGGGCGATCGCTACTCGTTGCTTTTGTCCGCCAGAAAGTTGTTCGGGATAAGCAGAGGCTTTGTCAGATAAGCCAACTTTTTCTAAATATAATCTCGCTATTTGGGCGCTTTCTTTCGGTGTTTTACCCAAGACTTTACGCGGTGCGAGTGTCATATTTTCCAGGACGCTGAGATGAGGAAATAGGTTGAACTGCTGGAAAACCATACCTACTTGTGTCCGTAGTTCCCGCAGTTGGTTATATTTGACAGTTGGTCGGGATAAGTTGATACCATTGATTATTAAACGCCCTTTGTCAATGGTTTCTAGCCGGTTAAAGCAGCGTAGTAGAGTACTTTTACCACAGCCGGAGGAACCGATAACTGCAACGACTTCTCCCCGGTTGATTTCGCCGGTGATTCCTTTGAGGACTTTTAGGGAACCAAAGTTTTTTTCGATATTGTCAAAAATAATGGCGGGGATGGTATTGTTCATTACTTATGTCAAGCTGCTCTACAGTTGATTGTAAGGTTTTAAGTAACCGCAGAGGCGCAGAGAGCGCAGAGGGAGAGAGAAAATAATATGGCTAAATTTGGTTTTGTGCGTTGGCTGTATTTATGTGTCTTCATAGGTTTTAGCTGTTTATTACTGATTAGCTGTGCTGTAAACTCTAGCGCTGGGAAAACTCTGCGGGTTGCTACGGAACCGACGTTTCCACCTTTTGAGTTTCAAAGACAAGGTGGTGAGTTGCAGGGTTTTTCGATTGATTTGATGAATGCGATTGCACTTACAGCTAACTTTAAGGTGGATTTTCAAAGTCTGCCTTTTGATGGGATGATCTCAGCTTTGCAAGCCAAAACGGTAGATGCGGCCCTTAGTTCGATCACGATTACAGAGGAGAGGGCGAAGACGATTTCTTTTTCCCGTCCCTATTTTAAGGCTGGGTTAGCGATCGCAATTCGTGCAGACAATCAAGATATTACTGGTTTTGACAGTCTCAAAAATAAAAAAATCGCAGTCCAAATTGGCACAACTGGGGCTGCAAAGGCTAAAAGTGTTCCTGGGGTGCAAATTCGCAGTTTTGATTCAGCACCTATAGCCCTGCAAGAATTGTCCAATGGTAATGTGGATGCAGTAATTAATGATGCACCTGTTACTTTATATGCTATTAAGACGGGCAATCTCAAGGGAATTAAAGTAGTAGAGCAATTACTGACAGAAGAGTTTTATGGAATTGCTACGGCTAAAAATTCGCCGAATTTGGCATTGATAAATGATGGTTTGGATAGGGTGTTGAAAAATGGCACTTATGCCCAAATTTACCAAAAATGGTTTCAAATCGAACCGCCATCATTACCAGATAAATCACCATTTGAGAATCAAACTAACACTAACGCACCTAACATATTTACTTCAATTAGCGTGATTTTACAGGCTTTGCCAAGTCTATTGCAGGGTGCATTGGTAACATTGCAATTGACGATACTTTCTGTAGTGTTTGGTTTAATTGGCGGTTCGCTGATTGGTATTACACGCCTTTCTCGTATCGCACCTATGCGTTGGATAGCGAGGGCGTATGTAGATTTTTTTCGGGGAACGCCTTTGCTGGTGCAAATTTTTATGATTTACTTTGGTTTCCCAGCAATTTTGCAAGAACTTGGTTTGACATTTACTTTTGATCGCCTCACTGCTGGAGTAATTGCTTTAAGTTTGAATAGCGCTGCATATATTGCCGAAGTTGTGCGTGCGGGGATTCAATCGATTGAAACAGGACAATCAGAAGCAGCACAATCATTAGGTTTGAGTTCTGTGCAAACTATGAGTTATGTAATTTTTCCCCAAGCTTTCCGGCGGATGATTCCACCTTTAGGTAATGAGTTTATCAGTTTGTTGAAAGATACTAGCTTAGTTGCGGTAATTGGGTTTGAAGAATTGTTCCGCAAAGGACAGTTAATTGTTGCTGACAACTATCGCGCTTTTGAGATTTACGCCGGTGTCGCGGTGGTTTATTTGTGTTTGACATTACTTTCTTCACAGGCATTTAGTCGTTTAGAAATGTGGATGAATCCGGTTAAACGCCAGAAGAAATACGATATTCAGTAGTGGCGTGTCAAGACTAAATTGTTGCAATAAATTTTCTTGTGGTGTGGGCATCTTTCCATTGGTGTCAACTTAAGCTAAAACACTTATTCCACAGGCTTTTTACCCCCCTTAATCCCCCCTTATAAAGGCTATCCATTAGTCACATC
>NZ_KV757633.1 GCF_001712795.1 Nostoc sp. KVJ20
GAACTTAGAATATACTGCCCCAACAGAACCCGCAATTACATTTGATAATGCGATCGCTGTTCCCACAGAATTACACAGCAACCCCACTATCGCTGTTCTCCCAGAAGAGAACTTAGAATATACTGCCCCAGCAGAAACCGCAATTACATTTGATAATGCGATCGCTGTTTCTACAGAATTACACAGCAACCCCACTATCGCTGTTCTCCCAGAAGAGAACTTAGAATACACTGCCCCAACAGAACCCGCAATTACATTTGATAATGCGATCGCTGTTTCTACAGAAGTGGCAATTACTACATACAGCAACCCTTCTACCACTGTTCTGTCAGATGAAACGGAAGAAGATATAGTTATCAATGAGCCTGTGAGTCCTGTGTGGCTCAAAGGTGAGACGGCAGAGCAGATTTTACAAAATTTAATAGATTTAGCTTTACCCACTTCTGAACTGCTGCCCCAAGATGAAAAGCTTACAGATTCTCTAGCAACACAACCACCGCCACCATTACAGCTAACTTTAGATCAGGATACTTACATTGCTCGTTGGGGACACGCTCTTACAATCAATGGATACATAGAACTCAAAGAAAAGACAAATCTAGAGCAGGCTGAAACATTATCCCCAGAAAGCCTGCGGTCAATTGAACTAGGAATTGAACTGCGATCGCCCCTAGAGTCGAAAATCTTGACCCAGGTACGGCAATCCTTGCCAGATCAGGAATTACCCTTCACCATCAATACCTCAATTGATATTCCTGCTGACTGTGAATCCAAGTTAATTTTGGCAGATATTAGTTTGTATGGTAAATTCGCCGATGCTGGTGAAGTTATCCAGTTAGCTAGTCAGTCCTTCACCATTACAGCAGATGTAACGGAATTACTGGCAATCACAGCCGCAGCAAAACCTAGTACATCCTTAAATGACCCCATAACACCATCAGACTCATCTACTGCTTTCACAGAACCAGAGACACCTGTTAAGCTCGATTTGAAACTATTCAATCTGGTCAAAATTCCAAAAACAGACCAGCAACAGATACTTAATTCATCCCCAAGCACACCCCTACCACCGCAAATAAATCTGCAAGTTCTGCGAGAAGCCACCTTGCGGACAACATCTAAGTTAAAGAACTCAGGCACTTCGCCTCAATTGCCGAAACTGCCTCCTATTCAAACCGATGCCAACTCTCCCACAGCAGATATTGTTGCAGAACCCCCCATACAGGAGGAGCTTCTAGAAAAGGATGCTACTATAGCTGCAATTAACTTGGAGCAGTTGGTCATCAGGCAACGTCGAATGCCAATACTCGGTACTACTTTGCCATACTTGAAACGGCTACAAGCTTTGCCAAGTGATGCAGAAGAAGAAGTAAAAAACAATGTCCCCCCAGAAGCCTTGGAAGTTCAGGCGGCTGAAGACTTCCCGCAGTTGGATGCAATTGTAGCTGAAGATGAAAATACACCTGAATTAGTAGTAGGTGATGCACAATTCCAGGAAGAATTTGTTGCTGAAGTCGAAGCCCAAACAAATACACAATTTCAAGAAGAATTTGTTGCTGAAGCCGAAGCCCAACCAAATACACAATTTCAGGAAGAATCCGTTGCTGAAATCGAAGCCCAGCAAAATTCACAATTCATCACAACAGGCAATCTTTACTCATCTCCTTTACTCAGGAAGTGGATGCAGAGCCAAGGATACTCTTTGCCTGAATCCATCAATAATCTGCAACTTCAAGACTACGATAACTATGTTTCAGCGCAGCAGACACCAGTTTCTCTTAGTGCAGAAACTACGAATCTTGATATCAACTTGTCGTTAAATCTAGATACCAACACGGAGAATAATCTGAGCGAAGATTGGGGTCACTCAGAACTTATCCTGACTCAGACATGGCACGAACAGGAAACATGGGAAGAAGACCAAGGGTTGGCTAACGAACTGAGTAACTTTGGGGAAGATGTAGACACAGCAGAGGAAGCAGAGGGGACAGGAGTAAATACGGAACTAGAAAAAGTATTAGAAGAAGCAACACTTTCATCGGCTCTGGTAACACAACTACCGCCCCCCCCTCCTCCGATAAAAGTAAATATAGCGTCAGCTTGGTTGGCGCAAGAAATCGTTGTAGATGATACATATAGTGAACTAGAAGCCGATGCAACGAGGAGTTACCTCTTTGAAGAAAAGGAGCAAGCACTATTAGATTTATCCCCTTCTTTACCTATGATTGCAGCAACTAATAAGCCTTTGCCAATTCCACAGTTGCATGTGCCAGAAGGCGAACTAATCGCTGGCAAGTCTTTGCTAGTACGGGTAGTACTGCCTGAAGTACCTCCGCAAGTTGTTGTCAAGTTATGGCTTGAAGATTATCAAACTCGCTGGTTACTAGATGGGCCTCATTTATTGACAAATTTGCTACCTAATGCATCAGGAGGGTTGGAAGTAATAACGCAATTAAACATTCCCTTTGGCTGTTTGGAAATTCGCTTGGAAGCGATCGCACTTGATCTGACAACCCAACAAGAGAGTCACAAAGTTACAATAGTGCGAACTGTAATTCCTCCAGACTTGCCAAACTTAGAGCTAGATGAACTCCTGGGTATGTAACTTAGGTATTGGGCGTTGGGAATTGGGCATTGGGCATTGCTTCTCCTCCCCCTGCTTCCCCTGCTCCCTCATCTCCCTCATTTCCCCCACTCTCAACATGGGCTGTGTTAAAAATCTTTAGAATTTCAAAAATCTGGCAGGATTTGCAGTAAGCTCATTTTGAATTGTAGTGTTATTTAACAGGAACTTTTACTATGGCAGCTTCCTTTTTGCCTTCTATCTTCGTTCCCATCATTGGTTGGGTTTTACCAGCTATAACCTTCGCGTTTCTATTTTTATACATTGAAAGCGACGATATCAGCTGATGTAGTCAATAGTCATTAGTCATTAGTCATTTGCAAGAAACAAATGACAAAGGATAAAGGACAAATGACTATTGACCAAAATTAATACCGCCTGTCTCTATGAGACAGGCGGTTTTTTTAACGTTGATTTCTCAACAAATGCTGGAAAATTCTAACTTATAGTGTTCGGTTCAAACTAACTGATGTTAAATCGAAGAACCGAGTCCGGCGTAGGCACCATAAAAGAAAATGCCCAAGACTGTAATTATACCTAAACCTGCGATCGTAGCGACGACCCACAGGGGAATTCTCCCACTTCCAGACACAGCTTCTCTCCTCCCTTAACAACAAATCAACACACGTTCAATAAACAAAGATTAACAACAGTAGTTCCAATTAGTTAAAGAAGTAACTGGAAAACAGAATCCCCAGAACGAAAACTAGTAGTAGTCCCAGGTATAGCGAAGTCCGGTTTAGTTCAACCGGCTGATTATTGGGGTTGGGCGATCTTTCTACCATAATTGCTCCTAACGTTGAATAAATTGCATTGCGGCGATCGCGCCCAAAAAGAATACAGTTGGTACACCTAAAGTGTGAACTGCCAGCCATCTAACGGTAAAAATTGGATAGGTAACTGGTTGATTGATGTTATTGCCGCTAGTCATGATCTCAAACTACTTTCCAATAAATTGTTCAACTTGTTTTTTCGCTTCAAAACGGTTCTTCACAATGGGCACTTCTTGGCGTGCTGGTGTGAAATACTCGTTGGGACGAGGTGTGCCAAAAGCATCATAAGCCAGTCCAGTTTGCACAAATAGCCAACCAGCAATAAACAATGCCGGGATGGTGATGCTGTGAATTACCCAGTAACGAACGCTGGTAATGATGTCTGAAAACGGACGTTCTCCAGTGGTACCTGACATTTAGATCCCTACCTCCACAAAGAATGTTATAGAGTTTATTATCCTACAAAGTTAAGAAAGAGTTACAAGTTGCAACGTTCTTCTCAGAAATAAGTACTGGGGATTGGGGATTGGGTATTAGGGATTGGGGATTGGGTATTGGGTATTAGGGATTGGGTATTGGGAAAACTCGTATCCAGTCCCCAGTCCCCAGTCCCCATTAAGCTGCTTCAGGGTTTGGTAAATATTTGAGCAAAACGCCGCGATCGCCAATTATAAATCCCCGTTCTGGCTCTAAGAACACAATCTTGTACAAATTAGCTGCAACTTCTTCTATGTCACGGTCTTTTTCCCAGGTTTTGCCACCGTCGCCACTCCGTAACAAATTACCACTACCGCCACCTACCCAAATCTCATCGGGTGTACGATATGCCAAATCCAGTAAACCCCAACTGGTGGATAATTCTGGATATTTTGCCTCTTGCCATTCTTCAGGTTTAGTTGGGTCACTAAACTGAACTTGACCTCCTCTAGCTAGCAACCACAATTGCCCATTTTCACCAAAGCCCATGTTTTCTAACCGCCGAGAACTATTGCGGTTATGGGGAACCCAAGCCTCTTGTCCTGGTTCCCAAGTCGAGTAGAAACTACCCTTAGCAGAAACCGCAATATATTTACCATCAGGAGAACGTTCCAAGTTACGCACCACACCCACTGCTGATTCCACTTGGGCTTTCCAGTTTTTGCCGCCGTCTGTGGTCTTATATATGGCTCCCACATCAGTAGCCATTTCAGCTGTATTGTCTGCCAGTGCCTTAACTGCGATCGGACTACCTGGTAGCTTTTCGCTCAGGGGGATACGCGACCAAGAAGCGCCTTCATCGGTAGTGTGCAGCAACAGTCCGGGTTCTCCGGCAATCCAGCCTTCTTTACCTGCAAAACTTACTGAGTCAAAGCGATACTTCTGCTCATCCAGTTGCAGTATTATTGGTTTCCAGGTATTACCACCGTCATTAGTTTCCAATAAAGTGGCATTGCTACCTACTAAGTAGCCATGTTCAGGGTTATTAGTAAAAGCAATATCCAATAGATTCGAGTCTGTTGGCACAGAAATGACTTTCCAAGGGTTGTAGCTAACAGAAGGAACTTTGCTACAACCTATGCACATCAAAACTACTATTAACAAGGCAAATATTCGTTGCCAACCTTTCACAATTGAATGCATCAGTATTTCTTAGTTATTTCTAAATTTTTGTAGCAGTTGGCAGCCAGGATGCTTTAAAATCCTGGTCTTTTCATTTTGAATTTTGTTAGCGCAGTGTAAAGCCTCTGGTAGAGAAGCGGTAGCGAGGAACGAGCGTCTTGATTCTGACTTTTGAATTCTGACTCCTGAATTCTGAATTCTTCCTCAAAGGCTGTCATTGTAAGCCGTAAAGACTGATAAAAAACAAGAACCCAAGAGCCAAAGCACCAAAAATTAGGATATTCTTTTGGGTTGGCGTTAGGTTGTTAACACCCAAACCATAACCGAGATTTTCTTTAAAGCCGGATGCAGTACCGGCAGGGCCGATGTTGGCAAAAGCGGTCTTTTTAGCAGAACAAACTGGACAGCGCCAATTTATAGGGAGTTCTGCAAAGAGTGTCCCTGAAGGAATATCATGCTTGTCATCTCCCTTCTCAGGTTCGTAAACATAACCGCAGGCGCGACACTCGTAGCGGTCTAACACCGGAGTCTCAACAGCTGGTTCGCTCATGGCTAAGGCCTCGCAGAGAAGAAATCTTAAATATACGTTAAAAATTATGACATAATTGTTAGACTTTTCTATCACTAGCAAAAGTGAATCAAATACTTGAAGTCCGTCTGTTTCCCAGATTTCAGAAAAACCAAACAGATATAATGTAAAAGAAAGTTACGCAGTTAAGGGATTGGGCGTTGAGTAAAACAGTTCCGAGTTCCGAAAGTTCTGAGTAAAGAAGTGAGATTCCCTACTCAGCACTCAGCACTCAGCACTCAGCACTCAGCACTCAGCACTCAAAACTCACTACTTAAAATACTCCATAAGCGGTAGATACTCATTGTGTTTGTCCTCAGCGGTTACGAGTACCTTCTAGGCTTCTTCATCATCTGTAGCCTAGTACCTGCCTTAGCGCTCTCAGCTTCCAAGCTCCTACGACCCAGTGGTTACGCTCCAGAACGTCGCACCACCTATGAATCTGGTATGGAACCCATCGGGGGAGCCTGGATTCAGTTCAACATTCGCTACTACATGTTTGCTCTGGTCTTCGTCGTCTTTGATGTGGAGACTGTTTTCTTGTATCCTTGGGCGGTAGCTTTCCACCGTTTGGGGCTATTGGCTTTTATTGAAGCGCTAGTCTTTATTGCAATTCTTGTAGTCGCTTTAGTTTACGCGTGGCGTAAAGGAGCTTTGGAATGGTCTTGAATTCTAACTTAACAACCCAGGGCAAAGAGCGAATCATCAACCCCATTGAGCGTACCAATGTCACTCAAGACCTTTCAGAAAACGTCATTTTGACGACGGTTGATGACCTCTACGACTGGGCGCGGCTTTCTAGTCTGTGGCCGTTGCTGTTTGGTACTGCTTGCTGCTTTATTGAGTTTGCAGCTTTAATTGGTTCCCGATTTGACTTTGACCGTTTTGGGCTAATTCCCCGTTCTAGCCCCCGCCAAGCCGATTTAATTATTACGGCAGGGACTATTACGATGAAGATGGCTCCCCAACTGGTGCGTCTTTATGAACAAATGCCAGAGCCAAAGTATGTAATTGCGATGGGAGCTTGCACAATTACTGGCGGGATGTTCAGTGTTGATTCCCCCACAGCAGTGCGCGGAGTCGATAAACTGATTCCTGTGGATGTGTACTTACCTGGTTGTCCTCCCCGTCCAGAAGCAATTATCGACGCAATCATCAAGCTGCGGAAGAAAATCTCCAATGAATCGATGCAAGAGCGGGATAAAATTAAGCAAACTCACCGCTATTACAGCACGACTCATAATTTGAAGCCAGTAGAGGAAATCTTAACTGGTAAGTATTTGCAGTCAGCAACTCGCTCTGCACCACCGAAGGAATTGGCGGAAGCGATTGGTATGCCAATACCACCTGCAATGCTGACAGAAAAGGCGCAAAAGGAGGAACAAACCCGTGGCTGAAGAAGAATCTAAACCAGTACCGGCAGTAAAAGAAGAGGCATTGGTACAAGCGGGTAAAGTTTCCCAGTGGTTGACGGAAAATGGCTTTGACCATGAGTTTTTAGCACCAGACAAGAATGGTGTAGAGATAATTAAGGTGCCGGCAGATTTCTTGCTTCCCACCGCTACAGCCCTTTATGCTTATGGGTTTAATTATCTCCAGTGTCAAGGTGGTATTGACCTTGGCCCAGGACAAGAATTGGTGAGTATGTATCACTTGATTAAAGTCGGTGATAATAGCGATCGCCCCGAAGAAGTTCGAGTTAAGGTGTTCTTACCACGGGAAAATCCTGTAGTGCCTTCTGTGTACTGGATTTGGAAAACCGCAGATTGGCAAGAGCGCGAGTCTTACGATATGTACGGCATTATCTACGAAGGACACCCAAATCTCAAGCGGATTTTGATGCCGGAAGATTGGGTAGGTTGGCCTTTGCGGAAGGATTACATCTCGCCTGATTTCTACGAGTTGCAAGATGCTTATTAGAGATTGCTGAATCGAGACGCGATGAATCGCGTCTGTACAATATAGTGCTGGGTTTCGGCAGTGATTAACCCCTTTCCGGTGGCGGAGAGGGGTTATGTTTTTGGTGTCTCATGTAACAGTTGGTTGGCAATATTTGCTGTAATTCATTGACTATAGGACTTACGCATTAACAATATTTATCGATATTTTCCAAAGTAAGTCAAATTAGTTATTTTGTGGAATTTTGGCGATCGCCTTTTTTAAACGAGCCACAAACTACGCAAATAATGGTTTTTCCCCTATTTTAGTAGCAATTGATCTACCAATATTATGGAAATATTCACTTGTTACACCTATAGATACAGGATGTTTAGTTATAACAAACACAGTCTGACTATTTCTACAAATTAAAAAACCTTCTGAAGTTCGTGAAAACTCAACATCCTTTATTTTTTCAGTTATTCTTCTCCAAGAAGGCTCATATCCCACACCGTAGAAAACAACCGCTTTAGGTTGATGTTCTTTTATTCTTTGACTAATATGATTTATTCGCTTTTCAAGACAATAATTTTCATAAGTATCTCTATTAGATAAAAAAGTAAGCTTAGAATATTCACCATATATCCAATGTTTAAGAGATGGTGAGGGTAAAGGTAATAATTCTAATAAACAAGTCTCTTTATCTTTTCTACCTAGTTCCTCTATTTGATATTTACGAATATCTTCTAGGTCAATATTATCTTTTCCTTTAGCACTCAATATAATACGAATTAATGTCCTCCAGACTGGCACATCCAATTTTGCACCTGGTTTAAAACTCGCACCATATCCGATAGCTTCATGATATTCTGCAATATCTTCTATTTCCTTCTGTTCTCTCTCTGACCATTTCTTTATTCTGTTATTAATTTCGTTAAAATCTCCTCCTGCTTCTTCCATACCAATAAACCAATAATTTCCTTGATAATTACCATATCCATAAAATGCATCAACTATTTTTTCTAGAAGCTCATCATTAAAAAAATCTTGACTGAACATAACTCTATTATTTTAATTAGAAATTTAAAACTTGTTCATCAAAAATAATTGAGCATACATGGAATGTCAAGTTAAATAACTAAAGTGAAAATTTTCAGACATTATCAATTCATAAATAAACTTTCTATTCTTTGCGCCTTTGCATGAGGCAATTTTCCCACAAAAAACTTGCCTCAGAAGCATCACACCTCCAAGGCAAGCCAACTCTCTAATTCTTTCTTTACTCCGCGCTCTCTGCGCCTTTGCGGTTCGTTAAAGTTGCTTCACTTCCGAAACCAACTTCGCCACCATATCCTTCGCGCTACCAAAGAGCATTGTCGTTTTATCCTTGTAGAACAACTCATTATCTACACCGGCAAAACCCGTACTCATCCCGCGCTTAATCACAATCGTCTGCTTCGCCCGATCTACTTCCAAAATCGGCATACCATAAATCGGGCTACTTGTATCACTCCGCGCCGCCGGATTTACAACATCATTTGCCCCAATTACTAAAGCCACATCCGCTTGATCAAACTGGGGATTAATATCATCCATGTCGTACAACTGCGTATAAGGCACATTTGCCTCTGCCAGCAACACATTCATGTGCCCCGGCATTCTCCCAGCAACGGGGTGAATGGCATACTTGACATCAACACCCATTTTTTCTAACTGATCTGACAATTCCCGGACGCTATGTTGCGCTTGGGCAACTGCCATACCATAACCTGGCACAATTACTACAGAACGGGCATAACCCAACATCATCGCCCCTTCTTCAGGATCAATGCTGCGGACACTTTGATCGGTTGCACCACCACTAGCAGCACCACCAGAACTAGAACCTGTACCAAAAGCGCTGAACAGCACACTAAATAAGGAGCGGTTCATCGCCTTACACATAATCTCAGTGAGGATTAAGCCAGATGCTCCTACCAAAGCACCAGCGATGATTAACATATTGTTCATCACCACAAACCCAGCCGCCGCCGCCGCCACACCTGACAACGAGTTCAACAGCGAGATTACCACTGGCATATCGCCGCCACCAATGGGGATGACGAACATCACGCCCAGCACCAATGAAACGCCAACCACTCCCAAGAATATGGGTAAGCTATCTGGTGTGATGATTAAATACGCACTACCTACTATATAAGCACCCAAAAGCAAGAGGTTAAATGGTTGCTGGAATGGAAATGTAATCGGGGAACCGCTAATTAAACCTTGTAATTTGGCAAAGGCGAGAAAACTACCTGTGAAGGTAACGCCACCGATTAACACGTCCAATAGCATGGAAATGTTCACATCTAGGGGTATTGTCTGAGAACTATCCAATAACCGCCAGAATTCCGCAACGGCTACTAGTGCCGAAGCTGCACCGCCCAAACCGTTGAGTAAACCCACCATTTGGGGCATTTCCGTCATTTGGACTTTGTAGGCAACGATCGCACCAATTCCCGATCCAATCGCCAAGCCCAACAATATCATCTCGTAGTTCAACACATGTTGATCGAGCATTGTTGCTGCGATCGCTAGCAGCATTCCCACAGCCGCTACAATATTACCGTTTCTCGCTGTAGCAGGTGATCCCAGCTTTTTCAAGCCCAGAATGAATAACGATGCAGCGACTAAATACGTCAGCTGAATGCCAGTTGGTAAAAAGTCGCTCACGCCTTAATCTCCTTCTTCTTGAACATTTGCAACATTCTGTCTGTGACTAAAAAACCACCCACAACGTTGATTGTTGCCAGGATTACAGCAATCAAACCGAGAATTACAGACACACTTGTGTCTTTTGCACCAGCAGCAACTATTGCTCCAAGTACCGCAATCCCGGAAATCGCGTTTGAGCCTGACATCAAAGGCGTGTGTAGAGTCGGTGGTATTTTGTTGATGACTTCAAAACCGATAAAAGATGCCAAAACAAATACAAACAAAGCAGCAAGTAATGCCTCTGTCATGAAATCAAAACTCCTTTTGTAAGTGGGAGTGGGGCGATTCGATTTTGGATTTTGGATTTTGGATTAAATTTCAATCTAAAATCTAAAATCTAAAATTATTACTTCCCAGTCCCTAATTAACTGCTGGTTGTTGAGTATTCAAAGCTTGTAGCGCATCCCGCACTCGTTGATTGCGAATTTCACCAGCGTGGGTAACGCAAGCTGCGTCAACGATGTCGTCGCTAAAGTCTACCTGCAAAGCCTTGTCTTTAATTAGCAATTGCATCAACGAAGTTACGTTCTTGGCATACAATTGGCTGGCGTGAATTGGCATCGATGATGGGAGATTGATGGGGCCGATAATTGTTACACCGTTCCACACAATATCTTTACCTGGTTCTGTACAGGCGCAGTTACCACCCTGTTCAGCAGCCAAATCCACAATTACTGAACCTGGTTTCATCTGTACCACCATTTCTTCAGTGACGAGCCGTGGTGCTTGTCTCCCAGGAACTTGAGCAGTGGTAATCACCACATCAGAATTTTTAATGTGTTCAGCGACAACTTCTTGGGTACGTTGTTTGCTAGCTTCAGAAATTTCCTTGGCGTAACCGCCAGCAGCAACGGTTTCTTCGTCTAATTTGACTTCAACGAATTTTGCCCCTAAGCTTTGCACTTCTTCTTTGACGGCGGGACGAATATCAAAGGCTTCTACAACTGCTCCTAAACGTCTGGCGGTGGCGATCGCTTGCAATCCGGCGACACCAGCGCCCATAATAAATACTTTCGCTGGTGCGATCGTACCTGCGGCTGTGGTTAACATCGGGAAATATTTTGGTAATGCAGCTGCCGCAATTAGTACTGCTTTGTAACCTGCTAATGAAGCTTGCGAAGACAAAGCATCCATACTTTGCGCCCTGGTAGTACGGGGAATCATCTCCATACTCAAAGCTGTGACTTTCCGATTTGCCAATTGCTGTGCGACAACAGGATTTCCCAAAGGATTGAGGAAACTGACTAAAACAGCCCCTTCCTTTAATAAATCAATTTCTGAACGTCCATCTTCTCGTTCTTGTGGTGGGCTGACTTTCAGCAGAATATCTGTTTCGCCCCATAATTTGGCAGTATCGCTGATTATTGTGGCTCCTGCGGCTTCATAATCAGAATCACTGAAAAATGATCGCTCTCCTGCACCTGTTTCTACCCACACTTCCAAACCTTGTTTTACCAATCGGGCAACGGTGTCAGGAATTAATGCTACACGACGTTCACAAACTTCAATTTCTTTAGCAACTGCTATTCTCATGAAATCTCCTGAAGATAAATACCTAATCTCTGCCAAGTAAGCGATTGTCTAGATGAGGCGTGTCCCGCACTCATAGTACTTAGGCAGGAACATCAGCCATGAATTTTACTTGTAGATTGAACCTTGAAACTTTCCTCTCCCACTCTTAGCTCTCCAGGCAAAGCCTAACTTTGCCGTTCGCAGATGTCATATTTTTAGATAGTTGCAAACAGGGTTACGTATTGCACATCCTAAATTGATTCCCAAATTTTGCATCTTTATCTTTAGCTTATTTTCGGGATTGAGAAATTTTGGTATTCCTTTCTTATAGAGTAATATTGACCGAATTTTGAAGGCTTTATAATTTCCCAATCAAATTTTAATGATTACGACTTCGATTCCAACTTATTTTAATCAATTTAGCCTAAGTTAACTGGCGATCGCTGATGGTACGCCTCAATTTTTATAACAAAATTCTCAAATTTAGATACACTTATACATATTTAGAAACACAATCCAATCCCAACTGTGTTTCTATTTAGTTCAAAATTTGACTAACCTAGTCATCAAATCAGCACTCTGTAAGGGGAATGAAATAAATCGATTATGAGTTAAATTTATAACTAAGCAATTTTACTATGCCCAAACATCAGGGAGAATGACACTTTTTACTGTTATTGAACGTCAATTGTCAGGAAGTGAGTAGTAAACTTTAGTAACGAATACTAACACACGGTTATTTTAGATAACAGATTTATATTTTGGTAGAGGAAGCCCAATTATGCGACGTATACTTTCCGCTTTAGCCGTGACTAGCTGTTTAGTTACTGTATTTCCAGCCCTGACTTGGGCGCAAAGCTTACCCGGATTTACGCTGTTTAGCGGCGTCAAAAGCGAAAATCAACTGCCCTTCCGGTTAGATTTTGGTGGACAAGCTAATGGTTGGGATCGATACAGATTAAGGATTCCAGCCCAAAGAATGAAATTGGCTGTTGGTCAATTTGCCATTAACTACCCTGATTATTACAAAGGAACTTTTGACCAGAATAAAATTGAAGTCCGAGTCAAAGGCAAAGCAGTTCCACTTTCTGAGGTGAAGTGGGACAAAGAAGGTAAGCTGATTAATATTTTTCCCCAAGAGCCTGTACCAGCAGGTAGCCCAGTTGAGGTAGTCTTCTCTAATGTGAAAAACCCATCCTTCGGTGGAGTTTACTATTTTAATTGTCAAGTACTCTCCCCTGGCGATGTGCCACTGCTGCGCTACATGGGAACATGGATTTTGAGCATCAATTAAATTTGGGGAGTGAAGAAGGGAATAGGTTACATACAGATTATTCCCTATCATCTCTCCCCTAATCTAATTCCCAATTCAATGATAAAGTGATAAAATTAGAGATTGTGAGTTTTTATAAAAATCACCTAAGAGGAGAACAGTATGAAAAGAACACTGGGCGGCACTAGCCGTAAGAGAAAAAGAACCTCTGGTTTTCGCGCTAGGATGCGGACACCAGACGGCAGAAACGTGATTAGCGCCAGAAGAAAAAAGGGGCGTCACCGTTTGGCCGTTTAGGGCATATCAAGCTATAAAGAGCATCAGTGGCTTTGCCCAAAGCAAATCGGCTAAAATCCCGCAAGGATTTCCAGGCAGTTTTCCGGGAAGGAATTCGGCGTCATGGCTCTTATTTGACATTAAGAGCCTTAAAACCGTTGTGTTCATCAAAACCTTCTTTGGACACTGCCACCCAGGCTACACAAATAATTGACTCAGCACGTGTTGTCAGTACGCGGATTGGCATTTCCATAAGCACAAAAGTCAGCAAAAGGGCAGTGGTTCGCAACCGAATCAAACGACAAATTACTGCTGCTTTATACAACTTGCTACCCAAATTATCACCAGGATGGCGGCTTGTGGTCATTGTCAAACCCACAGCAGCAGAATCGAAGTGCGTAAGCCCACAATTTCTGCAAGAATTAGAGCAGTTGTTGGCACAAGCCGAGGTGTTCGATGGGAATTCGTGAAGACGTATATTATGAAGGTGGCCCCCATATTGGGGATTTAATTGTCAACCTGCTAATTGGGCTAACCATTGTCGGGATACCATTAGCAGTCGGGGCAATTGTCAGGGCATTGTGGCTGCGTTTCCGCATCACCGATCGCCGAATTACAGTGACGGGAGGTTGGCAAGGGCGCGATCGCACTGACGTAGTTTACTCAGAAATTGTCAAAATCGTCAAAGTTCCCCGTGGCATTGGCTTGTGGGGAGATATGGCGATAACCCTCAGAAACGGCAGTCGTCTTGAATTGCGTGCAATTCCCAATTTTAGGGAAGTCTATGACTACATTAACGAAAGAATTGCTGCGAAAAATCCCGAATTTAGCGCTGCTGCCAACAAGTAATGGGAATAGAGAAAGCAGGGGGAGATGGGGAAATTACCCAATGCCCCATGCCCAATTCCCTATTCCCCATTTGAATGTGCGGCTATCCGTAGCGAAAGATAGTCGCCGACAAATCATGATTTAGATAAATTAGATTCAGTTTACAGTACCTCAGGTTGAATTCAGAATAATGGATTTTGGTATCGGCTTTCTCTCGAACAACGTGATGCTGCCAATCATAGATTTTTTCTATGGTATAGTGCCTAGCTACGGATTAGCGATCGTTGCTTTGACCTTGATAGTCCGCTTCGCGCTCTATCCCCTGAGTGCTGGCTCAATTCGCAATATGCGGAAAATGCGAATTGTACAACCTCTGATGCAGAAGCGGATGGCAGAAATCAAAGAGCGCTATAAGGATGAACCGCAAAAGCAGCAGGAGGAAATGGTTAATGTCCAAAAAGAATTTGGCAACCCTTTGGCAGGTTGTTTTCCATTACTAGTGCAAATGCCGGTCTTGTTCGCACTGTTCGCCACTTTGCGGGGTTCGCCTTTTGCAAGTGCGAACTACAGCGTTAACCTGCAAATCTTTCCCGCAGAACAAATCGAACAAATTCAACCGCAAGCCTTTGCTACTGCTCCTCAAAATATTTACGTTGCAGATGGGGAACACGTTAAAGTAGCTGCAATCATTCCCAGCGGAACCAAACTAGCGGTGGGAGAACAAACCAAGATACAGTATCAGACTGTTGAGGGCAAACCATTTCAGGTTCTTTTAGCAGAACACCCAGAAAATAAGCTGATTCCTGATTGGAAAATTACCAAAGGTGAAGATAGGGTAAAAATTGATGCTGATGGCAATGTAGAAGCCTTACAACCAGGAGAAGTTACTATTCAAGGTACAATTCCTGGACTAGCAGCAGAAAAAGGCTTTCTATTCATTGATGCTTTAGGCAGGGTTGGCGCACAAGATCCAGATGGCACAATCCACTGGGATATCGTCGCCATGATTGTCTTCTTTGGGATCAGCCTTTATGTTAGCCAAATGCTTTCCGGGCAAAATTCCAGTGGTGGCAATCCGCAGCAAGATACAGTTAACAAAATCACCCCAGTCATCTTTTCTGGGATGTTTTTGTTCTTTCCCCTACCAGCCGGGGTGCTGATGTATATGGTGATTGGCAATATTTTCCAAACCGCACAAACTTATCTTCTCTCCCGCGAACCTCTACCAGAAGAACTGCAAAAAATCGTAGAAACCCAGGAAAAGGAAGCAGCAGTCACAGAACAAAAGGCATTGCCCTTTGAACCAAAAAGTCCTAAGAAAAAGGCGACAGGGGGATCATGAGCGACATTCCGATGCAGCGAGGTCAGCAGTGGTTAAAAACCCTGCTGGAACTCACTGGAATACCTGCTGAGATTCAGGGTCATTTAGAAACTGCCCAATCTCAAGATGGCGATTCCCCAGAACCAGATAACTACTGGCTGACAATTGACCAAACAAACTTAACCTCAGAACAAATCCAAGTATTAATTGGTGTCGATGGTTCTGTGTTAGATGCGATTCAGTATTTAGCAAATTCAGTTTTAAACCTGAGCCAACCCTCGGAAGAACAAGCCTCTTACACCATTGAGTTAAATGGCTACCGAGTTAAAAGAGAAGCCGAAATTCGCGCATTAGCAGAAGCAGCAGCCGATGAAGTGCGCTTTTCTGGTAGAGAAGTGGAAATCAAATCTCTTAGTTCTGCTGAAAGGCGACAAATCCATACATTCTTGAAGGAATTTGGAGATTTGGAAACCTTCAGTCGCGGTAAAGAGCCGCATCGTCATCTAGTTGTGCGACCAGCTTCGTTGGAAGAAGTTAGGGGCTAGGGGCTAGGGATTAGGAGTTAGGAGTTAGGAGTTAGGAGTTAATTGAAAGCTCATAACTATATAATTTCAAAATTTCTCTTGTTCCTACAAGCTAAAATAAAGATGTAGTATCAGTACAAATACTGATAATAACTGTTAATTGTTAGTGAGCATATCTCACAAAATCCTATGGACGCAATTTATATTCCGCAGCTAATTAGAGCATCGGAGCGGACAGAGGAAGTTCAGGTTAATGAATTTCTGCCTGGTCTGGAAACGTTGACACCAGTTCGTGGCCATGTGCGCGTGCAGCATAATGGCACTTATCTGGAAGTGTCCAGTCAGGCAGAAACAATTATTACTTGTACCTGCAACCGCTGCTTGCAGCAATACAATCGCCGCTTAGGGATTGATACAAAAGAAATTATCTGGTTAGACGAAACTGCAAATCAGCCAAATGACTTGCCCTTAGAAAGGGAAGTAGTTATGGAAGAGTTGCTGGAAAGCTTACCGCCTGATGGTTATTTTTATCCCAACGAATGGCTTTATGAACAGATGTGCTTGGCAGTACCCCTGCGGCAGTTATGCGATCGCAATTGTCCAGGTATTCCTGTAAGTAATACTGTTGATAGTTCTGATAGTTCTGATAGTTCTGGAACTCCAGTTGATAACCGTTGGGCTTCTCTGGAAGCACTGAAAAAGCAACTTCCGGGCTAATAGCCTATTGCTTATGCCTCAAATTCTGTGATTTCCCGCCCGTGCGTAGTTTACCAACCTAGGCATCGCTTTCGGGAATATTAACTCGACAGAGACAGCATGGGTGGTAAATATATGAGGCTTGTAAGATGCGATCGCAAAGTTTATGTCTACTATTGTATCTCGGCTCGACATTACACAAATCTTCTGTGATGTAGATGACTTCTGTAAGCAGTGGGAAAACTTATGGCAACAAATACCACTTTTACAAGGCATCACCAGAAAAATTAGGGTGACTGACCATCAATAACATTTAGAAAATCTTCAGCCGTGATAATCGGGCAAGAAAAATTATCTTTTAGACTGAGTAAATCGCGATCGCCCGTCACGAGATAATCAGCCTCACTGACCACAGCCAAAAGTAAAAAAGGCACATCAAAGGGATCACGACATTCAGGAATTACAGGCAAGCGGCCGGGCATCGCTACAGCTTCACAAAAGAGTATGTAATCCGATAGTAAATCTTCTTGCTCGGTTGGCGTGAGCTTAAACTTTGGATAAGCCAGCACTCGGATTAACTCAGTTGTTGTCGCTTTAGAAACCAGCACAGTGAAGAGATCGCCCTGCCATGCCAAACGAAGCCTAGATACTCTGCCCCCAAATATCAGCGCCGAGATGATAATATTAGTATCGATTACTACCCGTGGACAAACCATTAAGATTGACGCGCCCAAGCCACTGCATCAGCCACATCCTGCTCACTCAGTCCTAAATCCGCCAGCTTAGATCGAACTGCATCAGCCCGCTGAATTTTTACAGGAGTCAGAATAATTTGCCCCCCCTCCACCTTTACCTCAAAATACTCAGCCTCACCGATTTCACGAGTAATACTTTTAGGCAGCGTTAGTTGATTTTTAGAAGTTAACTTGGCGAGCATGACTTGCCTCCTAGCCTTTGCTATCAAATGTAAGGATTCCTTGCTTTAGTATATACATCCTACCTTACTAAATCTAAAACCCAATTACACAAACAGCTTTTCTGACAAACGTGTAGCTATTGACCCAAAGTATTGTAAGTCCGTTGGCGACGCGATGGCGATCGCACCTGATCAATTCCAACTTAATCAATTGCGTAGGCGTAGCCCGTCGTAGACATCGCTACAACCCGCATGAACCCGTTGGCTGATAAAACCTGCTTATGGTTGCAGCGTGATGACCACTTGCAGGTATAACTTGCTCCAATTAATGCAGGTGGTCATAATTAAACATAACAACCTCACTCCTTTTCAACTCTAAATATTGGACGTAATCTAGCCATGTATTGAACTGGTTTTAGCTCAAACTGAGACAACATTTCACATCCAGTCCAACAGTATCCTTTTGGGCTATTAAGTGCTGAAGTCACAACCCAAAGCACAAAATTAGGATTTTTATTTGCCTGCTCAACTTCGTTAGCAGTAATTATAAAAGCCGGTTCTCCTCCAGAAACGCCTTTTACTTCAACATTTTTGATTATGGAATCTTTAGTACAAGTTAAGTCATAACCTACTTTATCTCTTTCAAAAGATTGGATATCCCAGCCATCATACTGTTTTTGTACAAAATCAATTGCGGCTTTCTCAACTTCTTTATTTTTTTGATAATTGCCAAAACCAGCACCTAGAGAAGTCGTTTCTTCTTCTTGTTCTTCTTCCTTTTGAAGTTTAACTATACTTGTGGGTTGAATAGTTTCACTTTCATTACTAGAGTCTGAAATGTTTGAAGATTCTGATTCCTCAGAGGTGTTATCAGGTTTTATTTCTTTGATTTCAGATATTTTTCTAGTATTTTGATTATGTAGTAACCTTTCACACACCCTCAAGGCATTAACGGCTTTTGAATATCCGGGCTGAATGTCAAGTGCCTGTTTGTATGCTTCAATAGCATCTTGATAGTTCATCTCATCCTTGTGCTTCTTGCCCTTGTCGCAGAAAATATCAACTAAACGCTTACCATATCCTCTCCTCGAAAGAGGCATCGAATGGTCTTCCCAAGCCGAATCTAAACTTTCACAAAATCTTTCATCAAACTTACATCCTCCCTGCATAAATGTGAAATTAGCTCCCCTGAACTGAGGCATACACCTTAATTTTTCTTGCTCTAAAGGATGATCAAAATCAACAACAGAATCTATCTGAACAACTACCATAAAGCTGTTTCCATAGAAGCTATTTAAATAGGCTTCACTTAGATGTTCATATTCGTTTTGTTTTTTTAGTTGGTACTGTTTAAGTGCAGGAACAACTTTACCAGCAGCAAAAAAGCCATGCGGTCTACTGCCTGTTCGTTTAAAATAAGCTTTATCTCCAACTTCAATCTTAGTATTATTTCCGCAACTCCACGTAGTATAATAAAAGTCTCCGGCAGTAATTTCTTTCTTTGCATCTTTTATGTCATCACGGATGTCAATTTCAGAATTGTCATTGCACAGAAATATCAACGTTTTCATTTTTGATAAATATAATTTTGATGTTGGCTGTTTTCAGCTTGACCTTTCTGTTTTTAGTCAGGCATCAGTAATTACATCACAAATTAATAAAGACTTGATAAACGGCTTTCAGTTTGCAGAAGTTTACAAAAAAGTGGGTGGACATTGCCACCGATGAATCTACTCTTTGGTTAATTCCTCAAACTGTGCGATCGCACTTTGGTATTTCTTCGTTGCACGGGGCGTTGCATCCCATAGAGGTATTGAGCCGAGATATGAACGAAAAAGGTAATTCAGAAATGTTTACGTCTAAGTGTATGATAAAAACCTTGATTTTTCGTTATTCCACGGAGGCGGACTACCCTGCGGGAAGCCTCAAAGCGTCTATGTTTGTGTAGCAGTGAATTCTATTCGCCTAATATTTTGCTGAACAATGAGAGAATAACAAATAACCAAAGCCAAATATGAACTTCCGTGAAGAGTTTAAACTGCTGCTACGCGCCCGCTACCCTTTGATTTATATTCCCACTTATGAGGAAGAACGGGTAGAAGCAGCTATCCGGGAAGAAGCAACCAATCAGGGTAATCGCCCAGTATATACTTGGGATTTTGTCGATGGCTATCAAGGAAACCCCAATGATGTTGGTTTTGGGCGACGTAACCCGTTGCAAGCTTTAGAATTTATCGAAAAATTACCAGCTTCCGCACCTGCGGTATTGATTTTACGAGATTATCATCGCTTTTTAGATGATGTAGCGATCGCCCGCAAACTCCGCAATCTGTCCAGACTTCTCAAGTCGCAACCAAAAAATATTGTATTACTCTCACCACGCATCGCCATTCCTGACGATTTAACCGAAGTGCTGACAGTCGTCGAGTTTCCCTTACCCGCCGCCCCAGAAATTAAAACTGAGGTAGAACGCTTACTCCAAAGTACTGGTAACTCCCTTTCTGGAAAAGTTTTAGATGACTTAGTGCGCTCTTGTCAAGGACTTTCGATGGAAAGGATTCGTCGGGTTTTGGCAAAAGCGATCGCAACTCACGGTGAATTGCGACCAGAAGACGTGGATCTAGTTTTGGAAGAAAAGCGCCAAACTATCCGCCAAACCCAAATCCTGGACTTCTACCCTGCCACTGAGCAAATTTCTGATATAGGCGGACTCGATAACTTGAAAGATTGGCTGATTCGTCGGGGAGGTTCATTTACAGATAAGGCGCGACAGTACGGATTACCGCACCCCCGTGGTTTAATGTTGGTGGGTATTCAGGGAACCGGTAAATCTTTAACAGCAAAAGCGATCGCTCATCACTGGCATTTACCCCTGCTACGTCTAGATGTGGGAAGGTTATTTGGTGGTTTGGTGGGTGAGTCAGAATCTCGGACTCGCCAAATGATCCAAGTAGCTGAAGCCCTCGCACCTTGTATTTTGTGGATTGATGAAATAGATAAAGCCTTTGCTGGACTTGGTAGCAAGGGTGATGCAGGAACAGCCAGCCGTGTGTTTGGTACTTTTATTACCTGGCTAGCCGAAAAAAGCTCACCCGTGTTTGTCGTCGCCACTGCCAACGACATCCAAGCTTTACCGCCAGAAATGTTGCGTAAGGGGCGATTTGATGAAATTTTCTTTGTGGGATTGCCCACTCAAGAAGAGAGAAAAGCAATTTATGATGTTCATTTATCCCGACTGCGCCCCCATAACTTGAAAAGTTATGACATCGAAAGATTAGCTTATGAAACACCTGATTTTTCTGGGGCAGAGATTGAGCAAACTTTAATTGAAGCGATGCATATTGGATTTAGCCAAAACCGCGACTTTGCTACGGATGATATTTTAGAAGCAGCGAGTCAGATAATACCCTTGGCGCGAACTGCCGTAGAGCAGATTCAGCAACTTCAAGAGTGGGCTGCTGCTGGGAGAGCGCGTTTAGCATCAAAACACAATCCTTTAAGCGAACGCCTCCGGCGGACTACATGAAGGCATTCAGCAGTGGCTAAAATAATGAGTTAAAAGTCCATAGTCAATAGTTAATGATGAATTATTATGGACTATTGATTCTTATACGGATAGGTTACATTGCTTCTCTACTCGTAAATCTTGAGAGCCAGTTCAACGTCACTCCCCTTAATGGGTAAAATACGCACGTGACTGGCTCACCTTGACCAAATAATTACTAATTCGTAATTACGAAGGTACAAGCCCCAAAGAAAGTGCAACTACGAATTACGAATTATGTTGACCCTTGACTCTTAATAATCAGGTTTTAACTATGTTGTCTGGCTTAACAAAGTTTATACTTGGGTTTTTCTTAGCGATCGCTGTCTTAATAGGTGGCGGTGCTGCAATTGCCCTCTATTTCATGAATCGCACCGGCATACCCCCTGCCAAACCCGTTTATTCAAACGATAGTCCTTCAGTGAAAGCCCAAGCTCCCAAAGCAACTCAGGCTCAATTGTCTCCAAGCTCAACTTCTACTCCCACAGAATCACCTAAAGCTACCCCAACAGCAAAACCATTGCCATCGGGAGCTTACCGAGGGCGTGTTACTTGGGCTGATGGCTTGAGTTTGCGATCGCAGCCAAATCAAGAAGCTGAACGGATTGGTGGGGTTACTTTTAATCAAAAAATTATTGTCTTGGAAGAAAGCGGGGATAAAGGCTGGCAAAAAATTCGTTTAGAAGATAGCGAACAAGAAGGTTGGGTGAAAGCAGGTAATACTGAAAAAGTTGATGAATAATATGTATGGGGAATGGGGAATGGGGAATGGGGAATGGGGCATGGGGCATTGGGCATTGGGCAAAATAGTTTCGAGCCAAGAAGCGAGATTTCTCACTCAGCACTCAGCACTACTACTCCCCACTCCCCTGAATAATTACTTGTAAAGAATCATACGAAAAGTAATTATTACACAGAGAAAGTGGTATACTTTTTTATAGTAATCAATTTAAAAAAAGCAAGTGAAAACAGGGGTCGATAGCTATTTAATCAAGCTCGCCTCAGTCTACGAGGCATCCGAAAGCATCAAGGTTGTTCCTATCGTAGTTAATTTCAAATTTTTAAATTGGAAAAAGTTATCTACTGGTGCTGCAATACGTCTTTTATCAGTGGCACTAATTACGGGGCTTCTGAGTATCGCTGGGCAAGCTTTAGCACTTCAGAAAATTGGAAGTAATGGCGCTGAAGTTACCAGTAACCAGAGATGTTTAAAAAAGTTAGGCTACTTTAACGGCCCGGTAACAGGTAAGTTTGCTAGCCTGACTCAAAATGCGGTCATTAAATTCCAGCAAGCCAATAGGCTACCTGCTGATGGAGTTGTGGGTATTAATACTCAACAAGCCTTGCAACGAGCCTGTCAGAGTAGAGCTTCTAGCAGGAATACTAGTGGTGCAGTTGGTCAATACCCTACTCTCTCTCAAGGCAACACTGGTGCAGCAGTTACAAGGTTGCAACAGCGTTTACGGCAGTTAGGCTATTTTAATGCTAATCCCACTGGGAATTTTGGACAAATTACTAAAGATGCTGTAATTGCATTCCAGCGAAGTTATCGCATATCTGCTAACGGGATTGTGAATCGACAAACTTGGAACGCATTACTGGGTTCCTCTCCAAGTACAGCTAGATCAAGTCTCTCGACTCAGCAGGTGAGAGAACTCCAAGTACGTTTGCAGCAGCTAGGTTTTTTTAATACTAATCCCACTGGGAATATTGGCCCAATGACAAGGGAAGCTGTCATCCAATTTCAGCGAAATTATCGCTTACCTGTTGATGGCATCGCCAATGCCCAAGTTTTAGAGGCAGTACGTAGAGCCTCGACTAGTGGATATCCTACTCAACAACCAGCCAGAAGTTATTTGACTGTAGGCGATCAGGGAGAGAATGTCAGATTAGTTCAAGAGCGTTTGTGGCAGTTGGGTTTCTCTAATACCAATCCTGATGGCTTTTTCAACGATTACACCAGAGAATCGGTGATTGCATTCCAGCAATCTTCTCGAATTAATTCGACTGGAAATGTAGATTGGCAAACTTGGCAAGCATTAGGGTTGAATAACTCGACTGGGGGCGATTATGCTGAGACTACTAATAGTTATTTACCTCCTACTAATGACTATGTAGCACCTCAAACTCGCTATTTACCTCCCACTAATAACGTAGTGCGTGTTACTAATGGCAATACATTAGCTGCTAACAATCCTTACAGAGTAATAATTCCAATTTCAAATAATGATACTCTGAGTAAAGTACAACAATATATACCCAATGCTGTTACAGAGCAATCCAGTCTAGGGGATTATGTGAATGCTGGAGCATTTAGCGATCGCACACAAGCAGAAACCCTATCAAAAAAGCTTCGCTCATTAGGTCTGGATGCACGGGTAAAATTTAATTAAAGAAGAATTCAGAATACAGAATTCAGAAATCAGAATCAAGAGCATGGGGTATTCGTAACTGCCACATAGAAGCAGCAGCAAATTTTCAATTTATGTGGTATTTTGCTATTTATTCATATATCTTCTGTCGCATAAAATTAAATTCTGTTAGCGGTAGCGGGGCGTTTAGCCCATTCTGAGTCCTGACTCCTGAATTCTTCCTGTTAAATTGACAAACTCAACTGCGAACCTTCTTGAGTTTTATTCACCTCAATTCTGGCTTGGAAAGCTTCTTTGAGGTGGGGCATGTGAGTGACAGTGAGGATGCAGGCAAAATCGGAGGCGATCGCATTAATCGCTGCAATCAAGCGATCGCATCCTTCGGCATCCTGTGTACCAAAACCCTCATCTACAATCAACAATTGCAACGCCGCCCCCGCCCGCTGCGCTAATAATTTCGCCAAAGCCAAACGGATGGCAAAGTTAATTCTAAAGGCTTCCCCACCAGAGTAAGTTTCATAAGATCGCGTTCCTCTAGAATCGGCGATTAAAATATCTAGGGTATCTATCAGCTTGGCATTTTTCTTTGTTGATTTAGCACTGCGTCCAGATTTTTGAGTAATAAATTGCACATGAAACTGATTCCCACTCAGCCGCGAAAGTAGTTGATTTGTCTCAGCTTCCAGTTGCGGCAACACATTCTCAATCATCAGTGCTTGGATGCCATTTTTACCAAAAGCTTGCGCTAATTCCTGATAAACACGATATTCCTGCTTGCAAGATTGTAATTGCTGCTGCTGTTGTTCATATTGAACTTGCAGTATTTCCAGTTGGTGCGCCAGCTGTTCTAAACGCCCTAACTTGGCAATTTGCTCATCAAGTTGCCGTCTGCGGATTGCTAACTGCTGCTCTAGAGCTTGAATTTGGGCAGATGGGTTAGCTGTTGCTTGTAGTTGCTGGATAATGCTTTCGATTTGTCCGCCCAGGTTTTGCCGCTCCGTTAATCTGGCGCTTCTGGAATCCTCTAACTCTTGCAATCTCGTCTGGAGTTGCGGATACTGCTGCTGGGCTGATAGCAGTTGTTGATATCGTAAATGCCAAGATTGAGCTTTCTTTACAGCCATACGCAGATTGTTGTGCTGCTCAGAACTATAGCCAATTTCGGTAATGTGACGCTCAAGAGCCGCAATTTGTTTAGCACATTCAGAATCAATCTGATCCTGCTGGATTCTGACTTGTAATTGAGCAATTTGGGATTGTAATTCTGGTTTTCGTGCTAATAGTTGCGCTTGTCGCTTAGTTGCATCTTTAATCTGCCCTTGTTTAATTTCTGCCCACCGCCACCGCTCAACTTCACTCCGAGCCAGGGCATGGTCTTGTTCATTATAATTAGCTTGTTGCAGATATTGGTCTAGCTGCCGGAGTTCGGCTTGTTTATCAGGAGCGTAATCACCAGCTTGGAGCGATCGCTCTAAATGCTGTTTCTCAGCAGCAATTTGTTGTAACTGCTGTTGAACATCAGTTGTAGCTTCTAACTGGGCTGCCAACTGTCCCCGTTGTTCGCGTAAACCATCGTAACTCGCCAATTGTTGAGAAATATCCCGATATTCCTGCCTCAAAGTCTGAATTTCTTTGTCAGACACAGCCATTTGTTCTCGCACTACCCAAAACTGCCCTTGAGTATCCTCTAACTCAGTCTGGGTTTTTTCCACCACCCGATTCCAGTGATGTTCATCTAAAGGACGCTCACATAATGGACAAAGTGCTTCAGGATTTTGGAGCATAAGCAATTTCTGCTCTAATTCCCCCAGTTGCTTTTCATAATCCCGTTGGTGAGCTTGCAGACGTTCAATAAAGTGCCGTCTTTCTTGCCCTTTTTCTTGGACTCGTTGTAGATAAACTCGCTTTTTCTCCAATTCCTCAATCTGGATTGCCACATCCATCACCGCTTGTTGTAGTTGCGGTTGGCGGCGGTGCTGTCGTTGCAATTGGTTCTCAGTACTTTGGAGCTGTTCGAGTCGCGCTACTAAACCAGCATGAGTGCGATCGAGTTGGCTTTGTAAAGTTGCTCGTTGTTGCAACAACGGAGTCACCTGCATTTGCAATTCATCTAGACGATGAACATGGTGACGGGCTGCGGCTAGTTGTGACAAAGCAGCTTCTACTTCACCTGATTTAGTCAGCGTTTGCTGAATATCTCGCTCTTGTTGCTGCAAAGCTTCTAACTGCGCTTGGGCTTGTTGCAGTTGCCGTTCGATTTCGTGAATTTGTTTAGTAAGCTGTTGTTGTTTTTGTTGGCGATTCTGTTGGGCGCGGGTGTATTCTTCAAATTTGACAGCAAAAGCTTCTTCTTGAGATTGGAGACTTTGATATTGGGCGTATCCAGCTTTAATCTCAGCTTCTTGGCGTAATATTTTTTCTAAATCTGATAGCTGAGAGCCAATAGCTGATTGTTCTTGTTGGAGGCGATCGCAATCTTGGGTAAGATTTTGGTATTGCTGCTTTACAAAATTGAGTTGTTGTTCCCAACTTTGGCGCTGGTGCTGGACAACTTGCAAACTTTGTAATTGAATATTATCAAAAGCTTGCACCTGTTGCAGTTGGTTAAGTTCGGCTTCTAACTCCACTCTTTGCGCTTGAGTTGTCTCACGTTGTTGCAGCTGAGTTTTTATCGACTCCAAAGAACGCTCTAACTCTACTGCCTGTGCTTTAAACTGACGAGAAGATTCCTTAGCACGTTCTTCCAAATCATCATACTGATTGAGTTTTAACAACTCCGCTAAAATTTCTTTGCGTTCCGTGGGACGCTTGAGCATAAATTCATCTGCACGACCTTGACGTAAGTAGGCAGAATTAATAAATGTATCGTAATCGAGCTTGATGTGTTCTAAAATCAAATCTTGGGTTGCTCTTACCCCTTTGCCAGTGAGTGAGCGAAACCCAGATGGGATTTCTATTTGAAATTCGAGGACACTAGTACCTCCCCGAATTCGGGTGCGAATCACCCGATATTTTTGCTGGTTACTTTGAAAAGTAAAATCAACCCGAACTTCTTTAGCACCAGAATAGATGACATCATCTTCAACAGTGGCACGGCTTTCACCCCAAATCGCCCAAGTGATTGCTTCTAAAAGAGAAGATTTACCCGCACCATTGGAACCACAAATACAAGCCGTATGCAAACCGCCAAAATCTAAAGTTGCATCACGGTAACTAAGAAAGTTTTTGAGGATAAGTTGTACTGGGATCATTCACGCTATGGCGCCACATCTACTTTTAATAATTAACAGTACAGATGCACTGTTTGTTAGTTTAGCTATCTAGATATCAGGTTTCTAGTCTTGAATACATCAATTTTACAAAAATTAACAATATTATGAGTTAATTTTTCTTGTTGCATGAAAAAGTTTTACTATATTCGGAGAAAAATGAGACTCTCCTGGAAGCTTATCGTTATTTCTTTCAGATGTCTGAGAGGAAAACATGAAAACAAGAGTTGCTCTCAGAGTTGTACAACATTATTTCCATTTGGATTCCCCAATGTTCTTTACCTTTCAGAAGCAGGGTAGTTGGGAATACTGTTCGGTTAAGGCAAGAGACGCGATGAATCGCCGTCAAGACGAAAGACTGATTATTGTAGAGACGGCGATTCATCGCGTCTTTGTGATGATTTATCGCGTCTTTGCGATCTAGAATTTTTATCGCAAAATTTTAACCGAAGTATATTGGCTAGTTGAGAATTCTCCTAGCCGATCGCTTTTTGTGGATAATTCTAAAAAATTAAAACCCGCCAGCGCGGGTTTCGATTGTATGGTTGTCCGAATTCTAGTCGCCAAAACATAATTTTAGTTGGCTAGTTGCGATCGCTTGACCTTGACCGAGGTATCAACAATCCAATATATGTACCGACAGCAAATTTTGTTAAATCTAGAAATGGAGGGCGATTCTTCTCATCGATAACTGCAAGAGTGAGAGAACCAATCACCATAATCAGCGTTACAACAGCTAGCACTTCATCTCTTGAAGGAAACTTCTTGGATAACATTGACCCACTCCCAAATCGTTTGAATCACTACATCCATACTTTGACAGGTGAGTGTTTGTTGTAAGCTTAAATACAGGTTTGTGATATGAGTGACTTGTGTATGCGATGAGGATGAATTACCAAATTGGCAGTTACAATCAGCAAAAGTGTAGTGGTTAGCTTATGTCTGGGCGATCGCTTTCTTGTTCTCCAGAAGGAATCCAAAAAGCAAAAAGAGCTTTGATCCGCTGTTCCTTAACTCAAAAAGCATTAGCTGAAGATTTAGAAGTAACTCGCCAGCCGATTGGCAAATTCTTTACAGGTAAACCTGTTGACCGCAATCTTTTTGTCCAGATTTGCGACAGGCTAGATTTAGAGTGGGAAGAAATAGTTGCTGAACCAGCTAGTGAACTAGAAGCAAATCTAGACAACAGCATTGATATTGATGCGATCGTGCAAGGGGTACGCGAAAAGATAAAACCCATCATTCAACAACGCTGCGGCACAATGCGGGTGCTGGATATGACTCAGCCTATTGGGTTGAATGACATCTATACCAGCGTTAATATTTTGGATAAAATCACTGGACAGCGGCGGTTAGGCATTGATGAATTATTACAACAGTGTAAAAGCCAGGATTTTGACTTCTTTGGACTCAACAGAATTACTGAAAAACGATTGCCAGGACTGGAAGCGGTTGAGAAATATTCCAAGCTGATGATTTTGGGTAAACCAGGTGCAGGCAAAACCACATTTTTGAAATATTTAGCAATTCAGTGTATTGGAGGTGAATTTCAGGCTGAACGTGTACCAATTTTTGTCACCCTCAAAAACTTTGCGGAAACTGAAAACAAACCTGGATTATTGCAACACATCACTGAAGAGACGATAAATCCTATCTCTTCTATTCAAGATGTACTAACCTATGGCAAGGCATTAGTTTTACTTGATGGGTTGGATGAGGTTAGAGAAGAGGATAGTAACCGTGTGTTAAAAGAAATTCGTGAGTTTTCTGATCGTTACCCCAAAAATCAGTTTGTGATGACCTGCCGAATTGCAGCACGAGAGTATACCTTTGAGAAGTTCACAGAGGTAGAAGTTGCTGATTTTGATGATGACCAAATTTCCAACTTTGCCAATAACTGGTTTAAGAAGAAAGCTGTAAAACCAGAGACTTTTATCAAACGTCTCGAAGAGAATAGCCGAATCAAAGAACTTGCTGCAAGTCCTCTGCTGCTGACGTTGCTTTGTTTAGCCTTTGAAGAGTCAGGAGATTTTCCTGCAAATCGTTCTGAGTTATACAAAGAAGGACTGGATGCGTTATTGAAAAAATGGGATGCCAAGCGGGGAATTCAACGCGATCAGATTTACAAAAAGCTATCAGTTCAACGCAAAGAAGATTTACTCAGCAAAATTGCATTGACTACTTTTGAGGGAAGTGAATATTTTTTTAAGCAGAAAGTAGCAGAACAATACATTACAGAATATATCCGCAATTTACCCGATGCTAATACTGATGAAGAAGCATTGCAAGTTGATAGTGAGCAAGTTTTGCGTTCAATTGAGCATCATCATGGGCTAGTTGTCGCAAGAGCGAAAAGGATTTATTCATTTTCTCACCTGACATTTCATGAGTATTTCACAGCTAGAGAATTTGTGGTTGTGAGACAGTCATCAGAGGAAGCGCTGCAAAATCTTGTTAGCCATATTACTGAGAAACGTTGGCGGGAAGTCTTTTTGCTGGCGGTTGGGATGTCTCCAAGTGCAGATCGTTTGTTAATTTTTTTTAAGGATAAAATTGATGCAATTGTAGCTGAAGATGAGAAAATACAACAGTTATTGATGTGGAGTAGTGAAAAATCAGTATCAGTTGATGTTCGATATAAAAAAGTTATTACCCGTGCTTTTTATTTTGCCTTTGCAACTAGGGGGCAAAAAATGAATTCTTCTAGTTATCAAGTACTGAGACTTGTCTTTCTTTATAGAGTTATTTTTAATAATCTGTCAATTGCTCAAAACTTTATACATGAAAATTTTATCAATATAGATAAATATGAGCAAGATAAAGATGATATTGACTTATCACTAATTAAGAGTATTGGTAGTTATGTGGAGGGCGATGATTTTGAATATGACTGTTGTATTGCTGCCCTTGCTATTGCTCCCAAAACAAAGCAAGCACTGCTAGCACTCAGAAAAAAACTGCTAACAACAAGTAATAAAGAATTATTTCAAAAATGGTGGCAAGCGAACCGTCTATCTTGGACGGAGCAATTCAAAGCAGTGATGATTCAATACCATAATATTGCTCCTGAATGGCAACTCAGTGTCCAGCAGAAGGAATTGCTTCAGCAGTATTACTATGCTAATCAATTACTGATATCTTGTTTAAATAGTGATTGTTATGTCAGCCTTAAAGTAAGACAAGAAATAGAATATACCTTGCTATTACCGATCGCAGAGATTAAACAACGTCAGCAGCAACGTTAAATACCCATTATATTTCAGTAACAAAGGTCAATAATTGGTTATATTAGTTACCTGCCTGTTGCTCTTAGACTTGCTTTTTACCTAATAGCGAATTCTCAGGCAACTGCTAAGAAGACCCTTGACAATAGACATAACCATTTGTGATGGAAATACCAAACATTTGCCGCATGATTTTGGTAGCTTCTTTTCTCTCTTCATCTGTCAAGTAATCTTGACCTTTAAAACCTACTCGATAACGTTGAGGATTACCACCAGCATCCACGTAACGCTGTTTCCCAATTTCTAAAATTTCTTGGAACCTAGCATACTTTTGTTTTTGCTTTTCAGTCCAATTTGCCATAATTACAAGTCCCAACTAATCGGAACAATATCACCCTTTTGTAAAACCGTAGCGGTAAGACTGGGCTGGTATCTTTATGTACCAATTGCCACTATCTTCATCATAGAACCTATTACCAAGTAAACCTAGAGTAATAAGTGCGTTAATAATCAAGTATCGCACTTCACTCGCTGACATCAGAAATTACTCTATAAATTGACTTTAGCATTTCTAAAAGAAAGCGAAAATATTTTCCAAGTCCTAGGAAATTAATCTAAAATAGAAGTAAGAGTTCACAATCAGAGCATTCCCCTCTATTCAATGGCTTAGATATGTGAACATAAGTAATAAAACAGCATTTGGGAACAAAATGATACTCATTTTACGTCTTATGAGTGTCTTGCTTCTGATTTTAGTAACACACATTAGCAGAAGACAAATTCTGAGAAACGATGTCTACGACGGGCTACACCTATGCGATCGCAGAGACTCCACATCATATATAAGTACTTTTATCTGCGGAATACGCCTATAGACAGGTTCAAAAACAATCAGAAACAAACTCAGTGCATCCCCGTCATTACATACATCACATACACAAAGGACAACCCTCTTATGACTCGCCTACATCAATGGAAATCTGGAACTGCTGCACTTATGGCAATGGCAGTTACTACAAGCGTCATTAGCCCTCTATTGAGCTTGGCTCCTGCTAATGCTCAATACAGAATTGGGCAAGACAGAATTGGACAATATGGAAACGTTACTATTCCTTCTGGTGTTGCTTTACCTGTCACCTACGAAAAAGAAACAATCACTATTGCTCCTGGCGAAAGTAAATCTCTAACCTTGAGAATAGCGAACGACATTATCGACAGAAATAGAAACGTCTTAATTCCTGCTGGTACTAAAGTAAATGGACGGCTAGAATCTGTTGACTTAGATAGTTATTCCAGAGATACAAGAGATGATGATAACCAAGGAAAAGGCGTAAGGTTTGTAGCGCAAGAATTAGAATTTTCTAATGGTCAGCGTCAGTCGATTAATGCAACTTCTCGCACATATACCACAACTCAAAAAGTTTCACAGGGGCCTAGCACAGGTCAGGTTTTAACTGATGCAGCTATTGGTGCGGGTGCTGGTCTTTTAGGTTCACTAATTACTGGGAACCGCAGAGTTGACGATTTAAAACCTGTTCTCGGTGGAGCTGCGGGTGCAGGTGCGAGTGTCCTGTTGCGGAAAAAAGAAGGAAATGCTTTTGTCCTCAGACCTGCACAGGATTTAAGGCTCACGCTGAATTCTAACTTGAATTTAGTACCACCATCTCGTTACTAGATTTAACTTCATTCAAGTTGTGAATTTAATCATTCCTTATATGCGATCGCCACTTTAACTATAGTGTGCGATCGCTTTCACTTTTAACCATAAAAAATCTATTTATCAGCAACTATTCTATCTCTGCATCGTCTTACTCAGTACTGATGTTTATTAGAACACTGATTTAATTGTGTTCAGAGTTCATAGGGTAATTACACCACTACTTTTTTAAGCTAGTTTGTGGGTTTGTAGTAAGTACTTTAGTGCTTAGAAAATAAGGACTGAAGTCCTTACTACGAGCTTGTTTGCTCATCAATTTAAACTTGACAGAGTACTACTTCTATTACCTACTTCGTTTGACATAGACTTCTTGATTATGACTGTATGACTAAGGTAATGGTTTTTACAAAAAGCAGAAAAAATTGGGAACCTTGTACTTTAGTAAATGTCTAATTAATTAACAAGTAAAAAAACTAATTGTACTGGAGTAAAAAATAATGTTTAACTTAAATCGTTGGCAATCTAAAACAGCTGCACTCATGGCTTTAAGCGTCACAGTTGGTACTGTAGCGCCCTTCATTACAGCTGCACCTTCTTTTGCTCAAACTACTTTTTCTGATGTTTCATCTAACTATTGGGCAGCACAATTTATTCAACAATTATCTCAGCGAGGCGTAATTGCTGGATTTCCTGATGGCACCTTCCGCCCTGAAGAAGCGGTGACACGCGCTCAATTTGCCGCTATGGTCAACAAAGCTTTCCAAAAAGCACCGCAACGGCAGGGAATCAATTTTGCTGATGTGCCTAGCAACTATTGGGCATCCAGTGCAATTCAGCAAGCTTATACCATTGGTTTCTTGTCAGGTTATCCTGGAAATCGCTTTGAGCCTAACCAGGCTATTCCTCGCCAACAAGTTTTAGTTTCCCTTGCGAACGGTCTGGAATATAGTCCCATCGGCAATACTGAAAGCACTCTGCAATACTTCAACGATGCTTCTAACATCGCTAGCTATGCCCGTAGCCCGATCGCAGCTGCAACTGAAAAGCAAATTGTGGTTAACTATCCTAATGTGAACTTCCTGAATCCAACTGCAACCGCCACTCGCGCTCAGGTAGCAGCTTTTATCTACCAAGCATTAGTTAGTTCTAATCAAGCCTCAGCTATTAACTCGCCTTATGTCGTGGCTCTTGGGTCTACTACCCCAACACCTGTATCAGTCACAATTCCCCAAGGGACTGCTATTCCTGTGAAGTATGACAAGGCAGAAAAAATTCTGGTTACAAAGGACGAAACAGCGCCTTTGACATTGACAGTATCCCAAAACGTAGTTACGCAAGACGGATCTGTAGTGATTCCTGCTGGTAGTCAAGTTATTGGTCAACTCAAACCTGCTACAGGCGGTTCTCAATTCGTTGCCGAGAAACTAGTTTTGACTAGTGGTCAAGAGTATCAACTTAACGCTAGTTCTGACGTGATTACCAAAACTGAAACCGTCAACAAAGGTACTAGTACTGGTTCAATTATCAGAAATACCGTATTGGGCGCAGGTGCAGCTGCGGCGGTATCTGCTGTCACAGGCGATCGCGCCATTGCCACAGAAGAAGTCTTGGGTGGCGCTGGTATCGGTGCATTGATTGGTCTGTTCTTCGGCAGAAATAGCGTTGACTTAGTAGCAATTGACCCAGATACCGATCTACAAATGACAATCAATCAGAACTTGTTGGTTTCAGTAAGATAGTCATTGGTCATTGGTCATTGGTCATTGGTCATTAGTCATTAGTATTTACAAATGACAAAGGACAAATGACAAAGGACAAATTCTAAACTTCCGGCAACCAAATAATAAATGTAGTCCCCGGCGCATCGGGTGAAGTTAGCTTAGAGTTGATTGCAGGGCTGAAAACCTCGATTTCGCCCTGCATTTGCTCTATTAATTGTTTGGCGATCGCTAACCCCAAACCTGTGCCGGGGATTTCTGTTTGCGCTTGTACACCCCGATAATGACGTTCTCCAAGATGTTCTAAATCTTGGGGGGGAATGCCAGGCCCGTTATCACTGATGACAATTCCCTGAAAATTAGCTTTTTCTTGCCCCGCCTGAATCAAAATTTTCCCACCAGTGGGAGTGTATTTTAAAGCATTATCAATAATGTTAGTTAACACTTCTCGTAATGCTTTGACGTTGGCACGTACTAGAGATGAATTTTGTTGAATTTCAGTTATTAGTTTTAGCTTTCGCTCTTGAGCGATCGCTTTAGCTGATATTAATAATGGTTCTAATATATCCGCTAGTGAGCAGTCAACTGCTTTATCTCCCGTTCCCGGCAATAATAGCGGTGGTTTAGCATCTTTTTGGATAGTTGCTTCTACAAATACTTCATCTTCTGTCAGATGTAGTGGTGCTAAATCTGCCTCTGTCAAGTCAATTACTTGCTCAAATTGTTGCAGTAATTCTTGGAGGCGATCGCTTTCGCGCACAATACTATTTGCTACATCCCGGTTGGCATCTGCTGGTCTTAGTCTTTTTAATAGCAGTTTGCCAAAAGTCCGCAACGCCGTTAATGGGTTACGAAACTGATGCAATAGGTTATCTAACAAATCCCGCTGTTTTTCTTGGAGTATTTGTTGCTCACGTAACTGCTGCTCAAACCATGCTCGTCGTTGATCTAAAATACAAGCGATCGCTAACGTTTGAGCTATTCGTTGAATCTGACTTTCCTCGCTTTCATTCCATGCCCGGTCTTGCCTACTTGTCACCAGTAAGCCCATCATCACACCCTCATAAATTAGAGGTAAAACAATTTGGTTTCCACTAAATAGGTATTCCTCTTTGAGATGGGGTTGAGATGCATCTGGTATCTCCGAACCCTGTGATGAGGTTGGAGATTCTGATCCTGCTGTCAATAATTTTCTCTGATCATTGGGTAATACAAACACATTTCCAACTTGAAGCTGCTTGTGTGCTGTCGCCTCAGCAGTCACCTCCCCTGGCGGTAATAATGCTGTTTCCGGGTAAATTACCACAGGAATCAGTTTTGCATCACCTGAAGGAGTCTCTACCAATTCTTGTGTTAGGTACACAATACTTAAAGTTGCTCCCAGCCCTTGGGTTAGTAGCGCTATTTGCTCTCGACACAGAGCAAGAAAATCGGAACTGGCAGACATTAACATTTTTTAGCTCTTGCTCAAGATTACAGATTTTGAGGCATGATGTAAGAGAGGATACTTAATTTTTACCTCACTCATTTAATAAAGCTTAACTAAAATTTTCTCAGAGATGGTTTGTACCAGGGGATTATATCTTTAGGTGGTTCTGTTTATCTATTTTCAAAGATATTAACTTTCTTACATGAAAAGGTTAAAAAGTATTGATATTTTGAACTAGAACCTATATAATGACGACGGATTTTGTAGCTATCACTACAATCTATAGCTTGAAAGAGGAGGACAATAGATTGGCAAGGAGACGCAAAAGGAAGAGTCGTCGTCGTCAGGAAGGACGGCGAATTTTGGAACATGTGCCTCAATATAGCATCGAAAGTGGCGAAGAAAAGCCTGTGACAGCAGCGAGAAGATTCATTCAAGCTGAAGGGATTTTGCCACCGGCATTGCTACTCGTAAAGCGAAATGAACACACCACAGATCGTTATTTCTGGGCAGAAAAGGGACTGTTTGGTGCTCAATACGTAGAGGAAAACCATTTCTTGTTTCCTAGCTTGAGGGTGTTAGAACCTTCGCCAGGTCAAGAACCTCTTGCTTTAGCTAGTCGGTGAACCATAGATGGTCATCTTAAGCATTGAGTGTGGCTCCTGACTATTATTAACTGGCAAAATTGCTAAGTTTATGCAAAATTTAATTTTTTTTTAGTTTGTAGCTGATTTGCCAGTAAGTCTAGTCCAGGTAGTTGGAAAGTAAACTTGTCTCAAACCACGCTACATTGCATGGGTTGACACTATTTTGATGATGCAGAAGGGAGTAGGTATAGAGCCAAGCGCGTTTAAAAGCGCTAGTGAAGTTGCGCTCTATGCCGTAGATTGTTAGGCAAGCTCTGTCAATGAATTTAAGTTAATTAATTTAAATTTTTTCCCCACAACTTGTGTTGTGGGGAAAACTGACAAAGCAATGTTCTTGATTTCCTCCTTCCTACTTTCCATTGCCTAAAGAGTAGGTCAGGTCAGAAGTCTGCATATCATAGTTAAAAGATGGTCAGAAAAATCAACAATTATATCCCAGGCTTTAGCTGTAGAGTCCTTTGTAACTCACTGAGTTCATCTCGATGGGCTACTACGGTTATCTTACTTGAGGAGGTTTGTTCGCTCTGAGTTGTTTCTACTTTGAGCGAAACCTTCTCAAGTCTTTCAGATTTTTTCCAATAAAATAGACCACTTAAAGGCGACAGCAGTACCATAGCCAGAACAATGGTACTGAGGCTAGGAAAAAGCAGGTATACCACCAAAGATAGACAAATAATCCCAATAGCTGCCAGTAAAGTTAGAAATATAGCTAAGAACCAGCTGGGGCGAACATTACCTTCAAAAGTCACCTTGTTTTGTTCTCGGTCTACCGCTGCCACTCGGTAAGACCGCGAGCGAAAATACTCTTTTAATTGAGACATTAAAACAGCTTCGTCTTGCTCAGATACCAGTTGCGCTGTTTCTATGCGGTCTTTAGTCGAGGCACGAATAAAGAAAAACAGCCCAACGGATAACAACAAGGTTAACAGGAAAGTAGATGGCAGAATAGCAGTATCCATAACTAATTGTTAGTGTTTGACTGGAGGAGACTTATTCATTATCAATTATTCGTTATACCAGTTTGAACAATGATTGCGAGAAATGGAGCGCCAAAAAGCGATCGCTAGGGACTCTTCCACAATCCAAAATCCAAAATCGTCTTACTTTGTCCTCCTATTGATGTAGTCTTGCCAAAGAAAAGCTAAATCCTGACCTTGAACTTGCCATTCGGGAGAAACTTGGTACATACGCCTGGGGCGTCCCCGTCCTTCGAGTTTCTTCCAATATCCAGTGATTGCCCCTTGATCTTCCAGAAATTTGATTGCACTGTAAAGTACGGTATCTGAAAGCCGGTAGATGGGATATTCAGTTTCTAATTGCTCGATCAACTCGGTTCCGTAGGATTCACCTTGTAATAAAACAGACAGGATGTAACAAACTGCTAGTTCTTGACAAAGGTAAGTTGGCGGAGGATTTTCAAAGAATTGATATATATCCTCAAGTTTCATGGTTAGTGAATGGCTAAAAAAATGCCTTAGGGTAAGGTCTACAATCCTTGTAGTCAGTATACAGTGCTACTACCAAGCGAGTAATACAGATAAAGCTACTTAGACTAGATATCCATTGCGTAAACACCAAATAATCACCCACATCTGTGAAGTTGTGGGAAGAGTTTGCGAGTTTTAGGGGTAGAAAATAATGTATTCCTACCCAAGCTCGATACGGTGTGGTGAGGAGCGAACAGACAGTGGTAAAGTCACTATCTTGGTGTCAAGTGATGCCAAACTAGTTAGAACCGCTTAAGCAATAAAATGCCATCGAAAAAATTTTACAGGTAAAATGCTATTTTGTCTGTAAAAGTTAATAAACACTTTGTTTTACAGTGATTTTCCCAATGCGAATTCTAAAAGCTTACGCTAAGGGAGATGTCTGGTTTAAAGCTGCTACGGCAGTATAAACACTTAAGCATTAAATGTTACTAATTTCTTCAACAAGAGAATCTCTTGTGTCATTTGGCAAGCGTGATAGTAAATTTATCAAAGAAGACCTAAAGGCGCGAGGAAGAAGACCTAACTTTTCACGTTATTTTATGGAAAGCCCACGAAAAACCTAATATCCTAAACCCCTTCCCAATACAGGAAGGGGAAAATTCAAAGTATGTTTCCTAGAAGGAAAGAGATTTAGAAAGAGGTTTTCCAGATAGCATAAAAAGTCAGAAAGAAGACGGGGAAACGCGGGGATGAGGGGAAATAACTCTCTGTGTCTCCGTATCCCCGCGTCCCCGTGTCCTTTAATCAAGCGCCCAGCACATTGGTGAACTATGTCACAAACTCCTGATGCCCCATCATCTTCCACTTCTCTACGGGCTATTGCCCAAACCTTTCGCCTTACGGGTTGGATTAGCTTTTGGATTCAGCTAGTACTAGGCGTTGTTTCTAGCATAATTGTGTTGCTATTTGCCATCTTTAATCAAAGAACTGGCAGTCCTAGTAATAATCCTGGGACTGGCTTTGGCGTATTTTTAGCAATTTGTGGATTGGTTGTTTTGGGTGGGGGGATTTATTTAGCTTACCGTTACACCAGAATTGGTAAGCAACTTGAATCTTCCAATCCCAGCAACCGCCCTCGGAAAAGTGAGACTGTGCAAGTATTACGCTTAGGGTTGTGGGTGAATTTAGGGGGAACGCTAGTGACTCTTTTGGGGGCACAAGCGATCGTTGGAACACTGGTAGCAAGATCCATATCTCCTCAAGCCATAACTACCCAATTTTTTGACCCTACCCGAATTATTAGCGGTCTAGATATGCTTGTGGTACAGGCAAATACCAACACTGTCTCAGCGCATTTTGCAGGGCTTGTGGCGTCGCTTTGGTTACTCAATCGCATTAACCGACCTTAAACAGAGAAGTCGGAAGAAAAGATAAAAGTCAAAATCAAGTAATTCTTTTGACTTCTTTTCCTCTATTTTTCAGAGGTTGTATGACGAATAATTTAAATATGTCCATTGTACTTTTCCGAAATTATCAAAGTACAGCGTGAAGACTAATACTAGTTACTTAATATTAACATCCGTCTACAGAATGATAACATCAAAATTCAGCACCCAGAATGGGCTAAACGCCCCGCTATCGCTAACAGAAGTCATAATTTAAAAGGAATGTAGCATGATTAATGCATTTATGGATCAAATTTTCTCCTAATTATTTAACTACTCTGACTCCTGAATTCTTACGTGATAACAGAACCATTATTAGGGTGATTTAATCTTTATTAGAGGTATTACCATTATGAAACAACTAGAAATTTGGAAGTTTGGTATACAAGTACTTTTTAGTACATTGATGATTGGATTGTGTAGTTCCCTGATCTTTATGGAACGCGATAATAGCCAAAACCAAGCAGTTTATTGGAGTGGTTTATCAGGCGTACTTGCCTACTGGCTGCCCTCACCTGCAACCACTCAGGGGTCTGGAAAATCAGAGGAGTAATACCAAATTTTGGATTTTAAATTTTGGATTTTAAATTTTTCTAGCCCTGGCAAGATATTGGCAGGGCTAAATTTTTATGGTTGCTTTTCTGATCACGGCAAGCCAAAATCAGTATATGCTGATGTGTTGGCAGGTAGATAATAGGTTAAAAACTGAGAAAAATCTGTGCTGGATATCAAGCAAATACGGGAAAATCCGCAATTAGTTCAAGAACGATTGAATAGTCGTAGTGGTAAATACGACATTGAACCGATTTTACAGTTAGATCGGCAACAACGGGAAATTGAGGGGACGCGTAGTCAACTCCAAGCCCGTAGCAACGAAATCGGTAAAATTGTCGGGCAGAAGATTAAATCTGGGATCAATCCTCAAGACCCAGAAATTCAAGCTTTGCGGGATGAAGGGAACTCTGTTAAAGCTACGTTGAGTCAATTGGAACCCCAAGAAAAAGAACTCAAAGCTGAAATTGCCCAACTTGTGTTGGCACTTCCTAACTTGCCAAGCGACTCTACACCCCTTGGAAAGAATGAGGAAGATAACGTAGAAGTACGCCGTTGGGGTGATGAGTACATTCCTCAAAATCCGAATATTCTCCCTCACTGGGAAATTGGCGAAAAGCTGGGTATTCTCAATGTTGAACGGGCTGTAAAAGTTGCCCAAAGTCGCTTTGTGACATTGATAGGCGCTGGTGCAGCATTGGAGAGGGCATTAATTCAATTTATGCTGACTCTCCATACTCAAGCTGGCTATGTCGAAGTCAGTCCGCCGCTATTAGTGAATACTGAGTCTTTAACAGCGACCGGTCAGTTACCCAAGTTTGCTGAAGAAAGTTTTAAATGCGCTGATGATGACTTGTGGCTGATTCCTACGGCGGAAGTTCCAGTTACAAATCTCTACCGGGGTGAAATTCTCGCTGCTGAAGATTTACCTATCTACCACTGTGCTTTTACTCCCTGTTTTCGCCGTGAAGCTGGTAGTTATGGGCGCGATATGCGGGGATTAATTCGTCTCCATCAATTTAATAAGGTGGAAATGGTGAAATTCGTCGAACCCAGTACGTCTTTTGATGAATTGGAGAAATTGGTGGAGAATGCAGAAGCAATTTTACAGGCATTGCAGTTGCCTTACCGAGTAGTAAATTTAAGTACTGGAGATTTGGGATTTGCCTCTACCAAAACTTATGATTTAGAGGTTTGGTTGCCTTCTTCTGGCAAATACCGCGAAATTTCTAGCTGTTCCAATACTATAGATTTTCAGGCGCGACGGGCTGATATTCGTTTCAAAGAGGCGGGGAAGAAAGGCACTCAGTTCGTACATACCCTCAATGGTTCGGGTTTGGCTGTAGGACGGACGATGGCAGCAATTTTGGAGAATTATCAACAACCTGATGGGACGGTGAGGATACCAGAAGCGTTGCAACCTTACTTGGGACGTGAAGTTTTATAGTTTGTCATTAGTCATTTGTCCTTTGTTATTTACCGATGACCAATGACCAATGACTAATACCCAATACCCAATACTCAATGCCCAATTAGAATGGAGATAACTATAGCTTAATATTTTCACTAATTTGCTCTATGTCAGTTTTAGCAGCGATCGCAGTCTTGGCTGTTTTGATCTTGGTACACGAGTTGGGACATTTTGTTGCAGCACGTTCTCAAGGCATTCTCGTTAACCGTTTTTCTTTGGGTTTTGGCCCAGTTCTTTTAAAGTACCAAGGTTCACAAACCGAATATGCTGTCCGCGCTTTTCCCTTGGGCGGCTTTGTGGGCTTTCCCGATGATGACCCCGATAGCGATGTTCCACCCAATGACCCAAATTTGCTGCGTAACCGTCCAGTTTTAGACCGGGCGATCGTCATCAGTGCCGGTGTGATCGCAAATTTAATATTTGCTTATTTTGTGTTGGCTCTGCAATTGGGTATCGTTGGTATTCCCAAGGAATTAAACTATCAAGCTGGTGTTCTTGTACAGCCTGTTAATCAAGAATCTGTTGCCTACCAAGCAGGAATTAGAGAAGGTGATATTATTCTGGCTGTGAATGGTCAGGAACTCCCGGCTTCTGATCAGTCAACTCCTTTGCTGACAAAAGAAATTCAAACTCATCCCAATCAGCAAATCGAACTGAAAATTCTGCGTGAAAACCAACAACAAACTCTGAAATTAACACCAAAACTAGGAGCCGATGGCAAAGGTGTAGTTGGTGTGGCACTTAGTCCAAATGCTACAGCAATCTATCGCCGTCCTAATAGTCCTTTTGAAATTTTTGGTCTTGCTGCTAATAGATTTCAACAATTATTTGTTGGTACACTAAGCGGTTTTGGCCAGTTAATTACCAACTTTCAACAAACTGCTGGGCAAGTTTCTGGGCCAGTTAATATTGTCAAAATTGGTGCGAAATTAGCTGAAGACAATACTGTAAATCTGTTGTCTTTTGCGGCAATTATCAGCATTAACTTGGCTATTATCAATATTTTGCCTTTGCCAGCTTTGGATGGTGGACAACTGGCTTTTCTGCTGATTGAAGGTTTGCGCGGTAAGCCTGTGCCTAGCCGCATTCAAGAAGGTGTAATGCAAACAGGCTTGGTGTTACTCTTAGGCTTAGGAATTTTTCTGATCGTCAAAGAAACTACTCAATTAACTAGTCAATTGGAGTGGGTACAAAAATTATTCCAGTGAGTACTACGCGCAAATCGTTATCTAAAAAGCAGCGATCGCTAGAAATTTTAACTCGTCTGAAGCGTCTTTATCCAGATGCTACTTGCTCTTTGAACTACTCAACGCCAGTACAACTGTTGGTAGCAACGATTCTCTCGGCCCAATGTACTGATGAGCGGGTAAATAAGGTGACACCAGCTTTATTTGGTAAATTTCCTGATGCCGCGAGTTTAGCGATCGCTGACTTAGTAGAATTAGAAAGTTTGGTGCGTTCAACTGGGTTTTATCACAATAAAGCCAAGAACATTCAAGCCGCCTGTCGGATGATTGTTACTGAATTTGACTCTGTTGTTCCCAACCAAATGGAACAGTTGTTAAAGCTTCCAGGTGTGGCGCGGAAGACAGCAAATGTAGTCTTGGCTCATGCTTATGGCATTAATGCTGGCGTGACAGTAGATACTCACGTCAAGCGCCTGTGCGGACGTTTGGGTTTAACTGAAGCAAAAGACCCCGTTCGGATTGAGCAAGATTTAATGGGTTTATTGCCTCAGCCTGATTGGGAAAATTGGTCAATTCGGCTGATTTATCACGGTCGTGCTATTTGTAAAGCCCGCTCTCCCGCCTGCATTGCTTGTGAGCTTGCCGATTTATGTCCTGCTGCAAATAAGCCAGTGGTTGTAGGATAAGCGACACAAGTAGCGCCAGAATTGATGGAGAGACTGTAGAATGGAAAACGGTGTCTTTAAATAAGTTAGAGAATATATGGCTAAAAAGAGCATGATTGAGCGCGAGAAAAAGCGCACCAGGTTGATAGAAAAGTATGCTGACAAGCGGGAAGCTCTTTTGGAAGAGTTCAGAAGTGCAGCATCTCCTTTGGATAAGCTAGAAATCCACCGGAAGATTCAACAGCTACCCCGGAATAGTGCGCCCACCCGCCACCGCAATCGTTGCTGGTTGACTGGTCGTTCTAGAGGAGTTTACCGCGATTTTGGTTTGTCTCGGAACGTGCTACGGGAATGGGCACATGAAGGTCTTTTGCCTGGAGTTGTTAAGTCTAGCTGGTAGTTAAGAGTCATTAGTCATTAGTGAGCCAGCGCGGTCTTGGGGAGCCAGTGCGGTCTTGGGGTCTCCCCAAGTGGAGCATCTGGCGTGGTTTCCCCCATGAGTGACTGGCGAACCCGTAAGGGTCATTAGTCATTGGTAAAAAACAAATGACAAAGGACAAATGACAAATGACAAATGACAAAATATTATTGACCACAACACTTATCAATTCCCAGACTTTCTAAGAGTAGATCGCTGACGGCGTTGGCGATCGCAAACTCTCCATAAAAGCTATTAGAAAAATCATAGGACTGCATCTCTGTGACAATGGCAATTACCAGAGAACCAAGGTCATTTTCTCCTTCCATCCGTTGACGCACAAAAATCTGTGCGGCTCGTTGGGCAATATTTTGGTTAACGGCTTCGGGGATAAATTCTGTATCTAGCCACCGTTGTAAGCGTTCTCGTAACCATTCACCTTCGAGCAACGGATTTTCAGGCGGTGGTAGGGTGATGGGTGGAATTGGTTGAGTCATCTTTTTTAAACGCAGAGGGACGCGGAGGGAAACGCAGAGGAACGCTAAGGTTGACTGTTAGCATCAAATTGCGTTTCTAAGAGTGTTTTTTTATATTTATTTATGCAATATGATATCGCCGCTATTGTTGAGGGCTATGCACAAGGCTATTTTCTCATGGCTGATGAACGCGATCGCTTGAGTTGGTACGGAAGTCGCGATCGGACTTTGATTCCTTTGGATGAGCGGTTTCGTTACCCCAAGTCTTTGCAGCGTGTTCTGAATCAAGAACGGTTTACTGTGGCGATTAATCAAGACTTTCAGGCTGTGGTGGCTGGCTGTGCTGACAGAGAGACAACCTGGATTTCACCGGAATTACGAGAAATTTATTCGCTACTTTACCAGAATGGTTATGCTTATAGTTTTGAAACTTGGCAGGGTGACGAATTAGCCGGGGGAATTTTAGGGATTGTGATTGGTGGGGCTTTTATTGGCGAGTCGATGTTTTACCGCATTCCCGAAGGTTCAAAGGTAGCGATGGTAAAGTTGGTGGAAAGATTGCGTCAAAGGAAATTTGTATTTTTTGATGCCCAAATGATGAATCCTCACTTGGAGAGGTTTGGTGCTTATCGAGTTGAGGATGAAGAATATCAAGTTTTACTAAAGCAAGCATTACACCGTCCATGTTCTCTAATAATTTAGTCAGACTAAAGTTTGTAACTACTTATTTGTGTTAAACGCAATTATCGTGATCTTCTAAAAATAATTCGCGCCTTGATTGCGTCAGGTCTTATTAACTACTTCTATCCTCATCAACCTAATCATCCACGCCAGAAGTATATTGCCTAGATTTCAAGTTAAAGTTGAAGACTTTAAATTGGATTTGAAAAACCTGCAAGAGTTTAGAAGGCTGTGATTTTTATCAGCTGGTGTAATCGTTGTTGCGGCGTGTGAAGCAATTATCTCATTCATTGCAACAGCAGAACAAGGTAACTTTACCACCACCCTAAAAAATCTGACTGTTCAACGAACTTTGGGGGTTTGAGTCCCCAGCAAGATAGGTAGCACGTTTTGTGTCGGGGTTAAATCCCCGTTACAAAACATAATTGCGATAGCGAAGCGGTAGCAAGAGTGCGAATTGCGAATTGTTTTAATCTCTATTTTTCTAGATTGCGCTCACCCATCAGAATTTATTTTTTAACTGTCTTCTTAACTGTCTTATCTGTCATTGCGTTTTCTTGCTGATGGCGAGAAAATACAAACGCGACAGTAAAAAACATTGGACAACAATACAATTATCTCAATAGAATCTATTCTTTTTGGAGGGAAAAATCATGAGTTCACTCAATCAAAGTCAAAGCTATATGTTAACGCAAGGTCAAGACATTTATCTGTCTGGTAATCTCATTCAAAGCGAAAAATTCTCTATTAAAAAGACCCTACGGGATGGAGGAAAAATCCGTTTTAAAATTCGTTATTCGGCTGAACTACAGGGTTTCTGCCTGCTAGAAGTTTTTCTTATGAGAGCATATAACAGAACACAAACTGCTAGTATGACTATCCCTAATGGTGGTTCGACAGCTAATGTTCAAGAACAAGAGCAAGAATTTAGTATTTGGGAGCCAGGAGATTATTACTTCTTTTTCAAAATGTCTTCCAATAATGGAAAATTTCATATTGAGGATTATCAGCTTTATTGGTCAGGTAATTAATTGTTTTTCGTTGGAAATACCAAAATCAGCAGCCTTAAACTAGAGCAAAATAAAGACGGATATCGTCAGAATTTATGATTAAAAAAGGCTTTTTATCTGGCTTATAGACCAAAACACTTCACCTCATAACTTAACAATCCGTTCTAAAAAAATCACGCTCAAGAGAAGTCTGAGCGGAGGAAGTTGCCGCTCGAACTTCTCCTTCCCTTCTCTACGAAAAGCTGCGCTACGGAGACACTCTTTCTAACTTGCTTGTATTGTAGGAATAAGGTGAGTGCGAGAAAAAGAGTATCTGATAGTTTTTTCTCAGGCACGTTTTTGCAATGATTTATATTCAAATTCAGCAACGCCTAGTTGTTTTTTAAAGTAAGCACGGTAGAGTTCGCAACGCGGTAGGATGCGATCGCCTTCATAAGTGATCAACCCTAAGCTTTCGAGCTTATGAGTGTCAATGGGATTCAGAGAAATGCTTTGCTTTGCGGCCACAACTTCAACATATGCCTTTACCAAACTGGGATTTTCTTGCAGAATTGCCCAATGTCGCCATAAATGATAACGATAGATACCACCGTTAGCGATCGCATCCTGCATCAGTTCTTCTAAAGTAATCCCTTGACAGCAGAGATAATACAAAGCAATCCGAATTAGCGCTGGATGTCCCCCCACGAGAGACATTAGTTGCTTAACTTCCTTATTAGAAGTCCAGTCCAGCCCATGCCGATGAGCTAAATATTTTACTTGATACTCAGTAAATTCTGGTAAACGGATCGGTAATCCGATATTAAATGGGGAGCGGTTGATATCCAGAGAGACATATACTTCTGTAGAGTAAACCACCACTAACCTCAATTTCTGCAAGTTGTTATCTTGTCGTGCTTCCTCATACCAAGAGCGCAACAAACCAAAAAACTCTCGAGCAATTTCAGGATATTCAAAAAAGCGGTCAACCTCATTTAAGACTAAAACCACTGGACTTTTACTCTGTTTGAGCAAATAAGATTGCAAATATACACTGCAACTCAATTTACAACCTATTTCCTCATCCCAGTTTTCATCTAACTTAGGATCAATGCCTAACTCTGTTGCAATTTGCCAGCAAAGAGAACGCAAAAGCTTATTTAAGTCTGTCAGACAGCTTGAATCGATTTGGCTGCAATTCACGTTTACCGGGCTATAAACTTGCATCTTGGCAAAGGCTAACAGCCGCAGCACAAGAGAAGTTTTACCCATCTCTCTTGGCGCTCGAATCCGGATCACACAGCCTGGTTGAATTATTTCTCGATAGACTAGTTCCTCAATGGGGGGGCGTTCGACATAGAAGGGCGAATCTAGAGCTACGGGACCATCTGGGTATGACCAAAGATTTTCGAGTAGGTTATGGTGTTGAGTAACAAATGAATCCAAGGATAAAGACGGAGATAACTTTTGTTCTTCTGTGTCTAAACTCAGTGAGAGAGTTTGAAAGTTCTCAGTATTATTCGGTTCACTCAGAACTGTATAGTCTTCCCTGCGTAATTCTAAGTTAAAGGCGCTAAAGCATAATTTTAGGGTTTTTTGATCCACGCCTGTATTCAATGACCATAATCGGTTTAGAGTTTTGGTAGAAACATTCATGCGATCGCCTAAATCTTCTAGAGTGAAGCGATGCCCATTATTTTGTACCTTTTCCATCGTCAGAATCGACGCCTGTAAACGCTTCAACCCAGCGATCGTTAGGATAAGTCCTCGTCTTCGCGTGCTTTTAGATTGCTTCATACCGCTAATTATCTATCTGTTTTTTTTCTTTACCGTCTTAGCTGTATCCTCATTGTTTCATGTTTTCAAACGGTTATTCAACAGTTACTTCACTGTTCTCGGATTTAGACTTAATCAGTAAAAAAATATACATTCTTATTTTATAAGAGTTAGATGAGTGGGTATAAACAAACATAACTACAATTGATTGTCATTTTTCCACCCTCTATGAAAATCCGCTGAGGCTGCTATATCAAGAGTCTTTTTACTACTAGCAAATAAAAATCACAAGCCTTAATAATCTGATGCGCTTTTAAGTTGCATAGTTCAATCGCTTGAAGGATACGGGGATACGGGGACGCGGCGACGCAAAGATGCAATTTGAATCACAATTAGCTTAGTTCACTTTATTTATACCGATTTATTCAGTGTTACTGAAAGTTATTTCTTATCTGGTATGAATCTGGATTTTACGTGTAGATGCACATATAGGACTCATATTTGATTTTTGAACAAAACTCAGTACACCTTTATTCCTTTTTCCCAGTCCCCAGTCCCTTACCTCTACGAGTGATTCTCCAAATCAAAGACGCTCCTTCGCGTAGCGTGTCGTAGACAAGACTCGCTACCGCTTCGCTATCGGATTACTATAATAAGGTTTTGACCAACCTCCTTCGGGGCGAGGAAACAGAAAACTATCTTTTGGATTCAACACGCAGTAAGGGTGCACAGCTAGCTGTGCACCCTTGATAAAGACGTATATCTTATACAACTCAAAAACGCTACAATCTCTTATCAGAAAGGATAAGCGCGTTACGCAAGTTTTTAGAGGAGTTGGGTGGTTATACACCAGCGTCCCGACGTGTTCTCATTTATTGGCGAAAAGTTCTTAGCACTTGCTGCCAACATACTATAGTAACGCATTTAGCGTCGAATTTGGTTAGAGATATCTTCGCCTGTTTCTGCTGCACTATCCCCTACATCACGAGCAGTTTTTTTAGCACCCTCTACGTACCCAGAGCCAAATTGTTTAAAGGCTTCTGCTGACTCTTCACCAATCTTCTGAAGTCGTTCACCAGGAGAACCTTCCGTTTCACGAGCTTCTTTATTCCACTCCCCGATTGTTCTCGGTCTTTGAGAATCATCTTGCTGTATCTGTTCACGAACTCTTTCCTTTAAGGCTGTGTTATTTTGCCCAGGAGCAGCATTCGTTGTCAGCACTAGAAAACCAACTAGAACAACAGCCAAAAAACTTTTTATCTGAAGTCCTTTAAGCAAGGTACTGATGTGACTAATCGTCCTAGAAATCAAATTTATCATGCCAAATAGGTTGCTTTTTGGAGTACAAATAAAGATTAGCTATAAAAAAGTAATTATCCTTCTAACAAAAGACATATATCAGTAATGAAAAACAAAGGCTTCTTCAATCCTGGGGAAGAGACGACTTACTCTAGCAATCCTCAATCATTCGTGAGAAGTTGAGATGCTCAAAAAACTACAACAAATAAAAGTAATTCTGGCTTACAAAAATTCAGAAAATTTGGGTGATATTGCAATTCTTAAATCTGATTTTTTTGGTGCTAAAGTTTCTCCAACAGTCGCCTCCAAACTTCAACCAGTAGTAGGATATTATCCCACAATTGATTTGAACCAATTAAGCCAATATCCTCAAGGCTCCTTTGGACGAGAATATGCCAATCATCTGCGAGCAAATCAACTAAAACCATTAAATATCAGCCCAGAACTAGAAGACATTGCCAAAAGTAATCTATTTGCTCTGCGATATTTGGTCACCCACGATATTTTTCATGTTTTGCTTAATTTTGACACCACCTACGCCGGAGAAATTGGTGTACTTGCTTTTGCTGCTACACAAAACTACAGCAAATCGCTCCACATCGGTTTGTGGTTGGCTAGATTGCTCTATCCTATCCTGGCTCCCCAACAAATAAAAGCGATTTTCGCCAATCTAGCAAAAGGGCAAGAACTAGGTAAGAAAGCTGATTTTCTATTAGGCTACCGCTTTGAAGACCATTGGGAAGAACCAATTGACGATGTGAGAAAACGCTTGAGATTACAATAAATTTCCACAATTAATCGGAAAAAAGGCTTTATCGAAACAGAATTCAGGAGCCAGAAAACAGACATGAATTAATTTTGTACGAGTGGCGGATAGCGCCGGCGGCAAGCGAGTCCGCGTACTCTTACTCTTAAGCAAGCTACGCTTTTAGCGTCTGTCTGCGACACGCTCCCGCGTTCGTAGAGAGCGTCTTGATTCTGACTCCTAAATTCTGACTTCTGAATTCTGACTCCTGAATTCTTCTTCAAAAATTATGCTTGAGATTGCTTAGACTGCTAAATGTAGCACTAAATACATTTTTAATGCTACATTTGGTTTTTAATACAGATAGAAAGAAAAAAAACATATATCTTTAGTTGTAAAAGTTATCTATCTACAGACATAGATGCTTGATGGATAATTTCTAAAGAGTTACTAATAACAATCAATAGTCACACGACTCTTACGCTAGTACACTGTGGCGGAAGTTTACCTACCTTTAACAAGTTGCTTAAACAATTTGTCTGGTTAATTGAGACACTAGTTGAATATCTGCTGTGCTGTACTAGAGGCGTTGTTTATCTGAATGAGTGGATTTAATATCGTAATCCCTAGATATTTGAAGGGCTTGCAGACGACAAACTAATCCACATTTTTCCTTAACACGAGAACTGCTTCAGGTGGAAAGCCAAAGGATGAAATACTGGATAACAAAATTAGCAATATGTATAGTATTACTGTATGGCTTGTTCCTATCAACTGATTATGCAGGAGCAAACCAACTTTCAAGCCTTTCAAATATTGATGTGCAGCAATTAAATGCACTTGCGGAAGATGATAACTTAGCAACTGCTGATGATAATCTTGCTGAGATTAAAAAACAGGATTTTTGCCAATTTAATGGAACTCTTAATCAAATAGATAAACTAGAAGGACTCTTCACACTTTATTGTAGTGAGGATTCGGGCAAAGTTTACTTAGAACTTAAACCAGAGCAACTAAATAAAGACTACCTAGCTATAGTGACATTAGAATCTGGGGTTGGAGAAAGTGGAATTTATAGTGGATTACCTCTTTCTGATTTTATCTTCTACTTCCGACGAGTAAATAATAGATTGCATTTTGTTGTGCGTAATGTAAAGTTCCGCACAGGAAGTAGGGCAGAAAAGCGATCGCTTGCTCGTTCATTTAGCGATTCAGTTCTTTATTCACTCGAAATAGCTACTATTGATCCCAATAGTAAAAATATTTTAATCAACCTGAATGAACTGCTAATGCAGGATTTTCCGGGATTAACTCCCCTATTAAAATACTCTTTGCAGGCTGATTACCGCTTAGACCCACGCAAGTCATATTTTGGTGATGTTAACAGCTTCCCCGAAAATGTAGAGATTGATTCCATTTATGGTTTTTCATCATTAGAAGGATCAAATTTAGTCACTCTACCCGATAGTAGGGCACTCACTCTGAAGGTACACTACAGTTTTTCTCAGCTTAGAGAAAACAATGGTTATATTCCCAGACTTGCCGATGACAGAGTGGGATATTTTATTACTGCTTTCCAAGATTTCTCTAACAATAATCCTCACGAATCATTTGTACGTTACATTAATCGCTGGAATCTAGAACCATCTGACCCTAACGCTGCCTTATCTCCACCCAAAAAACCAATTGTGTATTGGATTGAAAATGCTGTGCCCCTAGAATACCGCGATGCGATTCGTGAAGGCGTTTTGATGTGGAACAAAGCATTTGAAAAAGCCGGATTTCAAAATGCCATTGAAGTGCAGCAAATGCCAGATGATGCTGATTGGCAGCCAGCAGATGTACATTACAACACTATTCGCTGGTTCAATTCTTTGGATGCAGGTTTTGCCAGAGGGCCGATGCGCGTCAACCCATTCACGGGGGAAATATTGGATGCAGATATCATTGTGGATGCCAATATGCTGCGTTTAATTCAGCAAGAATATCACGCACTGATGGAGGCAAATTCATCACTGAAGACAAACCCATGTCAAGAAAAAGCAAGAGGACACGAGGACGTGGGGAAATCCCTGGATAGATTCTCCACTTTATCTTCCCCTGCTCTCTTTTATTCCTCGGAGTTCTGCTATGGCATGGAATCCTCAAATCAAGCAGCGATGGGGGCGCTGGCGTTGTCAATTTTGCCCAACACTACACCTAGTAGTGAAACGATGAAAGAATATGTGCATCAATATTTGCGTTCTCTCATCGCTCATGAAGTAGGGCACACTTTGGGTTTGCGCCACAACTTTCATGGCAGCACTATGTTAGCGCCCGAAGAATTAAATAATACTGAAATTACGCACACAAAAGGTTTAGTTGGTTCGGTGATGGATTATCTACCTGTGAATATAGCACCACAGGGAGTGAAGCAAGGTGACTATTTCCCAGGAGTTGTTGGCCCTTATGACGAATGGGCAATTGAATATGGTTATAAAATATCTCCATCAACAACACTTGAGGCAATTATTCCAGAATCAGAAAAAAGTTTTTTAGAGCAGATTGCATTGGCGTCGCCTCAACCAGAATTATCTTACGCAACTGATGAAGATATCTGGGACATCAATCCTTTAGCAAATGTCTGGGACATGAGTAGTGATGTGCTACTTTATTCGCAGTGGCAAATGGATAATGCTCGTTTTATGTGGCAGCGCCTAGACAAGGGTTATCTATCGAAAGGAGAAAGCTATAGCAACCTGCGCCTGAGATTCAATAGAGTACTTAAATATTATTTTCGGAACGCCTCCTTACTTGCTAAATACATTGGTGGACAATCGTTTCGGCGTCTCCATGCTAGTGATGATGCTGCTTGGGCATTTGCACCAGTTTCACTTTTAAAACAACGCCAAGCATTGACAAAATTACAAGAATATGTTTTTGCAGAGGATGCTTTCAGCTTTTCACCAGAATTACTCAATCAGCTAGCACCGTCGCGTTGGGAACACTGGGGTAGTTATGCACCTAATAATCGCCTTGATTATCCAATTCACGATCGCATTCTGAGTTTCCAAAGTGCAATATTGCGATCGCTATTAGACAGCGATCGCCTCAATCGTTTACAAGATATAGAATTAAAAACTCTTCCTGGAGAAGCACTTTCAATTCCAGAACTCTTAGACACTCTGCAAACAGGCATCTGGACAGAAGTTTTAGCCCCAGGAGAACCAAAGCCAATTTCTAGCATCCGCCGTTCATTGCAACGAGAATATCTGAATATTTTGCTACAGATGATGTTGGGTACTACTAATACACCCGAAGATGGTCGAACATTGGCTTGGTATGAATTGCGCCAACTGCAACAAGCCATTGATGTCAGACTCAAACAACTTGGTGAAAGCCTTGATATTTACACCTTAGCTCACTTAGAAGCTTCTGGCGATCGCATCACTAAAGCCTTAAACGCGCAGTTACTTTCTAAATAGTCATTTGTCATTGGTCATTTGTCATTTGTCTCCCTCATCCCCAGTCCCCAATCCCCAGTCCCCAGTCCCCAGTCCCCAATCCCCAGTCCCCAGTCCCCAATTACCCAAGATACCGTTGCAATAAACCAATAAAAACTTCTGGTATTTCCAAATGAGGTAATATTCCGGCATCTGCGATCGCATAAAAATCTTGAATTGCTCTTGGATTTAAATTTGCCAAGCGTTGTCCTAGCTTGATATTGGTAAATTGTGCCTTTTCTCCCCAAAAAATTACTGTGGGAATTGTCAGTTGCTTAATATATAAACTCAGGTCAAAGTAAAGATCGCCCCGCAAAAATGCCAAGGCGGCAAACTTGGCATTAGGCTGTTGTGCTGAGGTTAAATAAGCCTGTACTGTCTCTTGGGATAGTCGTTGTGACTTAGCAAACAGAAAACTTTGTAAAAAATTTCGGACTGCAATTTCATTTTCAGCACCAAACATATAAATAAAACTGTCCAACAGAGGCGCATTGATTACCGAAAGCGGAAGTCTGCGTCCAGCACCCTGTCCAAAATCATCAAATCCAGAGGGGGACACCAAAAACAATCCTTTGAACAAATTGGGTTGAACAATCGCTAGGCGGATAGCAAAAGCGGCTGTGAGAGACGAGGCTACCACCGTCACCGGCTGGCGACAAGTTTGGATGATAAACTCTGCGATCGTGCTGAGATAATCCCTAATTTTATAATCCCGGACTGGATGAGCCGATTCTCCCCAGCCGATTAAATCTGGGGCTAAAATGCGGTAATTAGCGGCAAAAGCCGGGTAAACTTTAGACCATTCATAAGCAGATGCTCCACCACCAAAGTTATGGAGAAACAGTAGTGGGGGTAAATCTTCAGTATCAGCAATCGCCCAAGGTGCATTCGTTTGGGTATAGTAAACCATTGCCCCCAAGGATGTATGGATGACTTTATGTCCAAAGCCAGGAGGTTGAAACTGAAGCATAAAATTAAAAAGTTTAGTTTAGTTTAATTTGCATACAGTCAAACTAATCAGGAGCGGAGCCGGAGACGCTCCGCCTCCGGTCAGAATACATCTGTCTGAATAGTTCAAGAATCGGGAGAACATTTGATGAATCAATATACAGCAGAATTCAGAATTCAGTAGTCAGAATTCAGAAGTAAAACAGGCTTTATACCTGGCTTTTAGACTTAGCTTGTGTACCTCACTAACTTGAAATTCACTGTATCAATTACACTTGATTCTTTCTAAATTCTAACTTTTGGCTCCTGGGTGCTGAATTCTTGCAATTTATAATTCATAATTTACCCTTGCTTTTTCTCGGCATCTCCTGTGATTTGCACAAGTTGATGGAGGTTATCACCACTGATTTGATAGGCTCCGCCAAAACCAACTACAAAACGGCCTTCACTGGGAGTTAGCTGGAAAATCCGAAAGTCAGATAAGCCGCGCAAAACCTCGATAATTTCACCAAATCGCCCTTGAAATTGCTCAACAATTTGATTCCACTTGTCAGTTTCACGCTCTATCAAAGTTGCCGTACAATCAAAACTCAAACGACGACGCGCAAAAATTAGATTACTCTTAGCTTCATCCTCAATAAACAAGACACTAACATGAGGATTCGCATAGATATTTTTGGTATGAGTCGAAAGACCGCTGACGTAAATGTAGATATTCTTGGAGTCATCCATTACAAAGGGTGCATAACTAGCATTGGGTATTGCTTGGGCGCTCACGGTGCTAATGATTACACTCTCAAATGCTTCAGGAAACTTTTCGTACTCAGCTTGAATGTTTTCAAGTTGACTCATAAGTAAATTATCGCTAGGAACACCTAATTAAGTATCTTAACGTGATTGAGCGATATCTATGATGAGCCACGCCTACGCATGGAATACCCAAAAATAAAAGCGATCGCTCCTTTTAACTCAAGAGCGATCGCTAATTTTTGGATTACAGAATACAGTTTAACCAGCAACAGGTTCCAACAATTTAATGTCAGAGAAGATAAATTCCTGAGTAGAAAATTGTCCTGCTGTCTCGGTGCGAATCTCCCGACGATTTAGGATGAAATAGTCACCAACTTTTTCATACTCATCAATAAATTCGCTTCTACCACCCTTTTGTTCCCCAGTTTTGGGATCATGGTAAACAGAGTCATAACGGTGGGACAGGTAGCCTTCCCCGGTGTCGTGACTGCTGAAGGTGTCAATAGTTACAAAAGTACCGTGAATTAGACGGTGAACATGGCAGACTTCATTATTGCGGACTTTGTATTTATCGCCCTCAGCCTTACCGCCCATTAAAAGCTCAACCGCACCAGTTTCGTCAGTTTTGCCATAACTAAAGGTATTGGCGCTGTGAGTGTCTTCAAAGCTGCGGCGGACGCGGTGAATTGCTATCTCCCACGCTTGTCCATGAATTGCTTTCTGGGCTGCTTCGTCATCTACATCCAAAACTTCGGCTTTGAGATTGGCACTGATGATAACTTTGCCTGTAAATACTTTGTCATCATGCTTAAAAGTAATATTTGCGGTATAACCGGGGAAATTTTTGTCCCAAGTATAGCGGTTCTCATAAGCAGCCCGGAAAAGTTCCTGAGCAGAGAGTTGTGTAACTGTCATGTGCTTCTCCTAGTCGCTACTGTTAATTAGCGTTTTAGTTTCCTTGGTATTAGCATAGAAGTAATTGTTGAGGCTTGGATAGTCCCCAACTGGGTACACTTATGGCTAATTCTCTACACGCTGTATTTCATGCGATCGCTAATGTCCAGAATGAGCAAGAGTTAAGACTAGCTCTCACGGATAAAATTAGCGAGCATTTTGGCGTGCAAAATTGGGGTATTTATCTTCTAGATGAGCCACCAACCACTGAGATTAATGTTTCAGGCATTCCGGCAGTATGCTTAGAGAGCAATCCAGTGGGACGCTACGTGGTTGAACGTCATGCTCCCGCTCATGAACAGTTATTATTATCACCAGGAGACTGGAAGCATTTTTGCTCACGTTCTGATCACGAACACGTAATGACTGGGCCAATTGTTTGCGATGGTCGTCTTGTCGGAACGCTTAATTTGGCTCGTGACAAGGGAAATCCCGCCTTTAATGGCAATGATTTAGCTGACTTGAGCGCTTTATGCATTCATTTGTCAGCAAAAATGGCAACCCTACGGACAAAACCCAAAATATCCAATTCGCTTTTAGTAAGTCCTTTAACAGCGCGTGAGTTAGAAATTGCCGAGTTGGTGGCGCAGGGGTTAACGAATGCGGAAATTGGGGAAAAACTTTGGATTACGCAAAATTCCGTCAAACAAGCTTTAAAGAGGATGTTTCGGAAATTAAAAGTTTCGGCACGTGCAGAAATGGTAGCAAAGTTACAAGATATACAAGTTTCTTGAAGGAGACAGGAAACAGAGTACAGAAAGCAGAAGATAAGAATATTCTGGAGTTTATACCCAGTTTAAAAGAAGAATTGTATTGAGCATAGAGTGCAGCGACATACAAAGCCTCAGCCTCCTGCCTCCTGCCTTCTGTTATAAAGACTCTAACTGATGATAATCTAAGATTGTTGAATCAAATTAAATAAAAACTTTTGTTTTTGACAGTTTTCTTTTTTGGACAATAGTAATATAAGTCGTAAATAAAGTCTTTAACAATTAAGACTTGGTTATGATTTAAGTAAGTTCTTAGAACTTAGTTAGTTTTTTAACAGGAGAAGTAGGGTGCTTAACAACCTTCATCAGTTATTATCTCCCCGTCAGTGGGGAATTTCCCTTGCGGGCTTAGGCTTACTTCTCGGTTTCGGCTGTATAGCCAAACAGACTCAAGTAGTATCAGTTAAAGATTCTCCATTATCATCGGCTCAGATTCAAAAAAGCTCATCATCGCCTCAGATTCCGAAAACCTCTGAAAACTCTCTTTTGTCGCAGCTTAGAAAAGTTCGGGAGCAGAGAAGTCAACTGAATGCGGCTTCTGGAGGCGGAAAAACAGTACCTACAATCACAGCGTTGGTTCCCGATACTCAGGGAACTACAAAAAGCGGAGGGGTGTTACCAAGAGCAAATTTCCCTGTACAAGATGGGATTTACCTCTATGGTCAATCACCAAAAGCAAACCAGCTTGGTCAAGGTTATATCATATTTCAAAAGCAGCAGGCCAAGGTAACGGGTGCTTTGTATATGCCCCAATCAGAGTTTAATTGTTTTCAGGGTACAATCAACCCATCAGGAGAGTTGGCGATGACGGTTAATAGTTCGTCTAACGAAGCCAACTCTAATCAGTCTAATCGGGTAGCTACAAGCAATAGCCTGCCTAGGATAGGTGAGGATGAGTACAACTCCTATGCTTACTCTGTAGCTTTGCAAGACTTTTACCGACTAAATTCTATCACTGCTAGCGATCGCCGCACGTTGCAAATGTGCAAATAATCTCCAACATCTTGATAAAGTCATTCCAAATCACTTCTGCATAATCGCCTTAGCCTAGCATGAAGACTTCGTAATTAATACATTTACCAATTTTGGTGTTCCATTACACCTACTAAGGATTGCAAGTCAAAGTCGCGATCGCGTTCACTTAGACAAATGCCAGAACTGACAACAGTCAAGTCTGTTTTTGCGTAGGCGTAGCCCGCCGCAGGCATCGCACTAGTACCGCAAGGCGTAATTCGTAATTCGTAATTCGTAATTAATTGTTTGCAAGGGTTTCAGACATTTAAAATGGTGAGATAGCGCGGTCTTCTCCCAAAGGGAGAGGCTAGCGCCAAGGGGGTTTCCCCCAGTATGTAAGCTTTTTCAGTTAGGGCACGAAGTGAAAATTTTAGGTTTTAGAAAGTTGATTTAAAATGAATCGAATTTCCTTCTTATTACACTGCTGTTTCTTAACAGCGTAAATCATTCGACCTGTATATGCCACAGAACGATGAATTACACCTTTGACAGCATCCGTCACATAATGAGTGGGTGGCAATGGCAAATCTTCAAAGGTAATTAAATACCAAATCTCATTTAGCTTCTGGTATTGATGATAATTATCAATGATGACAATATCAGTTTGTTCTTGTTTTTGCTTCTGCTTTCGAGGTATTTTCTCGGCTGCACAAAGAATTCCAGTTTCAGGATGAATATAGAAGCGATCGCGATAGCTTGTATCTAGCTGAATTCGATATCCTTGGTAAGGCTTGCTATAGAAACTACCATCAATTATTTCTACATGCCGTTCAACATAGTCCCACACATGATCGACAACATGCTGTCCGGTCATTGTTTTGGGATCTAATCGTTGACACAGTTGGCTGTAAACCTCATTCCAAGGCTGTCCGACTTGCGATTGCAAAAACCGACGCAGAGGGCCAAGATGGTCTGAAAGATATTTGGATTTTTTTATTGGTTTAATCAGGTAGGGATTCAACAATCCATCCTGAATTGCTTCCTCAGTGATTTTGTATAATTGCTTCTTAAAGCCAGTCACTTTTTTGAGACTGATTCTCCTTCCACCACGAGGACGCTCAATCACAATCTCGCTCAAACGATGTTCGCTCATATCTCACGTTGTTTAAATGCAGTTGTACTAATTGAGTTGTTATTAAACATGAGTTAGCTAACATCATTGAACTCACCTCTTTATTAGGTAAAGGTTATAGATAAATCCGATTTAAATAAGTGAAATTCCGCACTCATTCATCCCTGCTGCAATTCCCAATTGTGTTTTTGACACATCAACAGAACGTCCTTCAAATCGAACATGAACCATTGCAATCACCTCTTGTTTGAATTACGAATTACGTTAGCGCAGCGTTAGCGACGCAGGAGCGTCATTACGAATTACGAATTATAAATTCATATTAGTGGAACCGTCGGGAATTGAACCCGAATCCTGCAACCGTCCGTTTGTTGGTTTCAGAGCAGTCGAACACCAATCGCGGCCCCAAAAGTAGGCACTACCGAAAGAAACTGCTAAACTAATCCCCAAAAAGTAGCATCTAAGGAATTATCAAGGTTACGAGAGGTTTTGGTTTTGCCTTTTGAGGAGGCTTTTATCTTTATATTACATTTGTAATACACAACTTACATAATGTCAAGAGGATACTACAAGTTTTTTAGGCATATTTTATCGAAGAAGGCAAACTCTGCTTTCAAAAAGCCAGATTCTCACGAATTAATGAAAGAGCAAATAGGAGAAATTAGGTTGTGGTTAGAAAAAAAGTAGGAGTAGAGTCCTAGTGTGGAACTTAAAAACTGGTATTTTACTACTCACATTAGGTTGCATCGTTGCGACTGGTATAGCAGTATATATTCTTGGCGGCGTTGAACCAGAACAAATTCAAGCTTTGCTGAAATATTCTGGAATTTGGGCACCTGTTATTTATGTTGCTTTGTACGTTGTAGCAACTATGTTAGTTTTGCCTTCAACAGTACTCAATTTGACTGGAGGTGCAATTTTTGGGCCTTGGCTAGGAACTGTCTGGACTAGTGTTGGAGCTGTAATTGCGGCAATCATTGCCTTTGCTTTTACTCGTACTATTGGACGCGAAGCAATTGCAAAACGACTAGCAGGACGTTGGCAAGCTATGGATGCTGAGGTTCGTCGTGGAGGACTTTTTTATATGTTTGCTATACGACTAGTACCGGTTATGCCCTATGGCTTGGTCAATTTCGTCGCTGGACTGACGTCGATCAGTTTTAAAGATTATGTACTAGGTACAACATTAGGAACAGTACCGAGTGTCTTACCTTTTGTACTACTAGGTAGTTCTGGTTTGAAGGCAGTTAAGACGGGTGATTTCTTACCGCTAATTCTCGCTTTAGGCTTAACTGGAATGTTGGTAGCAGGGTCTACTTGGTATCGGAATCGTCGTACTTTTCCTAAAAAAGCTATAGAAAACCTTAAAAAATCAGACTCATCAGATCCAATTAACCCGAATAAGAAATAAACTATAGGACTCATATTTGATTTCTGAAAAAACTCAATACAACTAAGAAGCCTTCTTGACTGTTGCCTATTGCCTATTGCCTATTGCCTGCCTACGCAAATTAGTTCAGAAATCAAAGCGGATTCCTATATGCTACCAAAGTATTCATTTGTTATTCCAATCTATAACGAAGAAGAAATTATTCCCGAACTATACCGTAGACTGAGTATAGTAATGAATCGGATGGATGGTATTGTTGAATTAATTTTGATCAATGATGGTAGCCGCGATCGCTCCCTACAAATAATACGAGAACTCCATCAAAAAGACCCGCGCGTTTGCTACTTGAGCTTTGCTCGTAACTTTGGTCACCAACTTGCAGTTACAGCTGGTCTTAATTTTGTCCGGGGTCAAGTTATCGTCATCCTGGATGCGGATTTACAAGATCCACCAGAACTAATTCCCGACATGGTTGAAAAATGGCGACAGGGGTATCAGGTCGTCTACGCTCAACGCAGTCAACGTCTCAAGGAAGGACGATTCAAGCGTTTTACTGCCTACTTCTTTTATCGTGTTCTGAAGAAGCTTGCAGATGTAGATATTCCTACTGATACTGGTGATTTTTGTTTAATGGATCGGCAAATTGTAGATATTCTTAATTCTATGCCAGAACGCGCCCGCTATATTCGTGGTTTGCGTTCTTGGGTTGGCTTTCAGCAAACAGCAATTAGGTTCGAGCGCGACCCTCGCTTTGCCGGGGAAGTTAAGTATACTTTCAGCAAATCTTTAGCACTTGCTATCAATGGTCTTGTGTCCTTTTCAATAGTGCCACTGCGGTTATCAACCTACTTAGGGTTAGTAGCAGCGGTGGCGGCCATCTTGATGGCTTTCTTAGTCTTGTATTGGCGTATTTTTGTCCCCAATTCGCCTTTAACCGGGTTTACGATTATTTTAATGGCAATTTTCTTTCTCGGATCTGTGCAATTAGTCAGTGTTGGTATCTTAGGTGAATATATAGGGCGCATCTATGAAGAAGTTAAAGCCAGACCCCTCTATACTTTGGCAGAGGTAGGTGGTTTCTATCATAAATCCTCCAACTCAACAAACAATTCTGACGAGTACCAAGTGAGCGTGGGAGACGAGGGCGCGAAATAGTTCAATAAAAATGCCTGAACCTATTTTAGGGCTTGCTGAAAAAGTCTGATGGCTGGGGTAGGCAATAGGGAATAGGCAACAGGCAATAGTTTCATCGTGATTTTTGGTGTTTTTTTGTGACCTAATCCATTAGAAATGCAAAATTTTTCAGCCTAATACCCCAATTTACTTGCACCTGTTTCTACAAAAATAGCCCCAAAACATTGAGAAATCAACGTTTTATCATTATTCAGCAGACCCTATTTTATTAACCCAGATTTTTGCCTGACTTCTTTAGGACGTATTCCAATACTGCTTGGGTAAAGCATTTTAAACTCGGAATTGGGTTTTGGGTAAAGGTTAAAGGGTAAAGGTTAAAGGTTTTTTCTTTCCCCTTACCCGAATGGCACTAAGTTAATCGCAAAGCCCTGATATAACTTGCTTTTTGAGTGTGGGGAGTGTGGGGAGTGTGAGGGGTAAGACTTCTTCCCCGTCCTCCCACACCTCCCACACCTCCCACACCCTGATGAGGTTTCAGCTTTTCTTAGTGCCATTCCCCCCATTGGTGTCAACTTAACGCNNAGAGAATTCATTCTCTGGCGGGTTATGAAGCCCGCAGCGAAGCTATTTCTAGCTTAAGTTGACACCAATGCATTCCCCCTTACCCCTTACCCTTTTCCCCAAAACCCGACAAGTATTGGGACGTATTCATCCCGTTTCCACAGGCGTTGAACCCTCTTAAATTGGCTAAGGTATTGAAGGTAAAAGCGGGTTTATTCAGCGATTAAGTTGGCGATCGCATCTACTAACTCGGCTGGCTCTACTGGTTTGGCAAGATGCTTGTCAAATCCGGCTGCAAGTACTTGCTGGGCGTTAATTTCTCCAGCGTATGCTGTAAGTGCGATCGCTCGAATTTGCCCTCCCTGCTTTGCCGGCAGTGTTCTCAACTGTCGCATGAACATACATCCATCCACTTCTGGCATTCCAATATCGCTTAAAAGTATATCTGGCAGGGATTGCGCTAAGGCGGCTAGGGCTTCATCTGCTGATGTGACTGCTGTCACATTTGCCCCATATTGCTTTAGTAAGAAAGCAATAAATTCTCGCGTATCTGTATCATCATCCACTACTAAAATCTTGACACCATTCAAATTTGAGGATGGCTCAGAGTTACTGCTGTCCTGTCTAATCTCTAATTGATTTTGGATCAGTGGGAGTCTGACTGTAAAAGTTGCTCCCTGATCTTCGCCCCCACTTTCTACCTGGACTGTGCCGCCATGCAGTTCGACTAAGTGACGAACGATCGCTAATCCTAACCCCAATCCACCAAATTTTCTGGTGGTGCTGCTGTTCTCTTGGCGAAAATATTCAAACACGTAAGGCAGAAAATTGGGGTCGATGCCTTTCCCTGTGTCGCTGACTTGAATCAGTGCTGAGTTGGAATTAGAACATAATGATAGTCGAATATCAACCCGTCCCCCCATAGGTGTAAACTTAACCGCATTTGAGAGCAGGTTCCACACGATTTGCTGCAATCGGCTGGAGTCACCCAAAACTTGCCCCAAATTTGGTTCTAAGTTGATGTGCATCTCAATTGACTTCGCTTCTGCCGATAGCCGCACTGTCTCCATTGCTGCTGAAATCACAGATGTCAGATCAACTGGGTAGATATTCAAACTGATTTTACCTTGTAAAATCCGGGAGATATCTAGTAAATCTTCAATCAGTTGAGCCTGTAACTTAGCATTTCGCTCAATAGTCTTTAGTGCTTGAGGGATGGCCTTTTCATCAAGTTTGTTGGTTTGGAGTAGCTTTGCCCATCCTAAAATTGGGTTGAGTGGCGATCGCAATTCATGAGAAAGTACTGCTAGAAACTCGTCTTTTATCCGGTTGGCATTTTCAGCCGCCTGTTGAGATTGCTGTGTTTCTGTGTAGAGTCGGGCATTATCAACGGCGATCGCGGCCCGGCCAGCTAACTCTTCAGCTAACATTAGGCTTTTGGTATTGTAACGACGACCTGAAGAAGATACCAAAGTCATCGCTCCCAACACCCGTCCCTGAACTATTAGCGGTACACTCATACCAGATGTCGGATTTAATTCTTGCAAGATTTTTAGGTGACTGACATTGTGACTTAACCCTTGTATCTGTTCATCAGAAATCAAATGAATAATTTGTGATTTACCCGTTCGTATTACTTCAGCAACACCTGTTGTTTCTGCCAAATCAGGCGGATAGTTTTGTAACTGTTCTACCAATTCTTGCTTCTCTGGATTGGCATGGGCTGCTGCAACTCGACGGACTAATTGATTGTCACAAATAATATCAACTAAGCACCAATCAGCTATTTCCGGCACTGCCAAACGTACCAAACCTGCTAAGGTTGTCTCGTAGTCCAATGATGTAGCCAAAATCCCACTAGCTTCAGCCAGAAAACGCTGTTCCTCCTCCACCTGCTTACGCTTACTAATATCTCGCGAAGACGCTTGCATCTCTAAAATTTCTTCAGTTTGGCGATCGCGAATAGCTCGAATAGTTGCTTCCAACCAGATATAATGTCCATCTTGGTGACGGGCACGGTGAGTAATGGTATAAATATCTGGTAAATCGGCATTGACTTGGTAATTTATCGCAATCTCTGCCAAATCGTCAGGGTGAACTAATTTATTACTGGGATGGCCGACTAGTTCCTCTGGTTGATATCCCAGTATTGTGTAGCAAGCTGGTGAAACGTACAGAAGAATTCCATCTACCGTATGGCGTGAAATAATATCAGTTGAATTCTCCGCCAGCAGCCGAAAACGCGCCTCACTCTCGCGCAGTTTTTCCTCAGCCTGCTTGCGTTCGGTAATATCAACGCACATTCCCACCCATTCGCGGATTTCGCCTATTTCATCGAGTATGGGCACACCACGTATATTCATGTAACGGTATTCGCCGTCATGCCGCAGAACACGATACTCGGCAACTGCGATGCTGCGTGTCGGAAATGCCTGTTGCCAAATTTCCACCATCGAGGAACGATCTTCTGGGTGCAGTGCCTCAACCCAACCCCATCCTTTGTATTGTTCAGGACTTTGCCCTGTGAAAGCTTGCCAGGTGGGAATATCATCAACAACGTTGCCCCAAGGTGCCGCCCTCCAGACGATAGATGCGCTTGCCTCTGCTAGTGAACGGTAGCGTGCTTCACTATCGCGCAACGCAATTTGCTGTTCGCTCAAATCTTCCCGCAAATCTATAACCTCTTGAGCTTTCAGGTGATCAATGAAATAGGTTTTTTAAAAGTATTTGGCTAAAAGCGCTTCACCAGGTTCTCCCATTTGGTGTAATAGCTCTTTAATTTGTTTAATAGCCAGTGGTGAAGGTTGTGTGCGTCCGTTTTCCCATCGGTTTATAGTGTGAAACGAAACCCCTAATATCGTTGCCAGTTTTACCTGTGTAAATTTAAGGCATTGTCGAGTCTCACGAACCAACTGTGCAATCCTTAGCTGTCCGATTTCAGGCATAAGCTAACTATATTTTTATTTTTCTACCAGATATTGCAATATAACAGATGCTATAACTTGGACTGCACCTATCTATGGTATAAAGGTAGACCTATCAAAATAGGTAGAAATTTGATGATTCACCTAGAAAAAGCTAGTACTGCAAGGCGAAAGTCAACAAACAGGGAGTAGGGAACAGGGAGTAGGGAAGACGGCATTGGTCGGGGCTTGAAACCACGGGCCAATGCTCTCGTCTTGAAAGACGGGGCTTGTATCCCACTGGTTGTTGGGGCTAGTTTTTCCCCTACTCCCTACTCCCTACTCCCGCCCCAACGGGGCTTGGTCAAAAGAATTGTATTCCGAGCTTCTTACGCCATTTGAAATGGTATGTTTATTTCCGTCGTGCTGTACTAGTAATAGAGTCGTTTCAATTCAGGGGATGAGAATATGAGAGTTTGGCTTGCCTGCTTTTTCGTGTTGTTTGCTTTGGCGGAACTGTTTGACTGGTTGCAAGAGTTTAATCTGCCATTACCTATTTATATTTTGGGTGGCGCTTTTTTAGCTGTTGCTTCTAACTATGATCGGATTTTTGACTCCTATTTTGCTGATCCCAGCATTGAAGCAGCACTTGAACAACCCCAGTTAGATTCACTAAGCCCATCTACTAATCCGATTTCTTTCCCAATTGCCAGTCCTGTTGAAGATGCTCAAACATCTCAAACAGATGATTAGCGATTGTCTTATTTTCTAAATGACGCTGTGCATAAGCTTGCTTTTAGAGTAGGAATACGCCAAAGTCTCTAATTAGCAAGTAAATTGCTACATTAATAGGAACTTCAGGTTAAGTAGCTTTTAACCTAGAGTCCGAAAATTAACTTTTACGCCTGCAACATCTACCCAATTCAGGCTACCGCCGCAACGCCGTGATTAGTGGATTATTAGAAAAACTCCGTTTCCCCTTTGTCAAAGTTCAGGATTCCCGTGAAACTTCCAAGAGCAAAAGCTGGCTGCCAATTATTTTTGTTACCAGTGTAGGAGTTACCGCCTTTATCTGGGGAGTTCGGGAACTCAGATGGTTACAGCCTTGGGAGTTAAGAGTTTATGACCAGATGTTGCGATCGCGTCCAGCACAAGCACCAGATCGGCGGATTTTGCTAGTTAAAATCACTGATGAGGATCTCAAACGAGAGAAATGGACTATATCAGATCGGACAATCAACCAACTATTAAAGAAAATAGAGTCCTATCAACCGCGAATTGTTGGTTTATATCTTTTTCAACCAGAACACAACAATTTGGCAGCTAATCTCCAAAATCAAGATAACGTTATCAGTACTTGCTTATTCAGCAGCTTGGGTAGAGATGAAATGCCACCGCCACCCAATTTTCCTATAGATAATGTTGGATTTAGTGATGTGGTTGCTGATCATGAAAATGATCAAACTCTCCGCCGCAGTTTGTTATTTGCTCACTCTACAGACAAAAAATGTACAACATCATTTGCGTTTGGTGCATTAATTGCAATTAATTATCTGGAAAAACAAGGCATTGACTACCAGTTCACTAAAAAAGGAGATTTTCAGTTAGGTAAAACCCTGTTCCCGCGTTTACAAGCTAATTCCGGTGGCTACCAACATCTGGATGCAGATGGCTATCAAATATTATTAAATTATCGTCATCCCAACAGCCTCGCCGACCAAGTAACCCTCACAGATGTTCTTAGTGGCCGAGTCAACCCCAATCTATTTAAAGACCGTCTGGTAATTATTGGCACTACAGCAGCTAATTTACCTCCAGGTGGATTTTATACACCCTACAGCGCTTTGCCAGATCAACCAGCCAGAATGCCTGCTTTGTTTATTCATGCACAGATAGCAAGTCAACTTATCAGTACAGTATTGGATGGGCGATCGCTAATTTGGTATTGGCCAGACTGGGTAGAACTTATTTGGGTGTGGGGTTGGTCGCTTTTAGGTAGTGTTTTAGCATGGCGATCGCAAAATCCATTGCTTTTGCTAGCGTTAGTAGGGACAACTCTACTTGGGTTAGTAGTAATCTGCGTTGCTTTGTTCTTGCAAGCCGGATGGGTTCCATTAATTCCTTCTGCCCTTGCCTTGGTGCTTAGTAGTATCTGTGTAATTGCTTATACTAGCTACCAAAATCAGCGACAAACTCAGGTGATTATTCTGCAAGTTGAAAAACAACAAGAAGCGATCGCTCAATTAAATGTCCTCTTAGAAGACAAAACAGCAATTCCCGACTCTTCTATTGATTTTCTTCCCCCAATTGATTCACCAGAAATAAAATCAGGTGATTTGCTTTTGAGTGGACGCTACAAAATCTCTCAAACTCTGGGTTCTGGGGGATTTGGTCGGACTTATTTAGCACAGGATACTCAACGACCGGGTAATCCTACTTGTGTAGTTAAAAAGTTAATGCCAGCCCGTCAAGATACAAGATTTTTGCAAGTTGCTCGCAGGTTGTTTCATAGTGAAGCTGAAATTTTAGAAACTTTGGGTAAACATCATCAAATACCCGAACTACTTGCTTATTTTGAAGATGACCAAGAATTCTATTTAATTCAACAATATATTGAGGGACATACCCTAAGTGAAGAATTACCACCTGTGCAAAATGTACAGAACGAATCATTTGTAATTGAGATGCTCAAACAAGTTTTAGAAGTTCTAGAATTTGTTCACCAGCATCGAGTAATTCATCGTGATCTCAAACCGACTAATATTATTAGATGCGCTCAAGATAATCGGCTGGTGTTGATTGACTTTGGTGCTGTCAAATTAATGCAACCGCCAAGTAGTGAGCAAACAGAATTAGCCACAGTAGCCATCGGGACGCGGGGTTATGCACCTCCAGAACAATTTGCCGGTCATCCCCGCTTGTGCAGTGACATTTACGCTTTAGGAATGATTGCGATTCAAGCCATAACTGGGATACCACCGCAGGAACTCTACCCAGATCCAGAAACGGGGAATGTGATGTGGCGGCAATCTGTGCAAGTGAGTGAAGAGTTAGCGGCAATTTTAGATAAGATGGTTTGCTATCATTTTAGCGATCGCTATCAATCAGCCGCCGCAGTTTTACAAGATTTGAAACGGATGTAGCCTGGAAGGTGTGTTAACTAATATCGATAACCTTCAGCATTTAATATTCACGCACAGTAAAAAGAGGAACAATATTCTTGTTCCCCTGCGAATGCTCTATGTTCCATGACATTGAAAGCGGCTATAATTTTTTAGCGATCGCAAAATTTTAGATCACTGCAAATCAATTTTCATCTCGCCCGTGAACTTGAGCGGGTGGACTGGTTGCTTCAACAGCAGTGAATGGTTCTAAAATTTTATAGGTGTGGCTAGCTCCTTTTGGTACTACCCAAGAACTTCCAGGTTCTAGTAAAATGGTCTGCCCTTCAATATGTAATTCTGCACGACCATTGATTACATAACCAACAGTTTCATATTCCCGTGCTGTTGAATCTTTAGGTTCATTTGGTTGCTCATTCTGCCACAGGCGCATGGAAATGCTTTTGCCAGATGCAAGATATTTCTGACCAAGTTGACCTTTAGGAGAATGACTAGAGTCTACTTTGATAACGGTTCTATCAGACATATTTTTTGCCTCTTGATAATTTTAACTTTAGGCATTGGGATTAGGGGAGAGGTGAAAGGTGACAGGTGATAGGGCATAATCTGTACCCTGTACCCTGTAACCTAGTCCCTATTCCCTTTAAGGTTTGAGTACAACTTTGATGCAGTTATCTTTCTTGTCCTTAAAAATTTCGTAGCCGTGGGGCGCTTGTTCTAGAGGTAATCTGTGAGTGATGATAAAGGTCGGATCGATTTCACCGTTTTGGACGTGTTCTAGCAAAGGTTTTAAATACTTGTGGACGTGTGTTTGTCCCATTTTCAAGGTTAGTCCCTTGTTCATAGCAGCACCCATTGGCACTTTGTCTACAAAGCCACCATATACACCCGGAATTGATACGTGACCACCTTTCCTACAAGACACAATTACTTGCCGTAATGCCGTTGGACGGTCTGTTTCTAAACGTACTGCTTGCTTTACTTGGTCGTACAACGCCATAAAATCTGTGCCGTGTGCCTCCATTCCTACTGCATCAATGCAAGCATCGGGGCCACGACCGCCAGTCATTTCTTTGAGTGCTTCGCCAACATCTACTTCTTCGTAATTAAGGATTTCAGCTTTGCCGTATTCTTTAGCCATTTGTAGGCGTTCAGGAATGCGGTCAATAGCAATAACCCGTTCTGCACCAAGAAGATATGCGCTTTTAATAGCGAATTGTCCCACTGGCCCACAACCCCAAACGGCGACAATATCACCAGGTTTGATGTTGCAGTTCTCAGCTGCCATATATCCAGTGGGGAAAATATCAGTTAAAAATAGTACTTGCTCATCCGTCAAACCATCGGGAATTTTGAACAGACCGACATCAGCAAATGGCACTCGCGCATACTCTGCTTGACCACCAGCGTAACCACCAAATAAGTGAGAGTAGCCAAATAGACCTGATGGTGAATGACCCATTTGCTTTTCTACTAACCAAGCATTGGGGTTAGAGTTGTCGCACAGTGACCATAAATCCCGATTGCAGAAAAAGCAGTTACCGCAGGAGATGGTGAAAGGAACAACAACGCGATCGCCTACGTTCACATTTTTAACTGCACTTCCCAGTTCTACGACTTCCCCCATAAATTCATGACCAAGGATATCGCCCTTTTCCATTGTGGGGATGTAGCCGTTATAAAGATGCAAATCAGAACCACAAATTGCTGTGGAAGTGATTTTAATAATGGCATCACGTGGATTGATAATTTTGGGGTCGGGAACTGTTTCCACCCGCACATCGTTTGCTCCATGCCAGCAAACTGCTTTCATAACTATTAGTCCTTAATTAGAATTTATTGCTAGTCCTAAAAACCTAGCTTGATAAGCATTTNNAGGCATTCCTATGCAGAGCATAAGAACGAGATAAGGAGAGCCAGCGCGGTCTTGGGATCTCCCCAAGTGGAGCGACTGGCGTGGGTTAGGGAGGATCTAAAGTGCCTAGAGTCACAGCAAAACACTTGTTCATTCAACCTCTTAGACCCTATTTATTTCGTTATCTGGTAGCAGGAGTTCGGTAATAACCTTCTTCTGTTTTAGTTAATGGTTGAACATTTTCTCCAACTTTGTTTCTCGTAGAATTCAGAAAATCTTTTGTAGCTCTAGGAGTTTCTTCATCCAAATTTAGCTTTTCACGGATATTATCAGCAGCTTCTTTTAATGGATTTTGGGCATTTCTGATTTGAGTATCATTTCTAATTTCACCTTGCTGATCTGGTACACCTTTATAATAAGTACCCTCTGGAGTCTTAACATCAGCTTGTGCTATGTTCGCAAAGCTAAAAGCCTGACCCAGTAAAAACATAAATCCTACCAGGAAAACTACAAGTACTTGGGAAATCCGAATATTCCGCAACCATGAAATTACTCGATTCATAAAAACCTCAATTGCATTCTGTTGGGTGTACAATTCAAAAGACTGAATGACTATTCACCATTCAGGTTTAAGAATAACTTGGATGGAGTTATCCTTTTATTGTTGAAAAATGTCATAGCCGTGGGATGTTTTATCTAAATACAATCGTCGCTACGACTACTATGTATCTCTTTCAACGCTTCGCCAGCATTAACTACGAAGGAGTTAATCACTTCTGCTTTGGCAAACTTTTCGCCATTTTCAGGCATTGGGTAAAACTAATGATGTCCAGAAGATTGACCTTGCGTTGTGGCAATTTCGCCTGCTTCCATGAGCATTTTAAAGCGGCGCAATTCATCATCAATTTGCTGTTCTGGTTCCTCACCAAAAAGTTTAGCTACGGTAGCTCCCAATGCTCCACCTGGTGGGTTATACTCCAAGACAATTTTTACTTCCGTTCCGCGCTCGACTGGTGCTTTTTTAAAGCGGACAAAACCAGAATTATCAATATCTGCCCCTTCCACAGAAGCCCAAGAAATAAATTCGTTTTCCCGGTCTTCGAGAATTTCTGCATCCCATTCCACGCTGTTATCTAAAGGTGCATTGGCTACCCAATGAGAACGTTTTTCGTTGTACACCTTGACAGATTTAAGATGTTTCATAAATGTGGGCAGATTCTCAAAGTTGTGCCAAAAACGATACAATTCTTCTGCCGATTTATTAATTGTTACCGTCTTTTCAACTTTGATGGGTTGGTTTATCCCTATTGCTTCTTGTGCTTGCTGGATTGTGCTTTGCTTGGTTGCACCTTGATAAATCAAACCGCCACCTGCTAAAGCCGTTAGCGCTCCCCGTAAAGAACCTTGCTTTAAACCCATCAGCACCATTGCACCGCCACCAATGAGAGATGCCCAACGCTCTACTTCACTAGCTTCATGCTGACTGGTGGTCAGTTTATCACCTGATGTTGAAGTCACTTTTTATCTCTCCATCACAGTAAATTAACCACAGAGGCGCAAAAACTAAACTTTCTTGTTTCTGTCTCTGCATTCTTCTCTACCTTTGCGTAGCGTGTCGTAGACAGACTGCGCCTCTGCGGTTCGGTTCCTTCCGTTACATTGATACAGCGGCCCCTGTAGTCGGCTTAGGAGGCTGAATCTGAGCATCTATCCGCGCTCGATACAACTCTACTAATTGCTGTTCGTATTTCAATAAATCGTGGTAAATTTCTTTGAAAATAGCAGTTGCTACTGGGTCAGTGTAGGTTGCACACAAATTGCCAATATCGCCGATACCAGTTTGTACATCTCCTAAAGCAGAACGCAACTGATATATGTCATCGCTTCCTGTCAAGGCAGTTTTCACTTTGGCATACTGATTGGCAATATTTGCTCCTAAAGAGGGTTTCTCACCCAATAGCTGAAGATAGGTTTCTAGCTTTTCAATGTGGCGTTGTTTATTACCAATCATCTCTTGAAAAAGTGATTTGATTTGGCTATCTGATTCCTTTTCAAAGTACTTATCCAATGCTTCCAGTGAATAACGTTCACCAGTAAGGGCAGTATTTAAACCTCTGCTAATATCACCTTTAGTTGAGCCACCCCAAGCATCAGCCAGTTTCCACCATTCAGCAGTTGTATCTTTTTCATTTGGCAATGCAGCATCTTTGCCACCATAACCCAAACGGCTCAAAATAGCTGTGGTGAAAATTGCCAAGTCTCCGGGTTCACGAGATGTAATCAAATTTCCGTCAACTACCACCGGCTCATCGACATAATTTGCGCCAGCGTTAATCATGTCTTTAGCAATAGCGCTAAACCCAGTGGCTTGTTTACCTTTGAGTAAGTCGCCTTCAATCAAAACTTGTGGCCCGTGACAAACCGCAGCCACTAATTTTCCTTGTTGTATAGCCTCTTGTACAAAGCGTACTGTGTTGGGGTTGCGTCGCATTTTGTCGGGAGCCATACCACCGGGAATCAGCACTGCATCGAATTCAGCTGCGATCGCTTCTGTTGTAGTACCATCAGCTTGGATGCTAAGTTTGCCGCGTTTACCCTTATATTTTTCATTCATTCGGGAACCGAGGATTACTACCTCCATTCCTGCTTGTTTCAGTCCATTATAAGGAACTGTAAATTCCGCATCCTCTACTGCTTGTTCAATGAGGATGGCAACTTTTTTCTTACCGGAATGATTGTTATGGTCAGTCATAAAATGGTATTACCTGTTTATTTCTAGTATTTAACTAGCTACAATATTTATCGATCAGGACAGTTTAACAGCCAGGAGTTTTAAGAAGACAAATTTTGATTTTCCTACTATGCGGGTACTTCACCTGTTGGTGAAATAGTAAATAATTCTTCATAGTCGTGAGAAAAATAGGCGTGGAAAGCCGCAAATTTTTCTGGGCTAATGGCATTTTGCAACACTGCAAATACAGCCCGGACGTGAATTGCCGCTGTGGTTGGTTCTATATTTTCTTTTTGACTTGCACGCGTAATAAACTCTTGCAAGTTGAAGGTCTTACCACTATCTCCTTCTCTTCCTCGCAAATAATCGCCTAATTGTTGGGGCAAATTTGCAGCTAGTTCTTGTGCTTCATCACCAGCTATCCGTTCTTTAAGGGTTTCTAATGTGGCACGGGTAGCACGTTCTGCCTCTTCACGAGAATCTGATTGGGCAAGGCTTTGTACGTGTGTAATGAACTCGTCGTATTCCACTGTGTACCTCCGCTGCTCAAAATTATTGAATATCTTGTTGTTTAGCATTCAGGTGTTTTAAAACATCAATAAAAGTTAAAATGCTAAACTTAAATTTTTATTTTTTCTGAATAAAATAGTTATGAGTCAGAAATTAGCTACTGAATAGTTTCGGTTTAATAACTCCTAACTCATAACTAAAAACTTCAACTACAAGTTGCTTGACCATGAATTCATATTTACAATCTTATTGCGCGATCGCTAGTTTAGCTTCGTTCCCAGGGGATAGATTATTTTATTAGCTATACATCTCTAGTTAGACAAGTTTGTGACAGGAAAACGTTATTGTGATAATGCAGAAAATGGCTAGTATCATGGCAGAAAAAAATCATCATGACGGAAATAAAAGCAATGATTTGCCAGAAGAAATTACCGAATCTTACGGTACTGGTGTGAAAGACTTGCCGGGATACAATATTGGCGGGCGCTCAATGGCAGCACAAAGACAGGAGTATACAGAAACTAGTCCTGAACTCACTGGTGGAGATGTTGATGCTTATTGGCAAGATGCAGATGCAGTTGGAGATGAGGCTGTTGGTGGTACTGCTTCTACTCCCGATCAAAATGTAACTGAGGATATAGGAGCCGCAGTGGGGCTAAAAATGGATGATTCTGAGTTTCTGCATACCAATGATATTTTAGAGGAACGTGATGGCGATCGCTGGGAGTTAGATCCAAAGTCTTCTGAAGATTATCAAAATCGGCGAGAATAAGCTCAATCTACATTCATAAATTGGATGCCTCTAAATTAGGCAGTGCTTTTCTAAGTACTGCCAAAATAAAATTAACATCTATCCACGGAAATAGCTCTTGAAAATCTCTAAATAAATTAGTATTCCAACTGCTAATTTATTTAACTTTCCACTGCCAAGTATTATTTTGGCTGTTGATTTTGGATGATTATTTAACTGTAATGCTTTTAATAAAGGGCTAAAAATTTTTCTTCTCTATGATTCCAAGACATCTGTCTTCAGTAGGTTAAAAGTACAAATATACATTTGTTAATGTTGCTAATAGTACTGGTAAATGTAATTGGAGTTAATCATGACATACACACAAACTAACGACCCAACTATTCGTGAACATACTCAGGCTTGGCAAAACTTAAATGTGGATCAACAACTCGCTTTATTTTGGTTTATCTATAAAGAAATAGGCGGTTCAATTACGCCAGCCGCTCCTGGTGCTAGCACTGCTTCTTCAGAAATCGCTGAAGGTTTGTTTAATCAAGTTAAGGAATTGTCTCACGAACAACAATTACAAGTTCAGCGTGATTTGATTAATAAAGTGGATACCCAAATTTCTCGTGAATATGGTTCTTTGGGTGATACTACCAAGCTACTGTTTTGGTATCGATTATCTCAAGGTATGGAAAATGCCACTATTATTCCCATGCCTGATGATTATCAACTTTCTTCAGAAGCTAAAGCGTTGTTTGGCAGAATTCAAGGATTAGAATTTGAGCAACAGATTACTCTTTTCCGCGATTATGTTTCGCCAATGGGTGCTGAATCAAAAGCAGGTGCCGAAATTTAGTTTTTGAATGACGATGTTGTTAGAGGATGTTTGAAAAGCATTTCTCTGTAACTTTAGGCACTTTAGATCCCCCCTAACCCCTTAAAAAGCTACGGTGTATACACAAGTCTGAAGTAGTTTACTCACCTGGTTTATGCGTCAGTTTTACCCCACCCTAACCCTCCCCTTGCAAAGGGGAGGGAACAAGATTTTCCGGTTTCCCTCCTTTACAAGGGGGGATTAAGGGGGGTAATTCAACTTGTGTATACACGGTAGCCTTAAAAAAGAGGGGAACCGGAGTCAAAGTCCCCCAATTTATCGGGGGATTTAGGGGGATCTAGAACGTTTTACTACTGACAAGAGGACTTTTTAAACATCATCTTAAAGCTTCTATACTACTAGCCAGTTGCTTGATATAAAGCTGAATTTTGACGGCTGGCTTCTTTATTTTTTTTGATAAATAAACACAGAGTAAAAACTAAAACTCTTACTCTGCGATCACCTATGTCTTTAGGTAAGTTGCACCCTACAGTCGTAACGCCCTTTGTTTTGTACTCAATATATTAAAAGTAATTATAGTTTATTTAATCTGCCTTTTGGTTGGTTTAAATATACTTTAGTTATATTAATATTCTATCTTTTTTGAGTTTTTTATCTAAATTTAAATGTTTAAAATTATATAGATAAGTAAGAAGAATAGTTAATTTTTTTACATTGGATATTTAATTAATTTATTCAAATTTAGCACCAAATAATCTCTATGGAAAACACAAGATTGGTAACTAATTTACCATAAGTTATTATGGCTGATAAATGTGTTGATCGATGAAAGCTATATATCTCAATATTTAACTCTTTAAATAAAGGCGATCGCTAAATAGTATTCAGAGTTATTTAATACTTAACTTATGATACATTCACCATAAGGTAAATAGATACACTGCCAACATAAATTGTCGCAAGATATCTATTTTCTAAGTATGATTTCTGTATTTACCAAAAGGAGCATTCACAGCAGCGTGTCGGAAAGACTTGGGATTTTTCGTAGCCGTGAGATGAGTTAATCCATCACAGCTAACACAGCTTTTGGTAATAATTTATCTTTAAACCAAACAATTCTGGCGGGGACATCATTTAATTTGACTCCCGCTTTTTCTAAATTCAGTCGTTCGGAAATTGCCAAAATTAAGTCATCACGTCCAGCCCGCCGTACCTGAGAAAACTTTTTTTGTAAATATTCAGGTCGCCAATACCCAACAATTTCTAATAAGAAAGTGCGTCCATCAGGATGCACTAAGCGAAAATCGGGAATCATCACACTACCAGGGATTGGTATCAAATCAACTTCTCGCTCTAATGCCCAACCACTTTTCAACGCATCCCATTTATCAGCAAAGGATGCTTCTAGCATACTATCGTAAGGCTTTCCCGGTGGATAGTGCGATACTAAACCACATTCGGAATTGAGGGTGAAACGTCCAGTTTTCCAACTATTTGTATAAGCGTCGCGGGTTTTGAGAATGGAAGAAAGACTCCATTTAGTAACGTGCAGTAAGGCGGGGATAAGTTTTGCGATCGCTAACCCATATCGTGTACTAGGATTAAACAAGCTCGTCGGCCCATCAATGGTAATTGTAAACCCGTGGTCAGCATCACCCTCAATATAAGCCATCAATTGAAACAACTTTAGGTAGCGAAATAATAGCTTATATTCTCCCGGAACATTCCGGTGAGCATTTAATACAAGTTGACTGGCTTTATAAAATACACCCTGCACCTGAGATAAGTTATATCGATTTAACAAATCTGGTGCTGTTGGTGCATCAAAAACAGTCAAAATTTTATTTTCAGATAAATCAGCATATAATCCATTCCGAACTTGTTCTGTTAAAACTTCCCGCTCAAGTTCTTGAGTTAATTCATCAGCAATTTTACTCAGAGTAACTTGTGTTGATTCTCGACTAGAAACAGACTTTGCAGCTAGAGAAAACACTCGTTCCCTTAACATTTGTGGTTCCAGAGGACTAACCACTTCAAAAGTGCAAAAACTACTTTTAAGAATATAAGCTAATCCCCGTTTCACCCGATAATCTGTTGAATCTCCTTCAAAGTCAGTCAGCTGTCGCTCAAGTACACCCTGAGTTTTCCCCACTGCTGATTGAAAATAATTAATTAACTCAATCGCCAACTCCGAAGTTTTTTGATCAATCTTCAGTCTCTTCGGAATGATCTCCTCGCCGTTTTGGCGATGCATCAGTAAATCTGTCGGTAACATCTGCTGAATTTTGGATTTTAGATTTTGGATTTCCGGTTGAATAATTAATTTCTATCTGTTCCGCAGCCTTCAAACTTTTTTCCTTCCCACTCCCATACACAACCTGTAACTTTCCTTTCTTTTCTCCCTCTACTTTCCTCTCCCCCCTTCGCCTAGCCGAAGTCCCTTCTTCACTCGTATCCTCCGCCACTACTTCATATAAAATCGCCTGTTTATTCTCAATATTCCCCTTCCGTAAAATCCTCCCCAATCGCTGAGTATACTCCCTAGCCGAACCAGTTCCCGATAAAATAATTGCAACAGTTGCCGCCGGCACATCTACCCCTTCATTCAACACATGAGAAGCAACCAAAGTATTATATTGACCCTCTCGAAACTTTGTTAATATTTCATGCCGTTCTTTCACAGGAGTTTGATGAGTAATTGCCGGAATTAGCAACTCTTGAGAAATCCGATAAACTGTTGCATTATCAGCAGTAAAAATCAAAATTCTTGCCGGATAATGTTCTGCTAATAAATTAATTAGAATTCGCAATTTACCATCAGTACCCAAAGCAATATCTTTCGCTTCTCGATGCGCTAACATCGCTCTCCGTCCAGATTGCGATCTAGCACTCATTTGTACGAACATTTGCCAACCTTGCAGACTCCCTAAAGAAATCTTGGATTGCTTCAAAAAGTCATTGCGGGTTTGAATTAATTGGTTGTATCTTTCCCGCTCAAGTTGCGATAACTTTACCTTAATTTGGACAATTTCATGATCTGCTAAGGCTTTTCCCGCCAAATCTTCGGCGCGTTTGCGATATACTTCTTGACCAATGAGGATATTTAAGTCAGCGTGTTTGCCATCGGTGCGTTCTGGTGTCGCGGAGAGTCCCAAGCGATAAGGTGCGATCGCATATTCAGCAATCACCCGATTAAAATCTGTGGGTAAATGATGACATTCGTCAAAAACAATCAACGCATATTGATTACCCAACGTCTCAGCGTGAATTGCTGCACTATCATAAGTTGCAACTAAGATAGCCGTTCTATCCCGCGAACCGCCTCCCAGCAATCCCACCTCAGCATCGGGGAAAGCCGCTACTAAGTGTGCATACCATTGATGCATTAAATCTAAAGTTGGCACTACAATCAGCGTCGTGCGCGGCGTTGACTGCATCGCCATTTGCGCCAAATAAGTCTTTCCCGCCGCCGTAGGCAGCACAACAACCCCCTGCCTACCCGCCAGTTTCCAAGCCGCTAGCGCCTCAGTTTGGTGGGGATAGGGTTCCATTTCCAGAGTGGGAACCAAGTCTACAGGATAGAATTCCTTCGCCTCATCGATAAAATAAACATCTTCCGCTTGTAGTGCTTCCACTAGCGATCGGTATCTAATTGCTGGAATACGGAATTTTTCAACTCTATCATCCCACGTCGCATAGTCCATCCAACCTTTGCCACGTGGTGGTGGATGGAGAATTAATGTGCCACGATCAAAATTTAATGTAGGGGTACGAGCCATTTTGGGGACTGGGGATTGGGGATTGGGGACTGGGGACTGGGGATTGGGGACTGGGGATTGGGGACTAGGGATTGGGGATTGGATATTGAAAATTAGGTATAGGAAAACTAGTCCGCAAGTTCCTAGCCTCCAGAACCCAGCACCCAGTACCCAGAACCCAGTACCCAGTACCCAGTACCCAGTACCCAGTCCCCACTCCCTTGATTACTAATAACGCAAAAAGTGCATGATTCATCCAATTGATTCCGACAAAAACCAACTCGATGCGCTCATTAGTCACGGAATGTCCTATCGGCAAACCAACAATAACCTTGCCGAATCCTACAAAGAACAGCGACAGAGTTTTTTGCTGAAACGGCTGCAATTACAGGCACAGATTATGTTGGTATCTGGCTTGACTTTAATCGCTTTTTTTCTATGGGCAAATTCCCAATTACAAGGCAAGATATATGCCTTTAAAATCGGTATTGTAGTAGAATTATTCACGCTCATTTGTTGGGGTTTATGTAAAACCTCTATAGGTAGTCGTTACCCAAATTTAATTTTTTTGAGTTTATGCTGGTCTGTAACTTGTGCCGTCCAAATTGATGTAGCTTTGCTGTTTAATAATCTAGAACCTAGAAGTAATATCTGGACTCTGATGTTTCTCACTCAGGCTACAATCGTTCCAGTACAATGGTGGTTACATTTAATATCACAAATAGGCACAATTATTTGCTATTTAGTTTTATATTTATTGTATAGTCCCCAATTAACCCATCCATCAGCTTTCTACATTGAGCAGGGTTTATATTTATTTTGGACTTGCATGATTTGTGTCTTCTCTGTCTATTTATACGAGCGCTTGCGAAAAAAAGAATTTTACGCCCGTAAAGCAATGGAACTAGCGCAGTACAAATCAGAACGTCTACTATTAAATATTCTGCCAGAGATGATTGCGGAACAATTAAAACAACAACCGACAACTATTGCCGATAGTTTTCTAGAAGTTACGGTGCTATTTGCCGATATTGTTGGCTTTACAGAACTTTCAAGTCGGACATCTCCTGCGGAATTAGTCGAGCTATTAAATACAATATTCTGTTTGTTCGACCAATTGGCAGAACGTCACGGGGTAGAGAAAATCAAAACTATTGGCGATGCATATATGGCTGTTGCAGGGTTGCCAAATCAGTCTAACAATCATGCTCCAGCAATAGCTAATATGGCCTTGGATATGCAAAAGGCTGTAGCTACATTTAATGAAGAAAATAACCAATCCTTTTGCATCCGCGTTGGCATTAGTACAGGGCCAGTAGTCGCAGGGGTGATTGGGCTGAAAAAGTTTGCCTATGACCTTTGGGGAGATACAGTCAATACGGCAAGTAGAATGGAATCGCATGGTATTGCAGGTAGTATCCAGGTTTGTGAAGCAAGTTATCAGCTTTTAAAGGATAAATACTTTTTGGAAAAACGAGGTTTAATTCAGGTGAAAGGTAAAGGTGAAATGATGACCTATATACTCAAGGGAATTAATTTCAAAACTTAATAAATCTATACTTTTTGACGGAAACTCCAAAATAAGACATATACAATTAGAGCGACAATTATCAGCTTATTCAACCTTTGCTAAAACTCTATTTTACTACTTTAGATAGATTCGCAGCAAGCAACTGCTTAGGTGTGTATTTTTTCGATGCATAATAGATGTTGAGCGATGTCTACGACAAGCTTGCCTACGCATTTTCTAGCTGATTTTGGGAATAATCCTTTAGCTAGCTGCATATAAGGAGAAGCTAAATTGAAAGGAACACGTTCCCTTCTAGCACCCTATGCTGTGGCACTATTGGCTGTTGGTAGCGTATTGCTACTAACACTATTGCTACAGCCATTACTGAAATCAAGTATTTTCCTGCTGTTTTTTGCTGCCGTGGCGGTTAGTGCCTGGTATGGCGGCATGGAAGCAGGGTTGCTGGCTACTGCTTTGTCTACTTTAGCCGTCAGCTACTTTTTCTTAGAGCCAGTGTTTTCGCTCCTGGTTGCAAGTCTAGACAACATACTGCGGTTAGGCTTATTTGTGGTTGTGACAACAATTATTAATTTGCTGAACTCAGAGTTACGCACTGCCAAACAACATCTTCAAACGAGTTTGCAGAAGCTACAGGTGAGCGAGGCAAGGTTTAGAAGGTTGATAGAGTCCAACATTATTGGGGTAATTGTAACCAATATGGATGGAGCGATCGCAGAGGCTAATGATGCTTTTTTACGGATGGTAGGTTATTCCCAGGAGGATTTGCAAGCAGGGCGAGTCCAATGGCGCGATATGATACCACCAGAATATATTGAAGCTAACAACAGTGCGATGCCTACGGCGGGCTACGCCTACGCAGAACTCACAACCAAAGGTGTATGTCAGCCCTTTGAGAACGAATACATCCGCAAAGATAACAGTCGCGTTCCTATCCTGTTAGGTTCTGCTTTGTTAGAAAATAATCCTAACGAAATTATCTCTTTTGTACTTGATTTAAGTCAACGCAAACAAGCAGAGCTTGCCCTTTCTAAAAGCGAAGAACGCTACCGCACTTTTTTAGAGCATAGTTCAGAAGGTATTTGGTGCATCGAACTGGAAGTACCAATTTCAGTAGATTGTCCAGAAGATGCACAAATTGAACATTTTTACCAATATGTTTATCTGGCAGAATGCAACAATGTTATGGCGCAGATGTATGGCTGTTCTCGTGCCGAAGAAATTATCGGCGTCAGACTAGGAGATTTTCTTGTTGCCTCCGATCCACATAATATTGCATACCTGCGTAATTTTATCCGTTCTAACTACCGACTAATCGATGCAGAATCCCACGAAATAGATAAGCAAGGTAATTCTAAATATTTTTTGAATAATCTGGTGGGAGTTGTCGAAAATGGCCTTTTAGTTAGAGCGTGGGGAACTCAACGCGACATCACAGAATACAAAAGAGCAGAAACAGCACTGCGTCAACGAGAAGATGAACTGCGCCTGATTACAAACGCTGTACCCGTCCAGATTTCTTATGTTGATGGTGAGCAGCGTTATCGCTTTAATAACAAAGGATATGAACACTGGTTTGGGCTTCCTGCTTCGGAAATTTCTGGTAAACACATTAGAGAAATTTTGGGAGAGTCGGTTTATCAGTCAATTCTCCCTTATGTAGAAACAGTACTCTCAGGAGAGCAGGTAACTTATGAAACCCAATTACCTCATAAAGATGGCACAAACCATTACATGAATGTTACTTATATTCCCCAGTTTAATCAGCAGGGAAAAGTTGCAGGATTTGTTGCCCTAATTACAGATATTACACTTCATAAGTTAGCAGAGCAAGAACGCGAATTACTCCTTGAGCGCGAACAAGCAGCACGCGCCGATGCAGAAGCAGCAAGCCGCATGAAGGATGAGTTTCTGGCCACACTCTCCCATGAACTCCGTACACCACTAAACGCTATCCTGGGCTGGGCACAGCTACTTAGAACTCGCAAGTTTGATGAAACTATGACTGGTCGCGCACTAGAGACAATTGAGCGGAACACTAAATCTCTGGCGCAACTGATTGAAGATGTTCTAGATGTGTCACGGATTATTAGAGGCACTCTCAATCTAAGTATGAATCGGGTAAAACTTGTACCACTTGTAGAGGCGGCAATCGATACTGTGTACCCAGCAGCCCAGGCGAAAGAGATTAGCATTAACTGTAGATTCGACCCGGAAGTAGAGGTAGTTGTGGGTGATGCCAACCGCTTGCAACAGGTTGTGTGGAATTTGCTCTCTAATGCCGTCAAGTTTACACCCAAGGGCGGAAGAGTTGATGTGCAATTAGAGCGGATTGAATCTTACGTACAAATTCGGGTGAGTGATACGGGAGGGGGAATTGCTGCCGAATTCCTACCCCATGTATTTGAACGCTTTCGTCAAGCTGACAGTTCCACCACGCGATCGCATGGTGGATTAGGATTAGGATTAGCGATCGTCCGTCACTTGGTAGAATTACACGGTGGCACTGTCTCGGCCGAAAGTCCAGGAATTGGACAGGGAGCGACATTCGTTATCAGTCTGCCAATGAAAGCTATTTAGGATGGAGGCAGGAGGAGCAAACTCTTAGGTAGAATTCTGCATCATCCACAAATCCCAGTAAAGCACTTTTAAATTCTGCATATAAATCAATACGCTTGGGTTAAGGTTAGTGGTGTAGATAATTTGTCTTTGAAGACGCGATGAATCGCCGTCTCTACAAGGGTTTTGTTGCTCATTCTGAACTGTATTGGCATATAAATAATCTTGACTTTCGGTGAGTGTACATATTGCTTCTTTCCTATTTCCTCATTACACAAGTAAGTTCAGGAATGAAATCGGATTCCTATATGATCCGGTAAGTATCGTCTAGGCGAAGACAGATTATGACGCAAACAATTTCAATCAACGACTCTGGGCGCTTGCAACTCAAACCGCTAGAAATCCCATCCCGTCTGCTGTTGGGCCCTGGGCCATCCAATGCCCATCCCACAGTTCTCCAAGCGATGAATACCTCGCCTGTTGGGCATCTTGACCCAGCTTTTCTCGCACTCATGGATGAAATTCAGTCGTTGCTACGCTACGTCTGGCAAACAGAAAACCCACTCACCATTGCAGTCAGCGGTACGGGAACAGCGGCAATGGAAGCAACCATCGCCAATGCTGTAGAACCTGGTGATGTGGTTTTGATTGGTGTCGCTGGCTACTTCGGTAATCGTCTCGTGGATATGGCTGGACGATATGGTGCTGATGTGCGAACTATTACCAAACCTTGGGGACAAGTTTTCAACCTCGATGAACTCCAAACTGCCCTAAAAACCCATCGTCCAGCTATTTTAGCTTTAGTTCATGCTGAAACCTCCACTGGCGCACGTCAACCGTTGGAAGGGGTCGCTGATTTGTGTCATGAATTTGGCACTTTGCTGTTAATAGATACGGTGACAAGTCTGGGTGGTGTCCCGTTGTTTTTAGATGCTTGGGGAGTTGACCTCGCCTATAGTTGTAGCCAAAAAGGGTTGGGTTGCCCCCCTGGTGCTTCGCCCTTTACCATGAGTGCGCGTGCAGTTGAGAAATTGCAACAGCGCCCAACGAAAGTTGCAAACTGGTATTTAGATATGTTGTTGCTGGGCAAGTATTGGGGTACTGAACGCACCTATCACCATACAGCACCCATTAATTTATACTATGCATTGCGGGAAGCACTACGTTTGCTTGCAGAAGAGGGGTTAGCAAATTCCTGGCAGCGGCATCAAAAGAACGTAGAGTATCTCTGGGAGGGCTTGGAGAGTTTAGGGCTGAGTATGCACGTTGAGCAAGAGTATAGATTACCAACGCTGACCACTGTTTGCATACCAGCAGGGGTAGATGGGAAAGCGATCGCACGGCAGTTACTCAATGAACATAATATTGAAATTGGCGGTGGTCTTGGTGAACTTGCGGGTAAAGTCTGGCGCGTGGGATTGATGGGCTTTAATAGTCGTAAAGAAAGTGTTGACCAACTTTTAGCAGCACTACGACAGGTTTTACCTAAGTAGGGAAGGGGGCAGGAGGCAGGAGGCAGGGGGCAGGGGGCAGAATGTCTTACCTCAGTTGGGGATTCAGTACCCTCCTGAATAAAAGCCACCAAATAAAAATTTGGTGTTCTTGTCTTAAACCCAAGTTTGCTCCGATCACGTGCTGGAAGCTTTATTCCTCATGACTTCCTTCAGAACTGCCCTCTGCCTTTCTTGATAAAAATATGGGAACCTTTATACAAATGAAGGGTTTTGAAATCTAAACTTTCAGTTACCCTGAAGTTAGTTGCTCAACTAGTATTGACTGTTCCACAGATAGAATAGATGACTCAACAAACTTCTAGAATTTGTATCCTTGGCGGAGGCTTTGGTGGTCTTTACACAGCCCTGCGCTTAAGCCAATTACCTTGGGAATCTACGCAAAAACCCGAAATTGTTCTAGTAGATCAAAGCGATCGCTTCCTATTCTCTCCTTTACTTTACGAATTACTCACTGGCGAACTGCAAACCTGGGAAATTGCCCCACCCTTTGAAGAAATTTTACAAGGCACAGGGGTGCGTTTTTATCAAGGGGTTGTGTCTGGAATTGACATCGACCAGCAACGGGTAAATATACAAGAAGGCCCGGAAATCCCTTACGACCGCTTAGTGCTGGCGCTAGGAGGTGAAACACCGCTAGATTTAGTACCTGGTGCAGCAGCCTACGCTTACACATTCCGGACAATCTCTGATGCTTATCGTTTAGAAGAACGCTTGCGATTTTTAGAAGAATCGGATGCTGATAAAATTCGGGTAGCGATCGTTGGGGCTGGCTACAGTGGTGTAGAGTTAGCCTGTAAGTTAGCCGACCGACTAGGCGAAAGAGGACGCTTTCGGATTGTTGAAATCGCCGATCAAATTTTGCGAACTTCCCCAGAGTTTAACCGGGAAGCAGCAAAGAAAGCTTTAGAAACCCGTGGTGTGTTTCTTGATTTAGAAACCAAAGTAGAATCAATCGAGCAAAATAGCATTTCCCTAGAGTACAAAAACCAGTTAGACACGATTCCCGTAGATTTAGTAATTTGGACTGTGGGAACTAGGGTTGCGCCCGTAGTAAAATCTCTTCCTCTCAAGCAAAATCAGCGTGGTCAAATCACCACTACATCCAATCTGCAAGTTCTTGATCATCCAGAAATCTTTGCCTTGGGAGATTTAGCAGACTGTCATGATGCTGAAGGACAACAAGTCCCCGCTACCGCACAAGCAGCTTTTCAACAAGCTGATTATACTGCTTGGAATATCTGGGCAACTCTAACTAATCGCCCCATCCTTCCCTTTCATTACCAACAGTTAGGAGAAATGATGGCATTAGGAATAGACAACGCCACTCTCACTGGTTTGGGAATTAAACTAGATGGGCCCTTGGCATACGTCGCCCGTCGCGTTGCCTATTTATATAGGTTGCCAACTTTAGAGCATCAGCTTAAAGTTGGTTTTAATTGGCTAGCCCGTCCGATAATAGAAACACTTTCTCGGTAACTTTAGGTTGGTCATTTGTCATTGGTCATTGGTCATTGGTCATTGGTCATTGGTCATTGGTCATTGGGTAAAACAGTTCCGAGTAAAGAAGTGAGATGCACCACTCAGCACTCAACACGGGCTAAACGCCCCGCTACGGCTAACAGCACTCAGCACTCCTGAAGGGCGTTGGTAAAGAACCAACAAATTTACGGTTATTTGCTTTATTTCTGCCAACCTACTGAGCAGATGCTAGACTCTACCCACAGAAGCTCTTAACAAGCCAAAATCTAAATTCAACATTCAAAATTTTCAAACTTTAATGGAACAACCGAAAGTTATTTTTTTAGATGCTGTGGGTACACTCTTCGATGTCAAAGGTAGTGTGGGCAAAGTTTATAGTCAGATAGCCCAGGAATTTGATGTTACAGTTTCAGCCGAAACATTGAATACAGCCTTCATCGAAAGCTTTAAAGCAGCGCCGCCGCCGATATTCCCAGATGCAGAATTGCAAGATATTCCCCAGCGCGAGTTTGATTGGTGGCGGATAATTGCCCTGAACACTTTTGAAAGGGCAGGTGTTCTCAAGGAATTTTCTGACTTTTCAGCTTTTTTTAGTGAACTTTACATTCACTTTGGCACTGGTGAACCGTGGTTTGTCTATCCCGATGTCTTACCAGCTTTAATCAACTGGCGGCGGTTGGGAGTTAGCTTGGGGGTGCTGTCCAATTTTGATTCCCGGATTTACTCAGTATTACAAAGTTTGGGATTGAGAGAGTTTTTTACCTCCGTCACCATTTCTACCCAGGTACGTGCAGCTAAACCCGATCCTCAAATTTTTGCCATTGCCTTAGATAAACATAAATGTTCCCCAGAGGCGGCGTGGCATATCGGCGATAGCATTGTAGAAGACTATTATGCAGCTAAAGCAGCTGGACTCAGAGGCGTTTGGATCAACCGGGGGAATTGAAGAACGCTCCCACGGCTATAAAAACATTCTCTATTAGGGAACTCCAAGAAATAAATTATCCAATTTCACTCCTGCAAAACGACTTTCTCTCCCCCTGCCCTCTGCCTCCTGCCCCCTGCCTCCTGCCCCCTGCCTTTCAAGGGTAGGGGTT
>NZ_KV757634.1 GCF_001712795.1 Nostoc sp. KVJ20
GAGACTGGGAACGAGGAAATGCTTATCAAGCTAGGTTTTTAGGACTTGTGTGTACACCGTAGCGATGCCTTGGGGAGCGTTTGCTTTACTCAAATGCGGGGTGGGGTTATTTATTTTTGATTTATGAAAGAGGTCTCTTGAAAGTGTCGCAGCTGGGGTTGCGTTTAATTCGTTTCGTCTCGCCAGCTAATCGTTTTTGCGATGTCTACGATGGGCTACACCTCAATATGCTTGGGTTAAAGACGAATGACCTTAAGTTTTGGGTTGCTTGGAAAAGCAAGACGAAGCTGACTTGACTCAAGCATTTCCAAGTACCGAGTTACAACATCAACTAACATATAGGAATCATACTGAATAAGACTTTCACTCTCATCAGTCGTTCAAAATTTAAGTCGGATTCCTATAGATTTTTTTCAAGAATTCAAGACTGCTCCAATAATTTTATCCGTTGCCACCAACGGTTTAGGGGATAATAAATTACCGGTGCCCATAAACTACTAAGAATGGCAGAGGCAAGAGCGACACGCTGGTAATACGTCCAAATATCTGTCACCTTACGCTCATTGCCTATCAAAGTTAATTGCAACCCAAAGATAGTTTCTGCCAAAACCGCCATAATAAAGACAATTACAGCAATCGAAATAAAATCTTCTTCGATAAAACGCTGTTTCTGGAGCAGACTAGTTAAAATTCCCACTATACCTAAACTGAGGGCATGAGTAGGGTTAGGTGATGTCATTGAATCTTGAAGTAATCCTAGAACTATACCTGCCAATGCTCCGGCAAAAACCGTGCGCTTCACACTCCAAGCTACCACCCAAATTAACAGCCAGTTAGGGCCAATTCCTAATAATTCCATACCTGGGAACCGGGTTGGTAATAATAGTAAACATAACAGTACAGATCCAATCGTCACTATCCAACCCAACAGCTGACGTATGCTGGGATGCCAACGAGAAAGCGGCTGGATTTGGAATTTTGATTTTCGCTTTCGTTCTGACGATTTTGGCTTTTTCTGCCTGCTACCACCAAATGCAGGAATCTTCATTTTTCTATGGATTTTCAAGGAAGAATTTACTTAGACTTTTGTGGCACTTGAGTTGCCGACTCTTGGTTTTCTGGCTTTGGATAAACAGCTACCCAATCGAGAGAGCGGATTGGCGGAAAAAGTTCTATTTTTGCCACTGATGCTGGGAGTTTCTTTAAATCTAGTGACTTTATTCGTCCTACTGCCAAGCCGGATGGAAATTTCTGACTATAAGTAGATGTGGAAACTAAATCTCCCACTTTCACATTTGGGACTTTTTCATAAAATTCCAGCACAGCTTCCGCAGAAGAATCTCCTCGCAAAACGCCTTTAGCTGCCGTGCGGCTAATGGATACACCCACTTGACTCTTGAGATCACTGATTAACAACACGCGACTAGTATTGGGTGTTACATTTTCTACTAAACCCACTAAACCGCCATCAGCCTTGACTATGAAGCCTTCCTGAATCCCTGCATTCGCACCGCGATTCAGGGTAACTTGTTGCCACCACTGATCAGCACTACGGCCTATCACCCGTGCTGGAATTGGCCGTGATGCTAGAGGCTCTTTTTCTACATAGCCTAATAAATCTTGTAGCTTTGTCTTTTGACTTTCCAAATCTACTATACGGGTTTGCAATTCTGATATCCGGGCATCTCTAAGACGTTCTTCTGGAGTTGGCCCTGACTGCAACATCTCTAACGGACGGGTAATTGCCTGGTATGTCTCAAGCACCAATTCACCTTGAGTCTGTCGCAATATCCAAGCACTACCAACTACTAGAGCTAACAACCCGATTTGCAATCCTTTACGATCCCACCAACGCCGTATTGTCATCATATATACCTTTGTATACTTATATAAATTAAGTTCTACTTGGATTCTATTTATATAAAACCCAAATAGAACTCAAATAGAACTCAAGTCTGATATTTTTTTTGTTACATATTCCGAGAGCTTTCGGTGACAACTCGTTCCAACTGTTTAAAGTTTTCTAACACACGACCTGTTCCCAGCACAACACAGCTTAAAGGATCAGCTGCAATGTGGGTTACAATCCCTGTTTCATGGCTAATGAGGGTATCTATGCCTTTGAGCAAAGCACCACCACCAGCTAACATAATACCTCTGTCAATGATGTCTGCTGCTAGTTCTGGAGGTGTACGTTCCAGTGTCCGCTTTACAGCTTCTATAATGACTGATAGCGGTTCCAACATACTTTCACGGATTTCTGGGGCTTTGATTGTTACAGTTCGCGGTAGACCAGAAAGCAGGTGTAAACCTCGGACTTCCATCATGGCGTCATTATCATCATTAGTCGGATATGCAGAACCAAGCCGAATTTTGATATCTTCGGCAGTACGTTCACCAATAACTAAGTTATGAACTTTCTTAATATACTGAATGATCGCATCAGTCAGTTCATCTCCAGCAATGCGTACTGATTCACTAATCACCGTACCTTGAAGACTCAGCACTGCAACTTCTGTTGTGCCACCACCGATATCAATGATCATGTTGCCTGTCGCTTCGGCAACAGGTAGTCCTGCACCGATGGCCGCAGCTACAGGTTCATCGATTAAATAGACTTTTCTGGCTCCTGCTTGGTGAGCTGCATCCATTACAGCTCGCCTTTCTACTCCTGTGACACCACTGGGAATACCAATGACAATCCGGGGTAAAACTAAAGACCTACCTTCATTTACACGCTGAATAAAGCTTTTCAGCATCAGCTCGGCTATATCAAAGTCAGCGATTACACCATCCCGCAAAGGCCGGAGGGCAATCACATTTCCAGGTGTGCGACCGAGCATTTTTTTGGCTTCTTCTCCGACTGCTAGTGCCACCTTTTCGTTGACATCGATAGCAACTACAGAAGGCTCTTGTAGTACAATACCTTTACCAGATACATAAACCAGGGTGTTAGCGGTACCGAGGTCGATACCCATATCCCATGATGTGCGAAAGTTCCTAAAAATGCCCACGCTTCTCTAAGCCCCCTATGTGCGATACTTTTTGACTACAACGGTCAGAGTTAATCGTGCCAGATTGGATTACGTTTGTATCCTGAGTTGAGTAAACTAGACTATATTTTTATATGATTCCCAGGAATATTTAGTATGTCTCAGGCATCTGTTTTTTGATATTCTCTGGTTAGCTTAGTATATCCGTATACTTTTATGTGTTTCTCCAAGTAGTGTGTATAATTTTTCAAGTCAACTATATTGTTAACTGTTTAACACATTATTTTCAAGTGTTTCACAATTCGCTATGATGAAAGTCTAAATTGCTAAGTACATTTGTACTGAAAAGGTAACGTAGATGAGTATCAATATTGTCACTCTTGTTGGTCGTGTAGGCGGCGACCCTGATATAAAGTATTTTGAGTCTGGTAGTGTGAAGTGCAGACTGACACTAGCGGTAAAAAGGCGATCGCGCAACAGCGATGAACCTGACTGGTTCACGTTGGAGTTATGGGATAAAACGGCTGAGGTAGCAGGTAATTATGTCCGCAAGGGAAGTCTAATTGGCATCAAAGGTTCCTTGAAGTTTGACACATGGAGCGATCGCCAAACAGGAGCAAACCGTTCTACACCGATTATTAGAGTAGACCAACTAGATTTATTAGGCTCTAAGCGAGATGGAGAGGGTGGTACTGGAGATATGTCTTCAGAACATTTTTAATTGGGAATTGGGAATTGGGCATTGGGCATTGGTCATTGGGCATTGATTATTAGTCCTTTATCTTGACAAAGGACAAAGGACTAATGACTAATGACTAATAACTAATTTGTAGTGTCACCGATGCTTCTATTTCCTGTTCACCACCCACAACAGGGGTGGAAGCATCGGCTAACTTTGCAGCCTCAGCCCGTAAAAACATGGGTGGCCGAGGTGGAGTAGCATTATTAACTTGAATGCTCACTATTTCTTTGGATTTAAAACCCAAGGCACTGAAAACAGCATCAGCTTGCTGCTGGGCGTCTTGAGTAGCTTCTTTTAATGCTTGTTTTTGAGCAGCCGCGATCGCTTCATCATTCGCAACAAAACTAATACCGTTAATTTGTGTCGCACCTGCTTTTACTGCATCATCCAATAATGTCCCAGCTTGCTCAACAGGAATGCTAAAACTCACAGTGTTATTGGCAGCATAGCCTGTAATTCGCTGTACATTATCGGTGTAGCTATAAACTGGGTTGAGCCGGATACCAGTAGTTTGTAATTTTTCAACATTTTTGCTCTTGAGGAACGCAACTACAGCCGATGACCTGCGGGCGGCTTCTTGCTGTACCTCCTGTGCTGTTTTCCCCTGAATCTCCACTCCTAAACTGACTTGCGCCAGGGTTGTAGGAATTGTTTCTACTCCGCGACCACTGACACTAAGGGTTCGCCACAATTTATCTTTTTCTTGCGCCAAGGCGGGCAGTGTCAAAGTTACACATACCAGCAAGGCTAAAGGCAGTATTTTCCACAAGTTTCCAGATGGAAATTGAGAACCGGTTAAAGCGGCTCTAGTCATAAGATTTGCACTCCTCAAAGTATCCACAGATGTTTTTAATAAACGTATATAGCAATCTTCTGGTGGCTGTTGAGAGTCAACAGCTACCACAAGTTTTTCACAACTCAAGTGCGATCGCTAGATACGATTTGTATGTTCTTACTTTGACACTGCGATCGTCAAAAGCTGAAACGGTTACATTTTTTGAAACTAAAAAAATTACACTAGCTTTTTTAGAGATTTTGTCGTGGCGTATTAGCTGCTGAAACCTGAACCAGAAAGGCAGCGCTTGATTAATTTGACAAATGGCACAAATTAATTTGATCAAGCTGCCCAAGCATCTCCATCGGTAGACGTTTTTGAGAAACGCGTCAAAATCAAAGAGAAGGATTTTCACGGAACCCATGTATTTGTTAAATCCAATCAACTTCTCTTTTCCTCTGCTGGCTACCGCAACAGAAACCGCGGACAGTTCAATGGTAATAGCAGCAGTGCTACTAAGCTTAGTAGTCATTTATCTCGCCAGCAAAGTTGGTGGAGAGTTATCAAACCAAGTGGGTTTGCCACCTGTATTAGGCGAACTAGTAGGTGGTGTAGTAGTAGGTATCTCTGTTTTCCACCTTTTAGTATTTCCAGAAGGCAGCACAGACAGTTCTAACTCTTTGATCATGTCCTTCCTTCAAATCACTGGTGGTTTAACGCCTGAAGCCACTCCAGCAGTGTTTGCCGCTCAGTCTGAAGTCGTTTCCGTTTTAGCAGAATTGGGTGTGATCATCCTGCTGTTTGAAATCGGCTTGGAGTCGAATTTAAAAGACTTAATCGCAGTTGGTATCCAAGCCACTGTTGTAGCAATAGTGGGGGTAGTAGTACCCTTTGCTGCTGGTACTGTGGGACTGATGACTTTGTTTGGTATTAGTGCTGTCCCGGCAATTTTTGCAGGGGCGGCTTTGACTGCCACTAGTATTGGGATTACTTCCAAAGTGCTGTCAGAGTTGGGACGACTCAATTCTAAAGAAGGGCAGATTATTTTGGGTGCTGCCGTAATTGACGATGTTCTAGGAATCATCGTTTTAGCGGTAGTTGCCAGTCTAGCTAAAGATGGCGTGGTGGATGTCAGCAAAGTAATTTATTTGATTATCAGCGCCACTGGTTTTATTTTGGGAGCAATCCTCCTAGGTAATGTTTTCAATAAGTCCTTTGTGGCGATCGCTGATAAACTCAAAACACGCGGTGAACTGGTGATACCAGCATTCATCTTCGCCTTTGCTATGGCATACCTTGCCGCCGCTATCCACTTAGAAGCAATTCTGGGAGCTTTTGCAGCGGGTTTAGTCCTAGAAGAGACAGACAAGCGCAAAGAATTGCAAAGACAAGTCTGCCCCATTGCCGATATGTTAGTGCCAATTTTCTTTGTGACTGTTGGGGCAAAAACCGATTTGGGAGTGCTAAACCCAGCAATTCCCGACAATCGAGAAGGTCTAATTATGGCAAGTTTCCTGATCATAGTAGCCATTCTCGGTAAAGTAATCACAGGTTTAAGCGTGTTTGGTCAACCGGGAATTAACCGTTTAGCGATCGGTGTGGGGATGATTCCCAGAGGGGAAGTTGGATTAGTGTTTGCTGGTGTCGGCGCAGCCAGTGGCGCTCTCTCAAAACCATTAGGGGCGGCAATTATCATGATGGTTATCTTGACAACCTTTTTAGCTCCTCCCTTGTTACGATTTGTATTTCCAGACCCAAAAGCTGTGGAAGCAGGCTCAGAGCAACTAGTTTTAGACAGTTCTTCTGGGACTTCGTTGGTAATTGAACCACCTCAGTTAAAAGTGCCAGCATCAAATGATAATGGCAATTCGGAAATAACCCCAGAATCTAGCGATCGTTAATCAAAGTCTTGGGTAAATTCTTACTGAGTTCTGAGTAATTTTCGCTCAGAACTCAGGACTCTGAATTCAGTACTATCACTGTGCTATGAGGATGTTGCGATCGTGCAGTGGAAACTTCTCTCTTCAAATTTCCGTCCCGTGTGATTGTAGAATAATCGTCTGTTTATAATTTCTACCAGCATTCGGAATGTTATTTATTTCTAATCTCCCTTGGCCTGTATGCCTTTATCTGAATATTTTCCAGGTAATTGGGGAGTAACACCCATAAATTTTGCTAGATCATCTGACAGTAATGGGAATTATTTACTTAGTGCATTGATGGCAAAAAACAAAAAACAGTTATCAGTGAACGGTTATCAGTTATTAGTTTTCTAGCTTCCTTGGAAGTAACAATTTCTACCTCTAAAGGTGGAAGATTTGACATGGGGATTTAGACCCAAGATGAAACCTGATAACTGATTTTAAATGGTATTACATAAGTCTTCAGGTATCAAAAAAGCATCGAAAGTAAAGTTTAGGTGGTGACGGTGTGATGATTTACCAATGAGTTGAGATATTAACGCCTCCCATGAACGTGAATTAGGAGAAAGGACTGTGAAATTACACTGGTTACTACCCAGCACTATTGGAACTATCTTCATGTTATCGTCGCCGGCAATGGCTGCGAGACTTGAATCTTGGCGCTTTGATGCCAATCAAAACAGGCTGGAAATTAATACTGTGGGAGCAGTTCAACCCCAGGCACAACTAATTTTCAACCCGACTCGCCTGGTAATTGATTTGCCAGGAACTACATTTGGGCGTCCACAAATAACCCAACAGGTGGGTGGTGGAATTCGCTCAATTCGTGTTGGGCAGTTTGATACAGAAACAACACGTATAGTTGTTGAAATCAGTCCTGGTTATACTTTAGACCCTAAACGAGTGCAATTTGTGGGTACAACTGGCGATCGCTGGACGGTGCAATTACCTAAGCCAGAAATCGAGAGAGTAGCTTCATCTCCCACCTCATCTCCGACCTCATCTCCCAGAAGTGCTTACACTGTTGTTACCCCAAACTCTGAGCCGCAACCTGGCATTTCAAGAGTTGCCACTACTACACGAGGGGCGACTCAAATTGAGAGCTTACAAGTCACAGGTGATGGGTTGTTCATTCGCACCAGTGGTAGTAATCCTCCAATTCAGGTAATTCGCAGCCGCGATCGCGCTACCATCTTCATGGATATCTCTGGCGCATCTTTATCACCACGTCTGGCGCAGCAGAATAATATACCGGTTAACAAGCATGGTGTTAGCCGCGTCGAATTCACCCGACTACAAACCCAACCTCCTGGCGTTCGCCTGACTTTGCGGGTAGATAAAAATAGCCCAGACTGGCGAGCAAGTAATAGTAACGGTGGTGGTTTGGTAGTTCTGCCTAGTCGCGTTGTCACACTGCCTGGAAGTAGTAATTCAAATCTATCGGACAATCAGTCACAACCACCCTCTCTACCTAGCAGACTATCTGCTAACAACTCCCCAGCAACAATTGAGTCTGTACAACTGGCTGATAATGGCACACAACTGCTAATTAGAGCCGACCAAACTGTATCTGCTACGGGAGCTTGGGATAGAACTTCTGGTCTGTTCCGCGTCACAATTCCCAATGCCAAGTTAGCTCCCAGAGTTACAGGCCCTACTTTTGCTCCTAATAGCCCCATTCTCCGGGTACGCCTGCAACCACAAGAACCCAACACAGTCGTTGTCTTAGTTCAACCAGCAAGCGGAGTACAACTTGGACAACCCCAGCAAATCGGCGACCAGCTTTTAGCTCTACCAATACAAGGCTCTCGTCGAATTGTGACAATCCCCCCCAGAAGACCTCCTTTTGCTTTACCTCCGCTACCACCACCAAACCGGGGGCCATTCCCAGACCCAAACAATCCCAATCCCCAACCTCCAACCCAACCACAGCGCCGAGTTACCAATGGACGAGTGGTAGTCCTCATTGACCCAGGACATGGCGGTAAAGACCCTGGTGCAGTAGGTCTTGGAGGATTACGCGAAAAGGATGTTATTTTGCCTATTAGCAAAAGAATAGCTCAGGTCTTGCAGCAAAATGGCGTACAAGTAGTTATGACAAGGGATTCTGACTATTTTGTTACCCTTCCAGGACGGGTGCAATTAGCAGAACGAGCTAATGCTGATGTGTTTGTGAGTATTCATGCTAATGCAGTCGGGCCAGGTCGTTCGGATGTCAGCGGCTTGGAAACATATTATTACGACAGTGGTTTGGGTCTAGCTCGGACTGTCCATAACAGTATTCTCCAAGGTGTAAATGTCAGAGACAGGGGAGTGCGGCGAGCCAGATTTTTTGTCCTCAGAAAAAGTTCTATGCCTTCGATTCTGGTAGAAACAGGTTATTTGACCGGTCGAGATGATAACGCTAAACTCAGAAGCTTGGCTTACCAAAATCAAATGGCAGATGCGATCGCTCGTGGCATTCTTCAGTATCTAAAGAGAAGATAAGTAATTTAGTCGAAATTATTGAGTAAATACATCTAATCTTTACCATTTTTATCCAATTTAGTAGTAAAACAATTTAAGTATTCTTGCTGCGGGACAAGAGTAGCTTCTTTGTTATTGTCATCTGATGCTTTGCAAGTCAGCAGATTTTGGATTGGTGTCATGTCACCCACAAGGGGTGAAAGCGCATAGCAGGACGTTAGTCCGGCATGAACTTAAAATAGGCAGTCAAATTTATATCGGCTAATGGCATGGCAAAATCAGAGGAGCGTGCTATATTTTACGCCATTAGCTAGCTGTGTCTTAATAACAGCGCAAAACTCAAGTGTGCGTGGTGACGGTGTGAGGATTTGCCAATATGTTGAGATGTTGACGGCTCCCATGAATGTGAATCAGGAGAAAAGACTGTGAAATTACGCTGGTTACTATCCAGTACTATTGGAACTATCTTCATGCTGTCGTCGCCGGCAATGGCCGCGAGACTTGAATCTTGGCGTTTTGATGCCAATCAAAACAAGCTGGAAATTAATACTTTAGGGGATGTTCAACCCCAAGCACAATTAATTTTTAACCCGACTCGCCTAGTAATTGATTTGCCAGGAACCACATTTGGGCGTCCGCAGCAAACCCAACAAGTGGGCGGTGGAATTCGCTCGATTCGTATTGGGCAGTTTGATACAGAGACAACGCGGATAGTCGTTGAACTCAGCCCTGGTTACACTTTAGACCCCAAAAAAGTACAATTTGTGGGTACAACTGGCGATCGCTGGACAGTGCAATTACCTACTCCAGAAGCCGAAAATGTACCCTCAAGAAATACTGAGGGGCAACAAGAAGAAGTTATCGCCACAGACGCTTCACCGAGAACATCTACACCAACCTTCTCCCCAAGAAATATTTACAATGTGGTGACAACCAACTCTGTCAATTCACCTAGAAACGGAATGGTTGCCGCTAGGGTTACTGAAATTGAGAACTTACAAGTCACAGGCGATGGCTTTTTCATCCGCACCAATGGTGGTAATCCTCAGATTCAGGTAAACCGTAGCAATGATCAGAAGGCAATCAACATTGACATTGCTGGCGCAACTTTATCACCAAATCTAGAGCAACGCGATTTGTCCATTAATCGCTATGGTGTCAGCCGCATTCAGTTCAGTCAACTACAAACAAGTCCATCTGTTGTCCGCCTGACTTTACAGGTAGGCGAAAATAGTCCTAATTGGCGAGCAACTACTAGCAGTGTTGGTGGTTTTGTAGTTCTCCCCAGTCGTGGCGTTGCTCAAGTACCTGGAAGTAACAGTCCACGCCCCGTAGCACCTTCTAACAACTCACCTGCTACCATTCAGTCTGTGGAACTGGCTAATAATGGTACACAACTGTTGATTAGAGCCGACCAAGCTTTATCTGCCATAGCCGGCTGGGATAGAACTTCTGGTCTGTATCGCATTTCCATCAACAATGCTCGGTTGGCTCCCAAAGTTACAGGCCCGACTTTTAATGCTAATAGCCCTATCCTGCGAGTCCGCCTGCAACCACAAGAATCTAATACTGTTACTGTCTTAGTTCAACCAGCAGCCGGAGTACAAATTGGGGAACTCAACCAGGTTAGCGATCAGCTTTTAGCTCTACAATTACAACGCTCTAGTAGTAGTATTACACCGCCCATTACTTTACCTCCCCTACCATCGTCAAACCAAGGTCAATTCCCAAACCCCACAGATAATCCCCGTCCCACTTCTCAGCCACGCCCCTCGGTTCCCAGAGGGAAGTTGCTAGTAGTGATTGACCCAGGACACGGTGGCAAAGACTCAGGTGCTCCTGGTCTGGGTGGACTATTAGAAAAGGATGTAGTCTTACCTATTGGTAGAAGGGTAGCGGCAATTTTAGAGCAAAATGGTGTACAAGCGATACTCACGCGGGATGCTGACTTTTTTGTAGAACTTCAGGGACGGGTAAATATCGCCGAGCGAGTTAACGCCACTTTGTTTGTGAGCATTCATGCTAATTCGGTTGATGGTCGTCCAAGTGTGAATGGCTTAGAAGTCTATTATTACGAAAGTGGTTATGCTCTGGCTGAAGCAGTTCGCAATTCTATTCTCCAGAACATCGGTACTATCAAAGACCGAGGAACCCGCAAAGCTAGATTCTACGTTCTCAGGAAAAGCTCCATGCCTTCGATTTTAGTGGAAACAGGCTACATGAGTGGTTATGAGGATAACCCCAGATTAGGAACACCAGAGTATCAAAATCGGATGGCAGAAGCGATCGCTAGTGGCATCCTAAAATACTTAAAGCAGAGGTAATATAGTACAAATTACTAATTAAAGAGGTGGTATTTAAACTTCTTTTATTTGCAGAATTTAGTGGTCAATTTGGAGATTGTCTGCTAAATTCTGTATTTTAAATCCCAAATCCTAAATTTATATCTGCCTGTGTATTCATCTTCCATTTTTGAAGGGAATCTTGACGATTTTTCTGATCAAGAACCCCAACGTGCCCCAATTGGCATCTTTGATAGTGGTGTGGGTGGGCTAACGGTATTGCGACAACTATATCGGCAACTCCCCAATGAATCAATTATTTATTTTGGGGATACAGCTAGACTTCCTTACGGAATTCGTTCACAAGCAGAAATTTTACGATTTACGCGTGAAATTATTACCTGGCTACAACAGCAGCAGGTAAAAATGGTAATTATGGCTTGCAACACCAGTTCTGCTCTAGCCTTAGAAACCGTGCGTCAAGAATTCAGCATACCCATTTTGGGAGTGATTTTACCGGGTGCAAGAGCGGCGGTGCAGCTAGGAAAGCGGATTGGTGTAATTGCCACTCCAGCCACGGCTAAGAGTAATGCTTATAAGCACGCCATACTCGAAATTGCTCCTGATGTCCAAGTCTGGCAAGTTGGATGTCCAGAGTTTGTGCCACTGATTGAGCAAAATCGCATTCACGACCCTTACACTGCCGAAGTAGCACGAGCCTACTTAGAGCCTTTATTAGAGCAGGAAATTGATACCTTAGTCCACGGCTGTACCCATTATCCCCACCTTACACCAGTACTGCGATCGCTCCTCCCCTCTCAAGTCCAGTTAGTTGATCCAGCTGTTCATGTTGTGGCAGCTTGTGCCCAAGAGCTAGACTTACTAGGCTTAAAAAATACTCACTTACCACTACCAACTCGCTTCGCCGTCAGCGGTTGTCCTCAACAGTTTTCCCAGTCAGGAGTGCAGTGGCTAGGCTATACCCCAATGGTTGAAGAGGTTTGCTTCACTGATACCGCTATTTCCAAACTTCAATAAAACTAATTAGTCTTTAGTCCTTAGTCCTTAATCTTTTAATCAAAACAAATGACCAAGGACAAAGGACAAATGACTATTGACTATTAACTGATATCTCCTGCTTGTGTTTTCCCTCAGTAGATGAAGGGAAACTTGTAGGAACAGTCTTTGTACCCGTTCGCTTCGCCAGTGCTAATAACAGGTAGACTGTGAACAAATATCCAGACGCTAAAATAAAAATCATCATAGGTATACTTCCGTAAATCATTGTTCTACTAGCACCCTTCTAAACGAATATAAAATTCCATAAATTAGTAGAACCTCAGCCAATCAAGTGCATTCTTGATGGCTGTAGTTTCCTATGGTAAAATTACCTATAGAGATAAAATTCTCTACGGACAAAGAATTTATTGTCTGATGCGACTTTTTGCAGACCATAGATCCCACAGCAGTTAGTTTGCCGTTTAGCAATCTAAAACTACGATTCTCAGCGGTCTACTTGATCTGCTTTATTGCTGCTCAAACTGCTGTGACAAGAGCAATGCTTGCGCTCAACGTGCGCTGAAGACGTGTAGCAGCCTCCCATAGGGATATCACATAGCTCCAAACCAGGAGTTTCGCTTACCGTAGGAAAAATTAAAGAATTTATTCCCTTAATCTTACCGACGAATATTTATTTTAGACTCACAATACCAACTCAGTAAAATCAACTAGTAGCTGACTTAACTTTTGGGGTGTGAATATCTGAAAAATTTAAAATTCCTACATTTTAGCGTAACACAACGACCCTGAATTTGAAGCCCAATCGACTGCTAAATTTCAAATTTTTTGAAGAGCTATGACTCAATCTGAAAAAACTTAGCCTTACCCATTGGCGAAAAATTTAAATTATATCTATTTTGTCAATAGGTAATGTTACTTAACTTTTGTTTTGAACTGTGGCGATAAAGGGGAGATGAGAAACTACTTAATACAATTTCATCTGATATTTATTCTCATGTACTGAAAATTTATGTTTTAAGTTAGTTTAAAATCTGAGTTCTCACAAATTAAGCACAATTACTTATTGACAAACCTATTCCTAACCTTAATTATCACCCATAGACTCATAAATATGGTATTACCTTATGAAAACTTTGCGCTGGCACAGGGTTATCTTAAAATGAGTATAGGATATGTAAACTTTCGTAACCTAAGTCAGAGTCCGCCCATCCATGACCCCAGCCACCTCCCTGTTTACCCCTGTGGAAGCAGACCTGCGACTACTAGCAGATAACCTAAAACAGCTAGTTGGAAACCGCCACCCCATTCTGTTTGCAGCAGCCGAACATTTATTCGGAGCTGGGGGAAAGCGTATCAGACCAGCAATTGTCCTGCTAATATCGCGGGCAACAATGTTAGAACAAGACATTACACCACGTCACCGCCGCCTAGCTGAGATTACAGAAATGATTCACACAGCAAGTTTGGTACATGACGACGTGGTAGATGAATCAGACGTGCGGCGAGGCGTTCCTACCGTTCATAGTTTGTTTGGGAACCGCATTGCCATCTTAGCAGGAGATTTTCTCTTTGCCCAATCATCCTGGTATTTAGCAAACTTGGATAATTTAGAGGTGGTGAAACTGCTCTCAGAAGTCATTATGGATCTGGCTACTGGGGAGATTCAGCAGGGACTAAATCGTTTTGATGCTGGTATCTCTACTGAAACTTACATTGAGAAGAGTTACTACAAAACAGCTTCGTTAATCGCCAACAGTTCTAAAGCAGCTGGATTGCTCAGTGAAGTCTCACGAGAAACTGTTGAGCATCTGTATAGCTACGGTCGTCATTTTGGTATAGCATTTCAAATTGTTGACGACATTCTAGATTTCACCAGTACAACAGATACCTTGGGTAAACCAGTGGGGTCGGATCTCAAAAGTGGTAATCTGACTGCACCAGTTTTATTTGCTTTAGCAGAAAAACCATCTTTGGAAGTGCTCATTGAACGAGAGTTTGCTCAAGAAGGTGATTTAGAGCAAGCACTAGCATTAATTCAAGACAGTCAAGGTATACAGCAGGCGCGAGACTTAGCTGCTCACCATGCTAAGTTAGCAATTGAACATCTTGCAGTTCTCCCACCCTCAGAATCCCACCAGGCATTGATTAACATAGCTGAGTACACACTGAGTCGCCTCTATTAAATCAGTTCTCATTTATCGGGTAGAAAGTGGGGATTTAGACCCAAGTGAAACTTTCCACCTGTTATTAAGGGAACTTCAAAAAGTTCTGCAATGCCTACGCTAAAACTCTAATAAGCTGTTCAAAATAAGTTTTGACATTGAAGTAAGGACGACGCCAGTGCGGTCTTGGGATGCATCCCAAGACCGCACTGGCTCATTTGTGTCTCGTGTCACTTTCCGCGACGCTCGATAGCGTAGCGTTAGCGTCGCAGGAGCGTCTGACTCGCTCTAAGCGTACTCCTACAGAGAAGCAAGCTACGCAGTAGCGTCTCGTAGAGAAGCCATGCCGTTGGCGAAGCCTCTCGTAGAGAAGGCTTTACGCTGCGCTATCGATACAAATCTTTTTAGACCAGTGGGCAATAACCCACAACTAAAGTTTTTATTAATACTTTTTTCATAAAAGCCTTCTGCTCTCTGCCTTTCTTTGTAACACACTCTATTGGTATGACAGATATTAGCTAATGTTAAAAACCTTTAGAAATTATAAGTTTATAAGCATAGCCGAATTAATTTTTTATCCACCAATTGATAGTTAAAATGATATAAATTTAATTTTAAATGTATCAATTAATATGCCAATAAAAATTCTAATATTAATTATGTTTTTTAGTAGTAGAATTAGCATTTTGTTATGAGATTACATAGTAATTATTGACAATGAAGCTTATTCACACATTAAAATCTTTTTCTTGTAAAGGTTTTAACGCTGGAATTTGTCAAAAAAACGATTGCTATCTTTGAGAAAAAATACTTATGCTCATTGATGATGTTAATAAGAATGTGCTGTCAGATAAACAGCTAAACGTCACTTCAATATCCTCATTAGATAGCTTTAAAGCGAAGGATGACTACAGCCTCAACTTCAGCGGACGTAGTAGCCATAACTCAACTTCCACAAACGTGCAGTTGCTAAATAACGGTGACTCCGAAAATAGCATTAATGCTACTGCTAATGCTTTTAGCACTGGAAATTATAACTCCACCAATGGCTATGGCTTGATTAATGGGGCAGCAGCAGTGGCTAGAGCTACTGGTCATAATACCTTTGCTGATGTTCCTAATCTTGGTGGCAATAATTGGGGAGCAGACCTTGTTAAAGCACCGGAAGTTTGGGCACATGGATACACAGGTCAAGGTGTTGTTGTTGCTGTTGTAGATACTGGGGTTGACTACAACCACGAGGATTTGAGGAATAATATCTGGACAAATGCCAACGAAATTGCAGGTAACGGTATAGATGATGATGGCAATGGTTATATTGATGATAATTACGGCTGGAACTTCTCTGGTAACAACAACAACACCCTAGACATAAACGGTCATGGCACTCATGTTTCCGGCACGATCGCAGGAGAAAATAATAACTACGGTGTCACTGGTATTGCTTATGATGCCAAGATTATGCCCGTCAAAGTTTTGAATGACTCTGGCTCTGGTTCCTATAGTTCTATCTCGAAGGGTATTCGCTACGCTGTGGATAATGGAGCTAATGTAATTAATCTCAGTTTAGGAGGCGCATCTGCCAATCGTACTCTAGAGTCAGCTATTAACTATGCCAGCAGCAAAGGAGTGATTGTTGTCATGGCAGCAGGTAATGATGGTGACTCATTACCAGATTATCCCGCCCGTTATGCATACAAGTCGGGAATTGCAGTTGGGGCAGTAGATAGAAATAATAATATGCCCGACTTCTCTAACCGTTCTGGAACGGATGAAATCGCCTACGTCACAGCCCCAGGAGTTAGGGTCTATTCTTCAGTTCCGAATAATCAATATGCCACTTATAATGGCACTTCTATGGCTACTCCCCACGTTGCTGGTGTAGTTGCTCTAATGCTTAGTGCTAACCCCAACCTGACTGATGCCCAAGTACGTCAGATTGTCACAGAGACCGCAGAAAATACTACATCAACTACAAGCTCTAGGTTTAATATTTCTAGTGTCAGTTCTCTAGCGAGTCAGGTGATTGCAGAGACAGCAAGAAATAATACACAAAGTACAATCTCTAGTTCTAATAGTTACAATTTTGCTTCTCTAGGGAGTCAGGCAATGTCTGGCGACAACCTGCTACGCGTCTATACACAAACCGCAAGTTATCTCACATCACAACAGACAATTTCTAGTTTTAATAATTCCGATGTCGGTTCTCTGATTGGTCAGGCAATTACAGAAACGGCAAAATATTTGACACCAGAAACCATCGCTAGTTTTAATAATTCCGATATCGGTTATCTGATTGGTCAGGCAATTACAGAAACTACAAAATATCTGACACCAGAAACCATCGCTAGTTTTAATAATTCCGATATCGGTTATCTGATTGGTCAGGCAATTACAGAAACTACAAAATATCTGACACCAACCGCAGGTAATAACGGATTAGCCAATCCAGAATTATGGTCGCAATTTCAAAACTATGAGAAGATTCTGGGCAGCACAAACATGGATAGCAATGAGGATGAAAATAATCTTGATTTTGGCAAACTACTAGAGGAAATGCAAAAACAAATAGATCAGTATAGAAAATTTTTGGGTATGGTTTGAAAATTGTAGCGATTTGCAGTTCAGTTCAATAATGGTTGGTTAAGAAAATCAACCAACCAACTCGTCTGTTGTGAATGAATGTAAGGGTTTAGCATTGCTAAACCCTTACGTTTTAAGTGTGGGTTGTGGGATGCGTAGGTGTAGCCAACCCAGGTATCGCTTTTTGTGAATCGCTTTAAAACTGGAATAAAAACAGGAGAGGCTACAAACCTACCTAACCGAAAATGCCTCGTTGAACCGTCGGGTCACAGGCTCAGTGATGAATGTCAAAATTGACTTTTTGCGAGTTACAATTTCACCTGTAGCGGCCATCCCTGGTGTAAATGCTACTTCCTGACCCCGCACGTTTACGGTGTGTTTACTTAACTTAATTCTTGTAGGAAAAACTAAGCCTAATTCTTTATCAATAATTGCATTCGGACTGACTTGCATTACTTCGCCCTCCACAATGCCAAATTCCTGGAAGGGGAAAGTTGCCATTTTCACTTTTGCTTTCATTCCTTGACGAATAAACCCAATATCGCGGTTGAGAACTTTCACTTCTAGGAGCATTTCTTCCCCTTCCGGCAAAATTGACACCAATTCTTCACCCACTTGTACTGGCCCTTTAGTGGCTTTGACTCTGTAAATCGTACCCGCAACTGGAGCCTCAATGGTTTCTAATGCTTGCTGTTTTCTCGCCTGTTCTAATTGACCTTGAACAGTTGTCAGTTCTTCTTTACGCTTGTTGAACTGGGTCAAAATTTCACTTTGGCGTTCTGATGCTACACGCTGGGCCTGACTGCGTGCAGCGTTGTAAGCTTGTTCTGCTTGGCGAATTTCTTGGGCTTGGGCAGCAATATCTTTTTCTAATGATGTGACTTTATCTTGAGCCTCTGTGATTCTATTTTGGGCGTTAATCACTTCATCTTGTGATCTAGTGATTTCTGTCTTTGCACGAGTTAATCTTTCTTGGGCATCCAAATAATCGACACGAGGTACAGCGCCAGGAGTAATTAGGGTGCGTAAGCTTTTTTCCCTTTCTTCGGCGAGAGCCAAATTACTTTCAATTTTAATCCGAATGCTATCTGCGTTGGCAAGGTTGGTTTTAGCATTTGCAACGCTGGTTTTGGCATTAACTAAGTTGTCTTGCAATCTAGTCAACCGGACTTTGGCTTGATCAATAAGTGCTATTTGGCGATTTGCTTCTGCTTCCGCCCCTGCTTGACGCGCTTGATAGTCTTGCAAACGGGAGTTTAAAAGTTCATCTTGTACTTTCGTCCCAGTAGTTGTACCTCCAGTACGTTCTGCATCCAAACGTTGCAAATCGTCCTGAATTAATCTCGTAGATTTGGCTAGGCGGGAAACATCGGTTTTCTGCAAGTCTGGATCTTTTTGAATCAGAATTTGACCTTTAGTAACGCGATCGCCTTCTTGCACTTTGACGGCGACAATTGAGCCTCCACCCAAGGATGTCACCGGTCTTACCTGTGTGGAAGCAATTAATTCCCCTGGTGCTGTTGCTACTTCATCTATTTGTGAGAAGTATGCCCAAGCGATCGCTCCAAATACGATGGCGCTCATCGTTCCCGCTAATAATCTAGTGTACAGGGGTGGCAATTCCTGTACCGCTTTACCTAATTCATAAGTGAGTTGTTCTTCTGGTTGTGCAAATCGCTCTTTTGTCTGACGTGCTTGAGCAGCATTTACCATATATTTTTGTCCTTTGTCATTCGTTATTTGTCATTTGTCATTTGTCCTTTGTCCTTTGTCATTTGTCCTTTGTCCTTTGTTATTCACTAATGACTATTGACCAATGACTAATGACTATTCAAACTGCTAAATAGCGCCGCAAAAAATTTTCTAGTGTCTCCAATTTAAAGTTATAAATCGCCTCTAAATTGGCAATTTCATCTTTTGTACAGAAAAATTCATTTGCTAGCAATGTGCGATAAGTTCCTAAAGCTTTTTGGATTTGGGGATTAAATAAACCCAATGCACTCTGTAACCCATCAATGACAAATAGTGGTGAGTTAATTATTACTGGCTCTTTAGTAAAGATCCGACCAAAAATCCGGGGAATATCTTCTCGCAATAAAATCTCTGGGCCTCCGACGGGTAAAATCTGGTTACGAGCGCCTTCAAATGTCACAGAATCCACGACTATCCTTGCCAAATCATCGGTACTGACAATTGAGGTACGGTTTTTGCGATCGCCAATTAGCAGATACAATCCTGTTTCGCGAAACCGTTCTACTAATGGCAGCAAGTTAGATGCTAATCCAGCTGGGCGTAAAATTGTGTAATTCAAGCCACTAGCTGCCAAATATTGCTCTACTGCCCGTTTGGCTTTGAACACAGGAGCGTCTTCATAACCGCGATCGGCTCCCAGTACGGAAATGAAAACAAAATGCTCGACGCCATTGGCTTTTGCTTGGTCAATAAGTTCAATATTGGCGCGGTAATCTAAAGATAGGGCATCGCTATCAGAACCGTGGGCGCTGATAATATACTGGACACCTCGGCTAGCTTTCTGGATATCTTTTTCGTGTAGCAAGTCACCAATAAAGATTTCTGCACCCCGGTGTTCTAACTCGCTGTAGCGCGAGTTAAGGCGGACAAATGCCCGCACAGACTGTTCTCGTTGCCGTAGGAGTCGCACAACTCTGCGACCAATTCCTCCCGTTGCTCCAGTTACCAGAAACATATAAATACCTTAATTGAATATTTCAGCGTTTATAGTTTTTGAAATGCTCGATATATGCTCAAAATCTGATAAGCATTCAACAAAGGTACGAGCATATTTTTATACTTTGTTACCATGCTCAAGATATTCTCACCAAAACAGGGAGTGGGGAGTCGGGAGTGGGGAGTCGGGAGAATATTGAAAATACCCTACTCCCTTATAGTTTGAAGCCTCCCCTTTTTAGGGGGAATGTTGAGAAAAAATTGTCAAAAGAAGCACGCAGTGCCGACACACGAGATGTCGATATCAAATCCCTTGTTTTCAAGCAGGGGTTTCCTTACTCCCTCTTCCCTACTCCCTACTCCCTCGTTAAGCCAACTAAACCAATAAGTCACACCTTATCTATCTTAATACTGTAAAAATTATCCCCCATATCTTTGTAGATGTGGGGGATAGGGTAATGGGATTAGTTTTACTCGCTCAACAAATCAATAGCTTGTTCAACTGACATCTTAGCCTTCTAGGAGAGAGAAATAGAAGAGAGGTTTTCCATATACCGTGAAAAGTCAGCTTTTTAATTGTCGCTTGTAGGGCAGGGAACAGACTTTTCTCCTGACCAATCTGTAAGAGTATCTTCATCTTTATAATGTCGGGGAGTTTGCAGCAGCAAGTACCATGCCTCCCCAGCATCCAATAAATTAAAGCGTTCAGGATAGTGAGTTTCTAACAAATCCCTAACCAGACAATAGTAATCAGAGTTCATTCCTGGAAAAATATGATGTTCAGTGTGGTGAGAAAAATTTAAATGCAACAGGTCAAATATTTTATAAACCCGCAGAGACATACTATTAATCAGTGGATCGTTAACGCTGGTCATCCTACAAAGTAAATGATTTGTATAAATATAAAACATTACTCCAGCATAACCAAGTGCAATTGGTAAAAAGTAACCAAGTATGAGCTTTATGGGTTCAAATTGGAGATAGATGAGGATACTCAGATGAATCATTATCATGATTACTAATTCCCCTGCGATCGCCCGACGATCTTTAGGACTGACTGTAAATGCAGCCGGAACATAATCGACGGATTCGTGATTGAAAAATAGCACAGATGTCAGATTGCGAAAAGTATGTACTCCCCAAGCAGAAGTCATTCCCACTGTGAACCATATCGGATTGACTTCAGTAGAAGGCACAAACAAGTCCTGAATCCATTTTCCCCAGGTTGTAGGCTGTTCATATAAGTAATTGCGATCAGGGTCGCCCAAATCATTAGTGTGATTATGATGTACTCGATTATGAACTGCCTTCCACAACGTTGGTGGCATCCACAACATTGTTAGCCCTAAAAAGCTAATAATATAAGATAATCGGGCGTTTTTAATCACGCTACCATGCATCAGATCGTGAGTGCTAAATAGTAAGACAACCACGCTGTTGCCCATAACGATGCTTAGAGGTAGATAAAGCCATAAAAGATATGGCGACCAACAATCTAGCCGAGCCGCTATCATCCAACCTAGAATCAAAATTGCCAGATTAATGAACAAGATAACTAATTTACTTGGATCGGGGATAAATGCTTCCGGTGGCATTAGGGAACGTAATTCTTTGGCATATATTTTCTGATGAATTAGTTTCTGCTCGGTACTAATAGTCATAAATCATTGTCACGTAAAGAATTTAAGCAAGCACAGTTTTGCGGAGAATCGTAGTCTTTTAAACTCGGACGATTCAATTCGCAGTAGGTCAGCTTATCACCATATCACAAAATATTTTTACAAGAGATATATTGCAGAATTTTGCCTCATAATAAATTCTGCGGCTCATAGCGAAAGTCATGTTAAACTGGCTGAAATTACTGTTTTACAAGGATTTTATGCTGGTAAATACACAAGTTGAAAAAGCCCGATTTTCCTTTTTTCTCTTGTTACCATGCAGAGTAGGGGAACAAGGAAAGTCTCATCAAGCTAGGCTTTTACAATTTTTGTGTACACTGTATGCCAGGGGCTAGACAAAAGTCTGTAAAAAGGTTTCCTAATTTGCAATCCCCCTACATCTAAAAAGATGCAGGGGTAGTCATGAAATATTGATTATTAATCAATTTGTGGGCGCTATTCACCAAAAATTTGGGTCTGTTCGCGAAGCGTCTCGTAGAGAAGCCCCGTCTTTTGAAGACGGCTTTTTATCATCGGTGACAGGACTTTAAATGAGTAATGAGTAACGAGTAATGAGTAATGAGTGGATGAGAAATGGGTATTTACTCATTACTTATTACTTATTACTTATTACTCCAGAATCACCGACCCTTCTTTCTCGGTGAGTATGTCACCGATTAATCCCACTTACCGCAGGTGTGATGTCTACGATGGACTACTTACGCACTATCTATGCTTTGTATAAGCAGCCCATCTTAAAACTATTCAGATGCTTTGTTATTAGCTCTATTGGCACGCGCCTCAGCTGAAGCCATCACTTCATCCATATTTTCTAAGACTTCGCCAGGGAAGTTTTCCAAAACTCTGGTAGAAAGAGCAACCCGCCCTTTCCCCTCATCTAAGTCAATAATTACAGCTTTAATTGGCTGACCAACTTGAAATACTTTTTCAAGAGATTCAATGAATTTTTGGCTTACTTGCTTAATATGAAGCAAGGCGCTCATACCACTTAAATCAACAAATACACCAAAAGGTTTGATGCCGGTAACTTTGCCTTCCACCAGTTGACCTAGTTCTAATAAACTGAAGTTGCTAGAACGAGTTGCTAAACGTTGAGAAAGAATGAGTTTATTGGTGTTTTTATTAATTTCCAAAAAGCCCACAGTCAGATTTTGACCTTTGAGTGCTTCTAAATTATCACGTTCGGCGAGGTGCGATCGCGGAATAAATCCCCGCAAGGAGAGAATATCGACGGTTACACCACCTTTATTCACACCCATAACCCTTACTTGCACAGTTTGGGCATTTTCCTGCATTTCGGCCAATCGTTCCCAGATGTGCTGAATTTCCAACTGCTTTCGAGAAAGGGTGACTTGACCTTCTGCATCCTGATCTCGGATAATCAAAAACTGCATTTCCTCTTGCAATGGCAGCACCTCCGATAAATCGGTAACTGCTCTCAAAGAAGCCTCATCGCGCGGCAGAAAAGCTGACGACTTGCCACCAATATCCACATAGGCCCCATCATGGTCAAGTTGGAACACTTTACCATGTACAATCTGTCCCTTTTGAAATTGGTAGTCGTGCTTTTCTAGTGCTTTGGCAAAATCGTCCATTGTAAATGACGAATTGGCTGTTTGAGAAAGTTTCGATTCGGAATTCATGACTTTTGAAGATTAATTGTTATTTGATATGGTGCCACTGGAGTTTAGATTGTCATTTGTCACTTGTCGTTTGTCATTCGTAAGTTGTCCTTTGTTATTCACTAATGACTAATGACTAATGACAAACTTGCCTGCGTATGCTTCAGTTTAGTTGACTAAAGAGTTGTTTTACTTGCTCCCAAGCATCGGCCGCAGCTTTAGGATTATAACTGGCGCGATGGTCACAGAAAAATCCGTGATCAGCTCCATCGTAGCGAAACACGCGATGAGGAATTTTATATTTTTCTAACTCTGCCTCAATCTCGTCTACTTGTTCCGTTGGGATGCTAGCATCTTCTTTACCAAAGAAGCCATATAGAGTACCTGGAATTTCTCTGGTACGGGTGACAGTGGGAGCGCCACCTCCTGGTGTACGGGTGGTAATTCCAGCACCGTAGAAGGAGGCTGTAGCTTTAATATCTGGCAAAGTGGCTGCAAGATATGCGACATGACCACCAAAGCAGAAGCCAATACAGCCAAAGCCATCTTTTTTCACTTGGGGCAGATTTTTGAGGTAGTCAATTGCTAATTGAATATCGCTCAATAACTCTGATGCTTGAGTCTGCATGGCGTAGCTTCTGCCAGTTTCAATGTCTTCGGGTGTGTATCCGGTTTCAAAGCCGGGAGCAATCCGTTGAAAAAGCGCAGGTGCGATCGCTACATACCCAAGTTTGGCAATCTGTTCTGTAACTTCCCGAATGTGAACGTTGACACCAAAAATCTCTTGTAATACCACCACTCCTGGGTAAGAACCAGGTTCTTTTGGCTCTGCAAGATAAGCAGACACTTGAATATTATCTTGCAAAAGATTAACCGTTGTGGTAATTGTTGCTTGCTCTGTCATAATAATTTTTACCAGTGCTGTGTAATTAGCTGTGTGTTTATTTGATATAACTATGCCAGTATGCCCAGGTTATTCCCAATTAAATTATCAATTACCAATAGTGAGCGCATTAGAAATTTCTACCAGAAAAACTTTATATGTAAATAAAATATTCAATATGTAGCAAATGCATCTAGACACCAAAATAGTGCTGAGTTAAAAGTGCTGAGTAGGCAAGCAACACTTAATACTCAAACCTCAGCACGGGCAAACGCCCCGTTAACAGCACTCATCAGCACTTAGTATTCAGGAGGTTTGGTGATGATTCAATTCCGTATTCAGCCAGACAGCGAAATTCCGGCATCAACCCAGCTGTTTAATCAAATCAGGTTTGCGATCGCTTCCCGGCAATATCCCCCTGCTTACAAGTTACCAAGCACACGGGCGCTAGCAATGCAAACTGGGTTACACCGTAATACCATTAGCAAAGTTTACCGTCAACTAGAAGAAGACGGATTTGTTGAAAGTATGGCTGGTTCGGGAATTTATGTTCGTCCCCAAGGTCATGAGGGCGGTAGTAGACTGCAATCACCAATACTCAAACAAAATCCTGATGCATATCAAGTTGTCCAGAAAGCACTCGATGATTTGCTCACCCAAGGATGTTCACTCAATCAAGCCAGGGAGCTATTTTTAGCGGAAATTGACTGGCGCTTGCGTTGTAGTGCGCGGGTACTGGTTGCAGTTCCATCTTATGATATGGGTGCTGGTGAGTTGATGGTCTATGAATTAGAGCGATCGCTAAAAATCCCAGTCCAGTTGGTAGCAATGGAAGAATTAACAGCTGTGTTAGATAAAACTACCTCTGCGACAGTCGTCACAAGTCGGTATTTTATCAGTAATGTGGAAGCGATCGCAGCTCCAAAAGCTGCACGAGTAATTCCTTTGGATATCTACGACTACAGCAAAGAACTCAGCCTCTTGAAAACTCTACCAAAAGAAAACTGTGTTGGGATAGTTAGCCTCAGTTCCGGGATTGCACGAGCAGCAGAAGTCATCCTCCACGGCTTGCGGGGCGATGAACTACTGGTGATGACTTCGCAACCAAAAGATGCTTATAAACTTCAGGCAATGGTTAAACGGGCTGAGGTAATCATCAGCGATCAAGCCAGTTTTGCGGCAGTACAAGCAGCCGTGCAAGCCTCTGATGAAGATATTATTCGTCCACCAAAGCTGATTAAGGTTGAGAATTATATCGGCGCTAACTCGATTAACTTGCTAAAACGAGAACTGGGTTTAAGTTAATTAAAACTTACGCAAAATATTTCTCAAACTCTCATTCTCTGTGCCCTCTGCGCCTCTGCGGTTCGTTATTCTCCAACTCGTACCAGTCCTATTAATCTCAAGATAATTCGACCAACATCTTTAAGAGCAACTGATACAGAAGGGATAAAGTAGTGCAAATTGTGATTGTGGGCGCAGGCCCAACAGGTGTAACCCTTGCCCTGCTTCTTGTAAAACGTGGTATTGCTGTAACGTTAATTGAAGCAGCAAAAGACTTTCATCGTGTATTTCGCGGCGAAGGATTAATGCCCAGTGGCTTAGATGCTCTAGAGCAAATGGGTCTATCGGCATTATTAGAACATATTCCCCATCGGCAACTCGACGCGTGGGAATTCATTATCGGGGGCAAGCAGTTGTTTCGAGTTGATGAACCAATGGGGGCAACTCAACCCTGTACACTGGTTTCACAACCACCACTACTAAAAGCACTGATTTCGGAAGCTCAAACCAATGATGGGTTTGAATTTATCCAAGGTATTCCTGTCAAGGATTTATTGTGGAGTAACCAACGTGTCGCAGGTGTAGTACTGAGCGATGGAAGAGAATTTGCTGCTGACTTAGTGGTTGGGGCAGATGGTAGAAATTCCCTTGTGCGACAACGTATAGGATTAGAATTGGTACGCCAGCCCAAAAATATTGATATTCTCTGGTTTAAACTTGCCGCCAGCCCTGAGTTTGCAGCCGATAATGTGTTTCGTACTATTGTAAATGGCGATCGCGTATTTACCATCTTTCACGGAGCAGAATCAGGAAAACTACATCTGGCTTGGGTGATGTCAGCAACCGAAAATACTGACTCCAAACAAGCCAACTGGGCAGAGATTTTTGCCTCACTATCACCCTCATGGCTAGCAGAGCATTTCCGTAATCATGCAGACACTATCGAATCCCCCATTCGGCTCTCTGTTGTGGTGGGTTATTGTCCCCAATGGCACGCACCAGGGGTACTGCTTTTAGGTGATGCTGCACACCCAATGTCTCCCGTCCGTGCCCAAGGAATTAATCTCGCATTCCGTGATGTGATTGTCGCCGCTAATCATCTTGTGCCACTGTTGCAAAAAGAAGCTGGACACCAAGATATTGACATGGCACTGTCGCACATCCAAGCAGAACGTGAGCCAGAAATTATCCGCGCCCAGCAACTCCAGTTAGAAGAAGCTGAACAAGGCGAACTACTGCGAAAAAATGCACTGCTGCGATCGCTGTTGATTCAACTTGCCCCCTTACTCCGTAAAATAATTAAAAAGTCTTGGTTAAGGCGACAATATAAAATGCGTCAAGGTATCACACAGGTACACTTAAGTGTCTAAAAAACCGCCAGTAGTTATCCCACTTGTGGTTTTGGCGTGTTAATTTGCAAAAACTCTTGTACCCGTTGCAGATAAGTTGGGGCATCTTCCAACATTGGGAAATGGGCTGTCTTAGGAATCATCACAAATTCCACTTTGTCATTTAATGCAGCTGCTTTCCGCCCCATCTCGGCTGGAATAATTTTGTCATACTCCCCTGCCACGAGTAGAGTCGGCACTGTTAGCTTGGCAAACTCTTGCGGCATCACTTCAGATTGAGCCTTACTAACGGAAGTAAAAATTGTTCCTAAAGCCGCATCGTAATCTGCTTCAAGAAAATCTTCTAAAAAAGCTTGCCGCTCAGAATATGGTATGGAACTATACAGAAATCTGGCCATAAACATCCGGTCAACAAATGGAATTTTGCCTAACCACTTGGGACGGAATTTAACTACATAGCCACCAAATTTATGAAAGGCACTAAAGGATTTTTCGTCGTATTCAAAAATGCCGCTACAAGTTAAAATTCCTCGCTCTACTCGTTGGGGGTAGCGGTTAAAAAATAAAGTGGCAACAGAAGCGCCCATCGAATGAGCATTAATATAAACACGCTGAATATGCAACCCATCTAACAAAGCTGCCAAATCATCAGCGTATTCCTCTAACTCATAGGTTAGCTCTTTAATTGCCTCTGATTCTTCCTGTGGGGAATCAGATTCAGCAACAGCTTCACTTGCTTGGGCGATAGTTGGCTTTCCACCAGAACGACCAAATCCCCGCATATCGTAGAGTAAACAATCAAATTGCTCTGATAAAGCGTTAGCGGTATTTTGCCAATATCTAGCCGAACCAGCCCAACCATGCATAAAAACCATCACTGGTTTTACCAGAGAACCGGATGGTTTTTTCACCCATTCGTAGTAATGCTCAACGCCACGAACATTAATATAAGGCATTTATCATTTGTCCTTTGTCAGTTGTCATTTGTCCTTGGTATATGGTTATTAGTCCTTAGTTTTTGACAAATAACCAATGACCAATGACTAATGACCAATGACTATTAAGCAGATTCTGGCTTCGGTAGTGAAGATGGATGTATTATTAGTTCGGCAGTCGATCGCTTCTCGACCATTTCCCTGGTAACTGTACAGCGTGTCACATCCTTACGGGATGGTAACTCGTACATTACATCCAGCATTAGTTCTTCGACAATACCACGTAATGCTCTCGCACCAGTTTTACGGCGGTAAGCTTCTTGAGCGATCGCTCGTAAAGCATCTGCTTTAAAATCTAACTGGACATTATCCATCTTCAGCAGCTTTTGGTACTGCTTCACTAGGGCGCTGCGTGGTTGAGTGAGAATCGCCATCAGCGCTTCTTCATCTAGCGGATCTACTACTGCTACCATTGGCATCCGCCCAATAAATTCTGGAATCAGGCCAAATTTTACTAAATCATCCGGTTCTAGATGACGGAGAGTGTCTGCTGCTCGTTTCTCCTTTGACTGACCTTCTCCCGGTTGCACAAAGCCGATTGCTTTTTTGCCAACTCTCTGATCTACAATCTTGTCTAAGCCCACGAAAGCACCACCACAGACGAACAAAATATTACTTGTATCAATCTGGATGCAGTCTTGATAGGGATGCTTGCGCCCCCCTTGGGGTGGTACATTAGCGATCGTTCCCTCCAACATTTTCAGCAAAGCTTGCTGCACGCCTTCGCCAGAAACATCGCGGGTAATTGACGTGTTCTCGCTCTTACGAGCAATTTTGTCAATTTCGTCAATGTAAATAATTCCCCGTTGCGCTTCCTCTATATCCAAATCTGCCACCTGCAACAGTCGCAGCAAGATATTTTCCACATCTTCTCCCACATACCCGGCTTCCGTCAGCGTTGTCGCGTCGGCGACGGCAAAGGGTACATCCAAGATTTTCGCTAGGGTTTGGGCTAAGAGAGTTTTGCCGCAACCGGTCGGGCCAATTAACAAGATGTTGGACTTTTGCAGTTCTATGGCATCATCTGCCCCAGCTTTGCCACTGGCTTTAGACTGAATGACCGCCAGCCGCTTGTAGTGATTGTAAACGGCTACTGACAGCACTTTCTTCGCTTCGTCTTGACCAATAACGTGCTCGTCTAGATACTTTTTAATCTCTCTTGGCTTGGGTATTTGATTAAACGAAATACTAGCAGAGTGGGTACGCCGTTTTTGAGGTGGCTCTGCTCTTGGTGCTGGTTGTGCGGCCGCACCATTGGTATCGAGTAATTCCTCGTCTAGTATTTCATTACACAAGTCAACGCATTCATCGCAGATGTAGACTCCCGGCCCTGCGATTAATTTACGCACCTGCTCTTGAGACTTGCCACAAAATGAACATTTCAAATGGGAGTCGTACTTAGACATACCAGCCTCTTATTTCAGAATGGTGACGTTTTCCCCTGCTACGGGAAGATTTTGCCTGGAAATGACCTGATCAATCAAACCGTAGTTTTTTGCCTCTTCTGCCGACATAAAAAAGTCGCGCTCAGTATCTGCTTCAAGTCTTTCTAAGGGTTGACCAGTATGGTGAGCCATTAACTGATTCAACTTAGCCTTAACGTAAAGAATTTCTCTGGCTTGAATTTCAATGTCAATGGCTTGACCTTGAGCGCCACCAAGTGGTTGGTGAATCATAATCCGGGAGTCGGGCAGAGACATTCGCTTACCGGCAGCTCCTGCTGTCAACAAAAATGCCCCCATGCTCGCGGCTAATCCAAAGCAGATGGTAACAACATCAGGGCGAATTTGCTGTATTGTATCATAGATTGCCATCCCTGCGTACACTGAGCCGCCAGGAGAATTAACATACAGTTGGATGTCTTTTTCTGAGTCTTCGGCGTCTAGGAATAACAACTGAGCCACAATTGAGTTAGCTACGGCATCGTCTATTGGCGTTCCTAAAAAGATAATCCGCTCTCGCAGCAGGCGGGAGTAGATGTCGAAAGCCCTTTCTCCCATGCCAGATTGCTCTATTACCATCGGCACGATGTTGCTAGGGCTGCTTAACTGGGAGTTAATGTTTATTCGACTTAAGTTGCTGATTGGGGAATTTCCCGACTGCGATTCAAGCATACAAGCTTTCTTTGACGATAATTTAGGACAAATGTTTCAGCAGCCGATGCTGCCTTTTCGACGAATGGGATTTTTATAAGCTACGTGTTAACCATTATGCCTCATATAATTTCCTCTCGTTTAACACAGTATCAAGCTCAGGCAATAACAGGTGTCACTATTTGCCGAAAATTCATTAATTCTTTAATTATTCTGACTTTATCCCTGAATTATGGAGGATAGGGCATAGGGCATTGGTTATTTGTTGCCCTACTTCCTCATGTCCCTCACCTGAAGCATTTCACCAGCACTTTAACTCAGAACTGGTGAACTCATGGCTGTGGGATTTTTTATTATCCTTCTGTAACTTCTGGGGAAGCTTCGCTGTTTTCTTCCTCAGTTTGAGGTGCATCAGCATCAGCATCCAATTCTGCGTCTTCTGTTTCCTCTGTGGGACTCAAGGAACCTTCGGGTACAAGTTCAACTGAGGAGTGTTCTAAGAGCCAATCGATGATTTTTTCGGTTAGCAGTTCATTTTCCACGATTGAGCGCAGTTTATCTTCATCAACGTCTTGTTCCTCTGGGTACTGTTCCAAAAGTTCTGTGACTCTGGCTGCGATTTCTTCTGGTGTTACCTCGATAGATTCGCGTTTACCGATTTCCCGCAAAGACAAGGAGCGTTTGATGCGTTCAATGGCCTCAGTGCGCGATCGCTCCCGCAATTGTGGAATAATATCTTGAGTAAACAGCTTTCTCACATCCAATCCTTGCTGAGACAGCCGGATTGCTGTTTGCGTTAGCATTGCATCCACTTCTTGCTCAATCAAGGTTGCTGGTAAGTCAACTTCTACGTGCTTGAGCAGTTCCGTTAACAAGGCTTCCTGCTTATTTGTTTTTGTTTTGTCGTCCGCCTCTTTTTGATATCGCTCTACCAAAGAAGCGCGTAATTCCTCTAAGGTTTCAAAATCGCTGATTTCCTGGGCGAAATCGTCATTTATTTCTGGTAGTTCCTTTTCCTTCAGTTCTTTGAGCGTCACTGTGAAAGTTGCCGCTTTTCCAGCTAAATCTTCATTAGCATAGGGGTCTGGGAATTGTGCTGCAATTTCTCTGGTTTCTTCAGGATTCATCCCTACTATCCCAGAAATAAAGCCTGGAATAAATTTATCTTCTTGCAACTCAACTTGAAAATCAGTTGCTTCGGCTCCGGGAATTGGTTCTAGTTCAGCTGTTTCGTCCTCACCCTCGGCTTTGGCGAATGAACCTTTAAAATCGACTACAGCAATATCACCGATTTGGGCTGCACGTCCTTCCACAGGAATCAATGTCCCTAATTCTTGACGTTCCTTATCCAGTGTGTTCTCCACTTGTTCTGGATCGAACTTGACTTCTTCAGCCTTAGCTTGCAAATCAGTGTACTGCACGAGATTCACTTCTGGTTCTACATCGACCGCGGCCAAAATTGTCAGGGGTTTTCCAGGTTCATAATTATTAATCAAATCCTCAAAAGAGGAGCGCAATTGCGGCTGACCAATTGCCGGGATAGCTTCTTGTTTAACTGCTTTCTCAATGCCGTCTTGAATTAGTTCTTCCAGCGCTGCTGCCTTGATACGAGTTGTACCCAGCCGTTGTAGCAATATCGGCCGGGGTACCTTGCCTTTACGAAACCCAGGAATATTGGCAGTACTCGCTAAGTTTTTGATGACCTGTTCGTAAGTTTGCTTGGTAATTTCCGGCGTAATCTCTATTTCCAGGCCAATTTGGCTGGCGGGAAGTTTTTCCTGGGTGACTTTCATGCTTCGTCTCTAGTTTTCTGGTATTTTATACTCCGAGTACACACAAGACGCAATAAAATAATTGTTTGCGTTTATAGCTTGTTGATGTCTCTTAGGGGCAATGGGAGTTTGCCAAAAGGTCTGATCACATCCAAGGATGGATGTTTATCCTGGGGCAAAGATCCAGTTTACTGCCAATGACCAAGGACTTGACATTTTACCTTCATAACAATTTGGTTAATGGGGCTTTGGGATTAGGGAGAAGGTGGCAGGTGATAGGGGAGAGGTGATAGGGAATAAATCTGTAACCTGTACCCCTGAACCTGTAACCTATTGCCTTCTCCACTCCCTACTACCCCTAAAACTTAGGAATTAATTATTCAGTGGGCTAATCCCGTGATATCCTGGTTCTCAACGAGTGGTTAGTACCCCCAAGTTAAGGTTATAGTATCGAGTCTAGCTATTATTAAGTTGTGGTACGAGAGTGCATCTGTTACCGAACCGCATAGTTCACTTTTATGCTGCGGTAGTTTTATGCAATTCGATCATAGTATATTCATCATGTTGGTAAGCAGATTTGCAGCTAAAACGTTTATTAACTTAAAACTGGGATGCCTATTAAACGTCTAAGTGCAGATATCTCCATTTTTCTGCTAAATGGCGGTTTGTTGTATAATAGTATTATAGTTAAAAGTTGATGGAAAAATTGGAAGTCTGTTGTTGTAGAATGCAACATCACTTAACTTATAAAAAACCAATAAAACAAATGTATTAGATATATAAAGATCGACTAAATTAGAGAAAAATCTATTCAAAATGTATTTCAAGACTGCGATCGCTATTTATATATAAGAAAATTGTCAATTGTTCCAAGAAATTTCACATAAATCTCTTAATGGAGGAAGCAAGTTTGTCGAAATCCTATAGTTTAGCTATTTTGGGAGCGACTGGTGCAGTTGGCACAGAGTTGCTGGAATTGTTAGAAAGTCGTAATTTTCCTCTTGTCAACCTGAAGTTATTGGCATCAGAGCGTAGTGTCGGGCGAACACTGCAATTTAAAGGTGAAAATATACCAATAGAGGCAGTGAGCGATCGCGCTTTTGAAAATGTCGATATAGTACTGGCTAGTGCAGGTGGTTCCACATCCAAAACTTGGGCCGCAATTGCCGTCGAAAAGGGCGCAGTCGTAATTGACAACTCCAGCGCCTTTCGGATGAACCCGGAAGTCCCCTTAGTAGTACCAGAGGTAAATCCCCAAGCCGCTGCTAATCACCAAGGCATTATTGCTAACCCCAACTGCACAACGATTTTAATGGCAGTGGCAGTCTGGCCATTGCATAAAGTTAAACCAGTGCAACGCATCGTCGCTGCAACCTACCAATCGGCTAGTGGTGCTGGTGCTAGAGCAATGGCAGAAGTCAAAACCCAAACAAGCGCTATACTACAAGGACAGCCGCCGATTGCCGAAATATTGCCTTACCCATTGGCATTTAATTTATTCCCACACAACTCACCATTAAACGATTTGGGTTATTGTGAGGAAGAAATGAAAATGGTTAACGAAACCCGAAAAATATTTGGCACGCAGCAAATCAGAATCACTGCGACCTGTATACGGGTTCCCGTACTCCGCGCCCATTCAGAAGCCATTAATTTAGAATTTGAGACTCCCTTTAGTGCAGAGGAAGCCAGAGAAATTTTAAATTCCTCCCCTGGAGTGAAACTGGTCGAAGATTGGGAAACTAATCACTTTCCGATGCCAATTGAAGCAACAGGTCGGGATGAAGTTTTAGTGGGAAGAATTCGTCAGGATATTTCTCATCCCTGTGGCTTGGAATTATGGTTGTGCGGTGACCAAATCCGCAAAGGCGCAGCGTTAAATGCAATACAAATCGCTGAGTTGTTAGTAGAGAAAAATCTACTCAAACCATTAGCTATTAGTCATTAGTCATTGGTCATTGGTCATTGGTAAAGTGACAAATGACAATAGGACAAAGGACAAATGACAAATGACACTTGAAAGCAATTTGCAGATAGGTTATTACAATAGAGAACCACCAAGATATAAAAATATGGGTAATCAGGAGTGAAAAAAGGGTGGGAGATTTTGGCAATGTTTTAACTGCTATGATTACGCCATTTAAAGCAGATGGTAGTGTCAACTATGATGTAGCGGCAGAACTGGCGGCGCATCTAGCTAACAACGGTACAGATACATTGGTAATGTGCGGCACAACAGGAGAATCCCCAACACTAAGTTGGGATGAAGAATACCAGTTGTTTGTCGAGGTATTGCAGTCCGTGGCAGGAAAAGCCAAGGTAATCGCAGGTTGTGGATCAAATTCCACCAAAGAAGCGATCGCAGCCACCCAAAAAGCGTCTAAGATAGGAGTACATGGTTCCTTACAAGTTGTTCCCTATTACAACAAACCGCCACAGGCGGGATTGGAAGCGCACTTTAAGGCGATAGCACAAGCCTGTCCCGACCTACCATTGTTGTTATATAATGTCCCCGGTCGTACCGGACAAAACCTTCAGCCAGAAACAGTTGCCCGGTTAGCTGAGGTTAGCAATATTGTCGGGATAAAAGAATCCACTGGTAATATAGATCAGGCAAGCGTTATTCGTCGCTTGACACCAAAAGAATTCCACATCTATTCTGGTGATGATTACATGACTTTGCCCTTGTTAGCGATCGGGGCAAAGGGTGTGGTAAGTGTGGCTTCTCATCTGGTAGGAAACCAACTACAGCAGATGATCCAAGCTTTTAGTGCCGGGAAAATTGAAGTAGCCAGTGAGATTCATCTCCAACTCTTCCCGTTGTTTAAAGCTTTGTTTCTAACTTCAAATCCCATTCCAGTGAAAAAAGCACTGAAACTTCAAGGTTGGGAAGTTGGTTCAACTCGTCCGCCGCTATGTGAAGCTGATTTAGAAGTCAGTCAAAAGTTAGAAGCGGTTTTGAAAGAACTTAGTTTAATCTAGCCACCAGCTAGTTAAGCGCAAGATACATATAAACAATGATCATAATTGTTCATAAGTTGCAATTTAAAAATCTGTGCTAGGACTGATAGATATACTATGAATCCTTGAGTGTATTGTCGATTTTATTGAATAAAAAATTGAAAATTTCAATTTAAAACTTGATTGCTTTCAGACTGACTTAAGAGGCAGATTATGTTGTCTTAAATACAAGTTCGTTAACTGTCAACTTAATTAACCACAAGTAACAATCTAAGGAGAAAATGGCTAAAAACGAAGCTAATAATTCCGCCTTGAAAATTATTCCTTTGGGCGGTTTGCATGAAATTGGGAAAAATACCTGTCTTTTTGAGTATGACGATGAAATCATCCTGCTAGATGCAGGATTGGCTTTTCCCACAGAGGCGATGCATGGGGTAAATATTGTTCTACCAGATACGACCTATCTGCGGGAAAATCGCCACAAAATTAAAGGGATGATCGTTACTCATGGTCATGAAGACCATATCGGCGGGATTGCTTTTCATCTCAAGCAATTTGATATCCCGGTGATTTATGGCCCCAGACTAGCGATGGCAATGCTAGAGGGTAAATTAGAAGAAGCAGGAGTGCGCGATCGCACAGAATTAAGAAAAGTTATGCCCCGTGATGTCGTGCGGATTGGCAAAAACTTTTTAGTTGAATATATCCGTAATACTCACTCCATCGCTGATAGTTTCACTGTTGCCATTCATACTCCCCTGGGTGTAGTTATTCACACAGGCGATTTTAAAATTGACCACACCCCAGTCGATGGTGAAAAGTTCGACCTGCAACGTCTAGCAGAACATGGTGAAAAAGGCGTTCTTTGTTTACTGAGTGATTCCACTAACGCCGAGACACCAGGATTTACACCTTCGGAACGTTCAGTTTATCCCAATCTGGAGAGAGTATTTAGTCAAGCCACTGGGCGATTATTCGTCACCACCTTTGCTTCTAGCGTCCATCGCATCAACATGATTTTGGATATCGCCAAGAAGCAAAATCGTGTAGTGACGATTGTGGGGCGTTCCATGCTGAACTTGATTGCTCATGCTCGGAATCTAGGTTACATCAAGTGTGAAGATAATCTACTGCAACCATTGCACGCAGTCCGCAACCTCCCTGACGAAAAAGTTTTAATTCTCACTACAGGTTCTCAGGGTGAATCGATGGCAGCAATGACCCGCATTGCTAACAAAGAACATCCTCATATTAAAATCCGCCAAGGGGATACGGTAGTATTCTCTGCTAACCCAATTCCCGGAAATACGATCGCAGTAGTCAACACCATTGATAAATTGATGATTCAAGGTGCGAAAGTGGTCTATGGACGGGATAAAGGAATTCACGTCTCCGGTCACGGCTGTCAGGAAGAACAAAAGCTGATGATTGCCTTAACTCGACCCAAATTCTTTGTGCCATTTCACGGCGAACACCGGATGCTAGTGAAGCACGCAGAAACGGCTCAGAGTATGGGCATTCCCGCAGAAAACATGATCATTATTCAGAATGGTGATATTGTCGAACTGACTGAAGATGCGATTCGCGTTGGTGGTAAAGTGCCATCTGGTATTGAATTAGTGGATACTACTAGTTCGGGTATGGTAAGCGCCAAAGTGCTGCAAGAACGGCAACGCATGGCTTCAGAAGGGATTATTACGATCGCAGCTGCCATTGATTGGAATGGTAAACTGTTGGCAAAACCAGAAATTCACCTCCGGGGTGTAGTAACTAGTGTAGAGCGATCGCTCCTACAAACTTGGGTAAAACAACGCATTGAAGAAATCCTCACTGTGCGCTGGACAGAATTTGCTCCTAGCGAAGGTGAAGCAGCAGATATAGACTGGGGCGGATTGCAAGGAACTTTAGAACGAGAATTGCAACGTTCCATCCGTCGAGAATTGCAATGTCAACCATCTGTGACTTTGTTGATGCAAATTCCTGATGAGCCACCTGTGAAAGTTGCCGATGGTAGAAGGCGGCGGACTCGGACTGCTGCTCAGGTAGCATCGTAGGGAATTTAAAGTAGAATTTCACGCAAAGGCGCAAAGACGTAGAGTTTTTCTAACGTCTTTGCGCTTTGTTGTGAGATTGAGATAGGACTTATGCACACTCTATAAATTCTCGGCGATTTTCTCTAACGCGAATAATGCAGTTAATATCAATCATCATTGCTCATTCAAACATTAAGTATTTATAAGTTCTATGATTGGTTGCATTTTAGCAGCTAGTCATGATAAATTTAACGCTAATCAATCTCAATTAAATATCTTAATATCTCTCAACTAATGCCACCGAAACGTTGCTAAATTGACTGCTAGCAGTTTTATAAGAATTTGAGCCATCTCCAGTCCTCTGCTATTTGTTGAGGTTTCCACGCTTTAATTTGCTAGCCATAGCCTAAATCAAGTCTAATAATCTCCATTTTCAATACTTCGATAGATGCTTAACTGCACTTTTAATTATGCAGTTAGGCACAGTTTAGAGCAGGGTAATGTTAAGCTACATCTCAATTTATTGAGAAAAATTATTAACTTTTACTGACATTACACCACAAAAAAGGCAAGCGCTAACTTGTCTAGATTCAAACATTAATTAATCTCATCTTCTAGTATGCAAACCGATCTGATTTTATTCAACAGTGTTCTGTTGAGCAGTATTTTCGTGTCCACTGCTGCTGCTGCGCCTGCACAACCTACACCGGAAAGTGAAATTCCCTACATTAGTGAAATACAATTACCGCAAACTAGCGCTCAGTTTTTATTCCAAGATACAAACGCCTCTTCAACATCGGTAGCACAAACGCCCACATCTCCAGCAGAAGAAAGTGAAGAACCTGATATTGAACTGGATGTCATCGGTACTCCACTGGTGAACTTTATCGAAGAACGTCAAAATTCACCGACAGGCGTAATTATCCTTGACCAAAAAGAAATTCAACGGTTTAATTACAGAACGATTGGCGAAGTGTTGCGTCGTCAGCCAGGTGTGGTCTTAGGAGGGCCGCCGGGAGAAGATAAAGACGTGCGACTTTTGGGTTTACCGAAAGAATATACACAAATTTTGATTAACGGTCAGCGCTTTCCTGACGGTGGCGAAAGCCGAGAATTTAAAGTAGACCGCATTCCTGTAAGTTTAGTTGAGCGGATCGAAATTATCAGCAATCCTAGCGCCATACAAAATTCTCAGGGTGTGGCGGGTACTGTAAATATCATCCTCAAAAAAGCACCCGATGGTCGGATTGCTGACCTCACCGTTACTGGTACAACGTTAGAGACTGTAGGTCCCTTTGGTGGTGTCAGCTTTGTTTATGGTGATAGACAAGGTGACTTTAGTTACTTACTCAGCGGGGGAGTTCAACAACGGGAAGCACCCAAAGATAAATTTAAGCAATCTTTGGATTTGCAAAACCGTCCTACCCAAGAAGAAAGAGAATATGAAAGCAAAAGTCTTTTCGATATTAGTCTAGCACCGCGCTTTGTTTGGCAGGTGTCTGCCAAAGATACCCTCAGTTTTGACCCCTTCTTTTTGCAAACCAACGAAGAAAAAGACGCAATCCGCAACGTCAATAACCAGAAGTTCTTTTCTCCTAGTGGTAGACTTCAGGAGCTACAACAGCAAACTATCAGTCTTGATGAAGATAAAACAATTACTGGTTGGCGTTTAGGCGGTAGCTGGGAGCATCAATTGAGTTCTACTGCTGACATAACATTGGGGTTGTTATTCCAGCAGACAGATGAAAGCAAGGACAAGATAGAGCGAACAAATAGCACCACTACTACTTTTCGGAATGCTGCTGGTAGTCCCATAGATACCGCAAGACCTCTAAGAAATACCGACATCATCAAGCGCGAGGACGAAACAAAAACTGACCAAGAGTTGTTGATAACCTTGGGCTTTAACTTCCGCCCTTGGGAAAACCACAAATTCACAATGGGGCTAGAAGGAAGTCTGCGCGATCGCGAGAAAAAGAAAATTAGTACTGAACAGCAAATAACACCTGTGCTTTTAGCCGCGGTTGAAAAAACTGGCCCCAAGGATATTTATGGTATTGAAGAAAATCAACTAAATCTTTTCGTCCAAGACGAAATTCGCTTGGGTGAGAAACATACCCTCACGGCGGGAGTGCGAATGGAAGCATTTGACAATAAAGCTACCGCCGCTGATAACAGCGCCATTGGCCAGTCAGGTACTATATTTAACCCTTCGTTGCACTACAAATACCAAGTTTTTCCAACAACTGTTTTTCGCTTAAGTACAGCGCGGACTATTCGCCGTCCTAAATTCGATGATCTCATCCCCTTCCGCGAATCAAAAAATGGCACCTTACTCCAACCTGATGTGATTGGAAATCCAAATTTGAAACCGGAAACTTCTCTTGGTGTAGAGGCGGGAATTGAACAATCTTGGGGAAATAATACTGGGGCGTTTGGCTTAAATGGTTTCTATCGTTGGGTAGATGACAAAATCGAGAATGATACAAACTTCAATTCGACGAACAATCGCTATGAACAATCATTCCGAAATGTGGGAGATGGAAAAATTTATGGGTTGCGAGTAGATTTACAAACGCGCACACCTTTTTTGGGTTTACCAAACTTGACCTTATTTGGTAATGTTTCTTTCCTTGGTTCAGAAGTGGAAGACCAAATAAGTAGAGAAATTCGCCGTTTTAAAGAACAACCAGCATACGTAGCAAATCTGGGTTTTGACTACGTTATTCCAGAGTGGGGGATGAATTTTGGTTTAAGCTACAACATTCTACCTGGCTTTGAAAACCGTGAACTCAAAGATGGCAAAAACGAAGTTACTAACCAAGCCGGAGAAAATGCTCTAGATGCTTACGTAGCTTTCCGGTTAACAAATAATGTCCAGTTGAGTTTATTTGGTAAGAACCTACTGGCGGCTGAAAGAAGTAAATCCCGTAGTATTTTTGATACTTCTGGTGTGTTTGAAAGTTCTCGTATTGAGCAGGAAACAGCAGAAAGACTGTATGGTATTAGTATGTCATGGCAATTTTAAGTTTTGATTTTTGTTCGAGTAATTTACAATCTCAGTAAAGCCTCAGTTCAAAAATGATGCTATGAATAACCCAGATCATCGAATTAGTAGAGAACTAGCCCCAGAAATTTTTCAGCTTGCGTCTGAATTATACGCTCAAAAACAGCAGGAATATTCTCTCCAAGAATTAATAATCATCGGAGAAGAAGCAAAGATTCCGGCTGAATTTATTCAGCAAGCGACGGAGTTAATTCTACTGAAGCAGAAAAATCAAGAAATTCAAGGTCACAAAAAACAAAACCGATTTAAACTAGCCTTACTCGGAGTGCTAGCAACAGGAGGAACTTTAATAATAGGCGGATGGACATATAATCAACTATCTGCTATTAATAGTAGCCCTCAATCTCCAGTGGGAATTTTACCTGGCAAAAATGAAAAAAATCACGCTGGAAATGTTGAGCGTTATCTGCTAAATAAAGAGGGTTTAGTTGATGGACTTTTACTTAGTGATGCTAAACAGGTCAAGTTTCCACCCCATTTCAGTGAACAAATAGTAGCTGCTATAAAACCAAAAGATTCTGTAGAAGTTGTTGGGAAATTGGGGACTCTTAGTGTTTATGGACAAGAAATAGAAGCTCATACTGTTACCAACACTCAAACTAAAGCAATTGTTGCCAAACAACCGAAACCTAAAGGTCGGAAAAAACCAGAACCGACTGATTTAGTTACTCGCAACATTGAAGATTCCGTTCAACATTGGCTAGTGAATGATAAAGGAGAAATTAAAGGCGCAATTTTAACATCTGGAACTCAAGTCCAATTTGCTAAACCTTTGGGTAAAAGCTTAAATAAAGTGGCAAAAATAGGTAGACAAATCAAAGCTGATGGAGTTGGTAAGCAAACTCCTCATGGTGATATTGTAGAAGTAATATCACTGCAAATTGATGGTAATGTCTTGCCAAATGCCAATTATTGACGAAGAATTCAGAATTCAGGAGTCAGAATTCTGTTCGATAAAGGAATTACTCGGAAAATTGGTAACGGGTAATCCGTTTGACTGTTGTTAAATCTAATCCCAATTCCTGAGTAATTCCTGCTTCAATAGCAGCAATATCTGTGGTAGGTAATTCGAGTTCTAAAGTTTTGATGGCTGAGTCTGCTGTCCTAATAGTTACTTTCGTAAATCCTACCTGCTCCTTAATCTCTGCTTTAATAGCTAATACGGTGACAGATAACTGAACCTTTATTTGATTATTTGCTTCTAAATAGGATTGAGTATTGTATTTATAACTTAACATTTGGTTAGCGACGCTCTTTCCCCCAAACCAAATGCTCATTCCAATTAGGGGTAATGGTAGCCAAAATTCTAACCCCAAAGTAAAAATTGAGCGCCAGATGGTTAAAAGGGGGTTGCGATCGCGCATAAGAATCAAGAGCGACAATTTTAATGAGAATAACTAGCATTATTGTAAGATAATATTCTCATCTTTCTGTGTAAATTGTTGACGATCGCTATGAAAATATTGGTAGTCGAAGACGATCCAGAACTTTTAGAACCTTTAAATACAGCCCTGTCGAGAGCTGGACATATTGTAGATGGGGTTGGTAACTGTGAACTAGCCACCTGCTTAATAGGTGAACAAGATTATGATTTGCTGATACTCGATTGGATGCTACCTACAGGAAGTGGTATTTATCTATGTCAACAATACCGACATACAGGGAAAACATCGCCTGTATTGATGCTCACCGCCAAAGACAGTATCTCCGATAAGGTTAAGGGACTAGATGCCGGAGCAGATGACTATATTGTTAAACCTGTAGATATGCTGGAGTTACTAGCACGAGTGAGAGCTTTGGGAAGGCGATCGCCTGTTTGGCAAGACCAAATCTTAAAATTTACCGACTTACAACTGAATTTAGATACCCACACCGCACAACGACAACAGCAACAAGTCCAACTCTCTGTTCGTGAATGTCAATTACTAGAATACTTCTTGCGCCATCCCTCTCAAATTTTAAGCCGTGACCAATTAGAGCAAGCATTATGGACATGGGATGCAGAACCAGGAACTAATGCAATTACAGTCCAGATTCAACGATTACGACAGCGTTTACAACAGATAGGTGCTGACCAGTGGATTGAAACAGTATATGGTTTGGGATATCGTTTAAGCGTACCTAACTCACATTAAATAATTCGTAATTCGTAATGACGCTCCTGCGTCGCTAACGCTGCGCTAACGTAATTCGTAATTATGTTTATGACTAATACTACCTCATGCGTCGAGATTCAATCTTTTACAAACTTTTTCAACAATATCCTACTCTGTTATTTCAAGTACTAGCAACACCCCCAAGCAATGCAGATGCTTATCGGTTTGATTCGGTAGCTGTCAAAGAACCTAAATTTGAAATTGATGGGGTGTTTCTTCCGCCAGAAAACGCAGGGAAAGGAGTTGTATATTTCTGCGAGGTACAGTTCCAAAAAGATGAACAGCTTTACGAAAGAGCATTTGCGGAATCTTCACTATATTTCTACCGTAACCGTGGTAGGTTTAGCGACTGGCAAACAGTAATAATTTATCCATCCCGTAGTATAGAACAAATTGATATTCATCCTCATCGCTCATTACTTAATGGTGAACAAGTCCATCGAGTATATTTGGATGAATTGGGGGATGTTCGTCAATTACCTATATGGGTAGCATTGATGGTACTTACTACTGTAGAGGAAAGCCAAGCACCAGAAGAAGCTAGGTATTTATTAACCAGAACTCGTGAAGAAGTAACTGAACAATCGAGTCGCGCCATAATAGAAATGATTACCACAATTATGGTGTACAGGTTTGAACAATTAAGCAGAACAGAGGTTGAGTCTATGTTGGGAATAACACTCAAGGAAACGAGAGTTTATCGAGAAATCAAGGAAGAAGGACGTGAGGAAGGGCGTGAAGAAGCAACAGTTAATCTAGTTATCCGACTGCTAACTAAGCGCTTTGGAGAAATATCTGGGGAAATACGCTCCTCTATTGCTAGTTTACCTTTGCCTGTTCTGGAAGATTTGAGCGAAGCATTGTTAGATTTTACCAGTTTGGCTGATTTACAGGCTTGGTTAGAAGGGCGTTGAGGTGAAGTAGGCGGACAAAAATCCCAATTCTCTTGTTATTTTTCTGTTATGTTTTTCTGTCAAACTCTTCGTATTCACGATACTGAGCCAAAAGACCTTATGTTACGGAGAGTTTTTCTAGCTAATACTGTAACTGCGATCGCCTCTACACTCCTTTTACCAGCAGCAGCTTTGGCGAAACCGTCAGAGGATAAAGCTAAAAAGGAAAAAGACCGCAAGCATAAGTCCCAAAAGTCCAAGGATCATCCAAGTGAAAAAGGTGCGACCGAAAGCGAGACTAAACCAGTAGCAGATTCCGAAACTACTGAAGAAGAAAAGATTGCTGCTAAGGCTGAAGAAGTAAAAAAACATAAGTCAAAAAAATCAAAGCATCGTCCAGATCAGGAAAAATCTGTTAAAGGTAAAGAATCTACGACTATTGAAACCGTAGAACCATCACTTACCGGAACTATTTAACTTCCTATGAATTGGAGTGCTGCATTACCAACTTTTTTTATCACCCTCAGAGAAGGTGTAGAGGCTGCTTTAGTTGTCGGGATTGTCTTCGCTTGTTTACAACAAGCTGAACAACAAAAACTGCATCGTTGGGTATATTTAGGAATTTTTAGTGCCACTATAGCTAGTTTTGTAGTTGGTTTATTACTAAATTTAAGTATCCAAGGATTGCAGACATCTGATCTACTTTATGCGCCTGTCTTCAAGCAATTATTTGAGGTGGGACTGGGTGTAATTGCGATCGCAATGCTGAGTTGGATGCTGATTTGGATGACTAAACAAGCACGATTTCTCAAAGCTGAGATTGAGGGTTCTGTCAAAAGTGCGTTAGGACAAGATAAGCAATCAGCTTGGGCGATTTTCAGCCTAATTTTTATCGCCGTATTTCGAGAAGGCTTAGAGACGGCTTTGTTTATCGTCGCTAAGTTTCAAGAAGGTTGGACACCAGTACTTGGCGCGATCGCCGGATTAAGTGTCGCAGTTGTGATTGGTATGCTGCTATTCAAATGGAGCATCCGCATTAATTTGAGTCAATTTTTCCAAATAATGGGCGTATTTCTGCTGCTAATTGTCTCTGGATTGGTGATTTCTGCTTTGCGACACTTAGATGCAGCTGCGATCGCCTGGAGTCAAATCAACTCCTCAGTTGCAGATATTTGTGGGCTAAGTAATACCTCTTGTATTTTGGGGCCCCAGGTTTGGGATCTCTCAGCGATTTTACCTGATCGGCAGTTTCCCGGCATTTTGCTAAAAACTATATTTGGCTACACCCAAAAGCTGTATCTACTTCAGGCTTTTGGATATTTGCTCTTTTGGGCGATCGTCGGTAGCCTCTACTTCCGCAGTCTTAGCCAACCTCAGCAATTAAAACCAGTAACCAAACTCAATTAACCTCAGTTTTTCAAAATTATCAATTTAGTAGTCTGTCTCATTAGTTATGAGGGGTAAATAAGTTCGTAGTAAGGACTTTAGTCCTGGATTTTTAAGCACTAAAGTCCTGACTACAAACCCTCAAAACTATCTTAAACATTGTACTAGAGAGATTTAGAGGTTTTATCGAAACAGACAGAATAAAGGCATTCTCAGCCAAAAAGAAGGGGCAAGCGCTAACTTGCCCTGTCATTAATTAATCTCATCTTATAGTATGCAAATCAATCTGATTTTATTCAACAGTGTTCTGTTGACTTGCTTGATTGCCCCTGTAGCAAATGTTTCACCGCAAAAGCAGATGAGATTGCAGCGATCATGAAAAAACTGCTGAAAAATAATCCAGTTCCTTCTCTGTTATTGGATATGATGCGGATTTTGCTTACCTATCCCCAATGGTTAGCAGCTGCAATTCTCTCTACCATAGTTGTTTCAGCTTTAGAACCAAGTATTGCTTGGATGGGGAAGAAAGTAGTAGACGATCTCAAAAAAGGTAGCGTTGATCTGAATGCATCTCTACCAAACTATATTTTAGTTTTTGGCGGTTTATTGCTTGGTTTAGGCTTGATTAAATTCGGTGATAAACTCATCGATACAGCGCTTCCGGCTATTATGCAATACAATTTTCTTCTTACCTCTCTCCTATCATAGCTTTCAGCTTTGAGGCTGTACCTCATAGCCGCCGGAAGTGCTGTAAAATATACGAAGCGCGGTTGATTATTTGTCTACAGAGAACCTTTCCCATATTCTCTATCACTGTAATCGCGCTAAACCTGGATTAGATATTATCCACAAAGACTCATGGAAAATTGTTTCTCAAACAATTTCTGTAATTATTTGGCAACTTACCTTAGCACCAGCATGGCTACCAGCTTTGTTAATTGCTGTCATTCCACCCATTTTAATTGGCTTTATTTTTGGTCGATTTATTCAAAAATATAGTCTATTGAAAAACCTATCTCTACTCTCCAAAGCAATAAAAATTCATTAACTATAGACCAATTTCTACAAACAGCCATAGAAACTGTACCAGAGGGACAACCAACAATTTTATATCTACCTAAAGATGAAAATTCTCCAGTACGGGTACGTTTTAAGTTGCCACATGAAATTACTTCAGAAGGTAAAAGCTTTGTATTTTTTGATCAATACAGTGGTGAAGTATTGCAGGTAGAAAACTTCTTCCAGACACCAGCTATAGAACAACTAAAAACTTGGGCAGATGTTTTACATACTGGCAGTTATGGAGGATTAGGAATGATGGGATTTTACATAGCGATGGGCATTGTTTCGGCGACGCTATCGTTGACGGGGTTTGTGATTTGGTGGGGGCGTAACTATGCGAATAAACCAAAACGCAAAGCAGTTTAAATATTAGATTATATAAATTATGCTAGGAGTGTAACTAACTGTGCAAGCGAACTTTATTCGCCAGATTGCCCAAAATAATCCCTCAGATTTTCAATTGAAACCTTCTGCTTTCACTCTATATAAGCGTTTTTATGGATATATCTGGCAGCACAAATTACCACTTTTAGCAGGTTCTAGCACTATATTTTTTCTCTCTTTATTGCAGGTAATTATTCCGCAAATTACCCGCTATGTTATTGATGTCATAATTCCAGAGAAAAAATTTGACTTGATCCCTTGGATAGGGTTGAGTATTGCCATTATTGCCCTGCTAATTGGGGTGTTAAATTTTGCTCGCAGTTATATGATGTCTTTAGTAGGTCAAAAAACGATTTTTGACATCAGAAATGAACTATATCAACATCTGCAAAAACTTTCCTTGAGCTTTTTTGAAAATCAGCGAACAGGAACGTTGATGACACGAGTAATGCGAGATGTCGATGCTTTAGAAAAGTTAGTTACCACAGAAGTTGCAGAAATTGTTGCTGAGATATTCACATTTGTTGTGATTGTCACTTATCTAATTTATGCAGATTGGCAACTCACGCTGTTAATTCTAATAACTTTACCCGTGATGATCTTCCTTACCCAGTTTTTTGGTTCAAGGATGCGGGGAGCTTACCGAGAGGTACAGCAGCAAAGTGCAGAAACTAATAATCACCTCCAGGACACTTTATCTAATATTAAATTAATCAAAGCTTGCGCGAATGAAGGTTATGAAATAGATCGCTTCTCTGAACACAATCGTCAGAATATGGAGGCAAATATTCGCGCTGTCCAACTTTGGTCTGGCTTTTCACCAATAGTTGATTTTATGAATCATCTCGGTTACATCACTGTTCTCGCCTATGGTTCTTGGGAAGTGATGGAGAGTCGAATGACTGTAGGTGATTTGACAGCTTTTTTGGCTTATTTGAACCACGTTAATCAACCGGCAAAACGCTTTAGTAAGGTGATGCACGTCATCCAAAAGGGCGCAACTTCATTGGAACGCATCTTTGAAATACTAGATACCCAACCGGAAGTTAAAGAAAAATCAGATGCGATCGCACTTCCCCCAATTGAAGGTAACATTCGCTGGGAAGGAGTTGAGTTTGCTTATACTTCTAGTCAACCTGTCATTCATAACTTCACCTTAAATATGCAACCAGGAATGACAGTTGCACTTGTCGGTTCTTCAGGCGCAGGGAAAAGTACACTGGCGAATTTAGCTGCACGTTTCTATGATCCCCAAAAAGGACAGATTTTGGTTGATGGACACGATATCCGCGATGTCACTCTACAGTCATTACGCAGTCAAATGGGTATTGTTTCTCAAGAAACCCTGTTACTACATGGGACTGTGCGAGAAAATATTGCTTACAGTAAGCCTGGTGTAAATCATGCAGAAATTGAAACTGCGGCTAAAGTTGCTCACGCCCATGAATTTATCATGAGCCTTCCCCAAAGTTATGATACCGTGATCGGAGAACGCGGCATGAAGCTATCGGGAGGACAAAGACAAAGACTTGCGATCGCTAGAGCTTTGATGAAAAATCCCCCAATCCTCATCCTTGATGAAGCAACTTCCGCTCTAGATACGGAGTCAGAACACCTCATTCAACAAGCACTCCAGCAATTACTAAAAAATCGTACCTGTCTAGTTATTGCCCATCGGCTCTCAACTATCCAGAATGCTGATTTAATCGTAGTGTTAGAAAACGGTTACATCATAGAAACAGGGACTCACAGCGAATTACTTACTAAAGGTGGCAGATATGCTTATCTACACGCCATGCAATTTCCCCAAAAGTTACAACTTTTAAATGGAACTCCTGCCTGAACATATAGGGGTTCTCGAATGAAAGCAATATACTTTGGCCTCTCTCCTAAAAGGGTGTATACACAAGTCTAATTACCCCCCTTAATCCCCCCTTGCAAAGGGGGGAAACCGGAAAGTCTTGTTCCCTCCGCGGCATTGCTAGGGATATCAGACAAGAAGCTGCTTGCAAAGGAGGGAAACCGGAAAGTCTTGTTCCCTCCCCTTTACAAGGGGAGGGTTAGGGTGGGGTAAAACCTTGGTTCAATGAACCCAGAAATATACTAGAAGTACAGTACATACCGTCAACGGAACTCCAAAGCGGAGATGCTCCCAAAAAGTTAGCTTGTAACCTAAATCCGCAGCAGCTTCTACAGTAATCAGGTTGGCGACTGCACCAAACAAAGTTAAATTCCCTGCCAATGTTGATCCTGCTGCTAGCAACAACCAAGACTTAGTATCACCTTGAGAAATCAGCGGTTGTAATAAGAGTACAGCCGGAACATTAGAAATCAAGTTAGATAAAACGACAGTTACACCCAGTAAACTCGCAGCAGAGTTTACTGTATGAGTCAATGGCTGGAGCAAATTCAACTTTTGCGTGACTCGCGTCAGGATAAACAATCCAGAAAACATTACCAACAGGTTCCAATCCACCTTTTGCAAAATGCGCTGGGGTTTAACCCGCCGAGTAATTAGCAACAAGCTAGCAGCAACTAAAGCAGACTGCGCTAAGGGTAAGCCGACAGTAAATGCAATTAGCAGCCCAGTTGTGATGACTAATGTTTTATTAAATAAGGGTTTATAAATCCGTTGGTTGGTGGTGGGTAATATTTGGCAAGGTTTGACTGAGCGGACATCTGGGTAAAGTAGCCACAGTAATATCACTTGAATTACCAAGCCAGCTAGGGCAACTGGGGCTAATACACGCAGAAATTCTAGATAGGAGATGCCTGAAAACGAGCCAATCAGGATATTTTGAGGATTACCGCTCAAAGTTGCTACCGATCCGATATTAGTTGCACCTGCGATCGCTAGTAAATAAGGTATCGGATTTAAACCCAAAGCTTGAGTCAAACTCAAGGTTAATGGTGTAAAAACTAGCGCCAGAGTGTCATTGAGAAAAAAGGCAGAGAGTATACCACTGCCAAAAGTTAAAGCAATCAACAAACCTAAAGGAGTGCGAGTGATACTCAATATCACTGATAGCGATCGCCGAAAAAACCCTGCATAAGATAGATTGGCGTTCACTACCATCATGCTCAAGAGAAACACGATGGTATTGGCATCAATGGCCTGCCATGCCTCCTGTAAATTTAGAACACCTAAAGCAATTAAAAAGGCAGAACCGACCAAAGCGATGGTGGCGCGGTTCATCCGTAAACCAGGAATGTAGCCCAATGCTAACCCCAGGTAAGTTAGCCCTAAGACGCTGTATATTGCAAATTGGAGAAAAATCACTTTCTTTACCGAGACTTTGCGACGAACGATGGTTTCTTGAAGAAGAATTCAGAAGTCAGAATGGGCTAAACGCCCCGCTATCGCTAACAGGAGTCAGAATGAATCAGTGGGGGATTCAGGCCCACCACTGTCTTGTTGACCACTAAATCTTTGATCTAGTGGGGGTTTTAAACCCCTGGATTCTAGACGCGACGCTATCGCGGACTCGCTAACGCTGCGCTATCCACCAGTCGCACAAAATTCATTCTGAATTCTGGCTCCTGACTCCTGAATTCTGTTTCATAAATATCCGCTCTGCATCTACTGAGAAAACCAACCCACCTGGCTTTCAGCCGCAGTCGTATCTACAGACTTCTCTCTATTCAGCCAGCAATAAACGGTATGTACTTACGTGAGAAAGTGGGAACACGGAGGGGAAAAATGCCTTCTAGGATATTACTGATGTTTATACTTATAAAAAATTATTTTATCAATAGCTTATATTAAGGATTGTAAATGTTACACTAAAACCTATCCAATGATGGATGTCTTTATTAAAATTTAAACTGTGTCAAGTTATGAACAAGATCGTAATATTACACTACCGATCCCCAGAAAATTGCGATTAACTTGACGTAGTAATAAATTAGGTTCTGACTTAAGTGGCTAATCAGGTATTACATTATATCGCAGTCAGAACGCGATTTTTCCGGGAAAGTTCGTTGCCACGTTGTATATATTCATCAAAAAGGTGAATAGCCTCAATAATACAGAGGGTTAATCATGAAGGTATTCGACAATACCACAAAAAGAATTTTTCTGGCTAGCTGGGTATCAATCAATCAAGCAGAGACTAGTGATCATAAAGGAACCCAGCTAAACCGTTCTATTTCCAAGCCTCACTGGGATATTCTCCAACCCTTACGGCAGCGTGTAGAAAATATTCAAGTCCGCGATCGCCAACTAGCTCACCGCTTGTGCAAACTGATTCCATCTCAGTGCCCCTTTGAGCGCGATGTCAAAGTATTTGGGAAAACCCTGTTTCACATTCCGCCCATGTGCAAGCTCAATCCCTTATATGACGAAGTGGTTGGTTTACGTTTCCGAGCGCTGTGCTATCTAGCCGATGAATGCGGCGAAGATGTATCGCAGTACTGTTGAGTGTTGAGTGTTGAGTCAAGAGTGAGTAGTTAGGAGTAATAGGTCGGGGATCAATAATATAACTCCTAATTCCTAACTCCTAACCATTTTTTACTATTTTTTTACTATTTCTTTTGCCATTTTTGGATGGCATCCTGAGCATCTTCATAAGCACCTGTCTCTTCTGGCACTAAGGTAGCAGTCTCAATTGCAGCCTTAAGTTCTCCTTGGGCAGCGCGACGCTTGGCCATGTCTAAAATTTTCTCACTCCAGCTATTGATCGATTTTTGAGCGGCATCAAAGCCCGGTTGACCTGCTGGTACTTTTTTGGCAACTTCGATCGCCCGATTGTAAGTAGATGCCTGTCCAGATTTAATCAAGGCATTAGCTGCATCTAAAAGAGTTTTGTTACTGACATACTGCTTGCCCTCTAACCGCCACAGGTTTATTGCTGCTTGTGCTTTGGCGTAGGGGGCTTCGTCTTTGGTGATTAATCGAGCGGCTGCAATAGCGCTGGCATACTGTCTTTGTTTAGCACGGCCCTCTGCTAAATCTAAAATCATCTGGCTCCAAATCTTAATATTCTCCTGAGCTTGTTCGTACAGTGGTTCACCGGGTTTTATTTTCCGGGCTGTAGCGATCGCCATGCTCAAATCACTAGCCTGAGTTTGTCTGAGTGACATTTTCGCCAAGTCTAATACTGCTTGATTCCGCTTTTTCGACTGGGAACTAGAGGCTATTTGGGCGCTAGATTGGTTGTTGAGTCTAACTGGTGGAGTGCTATCACTTGGTAAATTCTCGATAACCTGAGAGTTACTAGCAGTAGCATTGGGTGATGTGCTTGATATTTGCTTAATTCTAAAAGTTTCTTGATTACGCAAAAAAACTACGGCAATTAAACCTGCTACCAGCAAGCTGCCTCCGCCCCACAAGATAAACTGTTTCCAAAAAGGGATGCTTGGCTGATTCGATGGCAATCGAGAGACGTAACCTTTAGAGGAATTGGGAATAAATCTTCCTCTCGGATTCGCTCCTAAAGAAGTTTCCGGCATTGGCTGCGAAACTAAGCCGCTAGCTGACCCTTGGACTTGTTTACCCTTGGACTTCTCAACCTTCACCTGTTGGGATGAACTCACAGTAGCTTCTCCCCATCTGCCACGTTCTGCTGAAGTTTTAGGGTAATCGTCAAGGGGAGGAGCCGCACGAGCGATCGCAAAAGATTCTTCAGGATAAATCACCGGTTCTGGTTGAAAGTGATTTTCCATTGCCAATTGTGGCAAAATTACTTGCTGCCTTGATGGGATGATCGTGGCAGGATTTTGGACAGGACGCCAATGGTGATGACATAGTTTTGGCATGAGCAAGCTTAGGTAGCTTTCTAAATCTGCCAAGTTGCTGCCATTGCCAGAACGCAAAGCTTCTAACAAAGCTGCTGTAAAGAATCCGTGACCTAATTCGCTACTCTCATGGGAAAATTGCTCTGGTTGGCAAGAAAGAATTGTCGCCAGTTGTAATTCTTGAGCTAATTCTATGGTTTCTTCACCAACGGGAGCATCCGCTTGAGTGCCAAAAGCGCGGTTGATATCGAGTAGTAGCAATACATTTAGATCAGTAAGTTGCAGACTTTGCATTAGCGATCGCAATTCTATGCCAGTCTCTTGCACGAGTTCGGGGTTGCCTTCCACTGGCATTAAGTAATCTTTGCCCTTGTAGTTGACTCCATAACCGCTAAAGAATAACCACAGATAGTCTTCCGGTTGCCAACTTGTCGCTGCAAAATCCTCAAGCAGCAGCAGAATGTTCTCCTTGGTTGGATAAGTTGATCTATCCCCAATCGGTGGCGAGGTATCTGTCATGACTAGACAGTGTTCAGGGAGAAAACCTGCTTCTGTCACCAAAAAATCATCTAGTGCCTCAGCATCAGCTTGGGCACAACTTAAAGGTTGAAATAACTGATATTGATTGATGCCAATTGCGATCGCCCAGTAATTTGCCATCCCGCTCTTTGTCAGTTATCGTTTGCTGGTCTTAAAATTGCGGTTGGCTTTGCCAAAATAACAAAGCTAACCTGTGTCTTATAGTCTAGGTGATTCTGATCGAATCTTAAGTTAGAATGTAATTTTTATTACGTTAGTCAACCGGAAAATACCTTTTACCTAATTTCAATAAAAGATCATCACTAAGGAGATAGAAGGTCATGAGCAAGATTTCTGCTCACCTACCATCATCGATCACTCCCTTTTCAGTTATTAGCCAAATTGCCAGAAGAATCCGGATAGTTCCTTTAGTAGTTTTGCTCATATCTACTGTTCCTGCGTGGTTTTTGACGGAAGTGATCGCCCCCCAGGTTGTGCGAGCTTACACCGCTAGAGTTGATTTAGCTATTGACCGTTTGCCGGAAGAAAACTATGAAACCATTCTGCGGAGGGCGGAAGCGGCTGCGAGGGCAGCGGCTCAAAGGAGCTTCGACCAAGATATCTTGGTGACAGATGTTTCCATCATTGTGTCCGTACAAAATTATGGAGCGATCGCACCAGTCTTGACATTAGAAGTTAGTCGTCCCCAATGGCGATCGCGTCCTGATGCTCAAAATTGGGCAACTTACTTTAAAACTGCGCGATCGCTACTTTTCTTTGAAAATACCTCTAATCCAGTTCCAGCAGCTAGTAGTGTGTCAACCCCAAAATGACGGATTGGGCCAGATACAGAGGAAGTTCCAAGCCAAGGTTCCTTGATTTGGAACTTCTTAACTTATTCCTGACTCAACTGTTGTCTTTGGCGTCAGTGGATGGCCTAGAATAAGAAGGTTGTCAAGAATCGCGATATCTGCTGACATGGCTGTTCCTAAGAAGAAAACTTCCAAATCAAAACGAGATAAACGTCGAGCTACCTGGAGACACAAAGCTGTCGTCGAAGCTCAGAAAGCCCTCTCTCTGGGCAAGTCGATTTTGACTGGACGTTCGACATTTGTATATCCAACTGCTGAAGAAGAGGAAGAAGAATCATAATTTCCCAGTCAGGAAAAGCATGAACAGCACCGATAGATTTGATTGGTGACTTTACCAATGAAACTTCTCACTACTGGATAAATGCTTTTTCTTAGCTTTCCTGATTGAATTATGAATCATAAACACTCTACATAAGCTCATTAGATCGAAAAAAATTGGTAGTGAGTAATTGGGAACATCCATTACCCATTACCTATCATTCATAAGTAATGATCAAGTCATCCTATAAAATAGGAGTCAGAATTCAGAATTCAGAATACTCTACCCATAAAAAGATAGAGTTTTAAGGCGAGAATATTTTAATTTTTTTCGCCCACTAAACACTCACTTTTCAGCAATATTCGTCACCCACTCGTACAGAACTCATACTGAATTCTGACTCCTGAGTTCTGAATTCTTCTTATAAAAAGTAAAACATCTGGTGCTGTTGGCAACTCCACAAAAAAACTTGTAAATACCTTGAGAAAAATAAGTTTTCTCCAACTATGCTAGGAAAATTTTTTCAGAAACCAGGGAAGGAAGAAAGCGAACGCGTTCCTCCTGGTCAACACTTAGCTAAAGGTTTCCCCGTATTAACTTACGGTGCAACTCCCCAAGTCAGCACTGAGGAATGGGAGTTTAAAGTTTGGGGTTTAGCAAAACCTGCTACCTTTAGTTGGTCAGACTTTATGGCGCTACCTCAACACGAATTCACAGCAGACTTCCACTGTGTAACGCGCTGGTCTAAACTCGATGTCAAATGGACTGGCATTAAAGTTACAGATTTTATGGGTCTGGTTGAGTTAGACCCCAAGGCAGCCTACATTATGGAACACTGCTATGGCGGCTACACTACCAATATTTCTGTAGAAGATTTCATCCGCGAAGAAAACTTCTTTGCCTTTAAAGTTTTTGGTGAAGACCTTTCAACTGAACACGGTGGCCCGATGCGGTTAGTTGTTCCCCACCTCTACGCTTGGAAAAGTGCTAAGTGGATTAATGGTTTAGAATTTTTACCTGGTGAAGAACTTGGTTTTTGGGAGCGCAATGGCTACCATCGCCGTGGTGAACCCTGGGCGGAGGAGCGTTACAGCAACGCTTTTGGGTTTTAGGAGTTTTAGGAGAGACGCGATTAATCGCGTCTGTACAAGAGTTAGGAGTTATGGATTTTTATTCCTCACTCCTCACTCTTAGCAAAGAACTTTTAACCAAGAAGTTTCTTTATGAGTGGCAATTTGCCCTGATAAGGAGCGTATCGCCATTTTAAATCTAGCCAGAAGGAGTTTTGCAATACACTTTTCTTATGGGAGAAGGTGTCAAAACTAGCTTTACCGTGATAGTTGCCAATACCGCTATCTCCTACTCCACCAAATGGTAAAGACGAGACACCAACCTGCATCACTGTGTCGTTAATGCAGACTCCACCAGAGGAAGTTTCTTGCAAAACTCGCTTTTGCAGGTTTTTGTCTTGAGAAAATAAGTATAACGCCAAAGGTTTGGGTCTAGAGTTAATCAAGGCGATCGCTTCTGCAATATCAGTATATTCAATGATGGGTAGAATAGGGCCAAAAATTTCTTCCTCCATTACAGGATCTTCCAAAGAGACATGATCAATCACTGTGGGGGCAATATAACGCTCTGAAGGTTGATTTTCTCCACCGATGATAACTTCAACATCTTTGAGAAAATTAACCAATCTATCAAAGTGTTTTTGGCTGATAATCCTAGCATAATCAGGACTGTTTATAGGATTATCGCCATAAAATTCTTTTAAAGATTTTGCCAGACCATCTATTAAATCTTTTTTGATTTTTTTATTAACTAAAAGATAGTCAGGGGCAATACAAGTTTGTCCAGCATTAATAAATTTGCCCCAAGTAATTCGTCTGACAGTGTGTTCAAGATTAATGTCAGTATCTACGATACAAGGACTTTTACCACCCAATTCTAAAGTCACTGGTGTGAGATGTTTTGCCGCTGCTGCCATAATGATTTTACCGACGGCTGTGCCACCAGTAAAAAAGATATGGTCAAACTTTTCTGCAAGTAGTTTTTGACTAGCTTCCACGCCTCCTTCAACCACTGCAATATAAGCAGGGTCAAAATGTTTGGCAATAATCTTAGCAACAATATCAGACGTATGAGAAGCAATTTCTGAAGGTTTGAGAATTGCACAATTCCCGGCTGCGATCGCACCTATTAAAGGTGAGATAATTAACTGAAATGGATAGTTCCAAGGGCCGATAATTAACACAACCCCTAACGGTTCTGGATAAATTTTTGCTGAGTATGAAAAGAAATCCCAAGAAACGGCTGCTTTTTTAGGCTTACTCCAGTTTTGAAGATGTTTTATAGCGTAATCAATTTCTTTAATTACACTTATTTCTGTAATATAAGTTTCCACTTGTGGTTTATGTAAATCCGCTTGTAATGCCTCAACTATTGCTTGTTCATGCTCAATTATTGCTTGCTTGAGAGTTTTAAGTTGTTCAATCCGAAAAGTGACATCTTTTGTTTTGCCAGTTTGAAAAAACTCTCGCTGATTCTGGATAATTTCGCCAACGTTAGATAATTCAGTGGTAATCATTTGCTTGTCCGATAAAAAACTGTTTGTTTAATTTGATTGCTGCTAAATAAGCATATTTTTTATTGTTCTATTTTCTAATTGGAATATTTAGCTAAAAGTAAATACTAGTAAGGTTATAAATTATAAATTATCAGGATAAATAACTCTAAAATTCATAATTTATAATTACTAATTTTTTCATGTTTTGCTGGGTAGAAGCACAATAAACACACTACCTTTACCCAACTCAGAATTAAGGAGAATTATGCCTTGATGTGCCTCGACAATTCGACGAGCAAGGTACAATCCTAAGCCACTACCAGAAGTTTTGTGACTGCCTTGGCGAAATCGTTCAAATATGGTGGCTTGTTCTTCAGTGGGAATACCTGGGCCAGTATCCGCTATCTCAATTCTAATGTAGTCACCAGAATTGGATTTTCCAGATAACTGAGATTGACTACTGTTGTCGAACTGGCGTTGAGAAGTAAAACGAATAGTAATAGAGCCAGAGTTGGTAAATTTGATCGCATTGCCTATGAGATTGGTGAATAGACGATGCAGTTCTAAGCGATCGCCCATCACTGTGTTTGACTCTTCAGTAAAATCTAAACTTAGGGACAGTGCTTTGTCTTGGGCTAGAGGTGATAATTCTCCCATTACTTCTTCTAGCAGTTGTCTCAGATTGACTGGTTGAAATGCCAAACTTTTGCGACCTGCTTCAAAGCGATAAACTTCCAGTAAGGTATTGACCATAGAAAGCAGGTTGATATTGCTACGGGCCATGATTGCAATTACTTCCTGCATTTGCGTTGATAATGTTCCCAACGCGCCTTGCTGAAATAGCATCAACATGCGATCGGCGGCTACCAAGGGAGTGCGTAAATCGTGAGTGAGGCGGGAGACAAAATCTTCTCGCTGACGGGCAATTTCATCACGTTCATCCATACTATGCTTCAAACGCAGGAGCGATCGCACTCGTGCCAGCAATTCATCTACTGTTACAGGTTTGCGGATAAAATCATCAGCCCCCAAGTCTAAACCGTGGGCGACATTGGGCGCATCATGGGCAGTTATCAGCAATATGGGGATATATTGCGGCAATTTCATCTCACCGCGAATATGCTTTGTGACTTCGTACCCATCCATACCTGGCATCATCAGATCCAGTAGAACCAAGTCACAAGGAGAAGCTTTCAATTCTGCCAAAGCCGAAATCCCATTTTCTGCGGTGCTAACTGTGTAACCTTCTTCCTCCAAAATAGTTTTGATCAAAAACACGTTATCAGGAGAGTCATCAACAACCAGAATTTTGTCAGAGCGAGAAGATTGTGAAGTCATATAGATGCAAGGTACGGGGTAAAAGTAAATTTTTAGGAAAACTGGTTTATTGGTATAGTTTTGTAGGTATTCCCTTTAGATAAACTTCTTCCGAAGAAAAATTGTTGAGCAAGAAATTTATATAAATGTGTTTTAAAAACTACTTCACTTACCTTTTTAGCAGATAGCCACAAGCTAATTGAATTATGGCTCGTAAATTTATAGAACTGAATACAGAGGATAGCGACACGATTTTAGTATCAGTTTAGTAAATAGATATATCAGTAGGTCAGATATTGGCTACTGACTATTTACCTGTAAAAAAAAGTAAAAATCAGCTTTGATGCTGTACATTGCAAGAAAATTATAGTCAAATTTGTCAAAATTTCTGGATATTGATTCGACTATGCCAACTTTGCCAGCAGCCAGCAAAAATGCCAGATTTTTCATCAGCTATCGCAGTCAAGATCCAGATTTGAGCCTGGCCCATAATTTTTATGAAGCTCTTAAAGCTGCTGGGCACGAAGCATTTATGGCAGGTGAGAGTATTCGCTTGGGAGAAAAATGGCCCCAGCGCATTGATGAAGAATTAAAACTATGTGATTACTTTTTGTTGCTGTTGTCTGAGCGATCGGCAACTAGCGAGATGGTGACAGAAGAGGTGAGACAGGCTAAAGAGTTACGGGATGGCAGTAATCACTATAAGCCAGTGATTTTGCCTATTCGCGTTAACTTCCCTTGGAGTAAGCCACTGAACTATGATTTGCGGGGCTATTTACAACAGGTTCAGCAGCGAGAGTGGAATTCACCTGCCGATACTCCCAGAATTTTACAGGAAATTTTTAGTTTACTGACAGATGGAGATACAAAAAGATTGGCAAATGGGGAGATGGGGAGAGAAGAAAGTAGTTATTCTTTCCCTTCATCACCCTTCCACCCTCTGACTCTTTCACCGCCTGTGCCAGTGGCAGAACCAGAATTGCCTGAAGGGCAGGTGGATTTGGCTTCGGCGTTTTATATTGATCGCCCTCCCATCGAATCTCGCTGCTACGAGGCAATTTTGAAGCCAGGATCTTTGATTCGGATCAAAGCGCCCCGGCAGATGGGTAAAACTTCACTCATGGCGCGGATTCTTCATCAAGCGTCACAACAAGATTATCTAACCGTGCCTTTGAGCTTTCAATTAGCAGATGGAAAGGTTTTTGCAGATTTGGATAAGTTCCTTCAGTGGTTTTGTGCCAGTGTCGGACGGAGGTTGAGGCTACCCAACAAGTTAGCAGATTACTGGGATGTGATTTTTGGCAGTAAGGACAATTGCACCGCTTATTTCGAGGAGTATCTCTTACCAGAAATCAACCAACCCCTAGCATTGGGATTGGATGAAGTTGATCGTATATTTCAACATCCCGAAATTGCCGCAGACTTTTTTGGGCTGTTACGCGCTTGGCATGAAGATGCTAAAAACCGGGATATTTGGAAAAAACTGCGGTTGGTAGTAGTGCATTCCACAGAAGTTTATATTCCAATGAATATCAATCAATCGCCGTTTAATGTAGGCTTGCCGATTGAGTTACCAGAGTTTAACGCCCAACAGGTTCTTGATTTGGCACGAAGGCATGGACTCAATTGGAGTTTTACCCAAGTTGAACAACTAATGGCAATGGTGGGAGGACACCCCTATCTTGTACGGGTGGCACTTTATCACATTGCCAGACAGGATACTACGCTCAATCTGCTTTTGCAAACAGCCCCCACAGAAGCTGGCCCTTATAGCGATCATTTACGTCGGCATTTGTGGAATTTAGAACAGCGTCCAGAATTAGCTGCTGCTATCAAAAAGGTAGTTGCCAATACTAGCCCAGTTCGGTTGGATTCGATACAATGCTTTAAACTACTCAGTATGGGCTTATTACAACAGCAAGGAAATGATGTAACGCCACGTTGTAATTTGTATCGTCAGTATTTTTGCGATCGCTTGAGAGTTAGGTGATGAACATAGAACAAAACCCAGCTTATGAATATCAAGTTGGTGGCAGTTTACCAGTTGATGCCCCCAGTTATGTAAAGCGTCAAGCAGATACAGATTTGTATGAAGCGTTGAAGGCTGGGGAGTTTTGTTATGTTCTAAATTCTCGGCAGATGGGCAAGTCTAGCCTGTGGGTGCAAACTATGCAAAGACTACAAAACGAAGGTATTGCATGTGCTGCGGTTGACTTGACGAAGATTGGTAGCAAGCACGTTGCACCAGATCAATGGTATGCGGGTGTAGTACGTATTTTGGTAAGTGGTTTTGAGCTTTCAGGAAAGTTTAATGTACGAAGTTGGTGGCGCGATCGCGATCATCTTTCTCCGGTACAGCGATTGAGTGAATTTCTCGAAGAAGTTCTGCTAGTTGAAGTTGTTAAATCCATAGTCATTTTTGTAGATGAAATTGATAGTGTTATCAGCCTGAATTTTTCAACTGATGATTTTTTTGCTTTGCTCCGGTTCTGCTACAACCAGCGTGTTGATAAAGCAGCGTACAAACGCCTCACATTTTGTCTGTTAGGGGTAGCTACTCCCTCAGATTTGATTAAAGATAAAAAGCGCACACCGTTCAATATAGGTCACGCAATTGAATTAAAAGGCTTTGAATTGCACGAAGTCCAACCTTTGGCTGAGGGATTGATGGGAAAAGTCAGCAATCCCCAAACAGTACTGCAAGAGCTTTTGGATTGGACCGGTGGTCAACCATTTCTCACCCAGAAGCTTTGTCAACTCATCCCAGACATAGTGGAGGTATCAGGGGTAGAAGAGTTAGTGCGATCGCACATAATTGACAATTGGGAATTCCAGGATGAGCCTGAGCATTTGAGGACGATACGTGACCGTCTTCTCAGAGATGAACAACGCGCGGGAAGACTATTGGGACTGTATCAGCAAATTTGGCAACATGGAGAGATGCCAGTTGATAATAGTTATGACCAGATAGAACTACGGCTGTCTGGTTTAGTTGTAGAGCAACAGGGTAATTTAAAGGTTTACAATCGCATCTATGCTGATGTTTTTAATCAAAACTGGATTGACAAGATATTAGCAAATTTACGACCCTATGGTCAGGCTCTATCAGCATGGATAGGTTCGCAGAAAGATGAGTCATGGTTATTGCGTGGACAAGCATTACGCAACGCTCAAGATTGGGCTACCAACAAAAGTTTGAGCAGTGAGGATAATCAATTTTTAAATGCCAGCCTAGAGCTTGAGAGACGAGAATTAGAGGATGCTTTAAAGTCACACACATTCAAGTTTAAACATGGAGAAGCATCCTCAGTAATTGAATTAATTACTGTATGTGAAAAGTATCCTGAAGAGGGACAAGATTATTTGCTCAATGGGTATCTTGAAACTTGGTTAGTAGGACAAGGAAAGACATACTTAGGAAATATATCACGTAAAATTGTGTCCGACTACAACCAAGAAATGCGTAAAGGTTTAGAGATATTTCTACGGGAATTGTGTGAAGATGCTGGAGTAGCTCCATATCCTGAAATCTCTGTTCAATCTCATAGTCTAGACTTTGGTGAATTACCAGTCGGTTCTCAAAAATGGGTTTCCTTAAAAATTAGTAATAATGGACGTGGATTTGCATGGGGAAATGTGAAACTTGAACCTCATCTTCCAGGTGTAAGTATAATTGATAATTTCGATTCCTCTATTGATGAAAATTTTGATATTCAGTTGGATACGCTGTGGGTTAAACCAGGCGAATACCAAGGTTTTATTGTTCTTCTTTTAGAAGAAATTAATTATCCTTGCAGAATTTATATACATTATCAAGTCATCGAACTACAAGTTAGTATAGAGCCGATGCAACTAGATTTAGGATTTGTCCCACACGGGACGCATTTAATTAAAAGCTCATTGAAAATCACTTGTGAACCTTCTGGTGGAAGGCTTAAGGGAACAGCTGTAACGTCTGATATGGCTCGATTAGAAGTAAAACCGCATATTTTTGAGGGTTCATTCTTAGAATTGTCTTTGGCCTTAGATACAACCTTTATAGAGGTAGGGAGCTACAATTTTATAATCTCTATACAAACTAATACTGGAAATTATGAAGTACCCGTTTATTTTAGGAAACCTATAAGGCAAGATAGTATCATTATATCTGCTGCTAATGCTAGTATATTTATAGGATTAGTGATGTATTTAAGCCGGTTTTTTTTGCAGGGCTTATTAGGCTTATCAAAATTATCATACCTACCTGAATTTAGTCAAGTCAGTGCAGTTGATTTTTCAAAAAATCTACAAATTCAACAATTAACATACTTTATACTTGGTGTTATTATTACTATAGTAATCAGCAAACTAATATTATTTTACAGTAGTCAATATTTAAACAAATATTTTACTTTTTTAAAAAAATATACATATGATAGGAGAAAAATTCTATTTGATAAATATACGAATACGATAATTTATGAAATAAACAAAATATTTAGGTATTTTAATAGAAATTATTATTATTGGATAATATTTTCATCTATAATACCATTAATTGTTTTTTATACTTGGCCTTTTTTCACACAACCTAATATTGGGAAAAATGTTTTAACGTTATCAAAGTTAATATCTATATTGTGGTCACTCATTATCTATATTACAGGCTTGTTATTAAAAATATTTGGATATATTGGTGCTAGCTTTATATTTATGTTTGATTTAATTACATATCCAACAACATGGATTGGCATTAATCAACCAGACGTTGGATGGTTAATGTTAGGTTTGCTTATAGGTGGAGTTTTAGGATGGACTTATGAACTCAAACGTATAAAATAAATGCATCTAATATCTATAACAATTCAGCTATTATGATAATTTAAGAAACCAATTCAATGGCACAAAATTGACAAAGGCAACTTTACTCTCATCTTTAAGAGGGATATCTAGCAAAAAACCGCTCTATACCTACGCTTATTTTCCAGAGTTTAGACTATCCAAGACTTGTTGGAATTCTACTGTGGAAGGAATTGAGATCGCACTTTTATGAAGCATTTTTAGCACAGATGGTTCTTCTATCTTATTGATAACTTCGACAATAGAGCTTGGCACTTCTCCAAATCGTGTTTCTAGAACTGTAATAATACTTTCTCTAGCATTTTCGACAATTCCTTCTTCTTTTGCTAGCCTTTCAATACTAGTTACGTACCGCATTCTATCTGCCTCCTCGTAACTTCTTACTTCTGTTTTAAAACTAAGTGCCAACTCTTTTGGCAAAACCATTATCCAGTCGATAAACCGAAATAGTTCCCGAATATCTTCCCGGCTATATCCCCGTTCATACAGCCGTCTGACTAGGCTTAGTTTCCACTGTAGCCGATTTTCTGGGTTTCGTTGCGTTGCCTTGGTCTTGAGATGCGCCATCACAATTACACCAAAGGGGTTGGTTGTTTGCTCTAGGGTTTCCCACCCTTGCTCATGGCCCAACAGTTTCGCCACAGGGAAATCTAAGCTGACGCGACATCCGCCCAGTTGATAGCTGTAGCCGGAAGGTCGCCAATTGGGTTGTTCATCTGCTAAAACTGCTAAACTAATGACTCGCTTTTTATGGCGGTCAAATAAGCGGTAATTATATGTGTACATCCGTTCGGCAAATTGGCTGTCATATTGCCCTTGGACTTCCACATGAACCAATACCCAAGCTTCCTCTCCATCTAGTAGCCAAACTTTTGCGACTTTATCGACCAAACGCCGTCCAATTTCTGCATCCGGTTCTAGCTGTTGCAGTTCTGTGTCCAGAAATTCATAAGGTCGCGTCCAGTCAATTTCGGCATAAGCTTGGGTGAAAAAGAATTCCAGAAAGCGGGGAAAATATAGCTCAATGACTTCTTTCCAAGGACTATCGTAATCAGTAAGTTGCTCGGTCATGAATTAAAACAAAAAGTACCTCTGTGCCATTGGTAAAACTGTCGCAGGTTCACAAATCAGCAACTCACCATCAGCCCTGACTTGATATGTTTCTGGATCTACTTCAATGTGGGGTAGTGCATCATTCAGCTTCATATCCCGCTTACTCAATTGGCGTGTTCCAGAAACGGCAACTGCTGACTTTTGTAAACCTAGCTGGCTGGGAATTTCTTTTTCTAAAGCTGCTTGGGAAACGAAAGTTAATGATGTAGCATGACGCGCCCCTGCAAAACTACCAAACATCGATCGCATATACACTGGTTGCGGTGTAGGAATACTAGCGTTAGCATCCCCCATTTGCGCCCATGCAATCATTCCGCCTTTAATCACTATCTCTGGTTTCACGCCAAAAAATGCCGGACGCCACAAACATAAATCTGCTAATTTTCCCTCTTCCACTGAACCCACATATTGAGCAATTCCGTGAGCGATCGCAGGGTTAATTGTATACTTAGCAACATATCTTTTTGCACGAAAATTGTCTGCTTTTTGCTCAGTTCCTTGTGGGTTAAGACTTCCCCGTTGCACCTTCATTTTGTGAGATGTCTGCCAGGTGCGAATTATCACTTCGCCTACCCTTCCCATTGCTTGGGAATCAGAAGAAATCATGCTAAATGCGCCTAAGTCGTGCAAAATGTCTTCGGCGGCAATGGTTTCTCGGCGGATGCGAGATTCGGCAAAAGCGACATCTTCGGCGATCGCAGGATCAAGGTGATGGCATACCATCAACATATCCAGGTGTTCGTCTAAGGTGTTGAGGGTGTAAGGACGTGTGGGATTGGTGGAAGATGGTAGAACGTTGGCTTGTCCGCAAACTTTGATGATATCTGGCGCGTGTCCACCACCTGCGCCTTCGGTGTGGTAAGTGTGGATTACACGATTCTTGAAAGCTGCGATCGTATCTTCGACAAATCCGGCTTCGTTCAGGGTATCAGTATGAATCGCTACTTGCACATCATATTCATCGGCAACACTGAGGCAAGTATCAATTGCTGCGGGTGTGGTTCCCCAATCTTCATGAAGTTTTAACCCCATTGCACCAGCATTTACTTGTTCTACAAGTCCTTGGGGTTTGCTGGCATTACCTTTGCCCATAAACCCTAAGTTGACGGGAAAAGCATCAGCAGCTTGCAGCATCCGGTAAATATTCCAAGGGCCTGGGGTGCAGGTAGTGGCATTTGTACCTGTAGCTGGGCCAGTACCGCCGCCGAGCATGGTGGTAATCCCGGAAGCGATCGCAACTTCAATCTGTTGGGGGCAAATAAAATGAATATGGGCATCAATACCGCCAGCAGTGAGAATCATTCCTTCACCGGCTAAGGCTTCAGTTCCGGGGCCAATAATAATATCTACATTGTCTTGAATATAAGGATTTCCGGCTTTACCAATTTTGAAAATCTTGCCATCTTTAATGCCGATATCTGCTTTGACAATACCCCACCAATCGAGAATTAAGGCATTGGTAATTACTAAATCTACAGCACCATCGGCGTTAGAAATGGGGGATTGTCCCATACCATCTCTGATGACTTTACCGCCGCCGAATTTCACTTCGTCGCCGTAGGTGGTGAAATCTTGTTCAACTTCAATAAATAATTCTGTATCTGCAAGTCGGATGCGATCGCCTACTGTTGGCCCGTAAGTTTCGGCATAAGCGCGGCGATCCATTCTGTAACTCATAACTGTTCCTCACAAACTGCGAATTTGGAATTTTTCAAACCTCATCTGGAAACCATTCCCTTCAGGTGAGGCACACATCACACCTACACTTACTGTTTCCGCTGGAGTCAAATAAGCGAGCCGCAGCATTGTATATTCAGTTCCATTCAAAGAGTATTCCACCTCTATTGCTGTGCCGCGTCGAGTTACACGCACCCAAATTGCAGACGGATTTTGCGGCATTGGAATAACAGACCAATCTGAGTAATTGCGTGTTACTACTGCGCTAACTTGTTGCACACCATTGACAAATTCGATGCCACATTTTAACCAATTCAACTCATCTAAACGTACCATCAGGCCCGCTTGATCGTATAAATCCTGATATTGTCCGCTGATTTTCACTTCAGCAATAAAGTCACCTTGAATCTTTTGATAAAAAAAGTGACCATTATCTCTAATAAAACCGTAGTGAGTTTCCCGCCAGAAATCTGTTTTTGCGCCGGAAGTGATAGCGATCGCTTCATCTTTCACTTCCCAAACAGGCGGTTCATTGTACCATTCTATTTTCATAGCTACAGAGAACCGTTAATTTTGGCATTGAAACCGTAGACTTGGCGAGTACCAACTAAGGGGACTAGAGTTATTTCTTTTTCGTCGCCTGGTTCAAAGCGAACTGCGGTTCCTGCGGGGATATCGAGGCGCATTCCTCGCGCTTGTTCTCTGTCAAAGTTTAAGGCGGTGTTGACTTCATAAAAGTGATAATGTGAACCAACTTGTATCGGGCGATCGCCTGTATTTGACACTTGCAATTTTATTGTTGGACGACCAACATTTAGTTCAATTTCACCTGCTGGTGTGATAATTTCCCCAGGAATCATAATATATTTAAATTCCCAAACTTAACGAATTGGATTATGTACTGTTACTAACTTTGTGCCATCAGGAAAAGTTGCTTCTACCTGTACATCATGCACCATTTCAGGTATTCCTTCCATGACATCATCCCGCGTTAAGAGAGTTGTACCATAACTCATCAATTCAGCTACAGTTTGCCCATCTCTTGCACCTTCTAAAATAGCAGCAGAAATATAAGCGATCGCTTCGGGATAATTCAGTTTTAAACCCCTTCCTTTTCGTCTTTCTGCTAATAAAGCAGCAGTAAAAATTAATAGCTTATCTTTTTCCTGCGGCGTAAGTTGCATTCGTACTTCCTCCTCGCTGATTAGCTCAAACCTGCCATACTCTTGGTATACAATTACCACGATTCAAAAAAGAAATTCGCAGCAATTGCCAAACATCAATAAACCAGTTTCTCACCTCAGATGTGGAAGCACCGCGATATCGACACAATAATCCATGTTGTAATCGGCTAACACCCGCTTCTCCTACCCCATTCCATAAATTTCGCGCTTTTTCAACAATTTCTGCTGAAACGGCACTACCAACCCAAACTAGACTACCTACGATTGGTTTTCCAGCCAAAGCGTGGGGACTGTGGAAAATGTCTTCGCTACCCGGTAAGTATTGGCGATCAATCCATAAAGGAACACCTTGCTGCCAAATTTCCGTGTGCGATCGCCATTCTCCTTGCAAGAATTTCTCTCCTCTAGCACTGCGACCAAATCGGGTAATTTCCCAGCCTAAGAAGCTAGCCCCGGTTGCTAATTCTACCCGTAAATCTTGCCGATAAATTGCGTTGTTAAATAAAATTGTCTCTTGCGGCAACCATTCTAAACAAGCATCAGCGTCAACCTGCATCTGTATGGTTTGTCTAGCTTGTAAGCCATTACTGCGGTATATTTTGCTTGCAGCCGCCGTGGTGATTAAGGTTTGGGCTTGGGGTTGGAGGTGAATATTAGAGGATAAGCGATCGCCTCCTACCATTCCCCCAGCCGTGTGTAAAATGACGCTATGACAAATTTCCCCTTCTGGATAAAATGGGCGTTGTACCTTCAGGGGTGCTTGGTGGTGATTGTAAATTAATTGGGTTGCACCTTGGCGATCGGCATAGACTAAATTAAGTTTGCCATGCCAACCTTCTGCTATTTGCGGATTGCAGGTCATTTATAAATTCAAGATTAAAGTTCAGATATCTTATATTTATTTAATGCATTCTTTCTTACTTTACTTGCAATTTATCATTGTTTTTCGCCAAGGTGTACGCTAGTGCGATAGACCATATAGACAAAACCACTCTCATCACGAAAGTGCTGATATAATTCTTGAAAATTATCAATAAGCTGTTCGTATGCCGAGCCTTTACGCGGAAGGTAAGAAACACTCATTGCTCGTCCAATAAGTCCAGTTAAATCTAACTGTTGTCTATAAGTAAAATTATATTCACGGATATTAATAAAATGGGGAGTTACTAACAGTGGCTCTACCGACTGCATTCGAGATTCTGCTGGGTGATTATTAGATGCTTCGCGGACTATTCGCCTATATTCTGTAGTTAACGCATCTTTTTGATCGCGGTTATTCCACACCACAGCCAAGCGTGCTGATGGTTTTAAAATGCGGTGAAATTCCAATAAAGTTGGTTCGGGATTGAACCAGTGGAAAGCTTGAAAACAAGTAACTAAATCAACTGAATTATCAGGTAGTTGGGTAAATTCTGCTGTTCCGTCACGAAACTCTATCAAAGAATGTACTTGAGCAGCCTCTCGCATCGCTGCATTTGGTTCTATGGCTATGACATTAACTCCGCGTTCAGCTAACAATCTTGAAGAAATTCCTGTACCTGCGCCAATATCTGCTGCTACGAGTTGTGAATTTTCACCTAATCCTTCCAAGATAATATCAATTGCATCTGTGGGGTAACTTGGTCGATATTTTACATAATCCGCTGCTCTGTCAGAAAATCGGTTGAGTGGGTTTAAGGTATGTAAGGGAGTTATTTCAGGATTAATTTGGCTCATGGGTTTTGATGTAAAAGTGGAAGTGCGATCGCTGTAGTTCATAAAAGCGATACGATAAAATTTGTTTTTATACCGCGCCTCTACGATCCATTTCAAAACCATATACATAGATATCAGCAACCTTATAGCGTTTCTCTTTTTCGCGCCATTCAATAATGCCAATTTCACTTAAAAAAGAAGCAAATTCTTCAAAGTCTGCTATATCATGTGCTGACTCTTGCCATACTGTTTGTAACTGTTCTTTAGATAAGAAGGCTAATTTACCCTTAAGAGAATCAAAAAATTTAGTCAAATCAGGGTATTCCTCTTTAATTTCTTCACACCGCTTTTCTGATGCTTTTTTCAAACCAAATTCTAAGGATTTTCCTTGAAGTAGGCGGTCTGTACGAAATTTGCTTGATGATTGTCCCTTATAGCTTAGTTCTTGTTCTTTTGCTCCTTTCAGTAATATACTTAAACTCCGAGGAAAAGTAGTGCTACTTGAGTCTGTTAATCGTTCATAAACCCATCGAGATACATTTTTAGCTCTATTTCCACCTCGGCGACGACTTCCCCACAGTAATTCTAAGGCTTTATCAATTGCCTCTTCTGTAGCTTGATCAATACTTTCAAAAGCGACAGGAGAAATACGGTCAACCAAATTCTTGAAATCTTCAGATTGTATTGCTTGACGAAGTGCTAATCGTAAAAAATCAATCCTAGTCCACTGTAAGATAATATCCCGTCCAGTAAAATGACTTTTATTGTCAAAACTTAAACGATTCCATATATCTTCTCTTAAAAAAATTTTAAATCTAATTTCTGTTAATCTGTTAGCATCACAAGATTGTACTAATTGAAATAATCCAGTGAGTGCTTGCTGTCTTATTCCTCCTACTTCAGGAAAATCTTCATCTAAATCATCGTAAAGAAACCACAGTTTTTGAGAATTATTTTTGGCTTCTTCATTAAGCAGAATATCTATGGCATCTTTAACTATGAGGCGGAGTTCAGAATTAGTAGATAATTCTAACAAAACTTGAGTAGATTCAGACTGCCATCTTTCTTTAGGTAAATTATTAATAATTTTCCTCAATTCACTATACTTTGCGCTTTTCTTTCCTTTAGGAAAGTTAAACAAATTTTCCTGATGACATCTAAGTAGTAAATAAGCTCTCCAAAAAGCTTCCCATGTACCTCTATTTTGTTGTAAAGTTTCATGGATGATTTGAAATTCATCACGAGTTGGACGACTTTCCTGAAATCTCCCATGTGCTGACAAAAATACAGTATTATCTAACCGTCCATGAGCTAGTTTTTGAGCAACACTTTTGTGTTTTAGAAAAAGCCAATAAAGTGCGGTTTTTCCTGTGCCTTTTCGCCCTCTAATTAGGCAGGTTGTATCGTCTAAAAATCTTTCAAAATCAGTAGTACGTTGAAATAGTAGATTCAAATCTTGTCTTGGATCAGCAGCATTTACTTCAGGAAATTGCAGACTTTCAATAATATCCCACCGATGATCTATTGTATTTAAAACATTGCTACGTTTGAGTTCATCAGTTTTTTCATCAATTAAGTTAGCAATTTTTGTGTAGTAATCTTGCATACCTTGTACAGGATAGCTGTCAGCCAAAGCGATTGGCAAAAGATAAGGGACTACTAAAAGTTTTTCTATTGGAGTTTGTGAATTATCTAAATCTGGCTCATCTTCATCTGTTTCATAGTTTTCGTTTGTTACCGTATTTAATCTGTTCAGCAATGAGTACCAAATTTGTTTTACTTTTGATAAACCAATCTCAGTAACATCAGGAACAGGAGAAAAAACAAAATTAATGGATAATTTTTTTATCCATTGTAGTGATTGTATTAGCAGTTCTATTCCTTGTTTATTTTGCTCATTAGGAAAAAGAAATACAATTGCTTCGTCAGCTGCTTGAATTAATGATAAAGCTCCCCATTGATTGATTCCGGTTCTCGAATCAATTAAGATAATATCAGGTTTTAATTGTTCGTAAATTTCACGTTTGAAAATAGACCAAAGACTTTGATCTCCATCAATACTAGTAGTAGCATGAAGATCATCAACTTTGGAGACATAATCAAGATTAAGACAACCAGCAGGAACAACAAATAATCTTCCTGTGGCGTTAGAGATTTTCACTTCACCAAATATTTCAGCAATTGAAATACTTGGTTCTACGTCTTTTGGTAAGTAGGAACGCTCATAAAAATAGTCAACTATTCCATACTTTGGTTGTGGCTTGAGGTTGAATGCCGTACTCAAGCCAGGTGCTTCTAAATCTAAATCCACAGCTACGACTTTAAGACCACGCATTGCCAAAATCGAGGCAACATGGGTTAATGCAGTAGTTCGACCGACTCCTCCCTTAAAGGAATAAAAGGTTACAGTTCTGGGTAAACTGGGATCAGCCTGGGGAAGTTGAGGTTGATTTTGCGGATTTGCTGCTTGAATTGCTAAATCTTGCCAAGTTTGCACTGAAGCTGTATTAAAAGCCTGCGGTGCTGAAAGATTTAGTGAATCTGCTTCTTGAGGCGTATATAAGGAAATAAACCCAGGAGATAAATGAGGAACTTGTGATTTAAGTAAATTAAAACTTTGTTCTTTCCGCTGAGGAATAGATAAATTAATAAAGCGATCACTTACAATAGTCAAATTCAATAAACCTGATGTAGAAATATTTAAATCAACCCATTCTTGGGAATTATGCACATATTGGTTTGTAATTTCTTTCTTTAGCAAAACCTGCCAATTTTCTTGCATTTGACACCTCTTTAAAGTTGAGTAGCTTGCTTTTGTAACCACCCCTTGAGATTCTGATAAGCTTTTAACCAGCGCTTGTAACTTTCATCATCAGGCTCAAGGCCACAATAACGCATATCTATAAAATTTTGGCTATTTGGATTTTCCACTTCATTAAGCCATTTTCGCACTTCAGGAAAATTAGCAATTCTAGATTTAAGTCGATTGTGCCGATTTAACGCTTCTATGTAACTATGTCCCGGATTAGTAATAGTATGCCCAGGATTAGTAGAATCTGTCTTCCATTCCTGAGTTGCACCCTTTGCTAAGGTAGCAAAAATCATTGCTTTTAATAAACACTCAATGGTTACACCTCCAAAGTGCATAGCGGCTACTCTTCTTTCCGATTCTTTTCTACATAATATTTCAGTATCAAGGTGACGTTGCATAAAAGCGGCTTGGTAATCTTCCATTTCGTTATTTTCTCGTTTGAAACACCTGAATCTTGACACAAAAAAACAGCCACCTCCACAAGGGAAGCAGCTGTTTTACAAATTATGTAACTACAAAGTATTAGTAATCGAAGTCTCCACCACCAGCACCAGCGCCAGCAGGAGCGCCATCTTTAGGCTCAGGCTTGTCAACTATAATACATTCGGTTGTCAACACCATGCCAGCGATGGAAGCAGCGTTTTGCAGAGCAGAACGAGTCACTTTCGCAGGGTCAACAATACCAGCAGCTAACAAATCGACGAATTCGTTTGTCGCAGCGTTGTAGCCAACGTTGAATTCTTTCTCTTTGACGCGTTCAGCGATCACAGCACCATTCTGACCGGCGTTTTCAGCAATCCGCTTCAGAGGTGCAGGTAAGGCGCGAACGACAATCAAAGCACCAATCAACTCTTCATCCTTAAGATTGCTCTTTGCCCAAACTTCCAATTCAGGAGCAAGGTGAGCCAGAGTTGTACCACCGCCGGGAACGATACCTTCTTCCACAGCAGCTTTGGTGGCGTTGATAGCGTCTTCTAGGCGCAGCTTCTTGTCTTTCATTTCGGTTTCCGTCGCTGCACCAACTTTCACTACAGCAACACCACCGGAGAGTTTAGCAAGACGCTCTTGTAATTTCTCTTTGTCGTAAGAAGATTCGGTTTCATCGATTTGACGACGAATCTGTTCGACACGAGCCTTAACGGCAGCTTCGTTACCTTCGGCAACAATTGTGGTGCTGTCCTTGGTGATGGTGATTCGGCGAGCTTTACCCAGGCTATCTAGCTTGGTGTTATCTAGCTTCAAACCAGCATCTTCGGTAATTAGTTGACCACCAGTTAAAACAGCAATGTCTTCTAGTAGTGCTTTGCGGCGATCGCCAAAGCCAGGAGCCTTAACAGCAGCCACGTTCAGTACACCGCGCAAACGGTTTACAACCAAAGTTGCCAAAGCTTCTTTTTCAATATCTTCGGCGATAATCACCAAAGGACGACCAGCACGAGCTACTTGCTCTAATACTGGTACAAGGTCTTGTACCAAAGCGATTTTCTTATCGGTCAGCAGTATGAAAGGCTCATCAAAAACCGCTTCCATCCGCTCAGGGTCAGTAGCGAAATAGGGAGAGATGTAGCCTTTGTCAAAGCGCATCCCTTCAGTGATTTCCAACTCGGTGAACATAGATTTCCCTTCTTCTAGGGAAATTACGCCTTCCTTGCCCACCTTATCCATTGCTTGGGCAATCATCTGACCAACTTCTTCGTCATTACCAGCCGAGATCGCACCAACTTGGGCAATGGCTTTGGAATCTTCCACTGGACGGGCGTGTTCTTTGATTTTGTCTACCAAAAAGGCAGTAGCTTTGTCAATACCACGCTTCAGGGAAATTGCGTTAGCACCAGCTGCAACGTTCCGCAAGCCTTCTTTGACGATCGCATGAGCTAAAACGGTAGCAGTGGTAGTACCATCGCCCGCAGCATCATTGGTCTTAGAAGCAGCTTGACGAATCAGAGCTACACCAGTGTTTTCAATGTGGTCTTCTAATTCGATTTCTTTAGCGATCGTTACACCGTCATTGACGATTTGCGGTGCGCCAAACTTCTTTTCTAGAACTACGTTGCGACCTTTGGGACCAAGGGTAACAGCTACAGCCTCAGCCAGGATGTCAATGCCTCGTTCCAAGGCGCGACGGGCGTTTTCGTTGTAGATAATGCGCTTTGCCATAATTGCTTAGTTGTCCTTTGTCTCTCGTCTTTTGTATTTTGTCTTTCGTCTTTCGTCATTTGTCATTGGCTAATGACTAATGACCACTAGATAACAACTGCTAAAATATCTTTTTCAGAAAGCAGTACATATTCTTCAGTGCCAAGTTTGATGTCAGTGCCAGCGTACTTGGAGTACAGCACCTTGTCACCGACTTTAATTTCTAATTCTTGACGGCTACCGTCATCGTTACGCTTGCCAGGGCCAAGGGCAACTACTTCCCCTACTTGGGGCTTTTCCTTGGCGGTATCGGGTAAATACAGACCACCTGCGGTCTTTTCCTCAGAAGCGTTCACTTTTACGAAAACGCGATCGCTCAAAGGTTTAACTGTAGAAACGCTTAAAGATAAAGCTGCCATATTATTTCTTTCCCTTAAAGTTTAGCACTCTCGACTCCTGAGTGCTAATTTACCGAAAAGTAGCGTCCAATGGCAAGAATTCATTGAGTACGGGTTCCCGAACTAGAGGCTCATAGATGTACTTAAGTATAAATGCTTAATTATTTCTACTTTTCAGGGTTTGTTCTGTAAGTTACGAAGAGAGTAGGGAGTAGGGAGTTAGGAGTAGAGAGTTAAGAGTTATGAGAATTCTTCCCCATTCCCTGTTCCCCGTTCCCCACTCCCCATTCAACTTTATTTGCAAAGCTTGCAAATTGTTATAGAACTGTAATCAGGGAGCCGCTCGATGAGTAACAATACAGTGAAAGTGATCCAGTCCAGCCACCAAATCCCCAAAACTACTAAGTCTCTGGAACATAAGACCCTGAGTAATTGTGTAGAAAGTTTAGGACTTGCAAAAATTCAGCGACATATTTATTTGCGCTGACCAGACAATTGCTGCTCAAAACGAGCTAGTCTGGAATTCTGGGATTACTTAAACAAGCGACTTAAAGAATTAAAACTCGATGAGCCGCAAGCAAGTTATTCTATTTGCGTCTATAAAACTAAAGCCAAGTGCTTGCGTGTTTCTTGTTCTAGACCCATAATAGTGGTTTACCCTAATGGTGTCTGGTATCGCCAAGCAAACCCGGAAGTTACCCTTCGGATCATCCGAGAACACTAAATAGGCAATAAGGTGGTAGAAAAATATGCGTTTTCAACCCATCCTTTGCCAGAAACTTCCCTAGTTTCTTGAGAACACCTCATAGAGGCTTAACATCCAAAAGATATGGTATAGCAGTAAGCTTTAAGAAAGTGCGGGTTGGTTTTGAGGTAGGGTCATCTTTAAGCCAATACTTACTTGTGAGTCCGAAAGATTATTATTTAATCAGTGTTTTTTACCCCGCCCCTTTCAAAGCGATATATAATAGCGCATTATAGATACTACTGCTATACGTATCCTTGCTGGACTTTTGCTATCGAGCTACTAGTCTATTGAAAGTGCTCGGCATTTTTGAGACTTCGAGGCAGCAAAGGCAAGTTAAGTAGGAAAAAGGACAACATCTCGAATAACCCACATAGAGGATAAATATTCAAGACTTTGATGGACCGAAGCGCGACAAGTGCCACTGCTATGAAAGAGCCCAGCATGAAAGATCACAAACGACTTCTATTGATTGATGATGACCCTAACCTCATCTTGCTGGTGAAGGATTACTTGGAATTCCGGGGATATGAAGTCATCACCGCTGAAAATGGACGTGAAGCTCTGGAAATTTTAGAGCAAGATGTTCCAGACATGATCATCTGCGATGTGATGATGCCGGAAATGGACGGATATACTTTTGTGGAACAAGTCCGGCAAAACGAACGCACCAGCTGGATTCCGGTTCTTTTCCTTTCAGCTAAGGGACAAAGTGCAGACCGAGTTAAGGGTCTGAATAAAGGTGCTGATGTTTATATGGTCAAGCCCTTTGAGCCAGAAGAACTCGTAGCACAAGTTGAATCCTCGCTGAAACAAACTATCCGTTGGAAAGAACACCAAGCAAAAGGAGGCGAAAACGGTTCCCGTATCCAGGTTCCCTTCGATGTGCAATTAACCCCAACCGAACTGAAAGTAGTTCAGTTTGTTGCTAGGGGTTTAGCTAACCGTGAAATTGCTGAAGAACTAAATGTTAGTCAGCGCACGGTTGAAAGCCATGTGTCCAATATGTTGGGCAAAACCAATCTCCACAACCGCACTGAACTAGCGCGGTGGGCGATTGAAAATCAAATGGCATAGCCAATTTTAGATTTTAGATTTTGGATTTTGGATTGATAATCTAAAATCCAAAATCCGAAATCGAAAATTGATTACCAACCATCTTCTTCAGGGCTAGATTGGTGCAAAACTTCTAAATCCAGTTCATCCAGGTAAGTTAAGGCACTTTCAATCTGGGAAACAGTGCCCCGTAGTTCCAGATCGAAGCAGCTATATTGTGGCACGTTTGCGCTTACCTGAGCATCAGCAATAATGACTGTGACGCCATAGTGAGAAACCAGTCGTGAAATCACTGGTTCCTCATGTAAGTCTTTAGGAATACGAATCTGGATGCGAGTTTGGGTACGTCTATTATCTAAAATATCAGTATTAGATTTTACCTGTCTATTTTGAATTGACATTGTAGCTTCCTATTCGACTTCTTGGACGAGGGTTCAGCTTTGCACGATTTCTTTTAACACTAGCGCCACTCATCCCATGTACGCAAGGGGTAATAAATGATTCACGATTGATATCATCAAGATTCGATGATATCAATGATGAATTCCTATAAAGAAGTGCGATCGCATCTAATGCAATACGCTTCGGTTAAGGTTTTTTGATGAAAATTATAGAGCACAAGATGCGATAAATTATTGTAGAGACGGCGATTTATCGCGTCTTTTGTCTTAATTAAATAGTATTAGCATCTAATGGATTATGTATTTATTAAAACAGAATTCAGCATTCTTATTTAGAAACTTATAAGTTAAATTTTGTTAGAAGATAAATCAATGCCCTAAAAAATAATTCTCCGGTGAAGTCTTAATTTAAGTGTTGTTTTTATGATTAACAGCTAATGCTATTGGAATTTCAATCGCAAATTCTGTTCCATAAGCAAACTCAGACTTTAGCTGGATATTTCCCTGATGTTTCTCAATAATTTGATGGCTAATTGCCAAACCTAATCCTGTTCCTTTGTTGATAGGTTTAGTTGTAAAAAAAGGATCAAATATCTTGCTTTGGATCTCCGAATCTATTCCATCACCGTTATCCCTGAATGTAATTATCACTGTATCTAATTCAGTTACTTCAGTTTTAATCAGGATTTGCTTTTGGATCTGATTATCTAAGTCTAGTAAAGCATCAATGCCATTACTAAGGATATTCATGAATACTTGGTTTAGTTGTGCTGGATAACATTGAACTGGTGGGAGATTTCCATAGTTTTTAATAATTTCAATTTTTGATTGTAGCCGATGGTTTAAAAGTAATAACGTACTTTCAATACCTTCATGAATATTCACAGCTTTTTTCTCTGACTGATCGAGTCGAGAAAAATTTCTTAGGGATAGCACAATGTCACGAATCCGATCAGTCCCTATCCTCATGGATGAAAGAATTTTTGGTAAATCATCGATGATAAAATCAAGATTAAAATCACCAAATTTTTCTTCAAATAAAGAATATAACTCTGGATGTTCTTGTTTATATAGTTCAATGAAATTTACAAGACAGTTTACATGGTTATTAAGATGATCAAAATTGCCGTGAATAAAATTAACAGGATTATTAATTTCGTGGGCTAAACCTGCGACCATCCGACCCAAGCTAGACATTTTCTCAGTCTGGATCAATTGTACTTGGGTTGTTTGCAATTCCTGTAAGGTATTTTTTAACTGTTGTGCTTGAAGTTGGGCAGTAGCAGTTGCAGTAGTGAGGGCTTTGAGGTTGTTGTATGCTTTGGAATGATAACGAATGCGGGCAATTAACTCAACGGCATCGGGTAACTTAATTAGGTAGTCATTTGCACCCTCAGCAAAGGCGTCGGCTTTCAACTTTGCTTCTTCTTTACTGGATAGCATGACGATTGGAATATCACGAGTTACTGGATGAGAGCGAAACCAACGCAGTAGCATTAATCCATCGATATCTGGCATGATCATATCCAAAAAGATCACCGTTGGTTCTATGGCGATCGCATCTTGAATAGCTTTAGCTGGATTGCTTGTGTAGTGAAGGGAAATATCTGTTTCGGTTGCAACGATCCGACGGAAGGCTTCGCTGATGATTACCTGATCGTCAATTAGCAGAAGCCTTACTGTCGAGATTTTGCCATCCAGAATAAATGGCGCAGCTTGTGGAGTTTGTGGTTGAATCCAGTTTGGCGATAATTTTACTGTTTTTGGAGATATTTCTAAGAGTGCTGTTTCTTGCAGGTTCATTTAGCACCTCTAAATAGGTCTTTGTTTTCAATAATACAAACTAGTCAGTTAAATCTACTAATCTGTAATTGTCGCAATCATATCTCAGTATTTAAGTGTGTTAGTGTTTTGCAATACTTCGTAAAGGTATTTTAAGTATCTGCCTTCAGGTAGATACTTTGAAGAAAAAAATGTATAATCAAGTACTATTTGATTAAGTGTTTTACCGTAAAGTTCATGCAAGCGGATGCGATCGCCTCAACTGGCAAAACTTCCACCGCAGCTTTTAATTCCACTGCTACTTTCGGCATACCATAAACAACGCAAGTTTTGGAGTCTTGGGCAATAGTGTGCCAATCTACTTCGCGCAATCGTTTTAAGCCTTGAGCGCCATCTCGACCCATCCCCGTCAGCAATACCCCAACCCCCTTTCCAGTCCAATTTTTAGCCATACTTCTGAAGAAAACATCGACTGATGGACGGTAGGAAAAATTTAGTGGTTCTTTGTCATAGCCAAGGGTGAGGTCGGGACGCATGACCAAATGATGATTTGTGCCAGCAATGAGAACTTGACCAGGTTGTGGTGTAGAACCTGCGATCGCTAGTTGCACAGATATAGGAATTTGTTCATTTAACCAGGCTGTAAAACCTTGGACAAATTGGGCATCTACATGCTGAACAACAATTACAGCCGCCGGAAAATCTTGGGGAAATTGAGAGAGAATAGTTGTCAATGCTTGAGGCCCACCAGTGGAAGCCCCTATCACAATTAGGGGTGGAAGTGATTTTGAGTTATGGACAGGTGGCGATCGCCGATGTGAAGATTTGCCAATTAATTGAGCGATCGCGGCAATTTTATTTAGTAGTCCATCATCACCTAAGATTGGCGTGTTGATGGCATCCAAGGCTCCATAGCCCATTGCTTCAAAAACCTTAGCTGCATAGCGATTAACGCTAGCTGTCACCATCACAATAGCGCAGGGAGATTGGCTCATGATATGCCGTGTAGCTTCTACTCCATCCATGCTAGGCATCAGCACATCCATCAAAATTAAGTCGGGAGTATCAGCCGCACATTTGCTTACAGCTTCCGCACCATCATAGGCAACCCACGCCAGCTTGTAATCTGGTACTTTTACCAAAATACGCCGTAGTGCCTCTACAGCCATAAACATATCGTTAGCGATCGCAATTCTCACAGGCTATACCATTTTGGATTTTGGATTTTGGATTTTGGATTGTCAAAGGTTTATTGCTAATTTTGTTTGTGGTCGGTTTCTTGATTTCTCAATTTAAAGTTTACACAATAAATCGAGAGACGCGATAAATCGCCGTCTCTACAAAAGATTTATATTGTATGGACAGCGATAAATCGCGTGTTTTTGATCTATTATTTTCATCAAAAAAACCTTTAAAGCTTACCATTTAAATTTTTCCTAAAACCTGATTCGGAATTAAAAATGCTTAATTGAGAACAATTGAATAGTATTGTCTGAAAATAAAGATTTTTAATCCAAAATCCAAAATCTAAAATTGATTTATGCTTCTCCAATTAAGTCAATCACCGCCTTTAATAGAGTGTCATCATGAAAGCTGCTCTTAGTGAGATAGTAGTCTGCACCTGCTTCTAACCCTTGCAATCGGTCTTCTTCTCGGTCTTTATAAGAAACGATAATCACAGGTATTTGCTTCAATTTGGCATGAGTTTTGATCTGGCTGGTGAGTTCAAAGCCGTTCATTCGGGGCATATCAATATCTGTCACCACCAAGTCATAATCGCCGCTACGGATTGCATTCCAACCATCAATGCCATTAACCGCCACTTCAGCTTTGTAACCATTGTTTTCTAAGAGTTTGCGCTCCATTTCGCGCACAGTGATCGAATCATCCACCACTAACACTCGCTTGTAAGTTTTGGTAACTACCTGATGAGTAGACTGATTTACCTGAGAAAGTTGTCCACTAGAAAACACCTTCGCAATGGAACGGACTAAATCTTCAACATCGACAATCAACACTGGAGAACCATCATCCATGAGGGCGGCGGCGCTAATATTCGGGACTTTACCAAGACGGGGATCTAGGGGGCGGACAACCAAATTGCACTCACCGAGAAACCGATCTACAACTAATCCATAACGATTGAGGCGATCGCTAATTACAATCACTGATAACGATTCTATATTCACCGCAGGCGAGGCTAACTCTAAAACTTGACTTGCCAAAATCAACTCCACAGGTTGATTATTCATCACGAAAAATGGGCGATTTTCCGAGACAGCAATCTTAGACTTCGATAATATCAACACCTGTTCAATGCGTGTCAGCCCAAAGGCATAAGGTTCGCCAGCAATTTCCACCAACAAGGTGCGAATCACAGATAGCGTCAGCGGTAACTGCAAGTAAAAGGTCATACCCCTTCCGAACACAGAAACCGCCCGCAGCGTCCCGCCAACTTCCCGCACTGCGCTATGGGCTATATCCAAACCCACACCCCGTCCCGAAATTTCGGTGACAGTCTGGGTTGTGGAGAAACCAGGCAAAAATAAGAATTCCATCAACTCAACTTCGGTAAGTTGGGCTGCCATTTCCGGGTTTGTCAGTTGTTTGCTGATAACTGCTTGGCGCAAAAACTCGATATCGATTCCCCGTCCATCATCTGCAACGGTGATAAACAGCATTCCGGCGCGATGGGTAACTTCAATACGAATAATTCCTTCTTCTGGCTTTCCGGCTGCTAAACGTTCCTGGGGCGTTTCAATGCCATGATCGATCGCATTCCGCAAAATATGAGTCAATGGAGCTTCTAGGCGTTCTAGAATATCTCGATCTACCAAAGTAGATTTACCGACGATTTCCAGTTTCACCCGTTTACTCAACTGTCTTGCTAAGTCGCGCACCATTCGCGGAAATCCCTGTCCCCCATCAGCAAAGGAACACATTCGAGTAGCAATAACTTCTTGATATAGGCGCTGGGAAAGGTTCGCAGAACGCTGAGAAAATTTTTCTAGTTGGTTTTGGCGATCGCTCATCATCTGGTAACATTCGTTAGCTTTCTGATGAGTTGCACTCAAGGTTTCCTTAATTTGCCGATCTAGATGATAGTTGCCCAATAACTCCTGTAACTTCTCCAACAGGTTGGATAATTCCCCCTGATTGCTTCTCAGTTTCAGCAAAGAGTTAGCAAATGGTTCTAATAAATTTGCCTCAACTAAAGACTCTCCAGCTAAACCCATCAAGCGATTGAGATTTTCAGTACTCATTCGCACCGCCCGATTTTGGGTGATGCCTAATTCTTCTAGTGGGGATGGGGAAATAAGGGTTGTCTGTTGGTTGTCTTCTAACTGCGCTGTTGTTATTAGGGGATGAATTTCTGTAGGGGTTGCCTCTGGAGTTAGGATATTAGCGATCGCACTCACCAATGATTGAATGCCGATATTTTCTAAAATCTGCAAATTTGGGTTAGCTGTAAACGTTTCAGCTATACGCAGGAGCATATCTACCCCTTGTAACAATACATCAATGCGATCGGCGGTTAAAGTAACTTTTCCTTCTTGAGCCGCCACAAAGCAGTCTTCCATGACGTGGGCAAGATTGACAACTGGATCGATTTGGACAATTCGCGCAGCGCCTTTAATGCAATGGGCTGCCCGCATTAAGGCTGCCAGTTCTGGTTGAGGATCGGGTTTCGTCTCCAGTGCCAATAGACAATCATTCATTACCACAACTTGGGCTTTTACTTCCATGTTGAATAAATCAAGCAAGGAAAGATTGCTGACATCAAATTCTTCTAACATTACTACACCTTCCTAGAACACCGATTCATTAATCCTGGAAGAACCTCTCCCCCAACCCCTAATACGTTTTACCCCTCCCTAACCCTCCCCTTGTAAAGGGGAGGGAACTAGATTTCCTGTTTCCCCCCAATGCATCCTACGGTGTACACACAAGTCGAAAAAAGCTTGATTTTCCATTCATTGTTTTCTCGTTGATCTCGTTCCCATGCTCTGCGTGGGAATGCCTGATTAGAGGCTCTGCCTCTAGTCAGATATTGAGTCAGAGACTCAATGAATGCATTCCCAGTCTGAGACTGGGAACGAGGAAACGCTTAT
>NZ_KV757635.1 GCF_001712795.1 Nostoc sp. KVJ20
CAATTGTGGGGCTTTGTACCAGAGATGAGTACAGACACCCGTGTGGTAGATGTGCATATTTCACGATTGCGGACAAAGGTAGAATCCGATCCCAATAACCCAGAATTAATTATTACAGCAAGAGGTAGCGGTTATTTTTTCCCACGAATTATTGATTTAGAGCAGGAATAATAAAAAAATATGAGTAAGCTCATCCTAATTACAGGCATAAGTAAAGGTCTAGGTTATGCGATGACCGAGGGTTTTATTCAACAGGGGCATACTGTTATTGGTTGCGCCCGTTCATCAGATGCAATCGATAAAATACGCCAAAACTTTAGTGCGCCCAATGATTTCACATCTGTAGATGTAGCAAATGAACAGCTTGTAAAAAAATGGGCACTAGACGTACTTCAAAAATATTCACCGCCAGATATAGTAATTAATAATGCGGCAGTGACCAATTATCCAGCACCTTTGTGGGAAATACCATCTGAGGAATTTTCGGATCTTATAGATATCAATATCAAAGGAGTAGCGAATATAATTCGCCATTTCGTACCAGCAATGGTGAAAAAGAAACGGGGTATTATTGTTAACTTTAGTTCTGGTTGGGGACGTTCGACTTCAGCCCAAGTTGCACCATATTGTGCTTCTAAGTGGGCAATAGAAGGATTAACTCGTTCTTTGGCACAAGAATTGCCAACTGGTATGGCAGCTATACCCCTCAATCCAGGTATTATTCATACAGATATGCTTTCTATTAGCTTTGGAAAAGAAGCTGCTAATTATACACCTGTGTCCGATTGGGTATTGAAAGCTGTTCCATTTATTCTCAAGTTAAAACCCAAAGATAACGGGATTCCCTTGACCATTTCATGAGATTGATCATGCGTGAATTGTTTTGACCAGTTACGAAAAAGCAGGCTGATTTCAACTGTATTGGTTTATCGTCCAGAGGCACAAGAAATTAGTACAATTTTTGGATACTGGAGTTTTCATCGGGAAAAAGATTTGAGCCAAAGTTTACCTATAGCATCAAGCCAAAAACTGAAGATTACGATCCTAACAGTAGGTTCAAGGGGAGACTTGCAACCCTATTGTGCCTTGGCTATTGGCTTGAAGCGTGCGGGGCATGAAGTAACCGTAGCAACCCATGAGAACTTTGAACCATTTGTGAGGAAGTTCGATTTAAAGTTTGCGCCGATCGCTGGCAATATGGAAGAGTTTTTGCAATCGAAACAAGGGCAGCGATTGATTGCGGGAGAAAAGTTGAAAAAAGAAGAAGGAGATAAGCTTTTACTTCAACAGTTGGAATCAGCTTGGAGTGCGTGTCAGGGAAGTGAGGTAATTATCTACACGCCGTTAGCTACCTTTGGATATCATATCGCAGAGAAATTAGGCGTACCCTGCTTTTTTGCATCAGTTCTGCCGTTGAGTCCTACAGGGATGTTTGGGTTTTTGAGGTTTGCTCAAATAACTAAAAACCCGCTAAAGAAATTAATCAACTATGGCAGCTACTTGCTAGTAGAGTTCTTGTACTGGCAAAGATATCGTCACCTGCTCAATCACTTTAGAACAGAAACTTTGCAATTGCCGCCTTTACCATATTTCGGCAGACGCTTCAGACAGAAGACTCCGGCAAATGTATCACGAATCCCTGTATTGTATGGATTTAGTTCGCACGTTATCCCAAGACCCCGCGACTGGCCTGCATGGGTGTATGTAACAGGTTTTTGGTTTATTGACCAAGCCTCGGAATACGAGCCACCTCTGGAACTAGAGGATTTTCTTGGACGAAAGAAATTACCTTTGTGTTTTGGATTTGGCAGTATGACAATGCCCAATCCAGAATATCTCACACACTATATCGTGGAAGCTCTAAAGAAAACACGTCAAGGCGGGATTATATTATCTGGCTGGGGTGACATTGGAAGAACAGTGAATGTAAAAGATTCGCTACGAGTGTTTGTGATCAAGGAAGTTCCTCATGATTGGCTTTTTCCCCAAGTGCCAGCAATAGTACATCATGGAGGAGCAAGTACAACGGCGGCAGTGTTACGTGCGGGGACACCATCAGTTACCGTACCCTTTTTTGCAGATCAGCCGATTTGGGGTGAAAAGCTAACTCGGTTAGGAGTCAGCCCTGCGCCGATACCGTACAAGAAAGTGTCAGATAAAACTTTAGCAGCAGCAATTGAAGTAGTTCTGGGTGATGAGGTGATGCAGAAAAAAGCCCAGGAGTTGGGTGAGAAAATCAGGGCTGAGGATGGTGTGGCGAATGCTGTTGAAGCATTTCATCGGCATTTGGGGCTGATTGAGTAAGTTAATACAACAATTAAATTAGGAGAGGCGACTGGCGTGCGGTTTCTAACCGCCTTTTTTAGGTTAAGTTGATACCAATGAGTATTGCTGTGTCCTTACGATGTGTTGCATCCAAACGAGAACTGCTATAGTTTCTGCTTTTTGCCACGCAATCAAAAACTCTGCGTCATTTTTTAATACTGCCCTGTTAAACAAGTGAACACCTTCAAACCTTGATACTCAGGCAGTTAATTATGGCTAATATGTCTCCAGCCTCTAGGCGTAGCAAGAGACACCAATTATTACAAATGTATGGAAACCGTTGTTGCTGGTGTAGCAAGCAAATGACCAATTCAGAAAGAACCATTGAACACTTAGTTCCCAAGAGTCTGGGCGGCTCTAATAGTCTCTCGAATTTGCGTTTGGCTTGTTTCACTTGTAATAATTCCCGTGGTAACAGTCTATTACCTCCACAAAATAGAAATATTTTTGAACTTACAAATAGAACTTATGAATAGCATTTAGTTGAATTTTATCAAAAGATGCTTCCGATCAATTCTGGATATCGTTGGTGTAAGCATCTGCCTAAATGAGATAATGTCTATCATCAAAACCACACCTTTGAAAAAAATGGCATGGATGATTTAGATCAACTTTTGAATACTTTAATTACAGAGGTACGTCAACAACCACCTAACAGCATAAAATGGCGATTGTCCATGCACCGACTACTATTAAAAATTCAGCAACTCCCAGGATTAGCCAAATCCTCTCATCCAGACTATCGAGTAGCCCTAAACCGTACTTTAGAGTATATCAGCCTTAATCTTGTCAAATTTGATCTGAATTCTCCCTCAGTTTCCGAAAGCTTTTTGAAGTGGATCAATAGCTACCTTGGTTGGCGAATTAGAGATTTGTACTCTCCTGATAAAAATGCTCCACTCAGTTTAGATGCTCCCATTGCCTCCGACTTTGGGGAAATAACTCTGCTGGATAAGTTACCCAATTTTACTTTGAGTGGTTTGGATGGTCTAATTGAAATCTCTCAACGGGAAACTACTCAACGGATTGGTCTAGAATTAAAGCTTTATATTGAGCAAGATCCTGAAGGGAAACTCAAAAATAGCTATCCTAGTTCTTCTGTTCAGTGTAATTGTCAATTCCTCAGCCAGCGATTAGGACTCATAGAACCACCTGACAAAGTTGCAGATATAGCGGGAGAGTTAAGCATTCCTTACACAACCGTCAATTCGCATTGGAAGAGAAAATGCAAACCAATACTTCAAAAAATTGCCGAAGATTTGGGATATAAACAGGAGCAATCGTTATGAACAGCACAACTTCACCCTTGTTAATAGTTCCGATAGATTTAGAAATTCATTCTAGAGCAAGACATTTAGCCGCTCAACAAAGCACAGTAGAAAAAGGTAAGCGAGTTTATTTGAATGCATTAGCAGTTTACGCAGTCCATAGCTATTTAAAATGGCTGCAAATACCAACAGATTTCAATTCATCAGATTGCTGGAATCCAGTAAAAGCAGCTTTATCGAATGCAGCTGATTTGGTAATTCCAAATGTGGGGACATTAGAATGCAGTCCAGTTTTACCCCAAGAAACTGTCATTTTATTACCAGATACTATAGAAAATAGGATTGGCTATGTAGCTATACAGTTTCAGGAAAGCCTAGATTCAGTGCAGCTATTGGGATTTACACCAGCCGTTGATGAAGTGAATCCGCCTGCACAGTTAACAGTGTCAGAACTCCAGCCGATTGAGTCTCTCCTACAGCAAATTACTCGTCTTGAAGTTGCGATCGCTTTCCTGCAAACTGATGACTCGGTGGCAGTACAAGTACGCTCTGTATTAGACAACAAACCTTTATCAGAGATTGTGGCACAGTTTGAGCTTCTTTACCGAACTGGCGATGAATTTGAGTGGCGCTACGCTGGAGGGGAAATATTAGCTGGAGATACTCGCGCTGTTGGTGCTACTCGTGAGGCAATTCAGCAAGATGATAGCGAATTACAAGATTTAGCCGAAATGCTATTGGAGAAGTTAGCAGAAATTTGGGGAGATGTTACGTAGTTTTTGTGGGAATGGGTAACATACTTTTAATAAGCCTTGAAGTGTCTAAAAATGGAACAACGTAGCGAAGATTATTACAGACTAATTAACCATTTGCTAACCTGTCGTGATGGAGAAGAGCCAAAGATTCTGATGGCACATCCTGACTTAATTGATGATGGGTTAGTAGAGGCGATTAAGCAGATATCTACTATGATGTCACAGCAAGGAAACCAGAACTTAGCTGATTATTTAATCCATATTGCCAAACATCTGCCCAATGCACCATTTTTTAAAAGTGCTACCACTGCGAGCAAAAGTGCATCACAGAGAGCAAACTCTGTAAAAATTCCCCCTCTTTTAGATGAGATATGTAAGACAATTATAGAAAGCCAAGGCAACCCGCAAGTTGTCTACAGTCTGCTGCAAGCAAACAAAGACAAACTGGATGAAAAATTTGTTCAGCAGATTCATAACTGGGCTTTTTCTACTTTGCCGAATGCTAAACCAGAAACAGCAGAGATGGTGGCAACAGTAATTAGTGATTTCAGCACTCTAATCTGTCAATTTCCATTGGGTAAGAGGGATATCAACTTAGAGATTGCGATTACAGGGTACGAAGTTGCTGCTACCATTTTTACCCGTGAAGCGTTTCCACAAGAATGGGCTAATATCCAAACTAATTTAGCACCAGCTTACCGCCATCGAATTCGAGGAAATCGCGCCGATAACCAAGAAAAGGCAATTGTTGCTTGTAATAATGCCCTACTGATTTACACCCGCGACGATTTTTCCGAAAAGTGGGCGACACTGCAAAATAATCTCGGACTTATTTATACAGATAGGATTACAGGAGAAAAAGCTGAAAATATCGAAAAATCAATTTCTTGCTATGAAACTGCTTTAAAATTTGTTAACCGCGCTCAACTTCCTGAACTTTGGGGTACTCTTCAAAATAATTTGGGGAATGCGTACCTTTTTAGAATTCAAGGTGATAAAGCACAGAATTTAGAAAAGGCGATCTCTTGTTATCAAGTTGCTCTACAAGTACGTACCCATTCGGCATCACCCTATTATTGGGCTAGCAGTCAAAATAACCTCGGTTCTGCCTACGCTCAAAGGATTCTAGGCAATAAACAAAAGAATTTAGAAAAGGCGATTTCGTCATATATTAACGCCTTAGAAGTCTACACTATTTCTGATTATCCTCAGCGATGGGCAGAAACAAAAACCAGTCTGGGAAATACCTATTATAAAACAGGTCAAATTACTGAAGCGCTTGACTGTCTCCGCGCTGCCTTGCAAGTCTTCACTCCCACCAATTTCCCTAGAGATTGCATACAAACTGGATTGAGTTTAGGTAAAGCAGCTTTGGCTGCTGGCATGAAGACAGATGCTTTTGCAGGTTATGCTGTTGCCATTGAAGCTGTTGAACAAAGCCGACTTTGGGCAGGTATTTCTCATAAACAAGAAATTCCAGAAGAGATACTTGCCTACACAAATATGGTGGTACTTTGCATTACTAATGGGCAACGAGATCAAGCCAGGGAGTATGCCGAACGTTCTGGTTCTCAACACCTTTTAAACTTTTTCGATACTGATGAATTTCAACAAATTTCCTCAAATTCACAATTTCTTGAGCAGGTATTACAAGCAACAAGCGAAAGCAATGGTGACTCACAAGCTGTATATCAAATACTAGAAAATAACCTGAATCATTTAGACGAACAATTTGTTCAGTACTTGCAAAGGCTTGAGGATGTTTGCAAAGAGATGACATCAGGGCAAGCCGTGCAACTTGCTGCAACTATTTTAAGTTTTAGCAATCTGATTAGAGAGTTCCCGCAAGGCGATAAAGGAATTAACTTAAAAATCACTGTTACAGGTTATGAAGCAGCTGCTACTGTTTTTACCAAGGAAGATTTCCCTGAACAATGGGGAAGCATTCAAGATGCCATTCGTGAAATATTGCTGATTCAACTATTTGAAGGAGTATTAAAAAAACAAGAAAACTTTCAAGAATTATACCCCTTACTGGAAGCAAACAAACACAACCTCGATGAGCGTTTTGCTACTGTATTGCGATTCAAGACAGAAGCTATGCTATCTGAAGTACCACCAGAGTATGCAAAAGATATTGCTACCAGTCTTATAGGTTTAAGCCTTCTGATTAAAGAATTTCGACACGGTAAAGAAGCTAATAATTTAGAGATTGCCATTACAGGGTATGAAATTGCTTCTAAAATTTTGACTGGCGAAGCTTTAAAAGAAGCATGGGGGATGTGTCAATTCATGCTGGGCAATGCTTACCACCGTCGAATAAAAGGTGAGCAAGCAGAAAACCTGGAACAATCCCTTTCTTACTTGCACAATGCTTTGAAAGTCTGTAACCATGAACAGTTTCCCGAACTTTGGGCAGAAATTTACAGTAATTTGGCCATTGTTTATGGCTATCGGATTCGTGGCGATCAAGTAGAGAATGCAGAACTAGCAATCAAAGCTGGTGAAGTTGCGATGCAGGTTTTGACTCGCGATCAATCTCCTGAAGGATGGGGAAAAATCCAAAACAATCTCGGCATTGTTTACCGCGATCGCCTTGCAGGTGACAAGGCTGAAAATTTAGAAAAAGCGATCGCTTGTTATCAAAATGCTCTTTCCATTCGTACTCGTGAAGACTTCCCAGAACTTTGGGCGCAAACTCAAATGAATCTGGCATCTGCCTATCGTCACAGACTCAGAGGTGATGCAGCAGAAAATGTGGAAATAGCGATCGCTGCTAATCAATCTGCTTTACAAGTCTACACAAAAGCAGCCTTTCCCATAAATTGGGCAGAAGTACACATGAATTTGGCTAATGCCTATCTTCACCGCATTCATGGGGATAGGAGCGAAAATTTAGAAAAGGCGATCGTTGCTCATCAATCTGCTTTACAAGTCTTCACCAAAGATGAATCACCCCGACAATGGGCTATGACTCAGATGAATTTAGGAAATGTCTTCTTGGAACAAGAACAAATAGAAGCAGCAATTACCTCTTATCGTTCAGCTTTAAAAATCTTCACTCCCACTGCTTTTCCTAACGAATGCCTAAAAGTAGGACAAAACCTGGGAAACACTGCTTTTGACATTGGTGATTGGGCTGAAGCTATTAGGGGTTATAGTGTGGCGATTGAAGCTGTAGAAACTAGTCGCATTTGGGCAAGTTCAGAATCACGTCGTCAAGAAATCCTAGCTGATTCTCTCCATGTTTATAAAAATATGGTGCAAGCTTGTATTAATAATAAACAACTGAATAAAGGTATTGAATATGTCGAACGTTCTCGCTCAAAACGACTCGTAGATTTAATGGCAAGTAATGACCTTTATTCAGATGGGGAAATCTCTACCGAAATTCAACAGTATTTACAAGATTTTGAAGCTATACAACGGCAAATTGATAATGAAATAAGACACTATTATAATAGCAATAATTTGGATGGTAATAACCTCGGTAAAAGCCCACATAGTCGGGCTGATATCGAAGCTTATAACGAAACTATTGCAGATTTGGAAGCTGAAAAACAGCAAATTTGGGAACAAATGCGCCGCCTAGATCCTGTTCTGGCTGGTCAAATTAAAGTAAGTCCTATGAATTTGTCATCGATACAGCAGCTAATTAAAGTACCTACAACAGCTATTCTGAGCTTTTATACTACCTCGAATGACACCCATATCTTTATCATCCGGCAGAATCAAATTACTTTGCACACTTGTACGGAATTGGGATTTGAAACTTTACAATCATCGATTTTAACTCCCTGGTTAGAGCAATATGTTCATCACAAAGATACTTGGAAAGAGCAATTTAGTTTTTTAACAGCAGAACTAGCTAAAGTCTTAGAATTCAATGATTTAATTGCACAACATCTGAAAAATATTGATGAATTGATTCTTGTTCCTCATCTAGCATTACATCAAATTCCTTTTGCTGCTTTACCAATAGCAGAAACTCAATATCTGGGAGATAAATTTTTAATTCGTTACGTTCCTAGCTGCCAAATTTTAGAATTTTGTCACAACCGTCCCTCAGTCAGTAGTCTTATGAACTACGGTATTGTTGAAGATGCTACTGAAGATTTACCCTACGCTAGTTGGGAAGGAGAACAAGTAGCAAATTTGTATGATATTTCTGATAATCAACGTTTAAAAGGTAGTCAAGAAGCTAGTGTCAGTAACTATCGTCAACTGATACAAAAAGTTCAAGTAATTCATTCTAGTCATCATGCGCGTTCGCGGCTCGATAATCCTCTAGAATCAGTATTAATTTTAGGAGATGGCTGTATTACATTAAGTCAGTTATTAACTCCAAGTTGGCGCACTCCTCAGTTAGAAGATGTATTTCTCTCTTGCTGCGAAACTGGCTTGGGTGTTGCTGAAATAACCGACGATATTCTCACTCTTTCAACAGGTTTTCTTTGTGCTGGCGCTAAAAGTGTTATCAGTACACTCTGGGCAGTAGATGACTTGGCAACAGCACTATTTTCACTATTTTACTATCAATCCCGACATCAGGGAAACAAACGACTGCAATCAATTAGACAAGCTCAATTTGAACTGCGTACCCTTACAGGTGAAACTCTTACCACCATTTACAAATCTAAGTTAAGTTCTTTTTTAAAGCAGAAACTTAAGGAAACCGAAACGCAGCGTAAAAAAACTCAAGAAGAACGGGATATTCATCCACAAAATTCTCAAATGTATCAGCAACGCAATGAAGAATATAAAAAGTATGCCAAAATCGGCAACCGAATTTATGACGCAAAAAAACATTTGGAATCTTTTTGTGGAGAGTTTAAACCTTTCTCTCACCCTTATTATTGGGCAGCTTTCACCTGTTCCGGGTTAAATTGATAACTGCTGTATCTTATCAGTGACTAAGTTTTCATCCTGCTTTTCTAGATTGAATTTATCCAGATAATCAGGGTGATACTTCGACCCCATTGAAATGAGTCCAGCTTCTAGCTCTATGACAGTGCCATCTTCGAGTTCCACGCCGTTCATGTGATGGTCTTCACCCAAGAATTCCTTAATCGGCATTTTGACAACTTGATAGCCATGCTTATGTAATTTCTGCCGTATTACTTCTTGCTAACTTCAAAAAATCTTTGGGTGAACAACGATGTGTTGAAGGGGCGATGATGGTATGCCGCACCGACTGGTCACATAGGCAGGTGGGAAGTAATGCAGATATGGTATTGGGAATAAGTAGTGCTAATGTACTATAAAACTGGTAATATAGTATTTTACTAAGCACCAATTAGCCTAACTTTCTAATGCTTCACTCTGCTTGCAAGTGAGAAAAATAGTTCACGTTGATATGGATGCCTTCTACGCATCGGTGGAACAGAGGGACAACCCTAGCTACCGAGGCAAACCGTTAGTCGTCGGTGGCAGCCCGAATCAGCGAGGCGTGGTTGCAGCCGCCAGTTATGAAGCTCGTAAGTTTGGGATTCACTCAGCAATGCCGTCAATAACAGCGATCGCAAAATGCCCCGGACTGATATTTGTCAGACCAAGATTCGATGTCTATCGAGAGATTTCCACTTCAATCCACGCCATCTTCAAACGCTACACTGATTTAGTGGAAGGGGTTGCGCTAGATGAAGCATATTTGGACGTTACTGAGAACAAGCAAAACATCCCCTACGCCTCTACTATCGCAAGACACATCAAAACTGCAATTTTCCAGGAAACTCAGTTGACAGCAACCGCAGGCGTGTCAATTAACAAGTTTCTTGCAAAAATGGCATCAGGCCAAAATAAGCCCAATGGACTGACGGTGATTTTACCGGAGGATGCGATCGCCTTCGTAGAACAGTTACCAATTGAAAAGTTTCATGGCATTGGAGAGGTTACAGCAGCAAAGATGCACTCACTGGGGATTCATAGTGGTGCAGATTTGAAGGAGCGATCGCTGACTGAGTTAATACACCACTTTGGTAAAGCAGGTCATTATTACTACAAGATTGCCAGGGCAGAAGATGACCGACCAGTTGAAGCGAATCGGGTTCGCAAGTCCGTTGGTGCAGAAACCTCGTTTGCACAAGATTTAAGCGATGTCGGTCAGATGTTGCAGGAACTTGAACAGATTGCCCAAATTGTCGAGCAAAGGTTACAGAAGCATGAAACGCAAGGACGCACATTAACATTGAAAGTCAAATTTTCTGACTATCATCAGATAACCCGCAGTAAGACAATGCTTGCTCCCATTAGTGAACTCTCTACGATTTTTGAGATAGCCAAAGGACTGTTTGAGTCGATTGATCTGGAAAACCGCAGTATTAGGTTGCTGGGCATTTCGTTGTCTAACCTGGATAACGCCAAACAAACCCAAGTCATTCAATTGCCATTATTTCAGAATGCAGGCATTATATTTTAGCGTCGGCGTAGCTTACACTTGTGTGTCTGAACCATCTCCCAATTCTTGTTGTAATTGGGATAGTTGATTTTTTAATGCTTTACCAGTGTGAATATGGCTGAAATTCTTTCAGTCTACATTTGACGATTTTGGACTATGAGTCATACTAAAAAAAGGCTCATGATTTCAGCAATCACTAACTATATTTCCAAGCAGCCATTTTGCTAAGGAGATAGTTGGAACTGGGTTGACATTCATTATTGATGAAAACTTATTAGTAGGGAGGCGAAGCCATGAACCAGTCTCATGAGGAAGACAAAAATAAATTCCTTTCCCCTCGTGGTCGCTACTACGGACAAGTTAAACCAGAAAACTTAGTGTTTAATGCTAACTTGCAAGAATTTGCTCAAAAAGTTGGCATAATCACCAGTTTAGAGAGTAATGGTAAGCTTGACCCCAAAGAGGCTTATCAGCAAATTAAGGAACTTTGGAAACAGTTAAAGCGCAGTAAGAAGGAACTGGGAATTGGTGAGGAGCCATCGGCAACAGCCTGAAGTTATTCTAACTTTGGGGTAATCACCTCAAACTCATTGCGCCCGAGTGACACTAGAATATTTTCCTCATCTGAATCTACTTGAATAAGCCAGCGTATGCTTGATCGGCCATCTGAGTCTGGCTCTCGACCACAAACAACCCCAATTTTTCCAGTTACATAGAAAGGACGTAGAATCAAAACTGTGTCTCCCACTTGAGGAAGGTCTGGGGTCTGCAATAGCGCTCCTAAAGGTGTTAGCTCTGAAAAATGAGCTTATACAAGTGAAACCTCTGTTGTATAACCTTATCTTAATCAGGGCTTAATTTCTAGCTAATCTTCCTGTTGATGCAAGTGATGGAATGCTTTGAGGCTAGAGCAACACTCCACAAGGGGACGCACGTTAACGTTAAAAATCAAGTTCTTTGGCTATCATCCCATATTCCGCAGTGAGACAATGCCTTACTACACCCGTGAATTAGATGCCATAATCACTACAGCCACAGCACTATTTGAGGCAGCTGAGATAGAAAACCGCAGTATTAGGTTGCTGGGCATTTCCTTGTCCAAATTGGATAATGCCAAACAAACCCAAGTAATTCAATTGCCACTATTTCAGAATGCAGACATTATATTTTAGCGTAGGCTAGCAAGAACCGCAGGCATCGCCCTGTTTAAATACTGACTCACCCACGACAAAAATCATCAACCCTCAACTCGCGCCAAACATCAGACGGTTGCCACCCAGAGTTACCCACGGAGCGGAGGGGGCGATAGTGTTCAGAAATGTATTCGGATTCGGAAACGTAGTCTTCAATGTACACAGGTGGATTGTGTTCAATCACTGGTTCAGAAATATTTTGACTCTCAAGCATCTCAATGGGTTCAATCGGTGGTGGGGTTACTTCTGCTTTCTTGCGAACTGGGTTAGGGTTTTTTTTGATGAGTCGTTTCATATCTATAGGAATCATTCGGCTTTCCACCAAGAACGGATATCCCAGAATACAAGAACTTATCAGCGAATCAGAGACATTTTGCCAGAAAGTTAGTTGTATGGCGTGGATTGCTTTTTAGGGACGGGAGCGGAGCGCGATGCCCAATAGCCAGTTGTAGAAACGGATTTAACAATAGCTATGATGTTGTCTACTCGCATATCGAAACATATTTGCCGACCAATGGTCGCCAAATAAGCAAGAAAGTGAAAGCTAAATTCTCAATTCTTGTGCAGGCTCCTTGCAAATCCGTAATTTTCGCCGCTAGACTTATTGCCTCCACTAACTATGTGGAGGCGAATTCATGGAAACAACGTCGTTATCCCTGCTAATTAAGACTTTTTCCCCTCTGCTATACTTTAGCGAAAATGAGAAGTTGATTTCTCTGGCATAGCGATCGCTGCCCTTGAAGAGTCCCAGGAGTAACGCACGAATATGACCTATGCTGTCAATTAAAGAACTTTTGTAGTTTGTGACCTAAATAAGTGCAAAAATATCATAATTGTGTATAGAATTAATCAATTGAAACAAGTAAGTGTATTTTTAAAAACACTAAGTTGTTGACGGTTGGTATTGACTGTCAACCCTCAACTAGTAACGGTCAATATATTTCTATGCTTCCGTCAGTATTCAAAACCTGCATTCCTAGAGAAGAAATTTTAGAGGGAGAACTCTCTTCTGATTTATTTGCCGCTAAGTTACGGCTAGTTGTCGAAGGACTTGCGCCCCAAGTCTACCAAGATCCCACAGCCTTTTTCGCCAATACATTTGCCACCGATGGTTTGAAAACTTTAATCTCTGAAGTGTTTGGGCGGTTGGTAGGTGCTGCTGTCGGCTCCCCCATTATTCGACTGGAAACCAGCTTTGGTGGTGGTAAAACCCATGATGAAATTGCTTTGTGGCACATTGCCAAAAATGGGCGGGACATTTCTGGACTAGACCGTTTTGTTGACCTAAATTTAATTCCAGACCGACCGATTCAAGCAGCTGCGATCGCTTGCCAAGACCTTGATCCAGTTAACGGTGTTTACCATGCGGACACTGGCGTTACCACTTATACCCTTTGGGGAGAAATTGCCTATCAAATTAATGGTGTAGCAGGTTATAGCCTGCTTAAAGGTTCTGACGAACAGCGAGTCAGTCCAGGCACAGTAGTTTTAGAAAGGATAATCCAAGGGCAACCCACAGTCATTATCATCGATGAAATTGCCTCATACCTGAGAAAAGCCAAGGCTACTCTAGTTGGTAACAGCAACTTAGCTGGACAGGTAGTTGCTTTTTTATTCGCCCTCATGGATTTAGCAGCATCTTGTAATAATTTAGTATTTGTTTACACGCTGGCTTCCTCCACTGATAGTTTTGGCGAAGAAACCACCGAAATCCGGGAAACGATTTCCGCTACTGCTAGGCAAGAGCGGATCATTAAACCCAGCACTGATATTGAAATTTACAATATAGTTAAGCAGCGAGTATTCGCCAGTATTGAAGCTAACGCTGCTAATAATGCTTCAAAAGAATATTTACAAACTTATAAAGCTAGTCGGATTAATTTACCAGATGGTTGCAAAGATGCACGCTATGCCGACAGTATTGAGCAGAGTTATCCCTTCCACCCAGAATTATTTAACCTGCTGACTAAAAAGATTGCCTCGATCCCAAACTTCCAACGCACCAGAGGCGCTTTGCGGTTATTTGCTAGAGTTATACGTTATCTATGGGACGATACTAGTGGATGGATACCGCTAATTCATTCTCACCACATTCCTGTTGGTATTGAAGAGGAAATCACCAGCGATTTAACAGCCCGTTTGGAACGTCCTTTGATGCGGATTACGATCCAAGCAGACATTTACAACAAAGATGGTAGAGAAGCACACGCTCAGTTACAAGATGCAGTATGGATTGCTGCTGGTAAACCTCCCTTTTCAACCTGGGTAGCCCGGACTATTTTTTTGCATTCCATTACTCAAGGTATATCTGCGGGTATTCGTCGCGCCGAATTAAATCTATCTTTGTTGACACCAGGGCTAGAAATTGGCTTTGTTGATACTGCTTTAGAAAAACTGAGTGAAGTTGCTTGGTACTTGGAAAATGATCCAATGACAACTTTGGCTCGTTTCAAGGAAGAACCATCAATCAATAAAATTATTGCTGAAGAAAAAGCCCAAGTTGGAATTACCGAGGCAAAGGATGATTTACGAAGTCGCCGCGATACCATTTTTGCTGATAAATTTTTCAAACTAGTTCCTGCACCGGAATCACCAGCAGAAGTGGATGATGTGTCGGATAGCATCGCCCTGTGTTTAATTGACTTTAGCGAGGCGACTATTTCTGTAACCACTGAAGGGCCACCGCCAATGGTGGAGAAAATTTTTAATGAAACAGGTGAGTCAGGTAAGTTTCGCACATTTAGAAATCGTTTATTGTTTTTAGTTGCAAACAAGCAAGAATTAGAACGAGCGATTGACAACGCTAGGGAGTTCCGCGCCATTCAGAATATTCTAAATTCTCCCAATCGCTTGCAAGATTTATCAGAAAATCAGCAAAAGCAACTCAAAGATAAAAAAGGTTCTCTTGATTTAGGGGTGAGGGTATCTTTAACCAATGCCTACCGCCACTTATTTTACCCCGCTAATGACCCCGTAAAAGCTGCTAAAGGCTTAATGCACTATACTCTTTCTGCACAAGATTCTAGCGATATCAAGGGCAAAAATAATCAACAAGATGTCATTTTAAAAGCACTAAAAGATTGTCAAAAAATCCGTGCTGAAGAATTACCCCCTTATGCACCTGCTTACATTTTGCAGAAGGTGTGGCCGTCTGGGTTAAACCATTGGACAACTAAAGCATTGAAAGAGGCTTTTGCCAAAGACCTGAGTTTAAATATATTTGTCGAAGCTGAGTTATCCAAGCTGCGATTAACTATCCGCCAGGGGTTGCAGACTGGTAATTGGGATATGAAGGTTGGTGAAAAGCTGTTTATAAAAACCGATGACGGTAAATTTACTTTGCCCGACTCTATAGAATTTTCTGAGAGGATAGAACTCTACCGCCGGGGAATTCTGGAACCACCAAAACCGCGAGAAATTGAACTGAATGCTCAAGTCTTGTCCAGTACAGAATCGGTAAAACCTGTGCGGATACGGTGGAAAGCATCGGGGGCTTTGACGATTAAGCTGTATCAGGATGGGAATTTGGTTACAGGGGAGTTTCGCCCTAGTGATGAACATGAAACAGCGATCGCTAAAACCACAACTTTCAAAATTGTAGCTGACTACGGCAATGGCGAAGTAGAGGAAAGGGAAACCCAAGCCAAGATATTGGCTTATGGTGCTGGAACACCCAGTACACCAAGCGCAGGCGAAGATGGGAACGATTCGTGGGATGATTCACCTCTATTTAAAGCCAAACCGGAAGAATTTGATTTGGAGGGAACACTCGATCGGGTGTTTAATGAATTAGGCGATCGCATCCAAGATAATCAAGTTCAGGGTATCCAGTCGTTGGAAATCTCCGTTGGGCAAGTAATGGACTACCGCAAGTTGATGACGGCTTTCCCTATGTTGATCAAGCTACCCTTGCAAATCGACCAAACGGCAACTATTACTGTTAATGAACAGTTTATCAGGTTAGAGTATCAAGGGCCAGTTAAAGGATTTCAGAGTTTTCAGGGGGCTGTTAACACTTTGCTAAGTAGCCCGGATGTAAAAGCTGACGTTTCGCTGAAGCTCGTATTTGAATTTTCATCTCCAGTGCAACCAAACGGCGCAGAAATCAGTAATATCAAACAAGCCCTGAATCGTAATCCGGTTGACAGGCTGAATTTGACGGCTAAAGTGACTTACTAAAGATGCAAGAGTTTCAACTGCGAGTGGTTCCCACAGATAATAATAACTTTGCCCTTGAGTTGTATCAATGTGCTTATAAAAAAGCCGGTGAAAAAAAGCGTCCTTCTGCCAAACGCATTGGGCGTTTAAAGGGCAATGCTTTAATTCAGGTGAAACAGGCAATTTATGATTCTTTGAAGGCGAATAATTATGACCCCAAAACCTTAAGTCACAATCGCCAAACTCCTTATGTTTTGAATGAGGAATCAGGAATAAATCTGGCATTACTGTTTCAGACTTTGCAACCGCTTTCTAAAATAGAACGGATTGCGAATATTGCCCAAGGGATTAGAGCTATGAGTTATGAAGAATCGCACTACTGGTTTGCCAAGATTAGCAATGGGAAACGTAATCAGGCTTTGAAAGCGATTCGCGTATTGCTTGGTGATTAGCTGCAACTGGGGATAGCACTGATCAGACGGCTACATATCCGCAGAGACTGAAAGAAATTTATACTATAGTGAAGAAAGTTAAATTCTGGGATGATCTGGAGAAGCAGCAGACGTTTGAAGCGTTATTAGATCAGTTAGAACACTTTCTTTAGCTTATGTCTAAAAATTTTATGCCCGGAAATTGTCTGTGCGAGTAGTTCGGGTCTTGATAATCAGTAGCTAGAATTGAAAGAAGATAGTTAAGTAGAGGAGGTGCTAATTGTCGCTTACGGAGTTGTCTGCTTGGTTTCAGTACTTAGATAAAGATAAGTCGCCCTATAATCCTACTGTAGGTGACTTAATTACAGTGGAAAAATTCTGGGACAAGAAATCCAGTAAATACAATTTACCAGATTGGCGAAAAGAACAATGGCAAATAAGCTCTGCTTTAGTACCAGTTAACCAGTTGGATAACGCCGCTACGATCATTAAGTCACCATCCGACTTAAAATTTGACACAGGCTGGAATTTTCAGGATCAATTCAATTTTGGTGATTACAGCAATTATGGAGATATTGATTTATATCCATTAGTTTTGTTAATAAAACATCCAATTACCAAAGAATTTAACGTTGAACTCAGTCGTGATTTTTTTACTTACCATGCCCTGCAAAAAGACAATAATTCTCAATATTATCATCCCGTAGATAATATTCTTGTGGCTGAAGCTATCCTAGATCCTCATCAATATTACGATTCAACTGCTAGTGTAACCGTTCATCGTCATTATTTACGTGATTTCTTAGCAGCACTAAATATGGGATTACTTATCTGTGTAGTAGCTGACAGATTTGCAAATGCTACAACAGAAGAAGAACTTGGGCTAGAGGAAATAGAAGACAAGCAAGTAGACGATTTTAACAGTATTTCAACGAGTATACACAAACCTGAATTTACTGATGATGGTTTTTTCCGTGGGCGCTCTATTCTTCAGCGTAATTTTATTATTCGTCCTTATGACCAACCAATTTTTGAACGTAGTCCTTGGTGCTTTTTTGGAAAAACGCCAATAGAGGAAACAGAGTATCCTAGATTCATTGTGAATAGTGAAGCGAAAAAGCAAATCTTACCTCAAAATACTTACATTGGAAATTATATTGAGCAAGGTATTGGACAATATGGGTACTTACATTTCCGCCCAGAAGTTTTGCAAAAATATCTACAAACCCCTGGATATAACGTATTTTTTCACATGCGAAATTGGGGAGTAGCTTCCTTACCAGGTGACAGAGGTACAATTGATGTAGGCATCAACTCCCAAGGATTGGTTAATGCCTTTGCTCCCGACATAGCTGATCTTAACCCTTCAGAACAAGCCTATTGGTCATCGTTTTCGTCTATACCGAGCGGTGATATCTGTGAAGAAATGTTCCAGACCAGAATGCAAAACAATCCACCTCATTCACCGGGAACAACGGAATTAATTGAAGAGGCGCTCTTTCAACTTGATACTATTTTTCAAAAGCAATTCTCTGTTCCACTTTTTAACGATATTAAACCAGATCAGAAAAATTTAAACAGCTTAAGTATAGGAGTATTTAGCAGTCAGTATAACGATGTTCTGGAACTTGCTAAAATTCTTTACGGATGGGTTATTGAAACTATGCAGATTGGCTCCCTCCGTGATGCGTTAACGGCTTTAGGCAAACCAATAGACAACAAGCTAAGACAAATAAAGCTGTTGGAAAACATATTGATGGCTAAGGGAATAGACCAAGCTCAAGCTCGATCAATAACTGCCCCCTTAGTTGCTTTAAATGAGCTTCGTGGTGGTTCAGCACACATCGGTAATCCTGACTTAGAAAATTGTTTTCGATTAATGGGCGAATCAACAATTCCTCAAACGCCTAGAAAAGGCTGGAATTTATGTGTTGATGCTGTGGTATCCTGCTTAAATTCAATAATAAGTGCCTTCGCTTTGTAACCAGTGGCTTGCTTACCTAACTTCAGCTCCAACAAAATGCGATCGCGTAAAATTTCAAGTTCTGCAACAGACAATCCAACAAACTGTTTTGCGATGGGCTGCGTCCCGCTTTTGGCGATGGTCTCCGACCGACCGGAGGTCATCGCGGTATCAAATGTTTGATGAAACTCGCTCTGCCGTGTAATACGTGTAATACTTGGTTGAGGTTCGTTTTCCCTCTGATGTCAGCTAGGCTATATTTACCCCAACTGCTACACATTTGGCATTCGGCAGGGGAGACGATAGCGATCGCCCTTGGCGCGACGACTGCGAGAACTGCTGCTACAATCCAAACAATCATCGTTGGCACGCGGCTCCACATTGATAATGCTGCGTTCTCGCGCAAACCTTAATTGATGGCACAGTTGGACTTCTGGTTGATAAAGTCCTGTGAACATCATCATAAAATCGTTCACAGCTTGCTCGGCAGACTTAACATTGAGTGCAATGACGCTGGGTTGAGCGATATGTTCATCCTCAACATACCGTTGAGTTCGCCGTTCTTCTTCACTCAATGCTTCTTGTTGTAACCTACCAGCCGGAATTAATTCATGGCAGTGGAGACAACCACCATAAGCATAAGGAAGTACGGGTCGAGTAGCAGTGAAAATATCTCCAACTTGCCTAGTTTGCTTATCAACAGGAACCTTAGCACCAATCTGAATTCCTGGAATCAGATACTGATGCACTAGGGCGTTGAAAACTAGACGGCTTTGCATCGAGTCCGCTGCCAAGAACAAGAAATCGGCATCTACTAGTAACTTTGCGATCGCTTCATCGACGATATTTCCCACAACCGCATCATAGCGGATGGAGGGATTAGCAAGTTTTGCAACCCGGCGGGCGACATGGACTTTATAAGCAGCCAGTCGTTTGCCGAGTTTTTGCAACCACGGAATCGGCTGTTTAGTTAACCAAGTCATTGCATCCCAAGGATTTGTGCCAACAATTCGGGGTCGATTAGTTAATTCAATGCGGTCAAAGTCGATAGCGACGATATGTCCAACTCCCAAGTGGGACAACCATTCATTGATTAGCGAACCTCCGCCGCCAAGTCCGATGATTCCCACCTTTAAATTGGCGAAAATTTCTTGTCCGACATCGCCAAACAAGCGTGCGTGGCGGTCGTACATGGGATTGGCGGCACACAGTCGGGGTTGGGGCGCAGGATAAAGTCGCCGAATATGCGAACCGATGACGGTCATGTGGTCGAGTTGGAAGCGACCAGAGGGAGTCCAGATATCTCCTGCTACGGCGTTTTTGGCAAATACTAGTGCCCCCACCGGGCCGCCACGAGTAATATCGAGCAGCGCCGGATACCCTCGTTCGTGGGATGCCATATCATCAGCAGAGAAACAAACTTCATCTCTACCACCATGACAGTGTACGGCGAAGTAGCAGAGATTCTGTTCTGCACAGTAACCTGATATCTCAGCTACAAACTTTGCAGTTAAAGCACGGTAGCCGCGAGTACCAGGTACATAGTCAATCCTGTCTTGCGCTAGAAAAACTTCACGCGCCAGCAGGCAGATACCGCGAGGGGTTTCTACAATACCTGCTGCAATCACCGCGCCATGTTCATCACCATCACCAGGAAAAAGATGGCGATCAAGCTTTTGATAAAGTGGCTGATCAATTCTGAATTCAATAGATTTGTTCATCGGCTTCTCAACCACGTAAGAACCTTAGTTAATTTGGATGTAGCCGTATCAATAGCTGGATTCAATCGATTGGAACGCCTCGATACTTGGATTGCAGGCTGATTTCGCCAATTAGCTGAGGAGAACCCATCACCTTGAACTAAACCATCAACCCGACGTAACCCTGAATCTATATAGTGCGGGTAGACATCTGCATAGGGATACTGAAAGGAAATTGCAAAGCCTACCCAACTGCTGGAAGGCACATACTGTTCACCAATCAGTAGTTTATGGACAATGACGTTTGCGCCACCCTGCGCTTCAGCTTCCACTTCGACGGAATGTCCTGGAAAGGCTTGCTGAATTTCTGCGATCGCCTGTTCAACTTCAGGTGTCATTGGTATCCCCTCCCTATGAGTTGTCATCGGGTGCAGTGGCGCGGAACTTTTGCCCTTCGTGCAGGGTAACGGTTTCGCAGTCTCCAATTTGCTTGAGGGGAGAATTGCCTTTGACCTCAAACAGTACAAAATCTTCCTGAATCGCTACGCCCTGTTTGATGGCAGTTTGCTTGATTTCCAAGCCCGTAGCCTTATGCTCTGAGAAGGTTACAGGGCGTTCATTGACAATAACAGTAATTATTTTTGGTTTTTTGGAGATGGATTCGGTATCTTTTGCAGCATCAATTTGCATGGGAATACTCCTTATGTATTGAATTGAACTTTTGAGTACTGATTGTCTAAGGATGACATTTTGCCGTAAAAATACTGAAGCAGCTTAATTATCCTATTGGTGTTGAATTATCTTCCTATTTCAGGAGGATAACTTTTACTACAAGGAAACGTCAACAGCAAAAGGAAGCAATATCCTATAAAAGGATAGTTAAGTAGATGAGGATAGTCGCAAAAATTACAAAACACATGAGTTTGATGGAGTACATCGGAGGACAAATCCGAAATTTACGTGTGAGTTATGGAGGAGGTAAGGGGTTGTCCCAAGAAGCGCTTGCTAAGGAATTGGGAAATACTGCGAACACAATTTCTCGCTGGGAAACTGCCACTTATCGCCCAACCATTGAAGACCTTGAACGCCTTGCGCGGTTCTTTGGAGTGTCAATTTTGACTTTTTTCCCGCCAGAGGAAGCTCCAGCTAACGACCAACTCACTGCATTGTTACGCGCAGCTAAACAGTTGTCTCCTGAAGACCTAGAGGAATTAAGCAAATACGCAGAATTTCGTAAAGCTCGAAGTTTTCAGAAGCAGTCGAAACCAGGGCGCAAGAGGAAAAAACAGGATGAAGCAGACTGATTATGAGTACTACGAGGAGATGAAAGCCCTTGCACGCAAAATTAGGACAGAGCATGGCTTGAATACTCCACGGGTACAACGGTCACATATACGTGCTATCTACAAGAAATACGACATTCAATTTGATTTATGGCCTGTAAAAGGTGCGCCCCCCACAGTAAAACTCAAAAGTTTGCGGGGGGCTTTCTTTAACGATGAACACGGTGTAACTATTATGGTTAACCGCTTTCTTCCTGACGCACCTGCAATTTTTACAATGGGTCATGAATTAAAGCATTTTTTGGTTGATCGTGACTATAAAGCTTTATGGTGTGGTGATGACAATGTAAATGACAAAATTGAAATTGGTGCTGAAGTGTTTGCTGCTGAACTGATGTTTCCAGAAAAAGACTTTGAAGATTTATTAGTTCAAATGGGGGTCAAAAAGGGGGAATGTAATCCAGAGATTTTAGTTAAGCTCAAGCACGCAACTAAGACGACACTTTCCTATGCAGGGTTGGTTAAGAAAGCAGAATTTCTTGGGTTTGCTCCAAAAGGCTCTTTTAACAGAGTCAAATGGCAGCAACTTGAGGAGCAGATGGGTATACCTGTTTTCAAGCGGATAAAACGTCCACAGAAGCAGACAAAGGAGCTAACCTGGTAATTTAGTAAAAGATTTGCTAATACTGGTTAGTGTTTTATCTAGCACTATTAATGTATGACCGACTCAACCCTCAAACGCCTATCCGTCTTTATCGAAAAAATAATAATCGTGCAAGTGCTGAACAAGCAAGTTAGTTTTGAATATGAGGAAAAGCCTTTTAAAGGATTACATGGCTGGTATTCGCGTAAGCCTTTGTCATTATAAATCAGGAGGTAAAGTATATGAAAATTGACGTGCGTAATGCTGTTGTAGCTGCTAAAGAATATTTTGAAGGTATACAGGATATGATAGGCAATTCTATCGATAATATCTTGCTTGAAGAAATAGAATTGTCAGAGAATAAAAGGTTTTGGTATGTAACATTAGGTTTTAATCGCCCTGTAACTAAGACTGAAAGGACACTTCTCTCTGATGTTATTTCTTTAGGTACTAAATATGAACGCGAGTATAAAATATTTACCATAGATGCCGAAACAGGGGAAGTAAAATCGATGAAAATTCGTGAGGTATGAAAGATTATATTAGCTCGTTGTTTAAAACTTATAAACAAAAAGGAATTTTAATTGACACAAATATTTTACTGCTTTGGTTTGTTGGAACTGTAAATCGAAATCGAATATCACAATTTAATCGGACTGAAAAGTTTTTACCGGAAGATTATGATTTGCTCGTGAGTATTTTGTCGTATTTCTCAAAAATTGTTACAACTCCTAATGTGCTGACTGAAGTGAATAGTCTGGTTAACCAGATTGGTGAACCAGAACGTTCTCAATGTTACTCTGTATTTGCTCAAGCGATGACTGCATTAGATGAATTTTATATTGAAAGTGTCAATGCTGTTCAGCTAGATAATTTTACTAAATATGGGCTGACTGACTGTGGAATTGTGACTTTAGCAAAAAATAAATATTTAGTGCTTACAGATGATTTCAAGTTAGCTAATTATCTGCAAAAAGTAGGTATTGATACAATTAATTTTAATAATATTCGGACTTATGGTTGGTAATAAAAATGTCTGACTCAACTTCTAAACGCCCTGCTGTATTTATTGAAAAAATGATGCCTGTACAGGTATTAAACGAGCAAGTTAATTTTGAACACGGGGGAAATCCATTTAAAGGATTACATCGCTGGTATTCGCGTAAGCCATTATCTTTTAGTCGTGCCAGTGTGTTGGCTTCATTATTACCAGCAGATATCACAATGCAAGAGTTTGAATATTTGCTGGGGTTAGTACCGGGGAAGGAGGTAAAGCTATATAAAACGCCGCCTAATTCTGTGCAAATTAAGAAGGTGCAGGATTATTGTGAGAAGGTTTGGGGAACTCGCACACCGACTGTTTTAGATGCTTTTGCAGGTGGTGGAAGTATACCTTTTGAGGCGGCGAGATATGGGTTAAATGTGCTGGCTTCTGATTTAAATCCTGTGGCGGTGGTGACGATGAAGGCGGCGATGGAATATCCGCTAAAGTTTGGCCCAGATTTGCAGCAGGATATTGATAAATGGGTGAAGTGGGTAGGCGATGAAGCCCAGAAAAGGTTAGCTGAATTTTTCCCTTCTTTACCTGGGGAAACTGTGCAGAATTATTTATGGGTGCATACTGTTGTTTGTCCGAGTTGTGAGTCTGTTGTTCCGTTGAGTCCGAATTGGTGGTTATATAAACGCCCGGAAAAGCAGAATTTACATAAATGGTGCGCTATCAAGCCAATTCCTAATCCTGAAAATAAGCGGGTTGATTTTGAATTGGTTAGGGGCAGGAAGGGGAAGGGAACAACAATTGAAACTGCTGATGGAGAATACGATCCAGATACTAAAATCACTATTAGTAGAGGTGTAGGCAGATGCCCTAATTGTGGAAATGTAATTGATAATCAAATTATTATGCAAGCTGCTAAAAATAAGCAGATGAGTTGTAAATTATATGCAATTGCTTCTAAAACAGGACAGGGAAGCCTATCCCTTAGAATCCCAACAGAATTAGATAATGATGGTGTTAATAAAGCAGAAGCGTTTTTCAAAGCTCATTTATATAATTGGCAACAAAAAAATGTTTTACCTGACGAGGTAATACCAGAAGGAAAAGATTTTGATGAACAAATAAGAATATTTTGTCCAAATTGGATAGATATGTTTAATCAGCGCCAGCTTTTGACACTGGTAACTTATGTAGAACTTATCAATGAAGCAAAGGAACTGATTCAAGCGGAATATTCTTTAGAGAGAGCGCTAGGAATTATTACTTATTTAGCTTTAGTTTTAGATCGTTGTATTGATGCAAATTGTAGATTATGTATTTGGGATGCATCGAGAGTCAGTTCAAAAAAAGCATCTACACAACATTCATTAAATTTGATGTGGAATTATCCAGAAATTAATGGTGCAGGTGATTTGTGGAATTTATGTGTAGATATGTTTGCCTCTGATTATAAAAATCTTTGCTCATTACTTGGAACTAAATTCGGTACAGTAGAAAACGTAGGGATTGAAATACACGAGCCAAAATTCATTCAAATTAATTCAGCATCAGCCGATAATTTAACTCACATCCCCGATAAATCCGTAGATGCAGTCATCACCGACCCACCTTACTACGCCACAATTCAATACGCTGAACTCTCAGATTTTTTCTACGTGTGGCTAAAACGCACCCTCGGCGACATCTTCCCCGAATTATTCTACCTAGAACTCACCGACAAAGAACGCGAAGCCGTCGCCAACCCTTCACGCTTTAAAGGGATGGGTAGACCTGCTACTGATACCACTGAAGCAATTACACCTGAAAAACTCGCCAACCAAGACTATGAAGCAAAAATGGCGATGGCGTTTGCCGAATATCACCGCGTCCTCCGCGACGACGGCGTGATGACAGTACAATTCAACCACAAAGACTCAGGCGCGTGGGATGTCTTAGCCAAATCCCTGATCAATGCTGGTTTCGAGATCACCGCATCATGGGCTGTCAGTACCGAAAACCCACAAAACTTGCACCAAGCGCAGAAAAATGCAGTTTCCAGCACCGTGCTTTTAGTGTGCCGCAAACGTGACCCCAACGCTAAACAAGCTTGGTGGGATGATGTGCGTATCAAGGTGCGAAATATCGTCTTTAAAGAAGCACCAGAGCTAGAAAAATGTTTAACAGGAGATTCTCGTTCTGCACCTGATAAAGTAGCAAATCCCTATCCTGCGGTCAATGAAGAAGAAGCAAAAGATAACACACGCCGCATTAAACCCCCTGGTATTAACTTGTGTTTAAGTGCTTTTGGTTGTGCTTTGAGAGAGTTTACTAAATACAGTTCCGTCCTCGACAGTGCAGGTAATCCAGTTGAACCCAAAGCAGCATTTGAAGAAGTACGCCAAGCAGTAGTCGAATACCGATTACAAAACTTATTAAAAGGTAAAGACTTCAACGGTATCGACCCTTTAACCCAATGGTACATCTTGGCATGGGATACCTTTGAAGCGCGAGAATTCCCCTTCGATGAAGCCAGACAACTGGCTTTAGCAGTCGGTGGTTTTGATGTTTCCGATTTAGTCAAAAAACACAAACTACTCGATTCTGGAAGCGGTTACTGTAAATTACTCACCCCGCAACAACGCTTGAAAAAACGCGCCTTCTCCGTCACCGATACTGAATTTTCTGCCAGATATTTGGTTGATGGACTCCATGCCATTATCGCTCTTTACCAAGAGGAAGAAAATACAGAACCAGTCCGCAGATTTATGAAAAATACAGGCTTAGTTAGCAACGATTTATTTATGCGGACATTTGAAGTAGCGTTGAAAGTAATTCCGCGCATTGGTGATGAAAAGAAACGCCTGACTGAAGAAAAAGCCTTATTAGATTTGTGGTTGGCTATGGATGAAATCAAAGCCAAAGTCTCTTATGTGCAACCTGAGATACCATTTAATGAAGGAGGACAATTGGATTTATTCTGATAATTCCGAACCCGCCCAAACAATAACTAATCAATTAGAGTTTTTTTAAGGAAACTAAACCATTGTCTTGAAAATCTATTTCTGGATGATATCCTGCCATGAGAGAAGTTCCAAGTATTGGTTTATAACCAGCAGATAAAACTGGAACTAATATCTCTATACCGTCCCATACAATTGTTGCCAAATGTATAGACAATAAAGCTTGACTACCGTATTTTAGTTAAAATTTAGATAAGAAGAGTGAAAAACGTTGTATTTATAGCAGAGCTACTACAAAAATTAAAAGCTTATGACAAAAAGCAATATTAGGCAGCAAATTTTAGAACAGTTGGAAACGTTACCCCCAGAACAGGTAAAAACTCTCCTGTTAACATGGCTGACTAGTTCATCAGGGGATTTAGAAGATTTTGAACAGTTAGTGACAAATCAAGCTATTCAAACCACAGAAGAATCATTTGAGTACGGTGAGATAGACGCAGCATTAAATTTTCAACCTCTTACTGAAGCCCAAATGGTTCAGCAAAGTCAATCCGCTCTCGAAGCGTACCGTAGCACAGGTTCAGGAGTGGCGCATGACCGTGTGCGCGAATGGGCAGACAGTTTAGGAACTGAACAAGAACGCCCATGTCCCAGATAGTTTGGACACAAAGTGCAATTGACGACTTAAATCGTCATTACGATTTTATCAAACTTAATAATCCTGATGCAGCAGCACAGGCAGTACAAGCAATTGTCTCTTCAGGCGAGAGTTTACCAGCAGAATCCTCGTCGAGGCGCAATTGTAGATGAAATAGCAGGGCTACGAAAACTTTTAGTTTCTTTTGGTAAATACGGTTTTATAATTCACTACGTTATTCTTGAGGATGATGTTGTTATTTTACGTGTCTATCACGGGCGAGAAAATCGACCTCGTTAGTATTAATTTTCAAAGGATATAAACAACCGCATAATATGCCGAAAATTTTACGTGAATATCCCTGGAAAATTAGTTACACCAGCAACACCCACAACACCATCACTGATTTCTACATTCCTGCTTTGGAGTGTGCCATTCAATATGACCGGAAAGCAGGTTTTTTTAGCAGTGCCATTTTAAGTAAAGTTGCACGGGGTTTAGGTGCAATGCTGCACAACAAAGGGCAAATACGGTTAATCATGGGTTGTCAGTTTAGCCCCCAAGATTTACAAGCAATTCAACAGGGATACGAACTACGAGACGCATTGCTATCTCGTCTAGACGCGGACTTAAAACCACCAGAAAGTTTTGCCCAACTCAAACACTTAGAAATTCTCAGTTGGTTGATTCAAAACCAGTATCTCGATATTAAAATTGCTATTCCTCTCAAAGAAAATGGACTACCAGAAGATAGTACACAGCAACTAGACCCACAGCATATATTTCACGAAAAAGTTGGCATTTTTACTGATAGCAAGGGCGAGAAATTAGCATTTAACGGTTCCAATAACGAATCTATCGGTGGCTGGGAGAGGAATGTAGAATCCTTTCACGTTTATTGTTCTTGGGAGGGAGGAAGGGAACTAGATAGAGTTGAAGAAGAAGTAGTGAGATTTGAGCAACTTTGGTATGACGTATCGCCTAACGTGCGAGTTTTTGAAGTTCCAGAAGCGGTACAGAAAAAGCTGTTGCGTTACGCAAAATCTACTAAACCTGATTGGAATGCTCAAGCTGAATTTGACTCTAGACCTCTAACAAAAATAGAATTAACTGAACCAGAAGCACAACCAGAACCGGAATTAAAACTAGACTCTTCAGCTATTTCTACAGAAGTAAGAGAAGAAGAACGATTGGCATTTACTCAACTTGCCAATATTCATGAACATCCCGGCTGCTTGGACTTTTGTTTAAAATCAATTCCCATTCACCCCTGGCCACACCAAATAAAAATCCTGCGTCGCGTTGCTCAAAATTTTCCCCAAAGTTTTCTCATCGCTGATGAAGTTGGTTTAGGTAAGACAATTGAAACTGGTTTAATTCTCCGTTATCTGCTGTTGTCCAAAAAAGTGAAGCGGGTACTGATTTTAGCACCTGCTAGCGTTCAACCCCAATGGCAAGAAGAACTACGGGAAAAATTTAATCTGCATTTTTGGAGTTACACATCTACAGAATTTAAAGACCCCTACAAGCGGGCTATCCCCGCAGCAGCTAATCCCTGGAATACTCAAGATTTAATCTTGGCTTCTTCTCATTTGGTGCGGAGAACTGACAGAATGCAGCAGCTACTATCAGCAGAACCTTGGGATTTAGTAATCTTAGACGAAGCCCATCACGCACGCCGCAAAAGTCCCCAAGACCGCAAGGAAACACCCAATCGCTTGTTACAGTTAATGACACAGTTGAAGGAGAATACTAAATCCCTGATTCTTTTGTCAGCAACTCCCATGCAAATTGATGCCATAGAAGTTTTTGACTTGTTAAACCTGCTGGGATTGCAGGGGCATTGGAGTTATGGCGATAACTTCTGCTATTATTTCGCCTCGCTACAAGGTGCTGTCAAGCAGGAAGTAATTAATTTTTGGCAAGTCATGTCTAGCGATTATTTTCAGCGCGGCGGACAACCAAGTTCTAGATTAGAGCAGTTTTTGACCAAGAGCGATCGCATTCTTGCTTACAAAATGCAGGATACTTGGCAACGGGGAAAGAAAATCTCTAATCACAAACAACTATTGGCAGATGAGGACTTTATCGACACCTCACGCCAATACTTGACAGTGAACACGCCCTTAAAAGACTTGATGTTCCGCCACACCCGCGACACTCTCCGACAATACTATAAAAGGGGACTGCTAGAGCGGGATATTCCTACTAGAGTTGTGCAGGATAACGCTATTACGCTGGAACCACAACGGGAAGTACCGCTTTATGTAGCTGTCAGCAACTATGTACGCCACTTTTACCGACTGGCACAAATAGATCAGCGTTCTTGTTTGGGTTTTTTGATGACCCTTTACCGCAAACGTTTGACCAGTTCATTTTATGCCATCAAGTCATCTCTGCAACGTCGTTTGGATTATTTGTTAACTCAACGGGGAAGCGTTTTAAGTGACGACGATTTAGTGGATGTGGATAATGAGGATGATGCAGTAATTGCTGGGCTGGAATCTTTCTTTGAACCAGTAGACCCCCAGGAAATTCAATATCTTGAAGAATTACTACGCCAATTTGAAAACACTGGGGAAGATAGTAAGCTTTCTCGCTTTATTCAGATTTTACGCCAAGAATTAACTGACCGAGAAAGTGCGATCGTTTTCACCCAGTACACAGATACGATGGATTATCTACGGGATACATTGAAGGAGTTGTACGGTAGCCAAGTAGCTTGTTATTCAGGTCGTGGTGGGGAATTGTACCAGAATGGGGAGTGGTGCTTGGTTCCCAAGGAAGAAATTAAACGCCGATTTCGCCAAGATGAAATTAAAATTCTCCTCTGTACTGAATCTGCTTCTGAGGGGTTGAATTTACAAAATTGCGGCGTGTTGATTAATTATGATATGCCTTGGAATCCGATGCGGGTCGAACAGCGTATTGGCAGAATTGACCGCATTGGACAAAGGTATCCGACTGTGCGAATTCATAATTTTTACTATGATGGCACTGTAGAAGCAAAAGTTTATCGAAAATTGCGCGATCGCATAAACGCTTTTGCCACTGTTGTTGGTAATCTTCAGCCAATTCTAGCTCAAGTCCCTACCTTTATTGAACGGGCTGTTATGAGTGCTGATCCAGAAGAAGAGGATGTTTTAATGTCTCAATTCGATTCTGTATTAGACAGTCCACCACCTCGTTTAGCAATTGAAGAAATGGTAGCGATGGACTTAGACGCTGATTTAGCGGAAATTCAAAAACCAATCCCCTCTACTCCTTTTACGTCAGAAGCAATTGAGCAGTTATTCATATCTTCAGCAATTTTAAAAGCTAGTGGTGTGCAGTTTGAGAGAAAGAGCGAACGTACTTGGCAACTGAATTACAAAGGGCAGAATTACACAGTTACTTTTTACCCTAGTGTTTTTGATGAAATGCCTTCACTACGTTTAATGAATTTTGGCGATCCCTTGTTTGAAGAACTTTTAACCTGTCAGCTTTCTTTCTTCGATTAGAGCTTCCGCTGCTCTAGTCATGCCCCAGGGCAGTTTTTTTGTAGGTAGGCAAAATACAGTTTGTGCCCACTGCCAACAATCGAGTTACACATGCAGTGCGTTGTTTACTCGCTGTAACCAGAATATTGCGTTACAGTCCGTAAAAGCGTTAACCTCAAGTGTAGCAAGCATAAACCCTGATCCTCAGTAAAATTCCTAGCACAGGCATTTAAGCAATGACAAAGATTCAGCAGATTTGGCAGCGTTGGATTCCTGGACTCCTTGAAAAAGCAGTAAAGCGTGGAGAAACAGTGGAGTCGGGAGCAGAAGTTACTAAAGCTGCTTTGGAATTTGCGATCGCTCTGGGCGTGCTAGCGAGTGTACCATCAGCACCAGTAGTTGCGGCAGGATTGTCTTTTGTCAGTATTGGTCGGAAAGGCTTGGAATTGCTACACGAAAAAACCAGCCAGGAATTTAACGTAGAAGAATGGGTAGCGATCGCTTTTCCTTTGGCTTACATACAAAGCTTTGATACTTTAGTTCTAAGAAATGACTGGTTACAGGAAAAAATCGGTGCTGGGATATCCGGGCAAGGGGTCAGGCAACAATTTGAGCAGTTAGGGGAACTGCAATTAAATGAGAGTTTAGCTGATGAAGTATTGAAAGATTTTCCAGGATCTACGTTAGGGCAAGCTTTAAATAATCAGTTATCTAATTACCTACAAAAAGCTGGAATTGAACATCATATTGCTTCAATAATAACAGGATGGGTAGCGTGGTCAACTTTTCAAGATGTAGAATCGCTTTTATTATATGAACCAGAAAGTGTACGCCAAGCTTTAAGTTTCAAGATATCTGCGGCAAGAGAAATAAGACTTAACGAAAAATATACAAGTATTGAGTTTTACTTAAAAGAGCAAATATCACCAAATCCAAGTAATTCACTTTTACTGGAACGGTGGAAAGTAATAGATGAAGAGTTTACATTTCCTCACATCTATGTGCCTTTAGAAGCCCATCTCCTAGATAGTAATGGAAAGTTCCAGGAAAAAGTAGACCTTGTTAATCTAGAGAATTGGGCGAAGGAACATTTGACAAGCCTAGATAAAAATAACCAAGTTATGTTTATTCAAGCAGGGCCAGGTCGAGGTAAGAGTGTGTTTTGCCGAATGTTTGCCAATTGGGTAAGAGAACACCTTCACCCCATTTGGACACCAATATTAATACGACTGCGAGATATAGATACTTTTGAAGCGAATATTGAAAATACTCTTCGTGCTGCTGTTAGGCAAAATTTTACTAGCAGTGATCATTGGTTAGGTGATCGCAATATACGTTATTTCTTTATACTAGATGGTTTTGATGAATTACGGTTTGAAGGTAGAACCTCTAAAGGAATTGAAAGCTTTCTCAAGCAAATAGGTAGTTATCAAGTAGGATGTAAGCATCGGTTTTTAATAACTGGTAGAGAATCGGCTTTACAAGGGATAGAGCATTTTGTACCTACTAATTTAGAACGGATAGAAATTGCTTTAATGAGTGATCAGCTACAAGAGCAGTGGTTATCAAATTGGGGAAAATTAGTAGGGCAAGATAAGGCTGAGGAATTTAGGAAGTTTTTGGGGGCAAAGACTTGTCCAAAGCGTGTACAAGAATTAGCAAGAGAACCGCTATTACTGTACTTGTTAGCAGCGATGCACCGGGATAACAATTTAAACATTTCCATGTTTAAAGATAGTAGCGGCGCTCAAGCTAAAATATTGATTTATCAAACTACCTTGGACTGGGTATTGACAAAGCAGCGCCCAAAAGACCTCAATACTACTATTACAAAATTTGACACAGAAGATTTGAGATTGATTTTGAGAGAAGCTGGATTATGTATTACCCAATCTGGTAGGGAGTGGACTTCAATTGAAACAATAGAGTCACGCCTTAAAGGTGATAAAGCTATAGAAAAGATGCTCTCAGAAGCTCAACAACGTTTGGGCGAAAATCCTCTAAGGAATGCGTTAGCAGCATTTTACTTACGGCCTGCAAAAGCTTCAGAAAAAGCAGAGGGTGCTGTAGAATTTATTCATAAAAGTTTTGGTGAGTTTTTATGCGCTCAGAGATTCATACAAAGTTTTAATAAGTGGACGCGGATAGACCCAGACAGCAGACGCGAAGATTTTTGGATTACAGATAAGCAGTTATCTGAGGAAATTTATGACTTATTTAGTTATGGGGGGTTGACTACGGAAATCGTAGATTACTTGATAGCTTTAATTGATGATGCTAAGGAAAAATTTCAACTTCAGAGTTTATTTAAGCGTTTAGAAGAATTCTATCTAGATTGGATTCAAGGAAAGTTTATTAATGAATCTTCTAAAAACCTACCTTTAGCTCAAATGCAGAAATTGCAAAAGCAAGGACTATCAATTGGCTTACGAGAAGTTGATATATTTACTGGGCTAAATATAATGATTCTTCTCTTAGAATTACACCGTTATGCTCAGACTCAAGATGAACTAAAGGATAATATTGTCTTTTATCCTTGCGGTAAAAAAGACAGCGATAATTTTGATGAGCAGCGATTGTTGCGTATCATAAGTTACAGCAACAGCGTTAGTTTAAGTACTTTTTCGTTGACTATTGGTTATTTTCTCTCACGCGCTAACCTCGATGGCGCTAACCTCGATGGTGCTAACCTCTCACGCGCTAACCTCTCACGCGCTAACCTCTCACGCGCTAACCTCTCAATCGCTAACCTCTCAATCGCTAACCTCTCACGCGCTAACCTCTCACGCGCTAACCTCGATGGCGCTAACCTCGATGGCGCTAACCTCGATGGCGTTAACCTCGATGGCGCTAACCTCTTGGGCGCTAACCTCTTGGGCGCTAACCTCTCACGCGCTAACCTCGATGGCGCTAACCTCTTGGGCGCTAACCTCTTGGGCGCTAACCTCGATGGCGCTAACCTCGTCAATATTATTTGGGATGAGCATACAAACTGGGATAATGTGAAAAGACTAAATACAGCACGAAACGTACCTGAAAGCTTGCTTTCCAAACTAAACCCAACCGCCCACCCCTCGTCCCCGCAAGACACTCCACCCTCAGCCTGACCCCACCGCCGCCAACCCCGGCAGCAGCCTCTGATAGAACTCCTGCTGCAACCCCGACAAAACCGCCAGCACCCCAAACTCCGACCAATCGCCTAAATCTTCGTCATGCAGAGATACCTGGTAGTAGCCGCAGCACAAGCGATCGCACTTCACAGGATAACCCAGTGCATGACATTTCTCGATCAGCGACGATACCAAAGGTGGATATGTAATGGGGTGATTTGTCTTGCCTTGGATAAGGGTTAATTTTAGTTGGTCAGCCCCAACTTCGCCGCCCCAAAGCTCTTGCAGTATCTCCTCAGCAACTTGATATTGATGACAGAAATCCCCAGTCTTTTCAAAGCAGCATAGGGTTATATCTTGTGGATTTTCTTTCTGTTTTCTCACCCACAATTGAATTAGTTGCTGACGAGAATCCAGAGTCTTCCTGAACTCGCTGGTGTCATTCTTCCTGTGCGGCGGTATCCTGGGCTGATGCCTTCCACCACTTCAGGAGTTCAGGAGTTGGCGCGAATAGCGGAAGGTGTTTGCCTTTCCAATTTTTGGGAGGGTACAGCGAGATTGAGATGCCTTCGCCTCGGATTTCGCCACGATAATATGAGGTGTACACCGTCATAATCGCACCCTCTCCAAGTCATAGTCAGTCACCCGCGCGATGGAATCCCTGGAGGTAAAAACCTCATCTCCTCTTTCCGATATAGCAGGGGACATCCATTCGATACTGTAGAACCAAAAATCATTGATTAGTTGGATGCCTTGGACAATCCTTGCTGGTGACCCATCGCCATGAAATCGGAACTCGACTAATTCACCCAGTTCAAACACAGGTTTTTCTTTGGTAACTAATTGTAACTTGCCTGTGCCAATAAGTTCACGCCCTAAAACAGTTAGATTATCCTTGCCGGAGACAATCTCATAACTCCAGCCTTTAGCTGACCACTCTACACCGCAACAGTAACCGAAAGATTTGGTGGTAGTGACGTAAACTTTCTCCAACAGGGAAACTTCTAAGGGAGGAATCTCTTTACCCCAAGGTGGTGAAACATACCAGCAAGTTTCTAAAGTTTGGACAAGGTTAATCATGCTTATGCCTCCTGACTGAACAATAGACTGCACAAATAATCAATCCGTTTCCAAGCGATCGCAGCTTGCCTTGGAGAACAACTCAAGCCATAAGCGCGACGAGCATCATAATTACCCTTGATCCCCTTGGCTACTCCAATGGGAACCCCAAAAGCCACCTCACGAATACCGGGTTCAAAGCTTCGGTCTTCATGAGAGAACCGTACTTGCGTAATCTGATTTCCAATTTGGTCTGTCCAGGGGGTTGGCTGTTGACGGTGGAATAAGCCATCGGCGTAGGCAATGATAAAGACTCTTTCTCTTTCATGTGGCAAGCCGAGGCAGTACGCGGGTATAGTTTCCCACTCACATACGTACCGGATTTGGGAAAGGTCTTCGAGGACTGTTGCCATTCCTCTAGAGAGTAGCCCTGTTGGGTTTTCGATGAGAGCGATTGCTGGTCTACACTGGTTGATGATCCTAAACTGTTCTCCCCAGAGTGCGGATCTGAAGTCGGCAAGTCCAAGTCTATTTCCTGAGTTACTTGTACCCTGGCAAGGGAATCCGCCGCAGATGATGTCGAACTGTCCTTGGTAGCAATGGTAGTTGGTGATATCTGCGTGAATTGGAATTCCTGGTTGTTCATGGCGCAATTGTGATTGAGAATAAGGGGAGATTTCGACAAATTGCTGGACTCGGAATTTGTGAGATAGACTTGCGGCTGATATCCCGTGGTGGCAAAGTCCGCCGATGCCAGAGAAAAGCGAAAGGACTGATTTCATGAAGCGATCGCACTCCTGACCAGTTCATCTGGCACTTCAAAAATTCCCAACCGCCCAATGTAAGGAATCGGTATAATCTCTCGCGGATTCTCCAGCTTCCAATGGTACTGAAGAGGCATCCCCCAACCAGACGCAACTTGTGAAAACTTGCAATCCACTATTGTTACTATACCGATGACTTGACCGCGACGGAGAGAGATTAGTTCTGGAATTATTACCCCCATGCTTTGGCAAAATTCTCTCGCTAACAGATACTCTTTTTTGGTACAAGTCTTGGCTGCATGAATGAGAATATCACCTCGGTAATTGATGGGCCAGCCACGATTTTCTATGTCTTTAAGAGCATAAATAATTGCCCATGCCCAAGGTTGTCTGACTGAAAGTGCTTTCATCTGTTTTAAAATTCCAGCAATTGAACGTAAGCATCCAACGCTGCAAGTGCCGGGTGCGGATGTGGCTGTGACTTTAAGCCGTTAGAGATTGTAACGATAGTCCCTTGCTCAATCATGGTAAAATTGATATCACTTTGACGAGCAGAACAACGATATAAGACTGTTAGTAAAACAAAGTTTAATTGTTCTAAAATCAAGTCTTCACCCAGATGAAGCCGCCATGTAAAATTTTCTGAATTAATTGAGCGCCAAGGGTTACTAAAAGAGGATTTTTCAACCATTGGTAGTGTCTTGATCTGGAATCTGTAGTGTCCAGCAGTAGAGCATTCATCAGGGGCAAGAGCCGCCCATTGTTGTAAAAGCTGTTGGTAAGTTTCAATCATTCTCAGTTCCCTATCTTGCGTAAAAGACAATGTTTATCCTCCAGTAGAGCCTTAAAAACTACGACCACGAGATAAATTCTTGAATCTGGTAAACTGATGGTCAAATAAAAGCTTGACTGTACCAGTGGGGCCATTACGTTGCTTGCGAACAACTAACTCAGCAATGCCACGATCTGGGGTATCGGGGTTGTACATTTCTTCGCGGTAAAGCATGATCACAACATCACTGTCTTGCTCAACAGCACCACTGTCTTTTAAATCACTTAGTACAGGGCGTTTATCGTTACGGTGTTCAACTTCGCGGTTGAGTTGGGACAAAGCCAGTACAGGCACATCCAAATCTTTGGCTAATCTTTTTAATCCTCGGCTGATTTCACCGACTCGTTGAGCCATGTTCACCCGTGAATCAGTATCAAGAGCCATCAGTTGTAAATAGTCAATGATCACAAGCCCAACACCACCGTAATGGGATGAAATTCGGCGGACTTGGCTACGGATTTCATTAAGAGAAGGGCAAGATTCGTCGTTGATGAAAATCTGTTGTTCGCTTAATTCTGCGATCGCCACGCTCAAAGGTTGCCACTGACTGTCAGAGACATTCCCAGTTTCCAAGAAGTTATTTTCAATGCCGGATTCGCTGCTCAAGAATCGCTGTACGTACTCATCAGTAGACATTTCCAAGCTGAAAACGCAGATCGGCATCTTCCCAGTTTTGGCAACATTGAGAGCGAGATTACCAGCCAAAGCGGATTTACCAACAGAAGGACGAGCAGCTAGTACATACAACCGTCCTTTGCGAAAACCACCGCCGAGTATACTGTCCAGGTCATAAAATCCACTGCTTGCTGCTGGTGATCCCTTACCAGTATGACGCGCTTCAATTTCGGTAAAAGTGTCGGCTAAGGCATGAGAAATATGAACCAAGTCAGAGGCAGAATGCTCAGACTTAATGCAGTAGACTTTTTGTTCGGCTTCGTCGAGAATTACAGGTAAATCAGTTTCGGTGGCATAGCCGAGTTGAACAATCTCAGTGCCAGCAAGGATTAACTGCCGCCTTTGGTATTTTTCCATTACCAAGTCAGCTAAAACATCGATGTTCACAGCTGAAACAGTACGGTCAACCAGACTGGCCAGTTTATTGCGTCCACCGATACGGAACAATAAACCATTATCAGACAACCAGTTAGTGATGCAAAGCAAATCCGTTGGTAATCCTTGGCTGTACAGTCGTAGGGCTGCTTGATAAATGTCTTTGTGGGCATTGATGTAAAAAGCATCTGCCACTAAGCGATCGCTGATTCGGCTCATGGCACTTGGGTCGAGCATAATGCCACCAAGTATTACTTCTTCAGCTTCAATGCTTTGTGGGGGTAAGCGGTCTTGTTGAGATGTGAAGTTTGATTTGTCTTGTGCCATAAATCCTCAAAGAGAAGTCAGAATTCGGAGGTTGGAAGTCGCAAGTTAAGAGTGAAGAACAGGAGCAGAGGAAGTCAGGAAGAAAGCTGAATTTGGAAAAAATACTTCCGAATTCCGACTTCAACTCATGCAGCTTGCGGATGTAAGTACACATACATTTGAGGATGTGTCAGCTTTAACCAATCCAACCATTTGAGTGTTGCACCTGGGTCTTGTTGGTCATAGCGAGTGCTGAAAGAAGCGATCGCTTTGTCTTTACCAACTTCATCCATGCGGTCTAAAAGTTCATTGAATGTGGCTTTATGCCAATCAAGAGAACGATTTGAGTAGTAACCGATGGGTTGGTCATTGGGTTTTGATTGTTCAGTTTGTGGCGTAGATAATTCAAGAACTTTTGACCAATAAACCAGCAGTTCTTCTAAACCAGCTTTACTCACCTCCAAATTGCTGATTGATTTGATCACAGTGGGGACTTTTTGCTGCCAATTAACCTTGTCCCACTCGGCTCTCTCCTTGGCGATTAACTCCACCAAACGGCGATCGCAGGTTTGGTAAATGTTGTCTCTAGAAGAAGTACGCCAAGGGAAACGCCAACAGCGGAGTTTGATTTCATTTCTGTAAACTGCGGGTAAAGGCTCAGATGCCAAGATGCCGGGGTCAAGCAAGATGTGATTGAGCAAATCATCAATCGACTGAAATTTTGGTTTGCTTGGTTTCTTGTTTGCTTGTTCGTTTTTTTTATCGAACAACCCCGCCGCAATAGTTGGTCTACATGAGGGAATGTCTGTTTGATGCAAAGTCTCGGATTGATTTGACAACGAAGTGAGAGATTCGGGAATTGGTTCTTCCTGGTTTGATTGTGAAGACGAAGATTCGGGAATTGGTTCTTCTTCCTGATTTGGTTGTAAATCCAAGTTAGTTTCTTCACACACATACTCGCTTTTTGGGGGGACTGCCCTTAGTGTGAATTCCTTAGATGGGATTACCTTAATGGGAATACCTTTGTGGGTCAAATTTGACCCCACCCCCCATGCAGAATTGACCCCCCCACTGGGTGCAAAATTGCCCCCACCCCCCGTGCAATTTTGACTGGGGTTAATTTTGGCTGGGGTTTCTTTTGTTGTTTTGATTTGGGAGCGAAGTAATGGAACTTGGTTAGGAGAAACCCACGAAGAAGGTGTAGTGGGAGTATAAATGTTAGTAGTTCCAATACGTTCTTGTATTTCAATCATTCCGGCGGCTAGTAAAAGCTTGATGGCATTTTTGGCAGTTTTGAGAGCCATGTAACAATGTTTAGCCATCTTAGGGATAGACTCAAAACAACCGCTTACACCTGCTCTCCTTTGGATATGCGCGTACAGCCGGAATTCTGATGATTCAAGTGGATAATCATCAAAAAAACCAGGAATGAAGACTTCAAAAGCTGTCCGATTATTAAGCTGATTTTCTGCTAAAGTCATAATGATATACCTATTGAAGAAGAATTCAGAAGTCAGAATTCAGGAGTCAGAATCAATTAGTGGGGGATTCAGACCCGCTACTTTCTTGTTGACCGCTAAATATGCAGATTTAGCGGGGGTATTAAACCCGCTTATTCATCCACCAGTCGTACAGAATTCATTCTGAATTCTGACTCCTGACTCCTGAATTCTGTTTGATAAAAATTGCCTTCCCTCGAAAGTCTCTTAACAATCGAGGGATTTGTTTCTAATCACAAGTGAAGTTGGGAAATTCCCGAATTTGTATCTGTTGAGGAAATTCAGCAAGTTCGCCGCCTTTGGCGTGTTTAGTTTTAAAAGGTTGCTGATTCAAATAAACATTTGACCCCAATTGCTTGACAAACACAGGCGTTTTTGACTCGTTGCACTGTTTGACGAGAGACTCGACCCATTCGATATGGCATGGTCTAGAGTCTGGCCCTGATTCACCACCGATAATAAGCCACTGGACATCATTCAAATATTGGCTAATATCGCCCAAATGTTTTAGTAATGGCTCCACTGACCAAAACCTAACACTAGCTGGAATTTGGGCAAGGAATTGACTACGTTCTTCAAGAGTGTGACGGTTTTCTATAGAAGTTCCAACCCAAATATTAGAAGGTAATTCCTCTAGCCCATGATTAGAGAGCCATTCATTTATAGATGACAACATAACTTCTGGGCGCTTAGTGAGGATTTGGAATATCTGCTTTGGCGCTACGAACATTCCATCTAGCATTTCATGTTGCCACAAACGCGGAACCCATTCACCGAAAACATCAGTCATTGAAGAAACGAAATGCTTTTTGGGTTTTCTTTGGAATCCCCATTTACGAATAGCTTCTGTATCTAACACTAGCTCTGGTGGTTGCCCAGAGTAGGGTTGCTTATTCCCACCAAAGAAAGAATTTTGATTCAGCTTTTCGCTATAGCAATTTTTACACCCCTCTGAGATTTTTTGACACCACCAACCGCCTCCCTTGGCACGGATGATATTATCTGTTAAGTCTGCCCATTCTATATTTGTTGGCATGATTACTTCTCTCTCATTAATTTGAAATTGAACAATTGAGTATGACAAATAAAACACCTCAAACGGAATATGATTCCCCGTGGAAGCAGATGTTGCAGTTGTATTTTGAAGACTTCATGCAATTCTTTTTTCCTCAAACCCATGCTCAAATTGATTGGAGTAGAGGTTTCG
>NZ_KV757636.1 GCF_001712795.1 Nostoc sp. KVJ20
CAATAAAACCTAAACTCACACAAAATCTCTTTGCTAATTGACGTTGTGATATTCCACCTGACAAGTATGTATCCAATATTTTTTGGCGAAAGTCGAGGGAATATGGTTTCATTTTTACCCTTGAGTAGATGCACTGAATTTATCTTAATTAGTGTACTTTATTAGACTGGTAAACGCCATAAAACCTAATAACGTAAAGAAAGATGAACTGGGTCAAAACTCTCTTCCATTCTGCCTTATCCCAACGATAAATTTTCCCAGTCGGTTTGTAGTAAGCTGCTCTAGACCTTGTAAAAGTGCTGGAGCAGTTTACTAAGAATGAATTTCATTAATTTTGCATTACATAATCTAGTTGAATTTATGCTTACCTATTTACTTTAGAGATTTTAATTAATTAGTTTATTCAAGGATATATTAATTCAAATAAAGATAAAATAGCCAATGAAAAAAGCAAGTTTCCCTAAAGATTTGACCCCTTATATAATTATTTATAGTGCTTTTATTGTTTGCGCTATTGTGGGGATGCTAATTTTCCCAGATACTTTTTATAAGTTCTTTTCTCCCACTCAGTTACCCCGTGTAAATCCCCCCGCATTACCACATAAAAGTTACTACTGGGATATAGGACTTTATGCAAATATGGCTTTGCAAAATACTTGTACTGCTTTTTATCCTCTTTGGGGTTTTATAATTACTCACCTATTTCATCCCCAAAATCTAGAACAATATACAAATTATTTTAAAATTACAGCTACAGCAATTTTTTGCATATCTACTCCTTTAGTATTTTGGGTATTTAAAAAGGCTTTAAAAAATCAACTTTTGGCATTAACAATTACCCTTGCTTACACCGTTAACCCTATGGCAATTTTCCGCGTTATAGGCTATACAGAAAGCTTGTTTTCTCTACTGGGGATTTTTTTTATATGGCTGCTTTTACCTGAAAATAGATTAAATGAAAAAATCAAATTAATACAGTTATCGGTTATTAGTATTTTAATGGCTTTAACTCGTCCAGTATTAATTCAGATTATTTTCGCCTGCTTCTTCTCATTAATAACAATATTTTTGTTAACAAAACAACTAAGTAAAAGTCATCTTTTCCAAACGATTACAATATCCATTTCAGCGATATTTGGATATTCTATTTATGGATTTTCATGTCTCCAATCAAGAGGAAATTTTTTCGCGCCATTCAACGATCAAAAACAATGGGGTAAAACATTAGGATTAAATTTAGACTTACTATTTTTACCTAAATCTCCCTTGTTTGATTTATTAGGTTTATATCTACCAATTCTGATTCTAATAATTTCTTTTATCCTAATATATTGTAAATCTAAAAATCATAAATTATTGGTATTTATTCCAAAAAGATTTATTTGGGATATTTTAATAATATACCCGCCCGTCTTAGTATTAGCGTATGTATTGAATTATTGGCGAGGTAGAAAAAAGGAAATAATTACCTCTACATTTACCAATAGCTTACAAAAGAATTATCTATTTTGGTTCTGCATATATTTTTCAGTAATAAATGCTTTAATCGTATTTTTTACACAAAATCGCCTAGCGAGTTTAGGCAGATATATATTTGCAGTACCTTTCTTTTTTCTAGCTTTAGGTTATTTGTATTGTTGTTTTCCAGGAAAAAGAAAATATAAAAGCCTATCATTTGTGATTCTTGTATCCGCGATCGCTCTTGTGCAACAATGGATTAATTATGGAAAAGATCAATGGCTGGGTTAAAAGGTAAAAAACAGTTAATTTAATTAATAACAGTGTAAATCCTTTAGATTCGCCGAGAATTTGACTGCTTATATATTAGTTAATTAATTATTTATTGGTAAAAAATTGAATTTAAATTTCCTAATGAATGTATCCAATCAAACAAAGATAGCGATCGCTTCATTATTTGTAGGTGTAGGTGCTATATCTTTTGGCTCTATTTTTATGAAATTAAGCGAAACTGAACTCAGCCCCAATGCTACTGTATTTAATCGCTTTTGGCTTGCTAGTGTGGTCTTCTTGTTCTGGAATGGATACAAGGCAATACGGCAGCGATTTTCCTTAGTTCAACCTGTAGAACAACAGCCCTACACCAGTCAGGATCTATGGCTATTGCTAGGTGCTGGTATTCTTTGGGCAGCTACTTTAGTCTGTTTGGGTTGGTCGCTGACTCAAACCAGCGTCACGATTTCTAGTGTGTTGCACAATCTCGCCCCCATATTTACCAGCTTAGGGGCGTGGCTATTATTTCGTCAGGGTTTTGAGAGGCAATTCCTCATTGGTATGGTCATTGCCCTTGGGGGAGCGATCGCTATTGAATTTGAGGAGTTGCAAATCGCCACAGACGAAGTTCAAGGAGGGTTGGCTGCGATCGTTTCGGCGATTTTCTTGGGTGCATACCTACTGATTGTAGAAAAATTACGAACAAAATTTTCTCCTGACACAATCCAGTTGTGGATCTGTGCGATCGCGGCTTTAGTCATTTTCCCCATACTTTTGTTTACTCAGGATCAAATTTTTCCTTCTACAGTCAGTGGTTGGCTTTGGGTCATTTCCCTAGCCCTGATTTGCCAAGTCTTTGGTCATGGGCTTTTGACCTATAGCCTTGCCAGGTTTTCTTCTGTGGTTGTCTCCTTAGTGCATTTATTAGAGCCAGTATTTAGCGGCATTTTCGCTCTTATAATATTTTCGGAAAAATTAACTTTTTCAAATTGGATAGGTTTCGCTGTAGTTTTAATAGGTTTATACTTAGCCGTATCTAGCCAAGCTGCTATTCATTTCCCATTCCAGGAATCAGTCAAAAATATAGTTAACACTTTCGTTAAAAGTATGACGTTCAAACTGTCATTACTAAGGCAACAATTCTCCGAAACACCAGCTTTATTAGGAACGGCCTCATTATTGTTTGCTCTAATTCCCATATCTTTAGCCCCATCTCTAACCAAATTGTGTCAACAAGAAATTGGTGCAAATGCTGTAGTATTTCATCGCAGTTGGATTGCAACAGTCGTCTTTGCGCTGTGGAATGGACTTGAGGCTTTCCGCTACCAACAGTCCGATAGCCAATCTATAGAACAGAAGCCTTTCACCGGACAAGAAGTGTGGCTATTGTTGGCAATGGGAACCTCTGCTGGAACCTACCTCCTCTTGTGGGCTTGGTCGCTGAGTCAAACTAGCGTGGCCAACGTGGCTTTACTGTCTAATTTAAACTCCTTATTCGTTGCTTTAGCCGGGTATATGTTATTCGGTCGCCGCTTCGATCACAGATTCGTGATTGGTCTAGTCATAGCCTTGGGAGGAGCGATCGCATTTGAACTTAATAAGGTGCAATTTGCAAATGACCAAATACTGGGTGATGCCTTGGCGTTACTAACTGCGGTTTTCATGGCTACGTGTATGCTGCTGATAGAAAAACTCCGAACCAGATTTAGCACTGCAACTATTATGCTGTGGCGCTGTGGAGTGACAACAATGTTTCTATTACCCGTCCTCCCATTTCTGGAAGATAGACTGTTGCCCTATTCCTGGACAGGTTGGTTTTTCATAATTTTCCAAGCCCTCTTTTGCCAAGTGTTAGGTCAGGGGCTTTTGGCTTATAGCCTCAGCAGAATCTCTTCAGGCATTGTCGCCGTCACACTTCTCCTAGAACCAGTTTTAGCTTCCATTTTTGCGTGGTTCATTTTTTCAGAACAGGTAGGTTTATTTGACTGGGCAACCTTTGCTGTAGTTTTAGCGGGTATCTATCTAGCCCAATCTAGCCAATCCACTGTTCAAATAACGAATGAAGGCTCGTAGCTCTATAACAAGTAACACCAATTCTCCGTAAACTTACACTTAATAATGACTTTCGACAATTTCTCCATGAAGTAGTTCAACCTTGCGATCGCTCAAAATATTAGCGTCAATCATGCGGTGATATTCGTCAATCGTCCACTTCGCAACTATCACACTCATGATGATTTATTTCTCCTAATGATTCTTTATATTCTCCCATTTTAAATGCACTTCAGGTCTAATTCAGAATCAGTCGATTGATTGAAGAATACTAAAAATTACTTATAGCCAAGATAACTTGATCAGAAGAACTGTGTAGCAGGTTGACAAAGTGGTACAAGAGTATCATCCTAGAATGTTTAGAAGGTAAACCAGATGAGTAACCACATTAAGAGTCTATGCTAACAGCACAACCTATCACTATTGATTTGTTTGCTGGGGCTGGCGGCTTTGGTCTAGGTTTCGAGATGGCAGGTTTCTCTGTTCCTTTATCCGTTGAGATTGATACCTGGGCTTGTGATACACTACGTTATAACCGCCCTAATATGACAGTTATTCAACAGGATATCCGTAATTTAAACACTGCAAGTAGCATTAAGGATATCTGTCACTTCAAACCGGATATTGTTATTGGTGGGCCTCCATGTCAAGGCTTTAGTATTGCCGGGCCAGCACAAAAAGATCCTAAAGATCCTAGAAATAGTCTATTCATTAACTTTGCTGAGTGGATATGTTTTCTCGAACCTCAAGCTTTTGTAATGGAGAATGTTAAAGGTTTACTTTCGCGCAAAAATATTGAAGGAAAAAAAGTAACAGATATTATTAAAGAAACTTTTGTAAATCTAGGATATTTTGTAGAAATATGGTCATTAAATGCTGCTGAATATGGTGTGCCACAAATTAGGGAGCGTATTTTTATTGTTGGAAATAAAACAGGACAAGAATTAGGTACTCCTCCAAAAACACACTCCTTAGATTTATTGCATATCAATAGCTCTCAATTATCAATATTTGCCTACATGGGTTTACTTCCTGCCATGAGCTTGTGGGATGCTATATCAGATTTACCACCACTGAATGCACGTGAGGGTGAAGAAGAACAACCTTATATTTCAGAACCTCTCAATAACTATCAAAGCTGGATCAGGAATGGCAGTAGAACACTTTATAATCATGTTGCAATGGATCATTCCCAGAGGCTTGTAGAACGCTTCAAACATATTAAATGGGGTGAATCAAGTTCAGATGCACCAAAAGAACATGGGGCTAGACGGCGTAGTGGAAATGGTGAGTTATCTGAGATAAATTATGACCAGAATAACCGACGTTTAAATCCATATAAACCATCACACACAATAGCAGCTTCGTTTTACGCCAATTTTCTTCATCCTTTTCAGCATCGCAATTTGACAGCCCGTGAAGGCGCACGTGTTCAATCTTTTCCTGACACTTATCGTTTTCTAGGGAAGAAGACTGTTGTATCTCATAAGTTATTACATCGAGAAGAGAGATTCGACGAGAAGTTTCTTTGCCAGTACAATCAGGTAGGTAATGCTGTACCACCTATTCTTGCTAAAGCGATCGCACTTCATCTTCAAGAGAAATTAGAGCTATGCCCAAAAGCGATCGGAACCCTTTAGTTCACGGCTCTAATCTTGAACAAAAGGAGAGTCACCGCACAAAATACAGAGATGTTGAGAGTAAAAAATATCTCAGCGAGATTAGAACTGAGTATGATAAGTGGCATTCTGCTAATCTCGAATTAGTTGGCCCGACATCAACACCTACCGATGAAGATGACGAAAATATTGCTCGTAGGGTAGAGCTTCTATCAAAATATAAGAATTTTTTAGACCAGCAGCACTATGCTGAAAAGTTTGATTCTCGATCAAACCTTCACTCTAGCGTGCTGGAGGAATTCCTTTATTATCTGTTTAAAGATTTAGTCAGAGACTTCGGAGAAAATGCTCTTATCGGCAAATCACATACGTTCAAAGATATTTTCTTTGTGCCGCCAAAATACTCTGAGATGCTTAAGCGTCCGTATGCACGTATTGAAAAGAAAGATCATGACTTTGTAATTGGAGCCACTATTCAAGTATCATTTGAAGCGGCAATTCCACCAGAGAAAGATGAAAATCCTGGTGAAATACTCCCACTTCTTAAAGAGGAACCAGAAAACTACTCGGAAGTTACAGTTACGGGAAACACTGAAACGCACATTTTCGATATTCCAGTTGTTGCAATTGAATGTAAGACATATCTCGATAAAACTATGCTCGAAGGTTCATCACGAGCAGCAGAGGATTTAAAGGCAAGAAATCCAAATAGTTTATATGTTGTACTTATGGAGTGGATCAAGTTGACTAGTGATGTCAATCTTCGCAAGTACAAGGTTGACCAAATTTACGTACTACGTCAGCAGAAAAACACTGACCGAGAATTTAGGTATGAAGAAAAATATGTTAAAAATTCAATTAACCCAGTTGTAGTTCAACATCTATTCCATAAAGTACGGAAGCATCTGAAAATGGACTGGGCTGGCGGAATTGAACACGGGATAGAGCGTGGTTGGCTAATTGACGAGTAACTACTGACCTGAGTCGGTGCTGGTGAAACTTGCGTAAGTCATGCTTGTTACTGCTTACCTCATCAATCTAAGATTTTGACTGGATGTAGGTTGGGTTGATGAGCGATAGAAAGGTCTTTTACACAACGGTGAGATTCTGCAAGACCAGGATCACAAAGTGCAGCAAAATCTGGAGAATATAGGCGACCACATAATGCAAGATTCCAACATGGATACCAATCATTAAGATTAATGCCGTGAATGAAATCACCAGGATAAGGTTTGATTTCTATCATGCTCAAAGATTCCTAAATTAAGTTTATGTATTGAAATCAATTTTCTGCCGAAAAAAACGGTAGAGCAATAAATACTCTACCGTTTTCTAATTTTTTATTTGAGATTTAAATCCCAAACCCTAAATCTTACTCAACACCTTGGGGTAACAATTCCCGGCGCTGTTGAGAACTAACTTGGACAATGCCATTTTCATCCACATCAACAAGGGCTGTATCGCCATCTTTGATACGACCAGACAGAATTTCTTCTGCTAGGCTATCTTCTAACAGGCGCATAATTGCCCGACGTAATGGCCTTGCGCCGTAGCTGGGACTGTAACCTTCTTGGATCAAACGATCCTTGAAGCGGTCTGTGACTTCTAAGGTGATACCCTTTTCCGTCAGACGACCAAATACTTCCTTGAGCATAATTTCGGCGATTTGGGTCACTTCCGGCTTGTTCAACTGACGGAAGACGATAATTTCATCGAGTCGGTTGAGGAACTCTGGACGGAAGTACTGCTTGAGTTCTTCGTTGACCAAAGAGCGAATCCGGTTGTAAGTTGACTCGCTGGCATCTTCGGAGAATTCAAAGCCGATACCGCTACCGCCTTTTTCAATTACCTTAGAACCAATATTGGAAGTTAAAATCAGCAAGGTGTTCTTGAAGTCTACCGTGCGACCTTTGGCATCAGTTAACCGACCGTCTTCCAAAATTTGCAGCAGCATGTTGAATACATCGGGGTGGGCTTTTTCGATTTCGTCGAACAACACCACGGTGTAAGGACGCCGCCGCACGGCTTCAGTTAGCTGACCACCTTCGTTATAGCCAACATAACCTGGAGGGGAACCAATCAGCTTGCTGACGGTGTGACGCTCCATGTATTCGGACATATCTAAGCGGATCATCGCTTCTTCGGAACCGAAGAAGTAAGCAGCTAAGGATTTCGCCAACTCGGTTTTACCTACGCCAGTAGGCCCAGAGAAGACAAAGCTAGCTATGGGTCGGTTGGGATTTTTCAATCCGACACGAGCGCGACGAATTGCCCGTGAAACTGCTTTCACAGCTTCATCCTGACCGATTAAACGCTGATGCAAGGTGTCTTCCATGTGCAGCAGCTTTTCAGATTCAGATTCGGTGAGTTTGTTCACCGGTACACCTGTCCAGGAAGCGACAATGTGAGCAATGTCTTCTTCTGTAACTACAGGTTCTTCACCTTCTGTGCCAGTTGCATTGGTCTTGCTTTGAGCGATCGCCCGGATTTCGGCTTTGATTTCCATTTCGCGATCGCGCAGTTCTCCAGCTTTGTCAAAGTCTTGAGAGCGCACTGCATCATCTTTTTCTTTTAATATCTGACGCAGTTCTTTGTCTAACTCTTTGGCTGCGGGTGGCAGTTGGGAGTTAATCAAGCGCACCCTAGAACCAGCTTCATCAACTAAGTCGATGGCTTTATCTGGGAGGAAGCGATCGCTAATGTAACGATCTGATAACTTCGCCGCCGCCACCAATGCTTCGTCGGAGATTTTCAGTTTATGGTGTTGCTCGTAGCGTTCGCGCAGACCATATAAAATTTCAATTGTTTCATCAACTGTTGGTTCGCCAACCATTACTGGTTGGAAACGCCGCTCTAGCGCTGCATCTCGCTCGATGTGCTTCCGGTATTCATCTAGGGTTGTAGCTCCGATGCACTGCAACTCACCTCTGGCCAAAGCTGGCTTGAGGATATTCGCTGCGTCAATAGCACCTTCTGCTGCACCTGCACCAATTAAGGTGTGTACCTCATCAATCACGAGAATGACATTACCCGCAGAGCGGATTTCATCCATGATTTTTTTCAAGCGTTCTTCAAATTCACCCCGGTACTTGGTTCCTGCTACGAGCAAACCAATATCCAATGTGACGACGCGTTTATCTTCGAGGATGTCAGGGACATCTTTGGTGGCAATGCGTGAAGCTAAACCTTCAGCGATCGCAGTTTTACCAACCCCTGGTTCCCCAATCAGCACTGGGTTATTTTTGGTTCGGCGACCCAATATCTGAATCACCCGCTCAATTTCCTTGGCGCGTCCCACCACTGGATCGAGCTTATTGTCTATCGCCATCTGGGTCAGGTTGGAGCCAAATTCATCCAGAGTCGGGGTTTTTGTGCGCCCAGATGAACCACCTGGTGAAACTTCGGCAGTTTCTCCCAACATGCGGATGACTTGGGTTCTGACCTTAGATAGATCCACACCGAGGTTTTCTAGCACCCTGGCTGCGACGCCTTCCCCTTCGCGGATTAGGCCCAACAGCAGATGCTCGGTGCCAATGTAGTTATGCCCCAGTTGGCGTGCTTCTTCCAAGGAGAGTTCTAAAACTCGCTTTGCCCGTGGCGTAAACGGAATTTCCACGGCAACAAAGCCTGATCCCCGTCCTATAATTTTTTCAACTTCAATTCGGGCATCTTTAAGATTGACGCCCATTGATTTCAGCACCTTGGCAGCCACACCAGTGCCTTCGCCAATCAGACCCAGGAGGATCTGCTCGGTTCCAACAAAGTTGTGACCTAAACGGCGGGCCTCTTCTTGGGCCAGCATGATTACCTTAATGGCTTTTTCTGTGAAGCGTTCAAACATGGCATTTTTCCCATCACCTGCGGTCGTGCCGGTATGCTGATTTTAGCACAGGCAAAGCTTTTGGATGCCTGTATAACAGATTATAGACATCCTGAAGCTATGACTTGGGTTGATGGGCTAATTGTTAACTCTTGACTACTTTTATGTGGCTAGTGTACTGAGGAGCTTTAGTTCACCAGCGTTTTTGAGATTTACTACAAACAGTTCACTGCTTACATTGAGAGTTAGTTTACTTAATCCCAAACATTTATATATAGCATATATATTTTTTAATATCAAGCAAAAATAGTTTATATAGTTTTTTATTATGAAAATCATAGTTTATATAAAATATTTATATAGAAATAGATGCAGCAAAGTTGCATTTTTTTGCTGAAGCTGATCCAAACTCCGATAATTCAAAATTAATAATTCTCAACTACTTAAAAATCAAGTGCCAAGAGGATTTGTCCAGGCGATCGCTAATCATGGAATGCCACTGGTCTAAAGTTGCTTGAAATTTGGGGTGTTGTAAATCTGGGAGCCAAAGGATTAGGGCGTCTTCATCGTTATCTTGGTAGTAACGCCGCCGCCGCCCAGCTGTTTTGAAGCCAAATTTTTGATATAAAGATATGGCTCCCAAGTTTGAAGCTCGAACTTCGAGGGTAGCTCGCTCCATTTTGCGATCGCAAGCTGTCTTAATAAGTGCATATAATAAAGCCTGTCCCAACCCTTGACGGTGATATTGGGGATGAACCGCCAAAATTGTAATGTGGGCTTCGTCTAAAATTGACCAAAAACAACCCATTCCCAGCAGCATCGAATTAGAGACAGGGGAAAATAAACCCAACAGATCGCTGTTGGGGCTGTCCAACTCCCGTTGGTAGCCCTCCATTGTCCATAAACCACCAAAACAGGCTTGATCCAGTTCCAACAATGCACTCAGATGCTCTGCTGTCAGTAATTTAATTTCTAAGTCTAATGAGATCACATTTATTGAATAACGTTACAAACCCTTTGTAAACTGGGAATTGGGAGATGAACTCACACCCCGTAAATTGAACAAGGAAAATTTTTATAGTTATGGTATCGACTCACCCCACTGGGGTTCAACATTCTGGAAGTCAATATTTACCTCAAAGGCACGACACCAACACAAATCCATCGCCCAATCAAGAACTTTTACCCTTGACTGCCAGAGTTCATAATCATGACCTCCTGGAAATTGGTGGGTGTGATGTCACAACCCTAGTTGAACAATTTGGTTCACCTTTATATATTTTAGATGAAGAAACCCTGCGTTCCGCTTGTCAGCAATACCGAGATACTTTCAAGCAATACTACAAGGGTGAATCTCAAGTATTGTACGCCTCAAAAGCTTGGAATTGTTTAGCAGTTTGCGCGATCGCGGCTTCAGAAGGTTTAGGAATTGATGTCGCATCAGGTGGTGAACTCTACACTGCGCTGCAAGCAGGTGTCAATCCTGAGAAAATCTATCTTCATAGCAACAATAAATCTCGTGAAGAACTGATTTTTGCCACAGAAGTAGGTTGCACTATTGTGGTGGATAACTGGCACGAGTTACGCACTTTGGTAGAAATTGTTGAGACAGCAAATTCACCCTCCGTACAGCCTCGTTTCTTGTTGCGCTTGACTCCGGGTATTGAATGTCACACACATGAATATATTCGCACTGGGCAACTAGATAGTAAATTTGGCTTTGATCCGAATGAGTTAGAGGAATTATTTACTTTTGTCAGTAAACAGTCTTTCCTTAACTGCGTGGGGTTACATGCTCATATCGGTTCCCAAATTTTTGAGCGCCAACCGCATCGAGATTTAGCGGCTCTGATGGTACAGTGGTTACGTGATGCGGCCAAGTATGGGTTAAATTTTACAGAATTAAATGTCGGTGGTGGTTTAGGGATTAAGTATATAGAATCAGACGATCCCCCCAGCATTGAAGAGTGGGTGAAGCCGATTTGTGAGGTAATTCAAGAAGCTTGTGCAACCGAAAATTTACCTTTGCCAAAATTACTGTGTGAACCGGGGCGATCGCTAATTGCCACAGCTTGCGTCACTGCCTATACTATTGGTTCATCCAAAGTTATCCCAGAAATTCGTACCTACGTAGCGATCGATGGAGGAATGTCTGATAATCCTCGCCCGATTACTTACCAATCAGTTTATCGGGCAGTCGTTGCTAATAAAATGTCTTCTCCCTTAACCGAAACAGTCACAATTGCTGGTAAACATTGTGAATCAGGAGATATTCTGATTCATAACGCTCTACTCCCAAAGACTGAACCAGGGGATATTCTCGTAGTTATGGGAACTGGTGCGTACAATTACAGTATGGCATCTAACTACAATCGCTTGCCCCGTTCGGCAGCTGTTGTTGTGGCCAATGGCGAAGCAAATTTAATTTTGCAACGTGAAACTTATCAAGACTTGATTCGACAAGATCGCCTACCAGAAAGATTAAAGAAATAGTCATTTGTCATTAGTCATTGGTTATTAGTCATTTGCAAATGACAAAGGACAAAGGACAAATGACTAATGACCAACCGTAAATTAGAGGCAAAAGTGTAATCCAGATGTCATGAGAGATTGGTGGAAGCAATGGCTGACAAACCTAGGATGGTCACAGTCCTTGCTACTTGGGACTCTGGATATTGTGTTGGTGTTGGCGCTGACTTACATGATATTAGTTATCATTAGTGAGCGCCGGACACTGTGGATGGTGCGGGGATTCATTATCTTAATGCTAGCCTCGGCACTAAGTGGCAGATTAGGACTACCTCTGCTAAGTTTTGTATTAGAAAAATTGGTAATTGGTTGTGCTGTGGCGATGGCAGTTGCTCTACAGTCAGAGTTTCGGCGATTTTTGGAGCAATTGGGGCGTGGCGAATTCCGCCAGCTATTTCAACCCGATCGGCTGGCAATCCCTAAATCTGATAGTGTAATTGATGAAATTGTTGAGGCTGTTAAAGAATTGTCAAAAAACCGCATTGGAGCTTTACTAATTGTGGAAACCACAGGGCCAATTGATGAGCGAGACTTTTCTGTGCCAGGAGTAAAGCTAAATGCGGAAGTTTCTAAAGAACTAATCCAGACAATTTTCCAGCCAAAAACTTTGTTACACGATGGGGCAACACTGATTCGTGGATCACGGATAGTGTCATCAGGTATAATTTTACCACTTTCGGGACGCACAGCCTCGCGCCAGTTGGGAACACGCCACCGGGCGGCAATGGGAATTACTGAGCGGGTCGAAAATTGCATTTGTGTCGTTGTATCTGAAGAAACGGGTTCTATTTCCTTAGCGGAACGGGGAACCCTAAATAGACCGCTGACGATTAGAAAGCTGAAAGAGTCATTAGAGGCTCTTTTGTCCCCAACCGTGGATCGGGAAGCAGTTGCACCTGGTCTGTTGAGCTTTGTTCGTCGGACAGGTGGGAAGACACTAGCACTGGTTTCACGTTTACTCGGACTACCATCGACCGCTTCTCGAGATAAAAAATGACAGCACAACAAACTAAACTGCAAGATTTGCCTACTGACTTAAAACGAGAACTATTGCCGCAGCACGTTGCGGTGATTATGGATGGTAATGGTCGATGGGCTAAACGTCAGGGTCTACCCCGGATTATGGGTCATAAGCGAGGAGTAGATGCTCTTAAAGATTTACTTCGCTGTTGTCAGGATTGGGGAATTCAGGCGCTAACAGCTTATGCTTTTTCAACGGAGAACTGGAAAAGACCGCAGGAAGAAGTGGATTTTTTGATGACTCTGTTTCAAAGAGTTTTGCGGCAAGAATTGCGGGAAATGGTTGAAGAGAATGTTCAAATTAAGTTTGTGGGAAATTTGCAAGACCTGCCGCGATCGCTCCAACAAGAAATATCCCGTTCAATGGAAGAAACTAAGGATAATCGCGGTATCCGGTTTTCGGTAGCAACTAATTATGGTGGACGGCAGGAAATTTTACAAGCTTGTCAGGCGATCGCAAAACAAGTCCAGCAAGGTCTGCTACAACCCAATGAAATTAATGAACAGGTGTTTGAAAGCCACTTGTACACAGCAGGAATTAGTGACCCAGATTTGTTAATTCGTACCAGTGGAGAAATGCGCCTCTCAAATTTTCTTCTCTGGCAAATGGCTTATGGAGAAATTTATATTACCGATGCTCTCTGGCCAGATTTTGATCGGGCTGAGTTTCATCGCGCTTTATGTGCCTACCAACAACGCGAACGGCGGTTTGGGAAAGTTTAAGGGAGGGGCATGGGGCATTGGTTATTCTCCTCATCTCCCTCATATAGGAGTCTATATCAGTGAAACCAATTTTAGGTTTAGCGATCAGTTCCATATTTATTTCTTCACCAGCTTTTGCACAAGTACAATTACAACCTTTATCTGGCATAAAGATTTTAGTTAACCCAGGACATGGAGGTCAAGAAACTGGCGCAGCTGGGCCAACAGGATATTTAGCTAAAGATGTCAGCCTGACAGTATCTAAGTTGCTGCGTGATGAACTGGTCTTAAGAGGCGCGTTAGTAGTGATGACGCGAGAAGATGACAGAGAAATAGCTTTGTCTGCTCGCCAAGCCATGATCGAGCAACAACAACCAGCGATCGCTCTCACTATACATTACACAGCAGTACCCGATGACGGAGATGCAGAGAATAGCAAAGGCATTAGAACTTTTTGGTATCATTCCCAAGCCCATAGCCTAGCCGTTTTTCTCCACAATTATCTAACTAACCACCTAGGACGTTCATCAATGGGGGTATTTTGGAATAACTTGGCGCTAACTCGTCCCTCTACAGCACCATCAGTGGTAATGGAACTGGGTTTTATGACCAACCCCGAAGAATTTGAATGGATAGCCAACGCCGATGAACAAAAAAAATTAGCGCGAGTCTTGGCAGATGGTGTTGTTGAGTGGTTTCAGGGTGCAATCACTATGCGATCTAAATAGCTCGATGCAAATAAATCAGAAGTCGGAAGTCAGAATTCAGAATTCAGAATTCAGAATTAGTCTAACCATAAAGGAATAGAGTTTTAAGGTGAGAATATTTTAATTTTTTTCGCCCACCATTCCACTTGCTTTTAACCAATATTCAGACGCGACTCGAAAATACTCGCTAAGGTGGACTCACACTCCGCAAGCTATCACCCACTCGTACACAATTCATACTGTTAGCGGATAGCTAAGGTTTAGCCCATTCTGACTCCTGAGTTCTGAATTCTTCTTACAAAGTTAATTGGAAAGGATCGTACTTAGCAATTCCTTATGGCCCAGAAAACACCGCTTGTTCTACATCATCTCGACTCAGAGAATACTTGAATGAACGTTGGATATCTTGCCCATTTTCCCCAGATTGGACATATCGCACTACGATTTGCTCAACGTCGAGCCATAGTTCAGCTTTCCAGCTAGGCCGCTGCACGTGCCAGCAATGTCTCTGTGTGTCATCTTGTTGACAGCCTTGGTCTTTTAGCCACTGCTCAATTTGTGGCAGGGGATGATTATATAGGGGAGTATCGGAGGGAAGAAGAGGCATAGGAATTTTAGATTTTGGATTTTGGATTTTGGATTAGGGAATTTTTTAATTTTTAATTATTTCAGATGAGTAGTTAGTTGCGACATATAAGTAATCTGCTGTTGTACAAACGCAGATGGTTGTAGCAAATGGGAATGGATAGCAGCCTCACCACGAGTTAAGGCAATGGCAACTGCTAATAATAGACAACCTACAAATGTTAACACCAGCATAAATAAGGCAAAGATTTCGCCAGATGATAAGGGGCGATCGCTCGCATCAAGGTATGCTGATTTTGAAAAATCATAGGAACGTGAGACGGGATGATTCAAATCAGGGGGTGGTTGAATCACTCCAAAGCGGGAATAGCCAATTTTTAGATCATAGCTTAACCGACGTTCTGGATGGCTAAGGGTGGCGTAGGCTTCGTTGATTTGCTGGAATTTGGGAGTGGCGATCGCAGTCGGCAAGTCTGTAGTATCAGGATGATAGAGTTTGCTCAGTTGCCGATAAGCGCGACGAATATCGATTACCGATGCCCAGGGATGCAGTCCTAGCAGGGAGTAATAAGTTGGTTCACTGCTTTGTGGCATTGCCCTGTTGTGATTCACGGCTGTTTGAGTCACTTTGCTCAAAGATATTTTTTATATTTTAAATCCTTTGTGAATTCGAGAAGACACAACAGGTCTAGCATCTGATAAAATATTTTATAAAGCATTTAATTAGATGCGATGCACATCAAAATTAATCTCGAAAATATTCAAACTCTTACCGACTTCAAGCGCAATGCCAAGGATTACGTAGAACGGATCAAGGCTACAAAGTCCCCGCTTGTACTAACTGTGAATGGTAAAGCTGAGGTTGTGGTACATGAAGCACAAGCGTTTCAGCAGATGATAGATCAACTTCAGCGCCTTGAAGAAGAACTGCAAAAATTTAAGCTAGAAGCGTTACGCAGTCAGATTGACATTGGTATTAAGCAACTTGAAAGCGGTCATTATACTGAATATAATGAGGAGTCAATTTCAGCTTTTTTTGCCAATATTAAAGGGCGAGTACAGCAAAATTCTGCTGATAGCGATTCTCTATGAATCGATTTCGGATTTCTACTCAAGCAGCGCGAGATATTGAGGATATATGGGAATATCTCGCGCCAAATAACTTAAAAGCTGCTGACACACTTTTTGATACTCTGCGAGAAAATTTTCCGAAACTGGTTAAATTTCCCCAAATGGGCAGACTACGAGGTGAGTTGGCTCCTTTTTTGCGAAGTTTCCCAGTGAAAAATTATTTAATTTTTTATCGTCCAATAGACGAAGGTATAGAAATTGTACGTATCTTGCATGGCTCACAAGATATAGAAACTATTTTTCAAGATGAAGACTGAAGTCCAAAATAATTACGAATTAGTCATTATTTTGGTCAATGGCTTTATATACAGATGATTTCAAGTTAGTAAAGTACACAAACTAAGTCTAAAAACTAGGTATAGAGCCTGTTTTACTCCTGAATTCTGACTCCTGAATTCTGACTCCTGAATTCTGAATTCTACTGTATTATCCCTAACGGATTAAATCAGCACGGGGTTTAAAGGTTTCAATTTGCCGTAACTTTTCGTAAAGTTCCCGTTCTTCTTGACTAATATTTCTCGGTGTAACTATTTGAATTTCTACTAATTGATCCCCACGTTTACCATCATCACTGGGATAGCCTTTATTACCTAGTCGAAATTTTTGACCAGACCTAACTCCGGGAGGGGTAGTCATTTTTACAGGGCCATCAAGAGTAGGTGCTTCTACCTGTCCTCCTAAAACTGCCTCGCTGGGAGTAACTGGTACTTGGCAGAGGATATTTGCACCTTCTAGTTTAAATAATGGATGAGGTTCAACGGTAATTTTTAAGTATAGATCGCCACCACCAACGCCTTGATTCCGCAAACGGATGGTTTGACCTGATACCATACCTGGAGGCATATTAACCTCTAGCGATCGTCCATCTTCTAAGCGAATGCGTTCATTACCACCTTGATAAGCTTTTTCTAATGGGAGTGTTAATCTGGCTTCTATATCCCGGCGGGTTGTGCGAGGTGGGGGGGTATTAACGGTATAGGCAACTTTTGTTCTGGGGGAACGAAATGGATCGCTATTGTTACCATTACTAGAATTACTGGCTCCACTCTTATTTTTGACGCCGATAACTTGATTAATAAAGCTTTCAAAATCGGAGAATTGGCTGGGATCTACGTCCTGATTGCCATTGCGATCGCTAGCGTTACTCTGCCAAGTTTTAGCCTTTGGCGTCTGTTTATTGCCCGCAAAGCCTTTTTGCTTCCAGTAGCGGCTAAACTGGTCGTACTGCGATCGCTTGGCTGAGTCTGAAAGGACTTCATAAGCCTCGCCAATATCCTTAAATTTTTCCTCAGATTCTTTGTTACCCGGATTGAGATCGGGGTGATATTGCCTTGCTAACCGCCGATAAACCTTTTTAATTTCCTCGCCAGAGGCATCTTTAGACACTCCTAAAATCTCGTAGTAATCGCGAAAGTTCGGCAAATTTTGCATAGTTCAGTTATTTAAATTTTAGATTTTAGATTTTAGATTTTGGATTAATCATGAGTTAGGAGTTAAGAGTTAGGAGTTGAAAGATTTAATTTTTAACTTCTACTCTTAACTCTTATCAGAAGTACTAATTAGGTAGACATAATTAAACATAAAATGCTAGCCAGTGAAATCATTTTCCTGAGCAGCTTTTACCTCCTGCCTCCTGCCTTCTGCCTCCTGCCTTCTAATTACAACCAATCACTGTCTTCTTCATCATCCCAGTTATCTTGGTAGCTAGGACGGGATTTGCTGCGTGGAGGACGGCTTTCATAAGAGGGAGAACGACTGTCTCGGTTATAGTCTCTGCCGTAATCTTTGCCGTAATCTTTGCCGTAATCTCTGCCATAGTCCTGACTGTATGAGTCGCGTTCCCGATATGTATCTCTGGGAAATTCGCGTTCTCGTTCCTTATCACCGCCAGTAAAGATGTCACGGATGGTACCAAACAAGTCGTCATCTTCATCTTCAGCATAAGTCTGGCGGACTTCCCGATTTAGCTCATAGAGAGCATCTTGTAAATCGGCGTAGGCTTGATCAATACCGCGATCGCTATTTTCCTTAAGACTCTCTTTTAAGTCTCGACAAATATTATCAATTCTTTGGCGGCGGCTGCGGGCAAATTGCATACCAAATTCTAAAGCTACTTCTCTAAGTTGCCGTTCTGCTTGGAAAATCAAGGCTTCAGAACGAGTCCGTTTTTCTACTCTTTCTTTGCGTTCGCGATCGACATCAGCGTATTTTTGAGCATCTTGAATCATCCGATTCACTTCCGACTCATTCAAGGTGGAAGCGCCTTGAATGGTGATACTCTGTTCTCGCCCAGTGGTTCTATCTAAGGCTGTTACCTGTAAAATACCGTTAGCATCAATATCAAATGACACCTGAACTTGGGGAATTCCTCGTGGCGCTGGCGGGATACCATACAGCTTGAAACGTCCTAAAGACTTATTGTTTGCTGCCATTTCCCGTTCGCCTTGGACTACGTGAATTTCCACAGTGTTTTGGTTATTTTCAGACGTAGAAAAAATGTCAGAACGCCGGACTGGTATGGTGGTGTTGCGGGGAATAAGTTTTTTCATTACGCCGCCGATGGTTTCCAATCCCATAGAAAGGGGTGTGACATCCAAAAGCAGGACATCTTTGAGTTCGCCGGCGAGAATTCCTGCTTGAATTGCTGCACCCACTCCCACGACTTCATCGGGGTTAACGTTTTCGTTCGGTTCCGTACCAATCAAGTCCCGCACTAGCTGCTTCACCATTGGCATCCGTGTAGAACCGCCAACTAAAACAACTTCTTCAATGTCTCTAGGCGAGAGTCCGGCATCTTTGAGCGCCCGTTTCACTGGTATCCGTAAGCGCCCCACCAAATCACCACATAAACCTTCAAACTGGGAACGCGTTAGACGAGTTTCCAGATGTTTGGGGCCATCTTCAGTGGCAGTAATAAAGGGTAAGTTAATATCGGTGACGCTAACAGCAGAAAGCTCAATTTTGGCTTTTTCCGCAGCTTCCATCAAACGTTGTAAAGCTTGGCGATCGCGTCTTAAGTCTACCTCTTCTGTTTCCAGAAATTGCTCTGCTAGCCAATCGACTATTATTTTGTCAAAGTCGTTACCACCTAGTTGCGTATCTCCACTGGTAGCCTTGACTTCAAATATCCCATCGCCTACTTCTAAAATTGACACGTCAAAGGTTCCACCACCCAAGTCAAAGACTAAAATGGTTTCCGTGTCACCCCGATCTAATCCATAAGCCAAAGATGCAGCAGTCGGTTCATTAAGAATTCGCAACACCTCTAAGCCAGCAATTCTGCCAGCATCACGGGTTGCTTGCCGTTGAGAATCGTTAAAATAGGCGGGTACTGTAATTACTGCCCCAGTCACGGGTTCACCCAAATAGCGGCTAGCATCGTCTGCCAATTTCTTCAGCACCATTGCCGAAATTTCTTCTGGGGCGAAATCTTTCTTGAGGCGGGGACAGGCAATTTTAATATTACCTACTTCGTCTTTGCGGATGGTGTAGGGTACACGCTTAGAATCTGGATTAAGTTCGCCATACTTCCGCCCAATGAAACGTTTAACTGCGAAAAAGGTGTTTTGTGGATTGAGGACGGTTTGTCGCCGTGCCATTTGCCCAACAACTCTTTCACCATCTTTGCTGAAGCCAACTACGGAGGGGGTTGTTCGCATTCCTTCTGCATTGGCAATCACCACCGGCTTGCCACCCTCCATAACGGCGACTACTGAGTTGGTTGTACCCAAGTCGATGCCGACTACCTTGCCCATGCGTTACTCTTCTCCTAAAGTGTCTTATACATTTATTATGATTGGGCGGAACTACCTTTAGCTTTGTGCTACAGGATGAAACACCTCAATGGTATGATAGTTATCATTAAGGCAGTGAGCTAAGAAGTGCAGCTAGAGGAGATAGTTGCAAGACTAGGATAGCATTGAGATGGTTGGTGTGCCCAAGCAGCCTCAATTCTTGTTATCCGCCTACTTCTGTTTACGGTATCTGCAAGTTGGGCAAATGCACCTTAATAATACTTGCTCTGCTTTTTTGAGTGCTTGAAAACTCTAATATTGTCAATAGTTTAAAGATTTGAATTTAACAGAGCGGTTACAAACTTCCCTGAGTGCGATCGCGCGAGAACGCGATCCTTACATGGCAACGGCTGGACATTTTTTTGTCCAAGAATACATCCGCCAGCAATTTTCCCAATGGGGGAGTGTGGAAATCCACACCTTTGAAGTCAGAGGTAAAGCTTGTAATAACTTGATATTAAATTTACCCTCCCAAACTAGAGGGCAAAAAAAGGATTTGTTACCAATTTTAATTGGCGCTCACTATGATGGCGTTCCGGGAACACCAGCGGCGGATGATAATGCTACAGGTGTGGCGGTGTTGCTGGAGTTAGCTAGAAAGTTTGCTGCTGAACCTGTTAGATATCCCTTAAGGCTGGTTGCTTTCGATATGGAAGAATATGGCTTACTGGGTAGCACTGACTACGCAGCCTTGTTGCATCAACAAAAGCAACAGCTACGCTTGATGATTTCCTTAGAAATGCTGGGTTATAAGGATTCTACACCTGGCTCCCAAAGTTACCCTCCTCCTCTGGAACGCTTCTACCCAGACAGAGGCGATTTTATTGCTTTAATTGGGAATTTGCGGACATTGCCTGACTTAATTGGTATGAGCCGTAATATTCGCAAAGCTGGCGTACCGAGTCAATGGCTACCCGTGCCGAATCGAGGTTTAATAGTTCCCCAAACCAGACTTAGTGATCATGCACCTTTCTGGGATTTGGGTTATCCGGCAATGATGGTGACAGATACGGCATTCTTGCGGAATCCACATTATCACAAAGCTAGTGATGCGATCGCTACTTTGGATTTAGATTTTCTTACTGGTGTATGCGAAGGGTTAGAAATTGCGATTCGGAGTCTATAAAAAAGTTAATAGAATGATGAACTGAGAAATAATAATTATATTTATTGAGGATAAATAAAAACTATAAAACAGCTAACAAGTATTAATATATTTATCAACAAAAGTTTAATACCTAAGTAATTTGATGCAACTTATATCCTCTTCAAATCAAAGAAATGAGCTTTACGAAAAATTTAAATTAAAGATTATTCATAATTCTTATTTAGATAGAACCTTAGTTAGTTATCAGGGTAATAAACAAACTCCATTTTCTTCTTGGTTCAAGTATAGAGAAGGATTTTCAGAACGTCTAGTCACCTATCTTCTTCAAACATTTAAGCCAAAACCAGGTGTACTGATAGATCCATTTTCAGGAGTTGGCTCATCTCTGTTTGCTGCAAGTGCATTGGGGTGGCAAACTACGGGAATTGAACTTTTACCTGTTGGGCTTTTTGCTACACAAGCTCGAATTATCGCTCAGAAAATAGATGTAGAATTATTAAATTTAGAAATTACAAAGTTCAAACAAATCAATTTTCAGGACTATTACGATCAATTTTCCGTATTTAATCATTTAGCAATAACCCGTGGAGCATTTTCTTCGATAAATGAAGAACAACTAATTGCTTACATATCTTATTGTAAGAATATTATTCCAAATAAAGATATAAATACTATATTTATATATGCTGCATTTTGTATTTTGGAGGATATTAGCTACACTAGAAAAGATGGACAATATCTGCGCTGGGATAATCGTTCAGGTCGCTCAAAGGGAAATGGTAAATTTAATAAAGGAGAAATTTTATCTTTTGAAGATGCAATTAATCGAAAACTAAAGCAAATTATATCAGATTTAAAAAGTAGTCTTGTCCAACTAAATTTATTTAGTGAGAATTTACTATTAGAATTGGCAACGACTAAATCTAGTATTGTCGAAAAGACAAAACCTAAACTTTATGAAGGTTCTTGTTTAGAAATTCTTCCAACTATCCAAGAGAATAGTGTTGATTTTGTCATTACGTCTCCACCCTATGTTAATAGATATGATTACACTCGCACGTATGCTCTTGAACTTGCATTTTTGGGATGTAGTGAAGAAAAAGTAAAGTCTTTACGTCAGCAAATGCTATCATGCACTGTAGAAAACCGTGGCAAATGTAATTACTTAGAACAATTTTATACTATTAGAAATAGACATCAGGATTTCTTAAAAATAGATTCTACCTTTAAAAACCAGGCTGCTTTACAAGAAGTACTAATAGTACTAGAAAATTACAAAAAACAAGGTAAATTAAATAATGATAATATTGTCAGAATGGTAGGTAACTACTTTTACGAAATGTGCTTTGTAATTTATGAATTAGCTCGTATTCTTAAATCTGGTGGTATAGTCGCAATGGTAAATGATAACGTCAGGTATGCTGGAGAAGAAGTTCCTGTAGACCTAATTTTATCAGATATAGCAGAGTCTTTTGGACTGAAAACGCGATATATTTGGACATTAGGAAGAGGTAAAGGAAATAGTAGCCAGCAAATGGGAAATCATGGGCGCACAGAACTACGTAAATGTGTTTATATTTGGGAAAAGTGAGTACTGTGCCATTAGATGAAACAAATCTCTTAACTGAGGCGCATCGTATAAACTATCGCTTGCGTTCAACCTTCTTTTATCGCAAGCTTAAAGAATATAAAACGCTCTCTTTGCCAAATAAAATTAATGCCTTGTTACCAGTTAATCATTTATATAGTTGGGCAAATTGGGCAGAATGGGGTATTGGAGAAGAAGCATTTACCTACATCAATGAACATCCTAATTTGCAGCTAATTCAGGTATTTTGCCATCCTAGGTTAATTCGAGAACACTCTTCAGTGTTAGCTTATTATCGTAATATTGCGGCGCTTTCTCAGAAAGCCGTTAAGTATTTAGCAGCAATTGATGTAAAGAGAATTGAACTTGATCAAGAAAATAAATATTTTCTAGGAGAAGATAAAGTCTTAGCTCTTTCTCGACTTTTTAATGAACATATATCGCTGATAATTGATAGTTCTATAGAAAGTTTGACTGAGGAAGAACTATATGGACTACTACTAGCCTCAACAGGGACACAAATAGACGGTTCTTGGCGTAATGCTATTGGGGAAGAAGCAGAAAAAGTTGTACAGCGACTTCTTATCAAAGAGGTTAAGGAACGCAATCTTCTTGCTGCTTTTATTCCTCGTCAGGGTACAAGAGTTGAAGTATATAATCCTGCCAGACTTGAAGAACAACTAGGAAATATTGAGGACTATCGCGGTGTAATGTTGGCTAATCAAACCTCTATACTTTTTTCTAGTGAGCCAGATATTTCACTTTTAAATAATCAGGGTAAAACAGTCGGTGTAATTGAGATAAAAGGAGGAACTGATCCTGCGGGAGCACTAGAACGTTACGGTGCTGCTAAAAAATCCTTTGAAGAAGTTTTTCGGAGGAACCCAAAGGTTAAATCTATTTTAATTGCCAGTTGTATCACTACTGAAGTACACACCCGTATTCAGAATGATCCAATAGTATCCACCTATTTTAACTTGACAGAAGTATTGAGCGAAGACTCAATACTATATGACCAGTTTATTCAAGAAGTATTTTCAATATTATATTAATTTGCAATGTCTACTTTAATCATATATTTTCTGTACGCGATCGCACATTGGGCGTCAAAGTAATTAAATCGTCAATATTGCGTTTCATTGTCTCGCAAATTGCATCTAATGGTAAATCGTTGGCGTCATAACCAAAGGGGTTTTCTATCTCCAAACCGATGGCTTCAATGCCAAACACAGTAAATCCAACCAAAGCAGAAATTAAACCTGTCCACCAACCGAGTTCTTCTACTATTTGAAATGGTAGCAAAAAGCAATATAGTATTAGCAATTGCTTCAAATGAAAAGCATAAGCAAGCGGCATAGGCGTTTTTAAAATACGTTCGCAAGCACCTAAGTTATCCACAAGATTATTCAACAATTCTTGCATAGATGTTAGCTGGTAGCTATTAATGCAATTACGATTATACTGTTCCTGTAAATAATCTCCTATCCAAAAAGCAACCTCTATAGGGGGATTATTCATAATTTTCAGTTTTATATACTTAGTAGATGGCATTAAGTCTTCTAACTCTTTATTGACAGCTTCTCCTCGCAAATGTAATTTAGTTGTTACGGCAAAAGCTGCCAATAACTTTAATGCCGTAATTTTATTGTCTTTATCTTCTAGTGATATTTCATCAACTGATACCCAAATTTGCCGAGCTAGATTTCGGACGTTATTTACTATAGAACCCCAGCATTTTCTCCCTTCCCAAAATCGCTCATAAGCCGTATTTGTACGAAATACAAGTAACAAACCTAAAACAATACTAGGAATAACACTTCCTAAAATAGGCTGGGATACAGGTTTTTTAAAATAGTAAAGCAGAGAAATTAAAAATCCGAAAGATCCACACCATAAAATATGTTTAAAAACTGCTTTCATTACTGAACCTTTAGGTTGTAATGCTGTACTTACCCACTTAATTTTTTCGGCTATCATTTAGTTACCTTAATAAAATATTGATTGAACTATATAGCAATTAGTCAGACATTATATAAAAGTCAAAAGCGACGCCTAGGCAGCAATTGTAAAGAAATGTACAGATTTCGCCGTGGCTGCATAAATCTCGCATTCCACCTTGATAAATCTATAGAAGAAAAGGTGCATACTTATCGATGATGGTCATATATCATTGTGTATCTTAGTAAATCAAAAATTTCTAACCTATATAAACCCTGCCCTGTAAATTAAACATCTAGACATAACTAAATAAGTTATGTCTTTTTTTGTCGTTAGTCTCGAAACGTTGAATTTCAATCAAATAACCATCAGGATCACGGAAAAAACAGTGATAAATGTTGTACTTTTCGTTTAGTGTAGGTGGTTTTTCAAATTCGATGCCACGTTCTTTGAGATATTCAAACCACTCATCCACCTGCTGTGTTACCACGGTAAAAATGACACTTGATTGCTTGTCGGCTGGAGGAGTCAATATTTCGCTTGCTTGACACAATCCTAAGTATCCAGAGCCACTAATAGTATAAATTCGACAGGTTCCTTGGTCAAGCCATAACTCCAAGCCCAGTTTTTGTTCGTAGAATTCTGTAGATATATTCAGGTTAGAGGTAGAAAAAAAGGTAACTTGTTGTTCGATTTGCGGATGAGTAGACATAAAACACATTTGAGTATATACCCTAACGACATTGGGCGATCGCAGATGTAAAAATTAATTGATGTTAGAAACCTGTTACTGCTCCAGAATGCCTTAAGGGCATCTGGAGTTTCTTTTTGGAATAAAATCCATGAAAATTTTCCCAATCATCCTGATATGGTAAAACATGGCTGAATAAGGATGCATACTGAATTATCTATATTTAACACGGGCATCACTTATTGATGTACCCTTCCTGCCAAACAACTCTCGCAAAACAGCCTCAGTTAATCTGGGGCTATTTTTTGTCCTGTACAGAGGTAAACGAGAATCTTCAAACACTTTTATCTGCATTTGAGTGTATACCCTGATGACGTAAGATTTTCTCAGGGTGAAAATTTGGTATAGGTAAATGCGTATCTTTCCTGACTCCAGATTTGTCACAAACATTTCTGGAGTTTTTTCATTACTGGAGTTTCAAATCAGAAATCTAGTCTAAATTCAAGTGAATATTTGATTTTGATTATGAACACGCATATTATAGTAATCCGATTTGATTTCTGAATCACTCGTAGAGGTAAGGAACTGGGGATTGGGGACTGGGGACTGGGAAGAAGGAATAAAGGTGTACTGAGTTTTTTTAAAAAATCAAATATGAGTCCTATATAGGTGTGCAGTAAAATAAATATAAATTAGGAATTTTTATAAAAATTACTGAGAAAGTATGGAAATCTCAAATTCTACTCCTCAGCGAGAAAACCCACAGCTACAAGCTTCGGAAACACTTGTACAAGCTAAGAGTATCAGCCGTCGAGAGTTTATGAAATTGTCATTAGAAGAACGGCGATGCATATTAGCAGCACAGGCTGAGTTAATGTTATTACATTACGAGCAAGATAGAGAATGGCAGGAGTTACAGACAGGAGACTTGATTGATTATTAGATATCCATCTCCTAAACGGGGTGATATTTGGCTTGCTAATTTTGATCCGACAGTGGGAGCAGAAATTAAAAAAATTCGTCCTGCTATAGTAGTAAGTTCTGATGGTGTTGGCAAGCTACCCATTAAGTTGATTGCACCAATCACAGACTGGAAAGAATATTATGCTAGCAATATTTGGCACGTTAAAATTGAACCAGATATTGCAAATAGTCTAACAAAAACTTCTGCTGTAGATATTTTGCAACTGCGCGGTATGGATATACAAAGATTTATCCGTAAAATTGGAGGATGTTCGAGTGAAATTATGGAGGAAGTTGCTGCTGCTATTGCTGCCGTAGTTGAGTATTATTAGTGATTTTTATAATTTGATACATATTTTTTTTGTTTTTCATAAATAAATTTAGTTGCTCTCAGACCCTTTGGCAGAGGGTAAAAAATATATTTTCTTCCTCCTGTCCTCTGCCTTTCTTCGGTAATCGCACCTATGGGTTATTGATCAATACAGTTCAGATAAGCCCAAAACATTAGTATAGACGGCGATTCATCGCGTTTTCAAAGACAAATTATCTACACCAGTAACCTTAACTAAACCGTATTGGGTTATTGATTAGACGCAGAAGAAAATAATTAAGCGATCGCACTCCTAATTTTGACGAAATAAAAGTGCGACACACTTAATATAAATGCTTATTTCGTTGTATATGTCACAAAAATATCCTTTTTCATCTCTACTTCTGCTGGAGCATCTGGATCATAAGCTGGTGATAATAAAAAACTAGCAAATGACGGTAAAGGAACTCCAGTTTTAGAACTACACGAGGGATATAATAATGTGTAAAATGGCTCGGCTACAGAAGGAATATCAAGTTTAACATTCATAGCACCTGCTAAAGCTTGAGCGCGGCTTTGAGCATCTTTCATCGCTGATTGATAAACTGAACTCTGCAAAGCTTGACAGTCATTGACTGCGTACTCAACGCCCACGCTCTTGACGGAAAGATTTTCAACTTCGCTCGTCGCCTTATTCGCTGTAGCAACAATTTCCTGGACGCGATCGCGTGTTGGTTTTTCCAGTCTCACCAATATTTTGGCGTTATTTTCACTGGAATTAGTGCTAATTTGTACTTGAATTTTATCAGCCCTAATTCCTTTGGCAACTAGACTATTAACTACAGGCTGGAGAGTTGCTTTCGTGAGGGATTTTGTGTTTGGTAAAGATTCTGCTGCTGTTTTGTAATTTAAGAGTAGAGTCCGTGAGGACAAGCGACGGGCTTCAGGGATGGCTGATGGTTGCGTTTCTAACTCATTATTGCTATCTCCGCTACTGAATACCAATTCAATATCGGCTGTATCTGCTGGCACTCTCACTACCCCTTGACCGATTACCATTAATGAATGGCGATCGCTTACTGGTGGATAAAATAATTGGGCATTAGTGACTTTGGGTGTTAATGCTCCCACCCCGACAGTCACAGTAATACTTACCAACATTAGAGCAGTTATTTTTCTCATATCCTGGGAATGTCCTTTGAACCTGGTAATTGTCAAAGTTTACACCTCAAGAGCAGGATACTTAAAGTAATTCGCAATGATGCTTTCTACGAGACGCTAAAAGCGAACGCGCTAACGCAATTACGTTTTGTGTTAGCGAGTCTGCGATCGTCTAGGGATTTAGCTTAGGCTTCAATTCGCGCTGCCCTTCAAAGGCTAGAACTTAAACATCCCAAAGTTCGTTAAAAAATATTGAGCTAATCCAACAGGCTTCGTGGGATTAGCTCAAAAATTCAAAATTTACTGCGAACTATTAACTAACCAAACCAGTGAGAGGGTTCACAAGCTGGTTGAACTGTTTCACAAACATGATGGCTAATCCAATCTGACTTTTCTTGAACGATTAAACAAATGCCTTGGTGAATCAAATTCTGTAAATGTAGTTGCTGTTCCAAAGGTTTACGAGGCAATTTGTAATAAGCCAAGCTTCCTTCTTCAGCATCCGCTAACGGAATCTGTCTATCAGACATCGCGGTGTAAAAGGAGGGAATACGATTGAGGACGAAAGCAATTAGCTCTTGGCGTAAGTCTGGAATCGCAAAGGCTTCTTGATATGGATGGTATGGATATGTATCTAAAACGCTTTCAATTTCTCCTACTATTGATTGTTGTGTTAAATTAACTACCGTTTTCATGATTCTTAAACTCCTTTTTTAATCCAGTCAATGATTGATGGAGAAAACAACTTTTTTAGATGGCAATGTCGTCATGATAATCATTTAAAACTGATTCAACTAATTGATGTGATAGACACCGAAACTAGCCTTTTATCTTAGTAGGACATTAGACATTTTCCTCTGCCTGTTTTAGTTAAAATTTATACTGTTTCACAGCATAAACTATTAAAGCAGCGTCCAATATCTGGTAAGTTTGCGACATTTTATATTTATAATCCTAATTATTTCAAATTTCTGCCAAAAAGGCAGAAATCTACATAAAACGCAGCATGAAGGCTAGGGGATCAAGATTAACGGCAATAAAACAACTTGAATTAGGAACAAGTTTTTAATGAAGTTAAGCTTTGTTGGTAATTTACATCACATTTTACGTTTGCTGCAAAATTTGCTGTTTCATCTAAAAAACTTATTTGTTGCACTTTGATTTAGGAAGTCATAAAAATAGCGACTCGCTAGAGTGCAAAATCAGTCTAGCGACAGATGAAGGGATCAGACAAAAACGTTTAGAAAGTTCACATTATCTAAAGGTAGATGACGCAACTGATGATTAATTTCATCAGCCGCAGCTAATCCAGAAAGCATCGCGCCTTCTACAAGATTGCCACCACACCAATCACCACAACAAACTAAAGGTAGGGAAGTTCCGGCAGACAAAAAAGCTTCATGCCAAGGATGGCTAGGAAAGGCATAACGCCAACGATGTACTTGCATCCATTCGGGAGTATTCAGCCAAGGGAGGGACAGAGATTCAGCTGCTTGTTGCAATATGATCTGTCCGACAGGTTGTAAATCTTGGGATTCTAGATGACGTTGGGCAAAATCAGCGCTACTTTGAACTACAAAATGTGGCTGCTGAGGGTTGGAACGCTTGCTACTGTCTAAGCCAATCCAGGCTAAATCGATATCATCCACAAAAGTTAGAGCTTTCCACTGAGGGAGGGGTTCGGATGTGGGAGGATATCCAGCGATCGCACTAATTGAGGGATAAAATTCTACAGAACGCAAGTTATCAAGGAAGACTGCATCAAGTACAGTTTCGCCCAAAGGTTCTAACAGCATCACAGCTTGAGGTGCAGGAATAGCTATAACTAAAGCTTTTGCAGATAATCCTTCGTTACTAGTACTAGATTCGAGAGTCAAACGCCAACCATTTTCGGGAGTTGGGGTAATAGCGATGACACGCTGATTCAGTAATATTTCTAAACCTGGGGCGAGGGATTTAGCGATCGCACTCATTCCCCCAGGCGCAACATATCGGGGACTGCGGTTTTTCGGTTCAGATAAAGGAGTACCTGCTGTGAGTTCGTAAACCTCCTCCGTCCAAACTTCTAGGATATGGCGCGATCGCAATATCTCCACAAAACGTCTAAATAATTCACCTTTTGGCTTCAGATAACAAGCCCCATGATCAGCGCAAGTTCCATGCAAACGCCGTGTAGCTAGTCTTCCTCCCAAGCCACGGGACTTTTCCACTACTACCACCGAATATCCAGCTTGACTTAACTGCTGGGCGCAAACTAAACCGGCGATTCCAGCACCAATTACTGCAATATCAGTCATGAGTCCATAGTCCTTTGTTATTTGTCCTTAGTCATTATTTATCAAATGACCAAGGACGAATAACAAAGGACAAAATAGCTAATAGTAGAATAAGGTACAGAAAGCTGCACGGAAGGGAGGATGGGAAATTGGATGAAATGAGGGCGGCGCTAGAGTTAGCGACTGAAGAGGAATTGCAAGACTTAACGGCAATTCTATTTAGTCGTAAGTTCAATCCCCTAGACTATGTACACACACCCGAACCCATCGAAGTGCAAAGCCAAGACCGCAAAGCTTGGTTAGACGCACTAGAAGGTCGCTTTCGCTTTTTGGCGGCAGATGGGATGACTGTATTACGGGGACGCACAGGCCAGGTAACTTACCGACAAGCTTTAGTTCAAGTATGTAAGTATCTAAAAATTCCCTATTCTAATCAGCTGGCAACTATTGATTTAGAAGCAGAAGTATTTTTACATCTGTTAGGACAGGTGTGGAAAAAATTGCCGGAGCAGGAAAAGCAAAAATTGACTGTACAGGTACAGCGTCAGCTGCTCAAATCAGAACTCAAACAACCGCTACCACTTTTATTGCAACGTGACCCTTTGGGGTTACTTTTCAAAGGCGGTAGTGCGATCGCAGTTACTTCTCTTCTCCAGCCACTTGTACTGAAGCAAATTGCCCGTCAATTTGCCATCCACTTTGCTACTTATGAAGTAGCAAAACAAGCTGCGATTAAAGGCTCAGAAGTAGCTACAAAACAATTTCAAAGCTATGTAGCTATGCAAATGGCGCAACGGGGTATGACAGTAAGTGCAGCTCGTTATGGAGCAGCCCGCACTATGTTTGCCGTAATTGGGCCAATGATGTGGACTTGGTTTGTTGCAGATTTAGGGTGGAGAGCGATCGCCACTAACTATGGTCGAATCATCCCTACTATTTTCACCTTAGCTCAAATTCGCCTCACTCGTGAAGAATGTTGGGAGCCAGCTTGAACAAGGTTTTTGACTATTTCAAATCTCGTTGGCAATATTCTTGGAACTACTCTCTATGGGCACTATTCATCTTCCCATTGAGTCCCTTAGTGGGGGCTGTGACTATAGGACTTGTATCATTAATAACTTGGCTGAAACAAGCCCGCAAAATTAGTCGCCGCCCCTTAAACTGGGGATTTGCTCTTTTGAGTGTATTGCTGATCGTGAGTGCTGGGTTTGCCCAAGACAAGACAACAGCTTTCCTCGGCTTATTTAATTTATTACCATTCTTTTTACTTTTCGCCGCCCATAGCGTTTTGATTCAAACATTTGCCCAATTGCGGCAAATGGCTTGGATTTTGGTGATCGGTTCCATGCCAGTGATAATTATCGGCTTGGGACAGTTATTTTTAGGCTGGAGTTTGAAATTCGAGATTTTGTGGATTGTCTTAGCTTGGACAATCAGACCAGGAGGAAATCCGCCAGGTCGCATCGCTTCACTTTTCTTGCACGCTAACACCTTCGCAGCTTATCTAGCAATAATTTTCATCCTTGCTCTAGGGTTGTGGCTAGAACAATGGGCATGGGGCATGGGGCATTGGGCATGGGGCATAGAGAAGAGACAAAGGAGAGACTTATTCAATAATTCTCCCTCATCCCCCACTCCCCGTTCCCCACTCCCCTTTATCTTCTTAACCATTGCGGTGATTATAAATTTTATTGCCTTGATTTTCACCAACTCGCGTAATGGGTGGGCGATCGCAATTTTTGCCTGTTTAGCTTATGCACTTTACCAAGGTTGGCGCATTCTTGTGGGTGGTGTTGCTGCGATCGTTTCTAGTGTGCTTTTGGCAGCTTTTGCTCCCTTACCAGTCGCTCAAATTTTTCGCCGGGTAGTTCCTGCATTCTTTTGGGCAAGGTTAAATGACGATATGTATCCAGATAGACCAGTTGCTTTAATGCGAAAAACTCAGTGGGAGTTTGCCTGGTCTTTAGCCCAACAACATCCTTGGACTGGCTGGGGATTACGCAGTTTTAGTGACCTCTACAAAGCAAAGATGCAGATTCCTTTGGGTCATCCCCATAACTTGTTTTTGATGTTATCTGCTGAAACTGGTTTTCCAAGTGCTTTTTTATTTTGTGGTTTACTCGCTTGGATTTTGATTACAGGTATTCAATTACTGCAAAATTCAAAATATATAAATACAAAGGACAGATTAATATTTTTCAGTTATCTTCTAGCTTTTGTTGGCTGGATTTTATTGAATATGGTAGATGTAACTCTCTTCGATTTCCGTTTAAATGCACTTTCATGGTTAATTTTGGCTGCCATTTGTGGAGTAGTACATCATTGTCATGAGCAAGAAAGGCTTGCATCTCGTTAAAATTAGTTAGTAAATGACGAACAGTAAGTATTTACATCTTGAAGAAGAATTCAGGAGTCAGAATTCAGGAGTCAGAATAAATCAGTCGGGGATTCAGACTGGCGCAGGAATTGTTGCATCACCAAATTTTCAATTCGTGGGGGTGCAAAAACGCCGATTATTCAGACGCTCCTGCGTCGCTAACGCTGCGAAGCACCGCCAGTCATACAGAATTCATTCTGTTAGCGTTAGCAGGGCGTTTAGCCCATTCTGACTCCTGAATTATGTTCGATAAAAAGCTAATTCATCTAAATATTAAAGGATCAAACGATGTCTAGCACGGGCTATGCCTGAGCAGACATAATAACTTACTATAAGTAATGATTAGTTTTCAGTGTATGCACTGGGGACATTTAGAGTTTTAAGTTAATAAGATTACTATATTCACGTCTGTGACTGTGAGTGTGACTAATACCTAATTAGTCACTGTTGCTGATTGTTGGGAAGGTGTAGGGAAAACCCTTTGGGGTTTTCCTGCATGACGGGCATCTCTTGTAGATGCCCTTTTGTATATTTATTATTTTTCTCAGTTAAACATAATTTAAATAAATATTTAGCTTCATAAAAAACCGCAATTTATTCATGAAATTATCCTTACAAGGCTTTGTATTTTTAACTTCTTCATTAGGATTATCTACAATAAGTTTTGCTTTTACTCCACCTGCTAAAGCAGCAATTGAGTGTGAAGCAGGAAATATAATTTATTATCCCAATGGTTCACTGTTAACTTGTATACTTAAGCAAAATATGACTGTACAAGTTTCCAGTTCTCTTTCGGGGATATCTAATTTTCCCTGCCGAGGAAAAAGTTATATATCTTTCGATGAAAAAGGACAATTTCACACTTGTGAGCTTGCCGATGACATCCAAATCACCACAGGTAATTCATTTGAAATATGTTCGGCAGAATATAGGATATATGTTTCAACTTCAGATGATGGAAATAAATCTATTATTTGTCGGCAATACTAAATAATTCGTAATTCGTAATTCGTAATTTTTAATGACGCTCGCGGACTCGCTAACGTAATTTGTAATCAGTGGTTGCTATGAAACCTCCACGGTCTTGTTGATCACTAAAATATTTATTGAACGGAATTCAGGAGTCAGAATGGGCTAGACGCCCCGCTACCGCTAACAGAATGAATTATGTACGACTGGCGGTGCTTCATAGCGTTAGCGAGTTGTCGAGCGTCACGAGTGTCGCGTCTTGATTCTGACTCCTGAATTCTGACTTCTGAATTCTTATTCAACACTTTTTCTAATACAATCGCATCAAGCGATGGTTACGATAACCCTTATGGTGTAAGCTCTCCGGTAAAATGGGTGTGTCGGTAACGAAAAAAAGACGCATCCATAACCAACCTTATGCTCACAACAGCTAACTTTCTTCAGTACACCCAATGGTCAGGTATAGCTACCTTGGTATTTGCTGCCTTAACAGTTTTGGCTTTTATTCTCAAATGGGGCATCCGCTTTCGACTGGTGGGTACGACTGGCTTTATGCTGGTGCTGACTGGTGGTTTATTTGCACTCTCAATAGTTCCCTTGAGTCGGACTGTGATTCCAGGAGCAGCCAGGTATACTTTAGTTTATGACAATGGGTCAACCCAAGCAGTGATTGCTACATCAACTCAAATTACACCCACACAATTAGAAGCAACTTTACGTCAAGCAGCTAGTAATTTGTTTTCTTATGGTCGTTCAGGTACACGGGAAGACGACAAGTTGACAGTTCGCGCTCGTACCATTATCCACCCGGAACCAGGGACTTCTGTACCAGTTTACTTGGGTGAGGCCAAGCGATCGCTCGTTTCTCATCAAAATTCTCCAGTAACAGTCAAAATTTACACAGACAATTTCGCCAAATTGCCAAAACCTACTGCTTAAGAGGCAGAGGAGTAAAGAAGGGAATAGAGTACAGGTTATAGGGTACAGATTATTCCCTATAACCTCTCAACTGTCACCTCTTCCCTAATCCCAATCCCAGAAAACAAAATTTATTTACCTGTTATCAGGATGACAAAATATATTTTGTATTTACTGATACATTAATAGTTATATTTAGATTAAGATATTCACACTTTAGTGGTTACACTGTGATAAAAAGTTAATCGGCGTGCGGGTAATGGGTACTGACAGTTGTGATTTGTCAGTTGTTGTCCTAATTACAATTGTTGCCATTTTCACAAGTCTTTGCAGCAAGGGAATCAGTTGTAGGGGCGTATAGTTGCACACCCCTAAGTATGTATCTGTAGCTAAGGATTGCATGAAATTGCATGAAATAGCATGAACGCCATGAACGCCTACACATTATCGATTCTCAATTGCTTTTCTTGAGAATCTGACAATGGTAATGTTAATTAGTTATACGGTTATTCAAAACTTTGATAGTTCGGAATTTCAGGTCAATGGGCATTATAGATTCAAGCAACGTCGTCAAACTACTCAATCAGTCGGCTATAGGCTTTGTCTATTTCATTGCTTGGCTCAAATCCAGATGAGTCGGCTGTAAGGTTGGAGCCATTCCAAAACCCGCTTGGCAACAAGTATCCTTGATCACTAGTCTATTTGATTAAGAAATATCAAAGTTTTGGCAAACTAGATTATATGCACAATAATTTTATTACTCAACCTTCTTTGTCTACTCAAAACTCTAGTTCATTATTGACGCTCACAGTTGCCCCAGCAAAAGTAATTCGTGGTTCTGGGGTGTTGCAAGCAGGCGCAGCAGAAATCGCCTGTTTGGGAAGTCGCCCCTTAGTTGTGACAGGTGATTCTACTCTTGCCATTAGCCAACAAAATTTGCAACCAGTTTTAGAAAGACAACAGTTACAAACTGTCCAAGCTACTTATGGTGCAGATTGCTGTGAAGCTAGCCTGAAGTCTTTACAAAAGGCGGCAAAAGAACACACAGCTGATGTGATTATTGGTTTTGGTGGGGGCAAAGCCCTAGATACAGCGAAATTACTCGCGCAGCAGTTACAGTTGCCTGTGGTGACAATTCCGACATCAGGGGCTACTTGTGCAGCTTGGAGTGCCTTATCGAATGTTTATTCCGAAGATGGGGCGTTTCTCTACGATGTGGGGCTATCTCGTTGTCCCGATTTATTGATACTCGATTATGACTTGATTAAAACTGCACCACAACGGACTTTAGTAGCTGGAATTGGTGATGCGATCGCTAAATGGTACGAAGCTTCAGTTAGTAGTGGACACTTGCAAGACACTTTAATTATTGCTGCGGTGCAACAAGCACGAGTTTTGCGAGATATCCTTTTGCAAAAGTCAGTCACCGCCCTGAAAGAACCAGGTAGTGAAATTTGGCGAGAAGTGGTAGACGCCAGTGTTTTACTCGCTGGAGTAGTTGGTGGACTTGGAGGGGCGCAGTGTCGCACAGTAGCCGCCCATGCAGTGCATAATGGTTTAACGCACATTTCAGGACATGGCAGTATTCATGGCGAAAAAGTTGCTTTTGGAATTTTGGTGCAACTGCGTTTAGAAGAAATGCTACAAGGCAATCAACTAGCAGCATCATCACGACAACAGTTGTTAAAGTTCTACACAGAAATTGGACTACCCCAAAAATTGAGTGATTTGGGATTGGGCAATATTACATTAGGCGAGTTGCAAACGGCCGCTGAAATTGCTCTAGTTCCTAATTCTGACATCCATCGACTACCGTTTAAAGTCGCGCCAGAACAGTTGATGGCGGCAATGGTTTCTACTACTGCACCTATAGATAGTAGAGACACTACGAATCGAGTTTCGCCCAAGGGAATGAGTGACGAGGTTTTATGAGTTTAAATTGGATTGTCCCAGCAGAACGCATACAAAAACTACCACCTTATGTATTTGCCCGTTTAGATGAACTGAAAGCTAAAGCACGGGAACAAGGGTTGGATTTAATTGATTTGGGCATGGGAAACCCCGATGGTGCAACGCCAGCACCAGTTGTAGAAGCGGCGATCGCAGCCTTGCAAGATCCTGCAAATCACGGTTATCCGCCTTTTGAAGGGACTGCTAGTTTTCGCCGTGCGATTACCAACTGGTATCATCGCCGTTATGGTGTGGTTCTCGATCCTGATAGTGAAGCCTTACCACTGCTTGGTTCTAAAGAAGGATTAACCCATTTAGCGATCGCTTACGTTAACCCTGGCGATTTAGTTCTGGTTCCTTCCCCAGCTTATCCTGCACATTTTCGGGGCCCAGCGATCGCTGGTGGGAAAATCCACAGCTTGATTCTGAAACCCGAAAATGACTGGTTAATTGATTTAGCCGCCATTCCTGATGAAGTTGCACGACAAGCTAAAATTCTCTATTTCAACTATCCCAGCAATCCCACCGCCGCCACCGCCCCCCGCGAATTCTTTGAAGAAATCGTCGCCTTCGCCCGCAAATATGAAATTTTGCTGGTGCATGATTTGTGTTACGCCGAGTTAGCTTTTGATGGTTATCAACCCACTAGCCTGTTAGAAATTCCCGGTGCGAAAGAAATTGGTGTGGAATTTCACACCTTATCTAAAACCTACAATATGGCTGGTTGGCGCGTTGGTTTTGTCGTGGGTAATCGCCATGTAATTCAAGGTTTACGGACACTGAAAACTAACTTAGATTACGGCATTTTTTCCGCCTTGCAAAAAGCCGCCGAAACCGCTTTGCAACTACCAGATGTCTATTTGCACGAAGTACAACAACGCTACCGTACCCGCCGCGATTTTATCATTGACGGATTAGGAGAGTTGGGTTGGGAGATTCCCAAAACTAAGGCGACAATGTATCTTTGGGTGAAATGTCCCGTTGGTATGGGTTCCACAGATTTTGCCTTGAATGTGTTGCAACAAACTGGTGTTGTTCTGACTCCAGGTAATGCCTTTGGGGTTGCAGGTGAGGGTTATGTAAGGATCAGTTTGATTGCAGATTGCGATCGCTTGGGTGAAGTTTTACATCGCTTCAAGCAAGCCGGCATCCGCTATCAACCTGAAGCTGTAGCCTCTGCTTCAGGAGCGATCGCCGATCTCGTTAGTTGATTAGAGGAAGGAAACCCAACATTATATGACTAAACTTTTTGCTGATGATGCTTGATATCATGTAAAAAGTAGATAGGGTGAAAAATGATTGGTACTAATATTTACATCAGTCAAGAAACTCAAGAATCTTTAATTAAAGCTGCTGCTTTAAAAGAAATGTCTGTTGAAGAATTAGCTTCTTCTATTTTGAGGGAAAGTATTCAAGAAAAGTTTGGGCAAATTAGCTATTCTTCTGAGAATCAAGGCAAATTTGCCATTAATCCTCTTGTAAAAATGCAACCCTATGCTTATTTGGCAGATCCAAATGAACCTGTTATTTCTCCTGATGATTGGGAAATGAATCAGAATTTGGAAGTGAATGATTTGTGATCGTTCTTGATACTCATATTTGGGTTTGGTGGAATCACAATGATTCCAAGTTGACTTCTCTCCACCGTGAAGCAATAAATAGGGAAAGAACTCATGGTTTAGGTGTTTGCTCCATCAGTTTGTTAGAGATTAGCAGACTTGTTACCCAAAAGAAGTTAATTCTTCCCTGTTCGATTCAAGAATGGTTCGATATTGCTTTGGCACAAGAGGGAGTAATTCTTCTATCAATTACTCCCCAAATTCCCATTGATTCGTACTCACTTCCAGGAAATTTTCATAAAGATCCAGCCGATAGAATTATAGTTTCAACAGCAAGAATGTATGATGTTCCTTTGGTGAGTGTAGATGAAAAAATACTTGCCTATTCTGATGTAAAAAGAATTATGCCCTGATGTTAACTGCGATCGCCCAATTTTATATCTTAATAGGGACTTGATATTATTTCTTTGCCTGAAGTACGATAACACGGCTATCTGCTTTGATGACTTGGATACCATTTTCTAAAGTGATCATCGGAATTTTCCAATAAGAATGACCACAGATAACTAATAAATTATTAGTTAGATTGATTTTTTCTAACTCCTTGCGGATAGATTCTTTACCAACCAAATTACCTTGTGGGTAATCCGGCCCTTCATGTAAAATTAAAATATCTGGTGACTGCTTTATCAGTTCCCGAATTGCTTTAATAAATTCTTTCTCAGAGCGTCTGAAGGGTTTGCTTTTTTTGCCGATAATACCAGAAATCCCGGCAAGATTAAGCTCACCATTTCTTCTGATATCACCATCAAGATAGTAAATACTCCGATTTTGTTTAAAAATCTGAATTTCTTCTTGTGTATTTCCCAAACTATCGTGATTTCCAGCAACACCAGCCACCCAACAAAATCGTCGATTAAAAGCTTGCCAAATTTCTCGGATATCGCCCACTACTCCACTACGTCTATTGACCTCTGCATATAAATCACCTGCTAATATAATGCCTGTATTTTTTAGTGAGGGGATTTTTCCGTTCTCTGCCAAATTTTCTAATTCTTCTATAACAAGATAACCGAGAAGTTGTTGATTTTTCGGGTCAATTCCTTGTATATCACTAGTAACAGTAATTGCCTCTAAATTATTAGGTAAATAATCAACTTCTGCTAGTAAAACTGGTAAATATCTCTCAATAACACCAATACCACCAGAAGCTGCTGTCAGATACCGTATCTCATGAATGGGTAAATTAGAGATTGATATAATATACATCTTAGTAAAAAATAGTCTTGTTCAAGCACGATGTCTGACGACAAGCCCCTGCGCGTCTACGCACCTAAAGCTATAGTTTCTAGTTCACAATAGAGTTACCATACCCTTATCAAACTGTAATTGATGCTCATTTCCTCAGCTACCATTCCTCATTTGATTGCTGCTGGCTTTCACGCCCTTTCTGATCCACTCAGGATTAGTGTGCTGGAATTACTACGACAGCGAGAATTATGTGTATGTGATTTGTGTGAAGCCTTGGGGGTAAATCAGTCAAAGCTATCTTTTCACCTGAAAACCCTCAAGGAAGCTGGCTTAGTTAACTCCCGTCAGGAAGGACGCTGGATTTATTACAGTTTAAATTTGCCCCAATTTAGTGTTTTAGAGGAATATCTGGCAGATTTTCGCCACAATCAGGTAATTTTATCTGCCCGCTCCTGCTGCGATTAAGAATAAATTTATCTATGTTTGGGACTGATTTTCTCCAGTGAAAAGGTGACATTAATTTTGCTGTCTAACCTTCAATTTCATGAAGAAATTGCTCAAAAGATGCGTCATCATTTTGGTTTGTGAAATTTGTGTTGCTTGGTTAATGGTCAGCATATATGCTCACAATTTAAGCTTGTGACGCGACTACACAGGTTATTAAATCCACGATCCTTACAACAAGATAGAGTGAGTATTTTTACTCTTAATCTGCCATTCAACCAAAATCTTGATAAGCTGATGTCTAATATCTAGAGCGGAAGGATTGAGAGCCAATAGGTGACAAAGCACGGTGCGGGGCATAACTTCGATAAAATCGCTTTGCCCAAACGCTGTACCGCAGGAAATTCAAGCAAAAGACAGCTCTTGATTAACCCAGTTTACAAGAAGGATAGTGATGTGGTGGGAATACGCTACGATTGGCAGGAATTAGAGATTCGGGCGATATACAACACGCCATTGCTAGAGCTTGTTTATCAAGCTGCTAGCGTGCATCGCCAATATCATGACCCAACAAAAATACAAGTTTGTAAGCTCATATCGATTAAAACGGGAGGTTGTCCAGAAGATTGTAGCTACTGTGCCCAATCTTCCCGCTATAAAACAGAGGTAAAGGCGCAAGCACTCCTCGAAAAAGAAACGGTGGTTAACATCGCCCAGAAAGCTAAAGAAACTGGTGTTAGTCGCATCTGCATGGGTGCTGCTTGGCGAGAAGTGCGGGATAACTCACAATTTGAGGAAGTCCTGGATATGGTCAAGGATGTAACCGCAATGGGTTTAGAAGTGTGCTGCACTCTAGGTATGTTGACGGCAAATCAGGCCAAAAAATTGGAAGAAGCGGGACTTTACGCCTACAACCATAACTTAGATACCTCGCAGGAATATTACAGCACAATTATTACCACAAGGACATATGGCGATCGCTTGAACACAATTGAGAATGTCCGTCAGACAAACGTCACTGTCTGTTCCGGCGGCATCCTGGGCTTAGGCGAAACTGTCGATGACCGTGTTGGAATGTTACAAACTCTGGCAAATTTACATCCCCATCCAGAGTCCGTACCAATTAATATTCTTTCACAAGTACCAGGCACACCCTTAGAAAATCAGCCTGATGTCCCCATTTGGGATATTGTGCGGATGATTGCCACAGCCAGGATTTTAATGCCAACTTCCGATGTGCGTCTTAGTGCCGGTAGGGCGAGACTTTCTCAAGTTGAGCAAGCTTTCTGCTTTATGGCAGGAGCTAATTCTATCTTTTCCAGTGACGACAATAAGATGTTGACGGTAACAACTCCTTGTCCAGATTACGATACTGACCGAGAAATGCTGAATTTACTTGGTTTGGAAATGCGTCCGCCTTCCCAAAGACAAGAGAAGGTAGCAAGTTCGGCTGTTGTGGCTTGAAGGAGGCAGGAGGCAGGATAGCGCAGCGTTAGCGAGTCCGCGAGCGTCGGCAGGAGGCAGAAGGCGCATTCATTATTCGACCCCGGATGATTTGGCAGCCCTGAACTCTCCTACGCAGTGCAAAGCTGACACGAAAATGGGGGACTAAAACCCTTGTTCTTAGTGCATTGGCGTAGTCTGCCAGAAGCATTGCTTTACTGAAGCTCCAGGGCAGTTTTCCTCCAGCAATAACTGCTTTTCTTGATAAATATCTTTTGTGGGATAGTCGAAACGGCCATCCCACAATCAATAATTGGATTTTTTTTACTTGGAAGTTCCTAAGCAGGTGTCAACAAAATTAGCTGCTGTTGCAGGAGCGTTCTTACCCCATCTAATCCCAGTTCTATACCTGCCAAAATTTCTGCAATTGTGGAATTTTTGTCACACTTTTGCATAAACTCAAACTCTGCTACAGATAAGTTAACAATCTGGTAATCGTAATTAAAGAAACATTGACTGGGAAATCCCTCAATGCAAGGATTAAGTTCGGGAATCGCTCTTAGTAGGGCGTTATCGTCTGACCAGTCAGCTTTGATTAAGGGAGGACGACCGAGGAAAAACTCGTAATGAGTTACTTCTGGGTCTAATAATTCTATCAGGCGGTAAAGCTGGCGATCGCTCAATTCTTTTGCCCGTTCCACTAACTCTGGTGCTTTACCCAAAAGTCTTTCTAAATCCCAGAAACTCGGATTTGAGAAACCAATAAATTCCAATCCCGAAGCATCAATTAATTCAAACAGCGTCTCAATGTTGTAGTCAATTTCTTGGGGATGAACGTACATATCAGCAAAGTATTCATCCTTGTTGTTTTCTAATGACCAACGTTGTTTATCATATTTGACAATTCGGTTATTTTCTGGTAAGGAAGCAAATATTTTTCGCCCGACTTGGACACCATCGCGGTAGTCGCCTTTTTTGTCACCTTGAATAAGTGCGATCGCTTTTTGCATGAGTTGAATTTCCCAGCGCCCCAATTCCCCATACACAAAAATGTGCATCAACCCGCCTGGGGCTAACTTCTTCGCCAAAGCTTGAATACCGCGAATGGGATCGGGAGTATGATGCAAAACGCCAACACAGTTAATTAAATCAAACTCACCTGGTAACTGTTCCACGTCAAACAAACTGAGGTGATGAAATTCAACGCGGTTAGCCCCTGAACGCTGACAACGCTCTGTTGCTACAGCTAAAGCGCCTGTACTGAGGTCAATTCCCACCACAGAAGCTTGAGGATTGAGGTGAACCAGGTACTCTGTACCCACACCAGTACCGCAACCTGCATCTAAAATCCGAATATCCTGCCTTTGGGGTTTTTGACCTGTGCAGAAGTTATGAGCGGCTAGCCAATTCCAGCGCCAGTTGTAACCTGGAGGTGGTTCATCCAACAGGGCTTCGGGCGGAAAGGGGTAGGTATTGTAGAGTTTGGCAACAGCAGCACTAACAGTTTGGGAATCGGACATGATGAGGAATAACGCAGCATTTCTGAGTTTACCGGATAGTGGATCATTAGGGCAAAGTTTACTATTGCTTATTTCCTGCTAATTATCCAACAACAAAATCAGTAAATTCGCGTTTATAAGGAACATAAAATCCTAATACAATATCTTCTTTAGCAAAAGTGTTGAATGTTAAAAAAATCCGATAATTCAACATTTATGTATACTAGGTTTTGAATCAACATTTCTGGATATAAACCGCTGATGAAATCTGATAGTAGTCCAAACCATACAATTTTAGAAATTCAAGAACTTGATGTTAATTATGGCGGCATCCAAGCTCTGAAAAAGATTAATTTAATTATTCAAAAAGGCGAGGTAGTTACTTTAGTTGGTGCTAATGGTGCTGGTAAAACTACTACGCTCCGCGCCATATCTAAAGTAGTTAATCCTAAGAGTGGCGTAATTATCTATAATGGACATAATATTACCCGCCGCCAAACTCACGAAGTTGTACAACTTGGTATCGCCCATTGTCCTGAAGGACGCAGAGTATTAACGCGGCAAACAGTATTTGATAACTTACTTTTGGGTGCTTATATTCGCTCCAATCAAGCTGAGATAAAAGCAGATATTCAGCGCCAATTTGAGCTATTTCCCCGCTTGTCACAAAGACGCAATCAACTAGCAGGAACCCTCAGCGGTGGTGAACAACAAATGTTAGCGATCGCACGTGCTGTCATGAGTAGACCACAACTCTTACTTTTAGACGAGCCTAGCTTAGGTTTAGCACCTGCGATCGTCCGGGAAATCTTCTCTATTATTGAAAATCTCCGGGCTACAGGCGTGACTATTTTGTTAGTTGAACAAAACGCTAATCTGGCGCTACAAATTGCCGATCGCGGTTACGTTCTAGAAGCTGGTTCTATAACTTTAACAGGTGCAGCATCAGAATTAATTAGTGATGAGCGAGTTAAAAAAGCTTATTTAGGGTAGGGTGATGATTATAGTAGAGTAATAATCCAATAAGATTCTTATGAACTGGATTAGTGTCGATGAAATAAAACGTGACTTATTAGGCTACCTTCAGCGCGTTGAAGCTGGAGAAACTCTTATAATTATACGTGGTGGAAAGCCAATTGCTGAAATTAAACCGACGGTAAAAGTATCTGATCTCTCTAGACCATTCGGACTCTGTGCAGGAGAGTTTCTTGTACCCGATGATTTTGATGAACCACTGCCAGAGAATATTATAAGTGAGTTTGAGGGTAAATCAAACCCCTACTAGATACCCATATTTTCCTCTGGTTTATTAGTAGCGATAACCGTTTGTCAAATAGGTTTATAGAGATTATTCGTAATACGGATAATGATGTATATCTAAGTATAATTTCTATTTGGTAAGCAACTGTTAAGTATCAATTAGGCAAATTACCTTTACCTCAATCACCTGAGATTTATCTGCCGATACAGCGTGAGAGGCATTTGATTACTAGTCTTCCTTTAACAGAGGATAGTGTTGTACAACTTAGCAAGCTTCCTAATATCCATCGCGATCCGTTTGACCGAATGCTAATTTGTCAAGCTTTGCAGCATGACCTTACTATTGTGACTGTCGATGATGCAATTCGTGCTTACCCAGTTAAAATTTTAAACGATATATGATTTATTGTTGTATATGAAAACTTAGGAAGTACAAGCAGATGGTAAAATCACCAACTAAGCCTCTAACTTTGGAAGAGTTTTTAAAACTACCAGAAACAAAGCCTAGCTTAGAATACATCAACGGTCAAATTATTCAAAAGCCAATGCCACAGGGAAAACATAGTATTCTTCAGGGTGAACTAGTCAGTAATATCAATTCTGTAACCAAACCTCAAAAAATTGCCCTTGCATTTCCAGAATTGCGATGTACTTTTGGCGGACGTTCAATTGTCCCTGATATAGCTGTGTTTGCTTGGGAACGGATTTTATTAGACGAGCGTGGAAAAGTGGCAAATGTCTTTAAGACATGTCCAGACTGGACAATTGAGATTCTTTCGCCTGATCAAAGCCAGACTAAAGTAACTGGAAATATTCTACATTGTTTAAAACATGGTAGTCGCTTCGGTTGGCTTATTGATCCAGATGAGCATTCTGTTTTAGTTTATCCACCAAAGCAGCAACCAGAAATTTTACAAGAAGAACAAGAAATATTACCAGTTCCCGATTTAGTTAACGGCTTTCAATTAACTGTAAAGCAACTATTTGGATGGTTGAAGTTGTAATCAATTGCATAAATTTATATCTAGCTTTGGAAAAACTAAAGGAATGGCTACAATAACCCTATCTTGGTACTAGACTATAGACACTTAAACAGTATTCCCTGATAACAATTTTTTTGTTGATAGGATTGTTAATACTGGAGTTTATCACCTAAAAAGCTTATGTCATTTACATATAGATTTAATCAACTTACAGCAATCCTTTCTAATGAACTGGGTGTGCAAACAAAAGATATGACTCTTAATACACGGCTTCGGGAAGACCTCAAAATAGATGGTGATGATGTTGATGCACTATTTTGTAAAATTGCTGAACAGTTTTGCATAGATTGGCAGGGGTTTGTTTTTTACCATTACTTCCATGAAGAACCACATTTATTTTCTCTACTTTTTGAATGTTACTATCGCAAAAGTCACGGCACACTCAAAACAATTACCGTCAGCCATCTACTATCAGTTATTGAGCGTGGAGTTTGGTTTGAACCGTCCCAATTTGGTACTTATATTTGAGTTCATTACACAATCTTAGCTAATTTATACTGATAACTTTTCCTAATCATTAGTATTATTAAATAATATTACGATTTTTGTCATATATTAATATTTGCAGCCCTCCTTGCAGATATCTATATATTTGTTTAGCGGCGAATTCTATTCATTGGAATAATTAAACTTATGAGTCAAATAGTCTGGATAGCAAGACACGCTAACCGCCTCGATTTCGTAAACCCCGATTGGTTTCTCACCGCTGAACGACGCTATGATCCGCCATTGTCTGATGATGGTATGGTTCAGGCACAGCAATTAGCTCAACGTTTGAAAAAAGAAAATATTGGTCATATTTTCGCTTCTCCTTTCCTGCGAACCGTACAAACAGCAAACGCAGTTGCAGAAATGCTCAAATTGCCGATCAAACTCGAAACAGGTTTGAGTGAATGGCTAAACCCAGTTTGGATGACGGAAGAACCCGAAAGACTCTCAACTCCAGCCTTAGCAAAATTATTCCCCAGAATTGACACTAGCTATACATCGCGCATCGCCGCCAAATATCCTGAAACTCACGAAAAAGTCCGAGAACGTTCTGGGCAAACTGCCAGATGTTTAGCTACTGAGTTCTTCCCACAGGATATCCTGCTAGTGGCACATGGCGCATCTGTGTTGGGCGGAGCAATGGGACTAGTGGGGGAAATTGCCAAAACAGAAGTTAAAGCTTCTTTATGTTCCTTGGTAAAAGTGGTACGCCAGGAACCAGAATGGTTATTAGAACTCACGGGAGATACTTCCCATTTAACCCACATAGAAGAAGTTATTCGATTTGCTTAAACCTCTAATAGGGATTTGTGTTCATAGCTTCTGCTAGGTTGGGTATATCCTACAAATAAAGTAATTAATCCGCGAATAAGTTCTATGACATTGTTACTAGCAGGAGACATCGGCGGTACGAAAACTATTCTGCGATTGGTTGAAACATCAGATTCACCAGTTTTACATACTATTTATCAGGAAAGTTACCACAGTGCTGATTTTCCCGATTTAGTGCCCATAGTGCAGCAGTTTTTGGTCAAAGCTAATACACCCACACCAGAAAAGGCCTGTTTTGCGATCGCAGGGCCCATTGTCAAAAATACTGCCAAACTGACCAATTTAGTCTGGTTCCTGGATACAGAACGTCTACAACAAGAATTGGGTATCCCGCACATTTCTTTGATTAACGACTTCGCCGCCGTTGGCTATGGCATTTTAGGTTTACAAAAACAAGACTTACTGACGTTGCAAGTTGGCAAATCTCAACCAGAAGCCCCGATTGGAATTATTGGTGCTGGTACTGGCTTAGGACAAGGATTTTTAATTAAACAGGGAAACTACTATCAAGTCTTTCCCTCAGAAGGTGGACACGCTGACTTTGCCCCTCGGAACGAGATTGAGTTTCAACTGTTGAAATACCTGCTGGGTAAACATGATATCCAGCGCATTTCTGTGGAACGCGTGGTTTCTGGAATGGGGATTGTGGCAATTTACCAATTTCTGCGCGATCGCAAATTTGCCGCTGAATCTCCAGATATCGCCCAAGTCGTCAGAACTTGGGAACAAGAAGCGGGACAGGAAGAGAAAAGTGTCGATCCTGGTGCTGCTATTGGTACGGCTGCACTACAAAAACGCGATCGCCTCTGTGAACAAACCTTGCAATTATTTATAGACGCTTATGGTGCAGAAGCCGGCAACCTTGCCCTGAAACTCTTACCTTATGGTGGCTTATACATCGCTGGTGGAATTGCACCCAAAATCCTACCGTTAATTGAAAACAGCGGTTTCTTATTAAACTTCACTCAAAAAGGCAGGATGCGCCGCCTCCTTGAAGAGATACCCGTGTATATTATTCTCAACCCGCAAGTGGGGCTAATAGGTGCTGCTTTATGTGCTGCTAGGTTATAACAGCTGGCATCATCAGTGAGATCAGCATCTCAAAAGGCAAAAAATATGACAATTAAAAGTCTGTTGCCATTAATCGCCGCCACCTTTGTCTGTGGTGGTTCTATTCTCGTGGAAGCGCGTCAACCCAAACCCCCGGTGGCTGTTGTCAAAGCAACCGTCACTAAACCTGTGCAGCCACAATGGAAGTTATACACCCCTCCAGATGGACGCTTTAGTATTTTGATGCCGGGAAGCCCCAACAGAAATACCCAATCCCAAAAAACTTATATGGGGGAAATTAACTTAGAAATATTTGTTGCTGAACCACCAAAACAGCAAGTAGCATACATAGTTGCTTACAATGATTTTCCTTATAGTTATGGTGAAATGGCTGACCCCCAAGCTGTACTTAATAATGCACGGGATATGGCTTTAAAGACTACGAAAAGTAATTTAATTAGTCAACGAAACATTCGTAGTTCCAATAATCATCCTGGCAAAGAAATTGAGTACATCAATTCTGGAGGGAAAATCACTAAAAGTAGAATGTATGTTGCCGAAGGGAGATTATATCAAGTAATGGCAATAACTACAAAAAAACAGCAGAAGACATTAGCTAAAACCATTACTGGGTATTTAAATTCTTTCCATGTAGTTTTGAAAAAATGAAATAACTAAAACCTCTGCTATATGAGCCTTGCAATCAATTGTGTGGCTCATATAGTGATTTTTGTGTGTATGCTACAATCCCAAAATATTAGACTTCTGGTTCAACACCAAGCGATCGCAATTGAGCAGTCAAGCGATCGGCTCTTTCCTCACTAGTCAACAACAAATTACCTTGCAAATCCCACCAGCGTAGCCAAGGTAATTCCATATTATGATATTGTCCCTGCCAAATTCCTAACTCAACTCCTAAAGGATGTATGGGATAATGCCCGCGTTCATTTGCTGTCAATAACTGATATTGTCCACCAATTAATTCATAAACTTCTACACTGGCTTTATTCACTTCATAAATGCCGTAGAAGGGAGGACGAATCACCTGTTCATAAATCCAAAATTTCCCCTTCCACGGAGTTTTATCTCGCTCCTGACTACCATCCCCAGAAACAAATTCCAATGCAATTAATGGGGCAATAAACTCTCGCCATAATACATAAGACCTGAGCGTTTGCCCATCCAAAGTAGGTGGTACATTCCCTACATAAAACCAGTCTGGAGCTTCTGCACCTTTTTCTGGGAGGTCAGTGATGCGCCAGTAAATACCGCTATTTTGACCAATACAGTATTGCCCATCAGGATGACGTTTTTGCAATATCGGTTTAATCGAGTCTGTTAGGAGAATGCTTTGGGGATGTTCCTGAAAGTTTTTCACGAATGTACCATCAGACTCAGGAAGCTGTGTATGGTCTGGGAACGGGGTGAGGGTGGTGGATGGATCGGTTGCAGAGGTCATAAGACTACCTTTGCAGAATGTAAGGGTTGTTTTTTAGTTTAGCAAGCGTAGATGCGGAGCGGCTTGTTCTGAAACATGGCGCTGTTTCTGTCAAGCTAGGCTCCAGTTCTTCAGGCTTTTTTATGTGAAAATTAATACAAAGATTTTAGGAGTTGCAAGGATGGCTTGGGCAGCAGGTGATCAATTGCAAGGTGGCAAATATACTATTGAAAAGGAATTGGGAAGGGGACGGTTTGGTATTACTTATTTGGCAAGAAACAGGAATAGCGATCGCTTAGTCATTAAAACCTTAAATGATAATCTGCTCCAATCCCTTAGCCAGCCCGAACGCGCTCGATTAGAGACTATGTTTTGGCAGGAGGCGGTAAATCTCACCCGATGTCAGCATCAGCATATTGTGCAGTTCAGAACACCGTTTAAAGAAGGAGATTATCCGTATCTGGTAATGGAGTATGTGGATGGAGTGAGTTTGGCTGACCTCCGTCCACCAAAACTTTCGGAACCTGACGCACTATGTTACATTCAGCAAATTGGGGAAGCACTGATAGTTGTACATAAGAATGGACTAATTCATCGGGATGTGCATCCGGGAAATATCTTGTTGCGGAACCGAGAGGGTCTGTCAGAAGCGGTGTTAATCGATTTTGGTCTAGCTCTAGATTTTGACCATATCTTAACCACAAACGGAACCAAGGAAGTGTTTGATGGATTTACACCCCCTGAACTTTACGCTAAAGGTACTATAACTCATGCGTATAGCGATATTTATTCACTGGCAGCTACGCTCTATAAACTTCTGACGGGAAAAACACCTGTCGATGCAATAAAACGCAAACTGAACGGTGAACATTTGGTGTCTCCAAAAGACTTTAATCCTCAGATTAGCGATCGCACCAACCGCGCAATTCTAACAGGGATGAAACTAGATCCTAAAGAGCGCCCTCAATCAATGCGAGAATGGCTCGACTCTCTGGGGTTAACTGGGGAAACTCCTCAGCCTGCTTCAATTGTACCCCCTCAGCCCAACCCAATCAATTGGACACATGTTATAGCTGCGATCGCTGCTTTTGGAGGTCTACTTGGAGGTATCGGAGCTATGGCTGGCTGGATTCCTATTTTTAAACCCTCTCCGTCTTCTAGTCCACCGTCACTCTCTCCCAGTCCATCAACTAGCAAAACACCGTAGAATTAGCTAAACTTTCATTAAAATGCTGGCATTAGAGTAATTTTTTACTTAGAGGTATTCATGCCCTGGATAGCAGGACAACAATTGCAAGGTGGCAAATATGTAATTGAGACAGTCCTGGGACGGGGGGGATTCGGGATTACTTATAAGGCTTTGCATGTTGAACTCAACCAGACAGTTGTAATTAAGACACCTAATGAATATCTCAGTCACGATCCGGAATATGAAAAGTACATAGAGAGATTTATCCAAGAAGGGCGGACACTCGCACGCTTATCAGAAGACCCTCATCCTCACATTGTGGGAGTGATTGATTTGTTTGAGGAAGGTGCTACCCACTGTTTAGTGATGGACTTTGTTGAGGGAGAAAATTTGTTTGAGGCGGTGAAGCTTAAGGGGGCTTTACCAGAAGCGGAGATTCTACCCTGCATCCGCCAGATCGGGGAAGCTTTGAGCGTCGTGCATCAAGCAGGTTTAGTACATAGAGATGCCCATCCTGGAAACATCATGGTGCGGAAAAATGGCAAAGCAGTTTTAATTGACTTTGGAATCGCCAAACAAGTAGTTCCCTCAACTATTAGTTCAACTAACAAGGATGGTCATGAAGCCTTTGCGCCCTATGAGCAGAAGGTCAGAGGCAGTCGAAAACCAACAGTTGATGTTTACTGTCTAGCTGCTACACTCTATTATGCGGTGACAGGTCAAAGACCTACAACTTCGCTGGCTCGCAAGCTCGATAATGCTTCCCTTAAATCACCTAAACAAATTAATCCAAGCATCAGCGATCAATTAAATAAAGCAATTCTCAAGGGTATGGCGCTGGAGGCAAAAGACCGCCCTCAGTCGATGCAGAAATGGTTGGCAATGCTAGAAGCACGAAAAGTGAAACTTCTACCCCTTGTTAAATCAGTTTATAGTAAAAAAGTTTTTCGTCTTCAAAACAAACTAAAAAAAGCTATTAGGTTTGTTAGTGTATTAGTGGGGTACATATTGAGAGCCTGCGCTTTAGTCGCCTCTATCTTAGCCTTTATCCTAATAGTCTACTTATTATTCGGATATATCCCTCCGTTATGGGTTTGGGTTGCACTTGTAGCCGTCGTTTGGCATTGGAATAAGATTGTAAATGGGGCTGTAGTTGTAGCTTTGGCTGTAGTCGTGGGTATGGTTTTGGGTTGGCCTCTTGCTGTGGCTGTGGTTCTAGCTAAAGTGATGCTGAAATGAAATTACGAGAATTGCTTCATAATTTTCCAATTTTGGCAGGCACTTCTGGTCTAGGCTTGGGTATGGGATGGTTAAGACATAGAATTTTTAATGCAGGCTCATAGCTTTATCATTTGAAGCTAACTGGCAAAAGATTTTGTAGCTGTTGTATCGAGTAGAGAAGCGATGTCTAAAAGACAAGCCACTGGGCGTCTAAGCACCTGTAACCTCATACCAAAATGCTTCTTCTGGTGTACGATTGGGACGATGTTCTAAGGTTAATGCGAGTGCGATCGCTTGTTCGTTTTCTGCATCCGTGGTAATGATTTTTGGCTGATACTCGGCTAGCAATTTACCATAAGATTCTGGATTAAAAGTACGGGTCATTTTCCCATTCAGCTTTAGTTGCTATCCTCTACCAATCATAAAGTGCTTCCCTTGCATCTGTATGTGCCTCACAAAATTCTCGTAGAATTCTGCGACTAATAACGCAATACGGTTCAGTTAAGGTTACTGGTGTAGATAATTTGTCTTTGAAGACGCGATGAATCGCCGTCTCTACAAGTGTTTTGGGCTTATCTGAACTGTATTGACTAATAACGTGCATTTAAATTTACTCTGATTACGATTCTTAAATTTTCTCTCAAATTCAGGGTTTTATAAAGCTGCCACCTAACCAAGAATCTCCCGATTTGAATTCGGGAGAGTGTCAAAAAAACCCAAATGTATTGTCTTTGATCAAATAACAACCTCTTGCTTAGGCTTCCGCACTGGACGCTTGCGTTCGCTGCGACGAACGCCCCCTGCCATTTTGTACTCATCGCTATTCTTGCCATACTTTGCAGCTACGCTGACTAAGACATGTTCTGTTAGTTCCATCAGCGACTTTTCGGCTAATTCTAAAGCTCCCTGAGTTAGATCCACGGTGGAGAGGCTGGAGTTATAAACTTCCAACTTATCCTGTGTTTTTTTGATGGCGGCGGCAAAGGTGTCAATAGTGACTCCATTACCTAAATCTAAGGTGGAACTAATCGATTTCAAAGCCGCAATCCGACGCTGTGCCCTATCAAGTACTTTAGACCCACGTTTTGGACGTGACATAAATAACTTTCCTTTTGTTAATCATGCACTAGGATAAAAACTGGCTTATATCCTTGTCTTTACACCATTAGGATAAACAAAATCGGGGTGATTAGCACCCGAAATATTCAGTATTGTTTAAAATATTTAATACAAAATTCATTATGGGACTTAAGTTAATTTACTGATGATCTAAATTCAATAAACGATCGCCCGAATTCAATAAACGACTGCCCGAATTCAATAAACAACCGCCCGAATTCAATAAACAACCGCCCGAATTCAATAAACGACTGCCCGAATTCAATAAACAACCGCCCGAATTCAATAAACGACCGCCCGAATTCAATATTGCGCTTCTCGCTTGATTGCAATATCGAACTCTTATTTAATTTTTGCGAAGCTCGGTGCGCCTTTATCTCGCTTGCAGATTAGGAATTCTGGTTAAACGCCAAGCGATCGCAATTTCGCCCATTAATTAAGTTAAAAAACAGATGGCGCAATTGTTGAGAGTTCCTTCTTTAATTCTTGCGACAAAGATTCCAAAAACATCATGTCATTGGTGACATCTGAAACCTCATCATCATTTAAATTCTCTGTCTCTAATTGCTTTTGATAAGCTTCAATTCGATATTCTAGCGCCTCAACAATAAATCGAATTGCTTTAGGAGAAAAATTCACGTTTAACAACTCCCTTAATTGACTTTGTAAAATGCCTCACCAACTAACCCTAATGCAGTCTTGTAGTCTTCCATTCGCATAGTGTAGCTTGGTTCCCACAGCCAATGATTGCCGTAATCATTCACCAAGCGGAGTTCGTTGGGAATATTACTTCCCCTATCCAACTTCCACCAATTCTTTCCAACCCCCTGAACTGCAAACGTTGAAATCCCGCCTGAACCTGCAATAACCCAAATATCACCATCTTCTTCGTAAGTTTCAATGTCTTTTGAACGAATGTTATCTATTCTCGAAGAAGTCGCATTTCCCATACGGTATAAATCAATGGGGGTTTTTCTCATACCAATCAGCTAAAAATCTAGGCTTCTGGTTCAACGCCGAGCGATCGCTATCTAAATATTTTCCACCCACAGAAGATTATTTGCGTAGCTACTGGTTTTAAGAGCATTGTAAAATTTTTCGTCTGCTGTTACCATCTGGCATTGTTGAGTAATAGCAAGGGCTAAATATAAACTGTCATATACTGCGCGATCTGTCTGAATAGCAATATCTAAAGCAAGTGGCATTAATGGTTGAGATAAGTAAACTTCTACAGGAACTATATTTAAATCTGCTAATGTTTGTCTTGCATTTTCAGCAGTGTCTTCACCGCGACGTACTCGTTTCCACAAAACGTTTCCTACTTCTGGGAAAAAAAAATCTGGAACTAAGAAAGTATGGTTACTTGCTAGTAAACGTCTAGCTGCATGAGAGTAGACTTCAGGGATGAACCACTTTATCGCAATGCTAGCATCTAAAACATACTGACTCACCGTTCTCTGTCCTCGCGGATGAGTTCAGTACTATCACTGAAAATTTTTCCTGTATATGTGACTTGAGCGCGTGCTACAGCTTCTTTGACTTTTTCTATGTCACCGCCAGTGTGATAGTGTGTCGCTTTTTCAGCTGCTTGCTCTAGGATCTGCTTTAGTTCCTCTTGCAAAGACCTACCATGTTGTTTGGCAATAGTTTCTAGCTTTTCTAGAATCACAGGATCTAAATTTTCAACTAAGATTTGAGCCATATTTCAGAGTGATTTGTAGTTGCTTCTATTTGCAATTTTAAGGTAGTTTAGCTGCCGATTCCTGAACACAAGCCGCTACCTCTCTACGCACTTTTAACCCAAAGTCCAAAAATATTAGGCTTCTGGTTCCACTCCGAGCGATCGCAATTGAGCAGTCAAGCGATCGGCTCTTTCATCACCAGTCAACAACAAATTACCCTGCAAATCCCACCAACGCAACCAGGGCAATTCGGCGTTTTGATAAACTCCTTGCCAAATACCTAACTCAACTCCCAAGCGGGTAATCGGATAATGTCCGCGTTCATTTGCTGCTAATAACTGATATTGTCCACCAATTAATTCATAAACTTCTACACTGGCTTTATTCACTTCATAAATGCCATAAAAAGCCGGATGAATTACTTGCTCATAAATCCAAAATTTGCCCTGCCAAGGGGTTTTATCTCGTTCTTCACTACCATCCCCAGAAACAAATTCCAAGGCAATTAAGGGGGCAATAAATTCTCGCCACAATACATAAGACCTCCGCGTTTGTCCATCGAGCAAAGGCGGTACATTACCGACATAAAACCAATCTGGTGCTTCTGCGCCTCGTTCTGGCGGATCTGTCAACCGCCAGTAAATACCTAAGTCCTGACCTATACAATATTCACCTTCAGGATGTAATTGTTTGAGGACAGGTGTTATCGAATCAGTGAGTAAGATGCTTTGGGGATGCTCTTGCCAATTTTTCACGAAAGTACCATTAGACTCTGGTAGCTGCGTATGATCGGGGAAAGGAGTGAGGGCGGTGGATGGATCGGTTGCAGAGGTCATAGGTCTAGCCTCGCGCTGGGGTGAAGTTTATTTTTTAGTTTAGCTTGCGTACTTAACCAAGTTTTACTCGCAGCTAAGAATCCTTTGGGGTAATTAAAAATTGGAGCAAAGCAAGTTGACGAGCTTCACTCCCGACTAATCTCAAAGTACACGCAGTAAGCTAGGAATGCTTTCGATCGCTGACAAATCCCGAATTTCTGCCAAAGCTTGCCTAAAATTCCCTTCCCGCACATCATGGGTAACAACCACAATCTCTGCAAGTTCTCCTTGAAAGCCAGTTTGGACAATTGACTCTAAGCTAACGCCATAATTGCCAAAGCAAGTCCCCAATTTACCGATAACTCCAGGTTGGTCATTGGTGAGGAAACGCGCGTAAAACCGAGTTATCAATTCTGCCATCGGCGCAATTTGGCAATATTCCTGATGTCCACAAGTTAATAAGGGATTTGCAACTTCTGTATTGGTTTTGAGGACAGCAACTAAATTCAAAATATCTGATGTGACAGCACTGGCGGTTGCACCAGCACCAGCACCGGGACCAAAAAACATTACCTGGCCGATGGGTTCTCCTTCCACAAGAATGGCATTGTAAACGCCGTTGATGCTAGCCAAAGGATGGGCTTTGGGCACTAGGGTAGGATGAACTCTGACGGAAAGGGGAGATGAGGGAGTATCACGTTTAGCGATCGCTAACAATTTAATCACAAATCCCAATTTTTCGGCGTAAGCAATATCTGTTTTGCTCACTTGCCGAATCCCCTCAGTATAAACATCTTGTAAGTTGATGCGTCCACCAAAGCCTAATGATGCGAGGATCGCAATCTTATCACCTGCGTCTAAGCCATCAACATCAGCTGTAGGGTCAGCCTCAGCATAACCCAAACGTTGCGCGTCAGCTAAAACATCGCTGAAGTTGCTACCTTCTGTTTGCATCCGCGTCAGGATGTAGTTCGTTGTACCGTTAACGATGCCCGTTACAGTGTGAATGCGGTTAACACTTAAAGACTGCTTTAAGGGTTGAATCACCGGAATCCCACCACCCACAGCGGCTTCTAGCATGACGTATACGCCTGCTTGATTGGCAGTTGTGAAAATTTCCGCCCCAAAGCGGGCGATCGCTGCTTTATTGGCGGTGACTACATGCTTACCATTACTTAAAGCTTTGAGAATTAGCGATCGCGCCGGCTCTAGTCCGCCCATCACCTCGACAACTATATCTACCGCCGGGTCGTTGACAATAGAATCTAAATCTGTAGTTAAGACTTCCGTAGACAATTCTACTGCACGGGGTTTATCGAGCGATCGCACTCCCACCCGATAAATTTCTATCTCTTGCAACAATGGGTGACGCCCAGCGCTATCTTGCAACAACTGCACTGTTCCCGTTCCCACGGTGCCTAATCCCAGTATTCCTAGTTTCACACCCACAAATTTTGCACCCAATTTATTTTTTAGTGCTGTTAGCGGTAGCGGGGCGTTTAGCCCGTGCTGAGTGCTGAGTGCTGAGTAGTAACAAGTATTATTTAGTACTCTACTCTTCAGAACTGAGAACTCTTGCTTCAGCTATTTACAATATTCATAACAAAACAATTGTAGGTAGAGCGTTTGCCCTACCTACTGATTATCCTGCTTCCTTTGTCATTTGTCCTTTGTCCTTCGTCCTTTGTCTAAAACTAATGACTAATGGCCAATGACTAATGACTAACTTAATAGGTTTCTACGTGCCAGCGATGAGCTTTCTTGAGTTGCTTCTGGTAATCACTCCAGGTTACGCCTTCTTTCGCAGCAGCAGTTGTTAAGGCTGCATCAATACCTTCTTCCATACCTCGCAAACCGCAGATGTAGGTGTGGGTTTTTTCATTTTTAATCAATTGCCACAATTCATCAGCATGTTCTGCTACGCGGTCTTGGATATACATTCTACCGCCTTGGGGATTTTTTTGTTCCCGACTGATGGCAGGAGTGAGGCGGAAGTTCTCAGGATATTTTTGTTGAATTTCTTCCAGTTCTTCCTTATATAAAAGGTTTGGAGTTGTCGGCACACCAAATATTAGCCAAGAGAATCCTTTAAATTGGTAATCTGGGTTGGCTGCTCTTTCTGCATCTTTAAACTGACGCCACAGATAAGCTCGCATGGGAGCAATACCTGTTCCGGTTGCCATCATGATGACATTAGCATCAGGATCATTGGGTAACAACATTTCCTTACCCACAGGCCCCGTAATTTTTACCTCTTCCCCTGGCTTGAGGAAACACAGGTGGGTAGAGCAAACACCATACACTGTTTCGCCTGTTTCTGGGTGCTTGTACTCCAACTGGCGGACGCACAGTGATACTGTCTTATCATCCACATCATCGCCATGACGAGTTGAAGCGATGGAATAGAGTCTAAGTTTTTCCGGCTTGCCGTTCTTGTCTAATCCTGGGGGAATAATCCCAATACTTTGACCTTCTATATATTTCAAATCACCTGCGGAAATGTCAAATTTGAGGTGTTGAACAATACCAATACCACCTTCTTTGACTAGTGGTTCATTAGATACTACCTTACCAATAAACGGAGCATTGGGCCGGTAAGTGTTAACAGGAACGTCACCGTGGTCTTTTTTGGCTTTCGCTTGAGTCATGGTGTTGCCTTTCTTGTCCTTGTTCTTGAGCTGTTCTTCAGCTGGTGTTTTAGCGAAGCCTTTGACTTCACTATCAGCTTTTACAGGTGTGGCTTTACCATTCCCTTCACTGTCAGCAGTTTCCCCAGATGTCGCTAACTCGCTGACTTCGCTTGTAGCATTTTCAAATGAGGCTTTACCATTAACTGGCTGTAGCGCAGTTGCAGGGTGGATGCTAACAATTGTGCCGCCTAGACGAGTGATACGTCGCATTTCTTGATTCATGCGGTTGTAAGGCACTCTGATGAACACACTGCCACTTTTCCGAATTGGGTAGTTAGTTTGATCAGTTTCTTCGCTCTGACGCAAACCCACCACTTCATAAAGGAAGATGCGGCTACCTAATTCTGTGTTGGCAGCACCCTCAACAGCACCTTGATTGTACATTCGTTCTACCACTCCGATAATTTACTTAACCGTTTTTCAAAAAAAAACTATTCTCATCCCATGCCAGCTTTAGTTTACCGGATTTTCGTTTCACAAAACTGGCTCTCTGAGAAAAAGGCATCATTAAATTAATGCCTTGCTAAGTACACTCACCAAAGACATGCAGGCACAGCAAAAAACACACCTGTTCACCTTCTAAGGTAAAGGATAAGTTATTGGGAGAATGTTAATAATGAGTCAATTTAATCTTTTTTTTGTTAACTACCACCCAGAACAGGGATATAGCTTTTTGCCTTACTACCCAACAAGCAACTGACGGTAGCAGATATTGATTGGAGGACTACTTTGATTGGTGGAAGCTACCGCTCAGTTTACCTCTAAAAATTGCCATTTTGCTTGTCTACTTCAATGTATTAAATTAGAGAATATCAATCCCGGAAAGTTTTCTGCCGATTGATTTTGTTTCTCAAAATCTACTGCCCTCCGAAAATATTGTTAGCCATATTTGTGGCTTGTCTTTCAAAATTACATAACTGGGACAAATTCAGCTACAAACATAACGACAGAGAGAATCGTAATTTAAGCAGATGTAATTAGTTTCACTTGATGTGAAAAATCTGTCAACCTTTATTCAGTGCTTTGCCATAACGCCAACGCTTCTATTTGAGCATATCCATAAATTTACAGCGAATAATTTGACCAATGCAAGTTGTTGGCTCATTCCTTGGATAGATTTTTGCTTTGAATATCTTAAGCATTGTCGAACGGGAATTACAATTTAGGAAAGTCAAAAAATTCGCTACAACAGCAAATTATACCTTATAGACTTGATTATATAGAGTCACAAGTAGCAGAATGAGAAAAGTGCAACACTCATGAGCGGTGTTGATCCCCATTTTTAAATTAACAACTAAATCAACAAAAAAATGATTGATGATCCACGCTAATTCTTCTTGACAGCAATCTTGTATGGGATACCCCCTTCTGTTAAAATCAAATATACCACTAGGATTAAATACTTACCGGCACCAACATTCAGGCTAGTCCGACGAGTAGCAACTTAATTACTTTGTTGCCTACCCGCTTGGTGTCTTATAGATGTGCTAGGTAGCAAGAACGCAGGATAAACCAAAGGGGTAAACTCCTAGCTTCAGAATCTGCTGTGTGAAAAAATATTGACACAACTTTAGTATTTTAGAGGAGATTTATGACAAGTAAGCCTGAACGCGTGGTACTGATTGGAGTAGCCGGAGACTCTGGGTGCGGTAAATCTACGTTTTTGCGTCGTTTGATAGATTTGTTTGGTGAAGACTTAATGACAGTCATCTGTTTAGATGATTATCACTCCCTGGATCGCAAACAGCGCAAAGAAACCGGGATAACGGCACTAGACCCCAGGGCGAACAATTTTGATCTGATGTATGAGCAAATTAAAACGCTCAAAAGTGGTCAAGCGATTGATAAGCCGATTTACAACCATGAAACTGGCTTGATTGACCCGCCAGAGCGGGTAGAGCCGAATCACATTATAGTTGTTGAAGGGCTGCATCCTTTATATGATGAGCGGGTGCGATCGCTAATCGACTTCAGTGTTTATTTTGACATTAGCGATGAGGTCAAAATTGCCTGGAAAATCCAGCGAGATATGGCTGAACGCGGTCATCGCTACGAAGATGTTTTAGCACAAATCAATTCCCGCAAACCTGACTTTGAAAAGTTTATCGAACCACAAAGAGAATTTGCCGATGTGGTTCTCCAGGTATTACCCACGAACTTGATCAAAAACGATACGGAGCGTAGAGTCTTAAGGGTACGTATGCTCCAGAGGGAAGGTAAGGAAGGCTTTGATCCAACCTACCTATTTGATGAAGGGTCAACAATTAATTGGACTCCCTGTGGACGCAAATTGACCTGTTCTTATCCTGGTATGCAACTATACTACGGATCTGATGTTTACTACGGACGCTATGTCTCAGTACTAGAAGTAGATGGTCAATTTGATAACTTGGAAGAAGTAATTTACATCGAAACCCATCTCAGCAATACATCCACAAAATATCAGGGTGAATTGACTCACTTGTTACTCCAGCACCGTGAGTATCCAGGTTCCAACAATGGTACTGGTTTCTTCCAAGTGCTTACAGGTTTGAAGATGCGTGCTGCCTATGAACGGTTGACAGCTACAGAAGCAAAGTTAGCGGTTCAGGTTTAAAGCAGCAGTGTTTGTGTCAAAGCTTGTGGGGGCGCTTCCGGGTGTCCCCATTTTTTTGTGTTATTAAATACATTTTTCCCAGAAAATAATTAGCATACATTTATCTTATTTACAGATACTTACCTTATAATTAGCGGTTTTTATCAATATCAATCAGATACTAACTAGTGAAGTATAAATATTGTTATCATTTCATAAATTAGCTAGTTGATCTAGATACCACATTTAGTCAGCTAAAAAACTCAAGTTAGGAGGAATTTCCTTTGTCTCGTCGATATTTATTTACCTCCGAGTCAGTCACCGAAGGTCATCCAGATAAAATCTGCGATCAGATTTCTGATACCATTCTGGATGCCCTACTGACACAAGACCCCAGCAGCCGTGTTGCCGCTGAAGTAGTAGTTAATACTGGTTTAGTGCTAATCACTGGTGAAATAACCACCAAAGCCAACGTAAATTTCGTCAATCTCGCCCGCAAAAAAATTGCCGAAATTGGTTATACCAATGCCGACAATGGCTTTTCTGCTAACAGCACCAGTGTTTTGCTAGCTTTAGACGAACAATCACCCGATATTGCCCAAGGCGTTAACACCGCCCAAGAAACCCGTCAGCAAGATAGTGATGAACTATTCGATAAAATTGGTGCGGGCGATCAAGGTATAATGTTTGGCTTTGCCAGCAACGAAACACCAGAACTGATGCCCTTACCCATCAGTCTTGCTCACCGCATTGCTCGCCGATTGGCAGCAGTCCGCAAAACAGGTGAATTGTCATACCTGCGTCCTGACGGCAAAACCCAAGTAACTGTAGTCTACGAAGACGGACGCCCCGTAGGTATTGATACTATCCTGATTTCAACCCAGCATACAGCCAGTATTGGGGAAATAACGGATGAGGCGGCTGTACAAGCCAAAATTAAACAAGACCTCTGGTCAGCAGTGGTTGAACCTGTTTTTGGCGACATTGACGTTAAACCTAATCAGGAAACACGTTTTTTAGTCAACCCCACCGGCAAATTTGTCGTTGGTGGCCCTCAGGGAGATTCTGGTCTGACAGGACGGAAAATAATCGTTGATACCTACGGTGGTTATTCACGACATGGTGGCGGCGCTTTTTCCGGCAAAGACCCCACGAAAGTAGACCGTTCTGCTGCTTATGCAGCTCGTTATGTGGCGAAAAATATTGTCGCCGCCGGGTTGGCAGAAAAAGTTGAAATCCAGCTATCTTATGCGATTGGCGTAGCGCGACCAACAAGTATCCTAGTTGATACCTTTGGCACTGGCAAAGTGGATGAAGAAATCTTACTAGAATTAATCAATCAGCACTTTGAACTGCGTCCGGCGGGGATTATCCATACCTTCAACTTACGCAACTTACCAAGTGAACGAGGCGGACGTTTTTATCAGGACGTCGCGGCTTACGGTCATTTTGGGCGGGCTGATTTAGACTTGCCTTGGGAACAGACCGATAAAGCCGAATTGTTGAAGCAAGCAGCAAATGAGTCACTTTCGGCAGCAGTTGCTCAGGCACTAACCTAGACTTATACGCTACTGCAAAAACTGAGTTTATCTACGTGAGGGTATAGGCAACTTGATAAGTTATGCATACCCTCATTTTTGCTATTCGCCTGAATATTCATTCGCGTTTCGAGTCTTTCAAAAAGCCAATTCTTCTAATAAAAAAGCTGAAAGCTGATTTTAGCAGAGCTTTTCAGAACATATTGTACTTTTTTAAGTGAATATCGGCTCAATCCGAAATCCCAATAAGAAACCCCCTCCGCCTTCGTCATAAGAAAATAATTACAAGGCAGAGGGGTTTCATTTATCTTAATATTTTTGTAGAGGCAGATTTTAGGGATTAATGCTGGCAAAAAACCAGTTCCTTTGATTTAAAACCCGCAAAAACCTATGTTGTGTTTATTTTAACCTGCCAACTTAGTTGAGCCTAGTCCCAATCGGGAATTTCGGCATCTTCTCCACCAATCCCGATTCCAGTGTTAAATATTTCGGCATCAGTGAGATTGAGATCATTCATTGATGCTTTATACACATTAGAATCGTGAATCGTAGCGCGAGTAAAATTTACTCCGTTAAGATTTGTTTGCTTCAAATTCACATTGGTTACATAAGCGGATGTTAGATTAGCACCTGCCAAGTTTGCACCAGTTAAGTCAGCACCTTCGAGGTTGGCTCCTACAAGATTGGCTCCTTGGAGCTTCGAGCCTCTCAAGTCAGCACCAATTAGATGAGCGCCACTGAGGTTAGCTCCTGATAGATCACACTGGATACATTCCCCAGTTGAAAGCAGCTTTTGTAAGTCCTGCGGATTCTCGGCTCTAACCGAGCTAGTGAAAAATAGGGGAGTTGCTAAGGCCATGGCCGCTAATAGCTGGAGTTTCATAATTTTCCCCCTTAAATAATCAAGTTGCGTCCGTTCTGTCCCTCACAATTCTATTATCTCACTAAATTTCGTAAGGTCAATCTATCTCCTGATAACTTAGTTGTGATATGAAACAAGAATAAAAATAATGTCACAAATGCCATTGATTCTGATTTTGGTGATTTTTAGCCGATAATTCGGCAAAAATTGCCAGTATTAAATCACTATTAAATCTTTTTAAAAGCTTGTACAATTCGTCATAAAGCTGATTTGATAAGTATTTATACTCGATGAATTATATAATTTAGCTTAAGTCTTCAGATAGAAATTCTCGCATATACTGATTAACCAATTCAGGCTGTTCTTGCTGTACCCAATGACCACAATTGGGAATGTACTTAATTTGAAAATCCCTGACATAGGCTGCGGTGTCGTAGGTTAGTTCCTTGCCAAGTGCGGTGTCATTCTCTCCCCAAATCATCAGTGTTGGCACTTCCAAAATACCCCAATTTGAATTTAGTATTCTTTGTTGAAAAACATTGCGGTAGTAGTTTAACATTGCTGTCAGGGCACCGCGTTTTGCAGCAGCATCTTTATATGCGTCAATATCCGCTTTAGTAAAAGCACTCTTGTTAACTGCTGTACCTTTAAAAATTGTTTCAATTGCTTGGTAGTCTGAAGATTGTAAGAATACTTCTGGTATCCACGGTAGTTGGAAGAGGAAGATGTAGTAACTACGCTGCAACTGTTGGAGAGTGCGTAAGCCTTGACTAAATTTGGCAGGATGAGGCAGGTTAAGGATAATTAATCGCTCTACCATTTCGGGGTAAGTATATGCAAAAGCCCAAGCGATCGCACCACCCCAATCATGTCCAACTAAAACACATTTTTGGTATCCTAATCCTTTAATTACTCCCTCAACATCTTTGATAAATTCATCCATTACATAAGCTGATTGCTCGTTTGGTTTATCACTATCGTTGTAACCACGTAAATCAATGGCGACGACTTTAAAATCTTGGGCAAACTCTGGTATTTGATGCCGCCAAGAGTACCAAAATTCAGGAAATCCGTGCAGCATCAACATTAAAGGGCCTTCACCTTGGGTAACGTAGTGTAGTTTTACCCCATTGCTAGTTATATATTCGTGTTTCCAAGAACTTTCTATTAGAGACATAATTAATACAAATTCAGCATTAAAAAACACTAAATAATAATACTGTATTTAAAAATTGTAATATTCTTCTGAGCAGTCTCACATCTATTAAAAGACAGTATTACGATAGTGATTTTTTGCAAAAAGTTAGACAATTTGCCCTGAGATAGATGTGAATCATAGGTAAATTTTGGTAGAAGTAGATATAATAATTCTCCCCAACTACCATGACACAACAGTTGACAAACCATGCTTCATTGTGGATTGAGCGGCTGGGACGATTTGGCTATGTTTCCAAGGGAGTCGTTTACGGTATAGTTGGACTACTGGCGGCACAGGTGGCTTTTGGCACGGGTGGTAAAACAACTGATACTCAAGGCGCTCTCCAAACAATCGTCAACCAGCCATTTGGTAAATTTTTGCTGGCTTTAGTTGCAATCGGCTTGATTGGTTACGTAATCTGGCGTTTTGTACAGGCAATTAAAGACCCAGAAAATAAAGGTAATGATGCCAAAGGTTTGGCAGTGCGAATTGGTTACGCAGTTAATGGCTTGATTTATGCAAGTTTAGCCTTAAGTGCTGTGCAAATCGTTATGGGTACAGGTAGCGCTAAAAATAGTAGTGATTCTACTGAAGATTCGACAGCACGTTTGCTTTCTCAACCCTTTGGTCAATGGTTAGTTGGAACTGCGGGGGCATTTGTAATTGCTCTAGGTTTCTATCAGTTTTATCAAGCTTTTAGTGGCAAATTTCGTAAAGAACTCAATTTAACTGAGTTAAGCAACACAGAAGCCCAATGGGTAATGAGGATTGCCAGATTTGGTTTAGCGGCACGGGGTATAGTATTTTGTATTATCGGTTGGTTTTTAATCGAAGCAGCAAGACAGTCGAACGCCGCTACTGCCGAAGGTTTGGATGAAGTATTACAGACGCTAGCGCAACAGCCGAATGGAGCATGGCTTTTGGGTATTGTGGCGTTAGGTTTGGTTGCCTATGGAATTTACACAATAATACAAGCGCGGTATCGTCGGCTAGTCAATGTTTAGATGGTGCAGTAGCGAGAATTTTAATTTATAGAAATGGCAATAATCGAAACTCGTGGTATCTGGCTGACCACTACTGATAGTAAAGTTCTCAGGTCAAAAGAACGCATTGCCAAGGCGATGGATTTCCTCGCCGAGACGGGATTTAATGTGGTGTTTCCCGTTGTTTGGAACAAGGCAGTAACTTTATATCCTAGTCAAACAATGCGGCAGACTTTTGGAGTCGAAATTGACCCGCTATCTGTAGGTCGTGACCCCTTAGAAGAGTTAGTGATTGAGGCGCGGCGAGTTGGGTTGAAAGTTATTCCTTGGTTTGAATATGGCTTTGCCAGTTCTTACAATTTGAATGGTGGTTTACTTTTACAGAAAAAACCGGAATGGTCTGCGCGTGATTGTAATGGTAACTTACTGAAGAAAAATGGCTTTGAGTGGTTGAATGCACTCGACCCTCAAGTGCAGGAATTTTTATTGAACTTGGTGCTAGAAGTTACGAATAATTACGATGTCGATGGTGTCCAAGGTGACGATCGCTTCCCAGCATTCCCCTCTGAAGGTGGCTATGATGAGGGAACTGTCACCCGCTATCGCCAACAATTTAATTGCAATCCGCCACAAAATTCCAAGGATAGGCAATGGTTACAGTGGCGTGCAGATATTCTGACTAACTTCTTGGCGCGTCTCTACCAGGAAGTGAAAGCAGTGAATCCTAACTTGCTAGTAGCGATCGCACCTAATATCCATGATTGGGCATTTCAGGAATATCTGCAAGACTCGCCCGCATGGCTGAAGCGGGGAATAGTTGATATGATTCAGCCGCAGATTTATCGTCGTGACTTTAGAAGTTATTCTGCGATCGCTGATAAACTAGTAAACCAGCAGTTCACAGATGCGACACTGCCGAAGTTAGCGCCGGGAATACTGATGAAACTTGGCTCTTACTGCATTAGTCCAGAATATCTTGTGCAGGCAATTGAATACAATCGCCAACTGGGCATTCAAGGAGAAGTATTCTTTTTTTACGAGGGTTTACGCGAAAATAATAATACCCTAGCTAAAGTTTTGCGAAATGGGCCTTATGCTAAATCTGCATCATTTCCCACTCTGTCAGATTTGAGTGCGGGTGGTGTGAGTCACAAGAAAACATCTTCTATTTGGCCAGGGTTGCAAAGGGTGTTAAAAAAGATTTTTTAAGGGAAAAGGCTCGTGGAATCTCAATTTTCGGTGGAACATGTAATTAAGACTTTAAAAGAGGATTTACCGACACTTTTTGAAAAAGATATCTCATATCAAATTTATACACAGGATATCTATTTTAAAGATCCGGTGAATACATTCAAATACAAATTTAACTATCGGATTATATTTTGGACTTTGCGATTTCACGCTCGGCTATTTTTTACCCAAATTTACTTTGATGTCCATGAGGTTTATCAGTCAGCCGAAGACACGATTTTAGCAAAGTGGACAGTGCGGGGAGTGTTGCGGGTTCCTTGGAAAGCTGGTTTGCTTTTTAATGGGTACTCAACGTATAAATTCAACCAAGACAATTTGATATACGAGCATATAGACACTTGGGATAGAAAACCAGGGGAGATTTTACGGCAGTTTTGGCAAAGGGGATAAAACCTATAGGATAGCCATTTATGGTATAGAAATGTATAGAAACTTGTAAAAATATAAAATATAGTTGTTAAATGCACACATTTCTAGCTTCTTCCTCAATGCAGCTGTCCGCACCACCAAATCACTTGCAGCCTATGAAGATTGTCGCACTGGGGGACAGCTTAATTTATGGATTCGGTGATCCGGAAAAAGGAGGCTGGATTGAGCAACTACGGCGGTGGTGGATGTTGCCGGATAGTGACGGTCATATTCTTTATAATTTAGGGGTAAGAGGCGATCGCACGCAACAAGTAGCACAAAGGCTAGAAGTTGAATTTCGCCACCGGGGTGAACTGCGAAATCGTGTTCCCGACTTGATTATTTTATCAGTAGGCGTGAATGACTCAGCGCGGTTGGCGCGTCCCGATGGTCGAAGTTACACAGACTTTACATTGTTTGAAAAGGAAATTGCTTCTCTGCTAGATTTAGCACAGCAACTCTGTCCTGTGTTATTTGTGGGCATGGTGCCAGTGAATGAAGCCAAGATGCCATTTTTAGATTGTTTTTACTATAATCATGCCGACCAGTACCGTTACAAAGAAGCAACTCGAATTGCTTGTACAAAACGGCAGATTCCCTATTTAGATATTTTTGAGCAATGGATGGAACGTGGTGAAACTTGGCGGCTCAAACGCTTGAGTGAAGATGGACTTCATCCCAATACAATAGGTTATCAAGCTTTGTTAGAGGATGTAATAAATTGGGATGCCATGCCTTCTCTACGAGACGCTACTCGAAAAGTGGGTTTTGCCAACGCAGTTCACCATTCTCAATTTGATTATCACCTGAAACCATCCTAATAATGATAGATGTGTTGGTGCTTTGAGGCTAGTCCAGATTCTCATATTTGCCATCATGGCAAAAGCACCACAATCTTCCGAAATTTTTAATGAAAGCCAATCTAACATCCATTTATAAAAACTCCAACTTCTCTCTTTTTTATAACTCCCAACTCCCAACTTCCAACTCAGCACTCCTATGACACCAACTTTATTTGGTCGCTGGCAAACTCGATTATTATTACTTGCAACTGTAGGTGTACTTGTATCTTTGCCTTTTGTAATGGGTTGGATTGGGCCTGGTGCTAACTCGGTTTATTTTTGGATACTTGCTTATGTCGCCATCTTTGGCATAGGTTGGGATGTGCTTTATGACTATCTGCAAAAATCACGCTGGGATAGAGATTGGCCCGCAGTTTATCAACTCTTAGCTGGTATATGGGAATTAGTATTTGTGTTTTGTGGAGTCAAGCTGTTTGGCTTTTTACCAATACCTTTACCGAAAGAGGAACTGTCGCCAGGAGCTTTTTTACTGCACTATAGCATCGTGTGGTTAGCAGTGTTTATTACTTCCCAAAGCTTAATGCGAATTATCTTTCCCCGTTGGCGTTTCCGGGGTGGAGAATGGTTGTAATAAATTAGATACTCGAAACTAATTTAATCATAAATTATAGCAATTTCAGGTAAACCATAGTGTAGGGACATATATATGTGCGTCTCTACATCAGATTGCAATACCTGTCGGGTTTTGGGGAAAAGGGTAAGGGGAAAGGGGAAAGGGGAAAGAAAAAACCTTTAACCTTTAACCTTTACCCTTTAAACTTTTCCCAAAACCCAATTCCGAGTTCAAAATGCTTATTCGAGCAGTATTGCATCAGATTGTGGTTCAAATAGATGAAAAAGTTTATAAATCGCAATTTAACAAATCATAAAAAATCATATATGGCGGTTTTAGTTTGGATGCAATATGTTGTATTGACGTACAGTTGTGTGTGTTCTTAAGAACAACATGACAATTACTACAACTTTGGAAACCAAAGCAACGCATTGCTTCTTGTATCTCATCAAATTAAAAACAGCTATCTTCTGTTCCAAAATTGGGACTTTTGTTGATGTATTAATGAGAAAAAAAGGACAAGTTTTGGAGTCTGGAGAGATTGTTCAATGCAGAGACGCAAATTAAAGAGGTGCAATGTCAAATTTTGATCTGGTTATTCAGCTATTTCTGCAACTCACTGTTATTTTAGTCACTTGTCGCATTGTTACGATTTTAGGACGCCGCTATCTTGGTCAAACCGATGTTGTTTGCGAAATGATTGCAGGTGTCATGCTAGGGCCATCTCTTTTAGGATTGATTGCACCAGATTTTCAGCAATGGCTATTTCCTAAGCTTCCCATCATTACAGCTTTAGGAGACAAGATACCCAATCCATCAATGTCGATTTTATATGCTATCAGCCAAATTGGGTTGGCAATTTATATGTTTTTGATTGGTTTAGAGTTCAACACCAAACTCTTAAAACATCATATCAAAAGTGCAAGCTTGCTATCTGCGGCTGGAATTATTACTCCTTTTATTTTAGGAGCGATCGCATCTTTTTGGTTTTATCACAATGGCAATTTCTTTCAACCAAAAGTTACAGCTTGGTCAGCCGCATTGTATCTAGGTGCGTCGATGACAATTACGGCTTTTCCGATGTTAGCTCGCATTCTTTACGAACGCGGTCTTGCACAAACCCGGTTTGGGACTTTGGCTTTAGGTGCAGCATCAGTAGATGATGCAGTTGCTTGGTGTTTGCTAGCGATCGTCCTTGCTAGCGTGAAAAATTCTCTGAGCATTGCCATATTAGCAATTGGTGGTGGCATTTGCTACGTGCTATTTGCAATTTTTGTCGGACAACCTCTACTGAGAGCATTCACACGCATGACAAAACGCGATGCAGGTGTGAACAGACAAACCTTGACCTTGATGTTGATAATTTTGATGTTTTGTGCGTGGTTTACCGATGTCACAGGCATCTATGCAATATTTGGTGCTTTTGTGCTGGGAGCGGTGACACCACGCGGAGAATTTGCCCAACAGATTCGCCAATATACAGAGTTTATCACTACTTCTTTTCTGTTACCGATATTTTTCGTTTTCTCTGGATTGAACACTCAAATTGGACTGGTAAATACACCGACTTTGTGGGGAATTACGTTCTTAATTATTGCGATCGCAATTCTCGGTAAAGGCATTGCTTGTATGTTGGCTGCAAAATTGGCTGGCGAAAATTGGCGGGAATCAGCAACTATCGGCGCTCTGATGAATGCTCGTGGTTTGATGGAATTAATCATCCTCAATATTGGTCTGGAGCAAGGGATAATTACCCCCACTTTATTCACGATTATGGTGATTATGGCAGTCATTACTACCCTGATGGCATCACCGCTCGTTGCTTTTTTGTTACATAATACAAGCTACGATAAATCTTCCGCTTAAGCAGATTCAAATATAAAATTAGTTACCTAGTATTTGGGTAAAATTATCTGCTTTCAACTTCATTATCACCGCTATTTTGTTTGTAGTTGCGTTTAAGCGCTACTACAAACTGACTAACTATTACTTAATTTTTTTAATGCCGATAATTAGAGATTTAGCTGCGAAAATCATCATAATTCTTGTTTCCTGCCTACTACTGCATCGTAACAGCAATTGACATAACAACAAAACACAAATTACTCTTGGTTTGATCTAACGAACTTGACATTTTCCAGTCTTTTAAAGAATCATCTGATAGAAACCAGATAGTTAATTGTGAGGAAACCATGCACATAGTTATTCTCGTTCTGGTTGAGGTGCTGATTGTTATTGGACTTTCAAGGCTAGTAGGATTAGCATTCCGTTCTATTAAGCAACCGCTGGTAATTGGTGAGATTGTCGCCGGAATTATGCTCGGCCCATCTTTATTTGGTTTAATTGCTCCCCACGTAGCAGTTACCTTGTTTCCACCAGAGACTTTTCCTTTCCTAAATGTTTTGTCTCAGGTGGGACTAATATTTTTCATGTTTCTGATTGGGTTAGAACTAAATCCTAAATACCTCAATAGTCAGCTAGACGTGGCTGTTTTGACTTCTCATGTGAGTATTTTGGTGCCGTTTTCTCTAGGAACATTGCTAGCAGTAATAATTTATCCCCTAGTTTCCAATGCAAGCGTATCCTTCACTGCCTTCGCGTTGTTTTTGGGGGCGGTAATGTCAATTACTGCTTTTCCAGTGTTGGCGCGAATTATTACTGAAAACAATTTACAAGGAACGCGTTTAGGAACCTTAGCGTTAACTTGTGCAGCGGTGGATGATGTGACAGCTTGGTGTCTCTTAGCAGTAGCGATCGCAGTTGCTCGGACTGGTAACTTTGCTGGTGCTATACCCACAATTATCGCCAGCATAATTTACATCGGCTTGATGTTGACGCTGGGACGTTGGTTTCTCCAAGGTCTTGTCAAACACTACCTTCGTGCGGGACGCCTCAGCCAATTGTGGCTAGCTGGGATTTATATGGGCGTGGTTGCGTCGGCACTAATCACCGAACTAATTGGTATTCACTTAATTTTTGGGGCATTTTTACTGGGAGTAGCCATGCCCAAAAATGAAGATTTAGTGCGGGAATTGGCAGTAAAAACCGAAGATTTTGTCCTGATATTCTTGCTGCCAATATTTTTTGCCTACAGTGGCTTACGGACGGATATTGGCTTGCTCAACCGTCCAAAATTGTGGCTGTTGTGTGCGTTGGTTTTAGGAGTGGCGATCGCAGGCAAATATTTTGGCACTTATGTAGCAGCTCGTGTCAGTGGCATTAGTAAACGAGAAGCCTCGGCACTCGGTTGGTTAATGAATACTCGCGGCTTAACTGAACTAATAGTGCTAAACATTGGTCTAGAGTTAGGGGTAATTTCCCCCTTAATATTTACCATGCTGGTAATTATGGCATTGGTAACTACATTCATGACCTCGCCACTGGTGGAATGGACATACCCGAAGAAGCTGATCAGGTTAGATGTCATGGAACCGGAGTTGGAAGCAGAAACAGACGATGACGATATAGATACAGATGTCACCGCTGGAAGTGTAAGTTATCTTCATCCCTACCGAATTTTAGTGCCAGTGGCTAATCCGAGTACCCAAAAAGGGCTGGTACAGTTGGCAGTCAGCATCGCTCTTAACTACCGACATCCCGCCATTGTTAACCCTCTTAGCCTGATTGAATTTGAAGAAGATTATGCCTTTGAAAGTACCCCAGATGAAGCAGACCGATTAATCGCCCAGCGTCGCCAACAACTAGATGAATTGATAAATACTCTCGAACCGCTAGAAACACGCTCTTATGTGCATCCCATCGTTCGCACATCTAGCAATGTCGCACGGGAAACATCACAAATTGCCGCACTAGACCAAGTTGATTTAATTCTCGTGGGATGGCATCGTCCAGCCTTTAGTAGCAATCGTTTAGGTGGAAAAGTCGGTCAAATTCTCACCACTGCACCAGTTGATGTGGCAGTATTTGTAGACCGGGGAAGCGATCGCTTAGAAAGTTTGTTAGTCCCCTATTCTGCAAATATCCATGATGATTTGGCGCTTATACTTGCGCTCAGACTGCTCATCAATCATGAAACTTGTATGTTGCAGGTTTTACACGTTTTACCCGAAAATCGCCTCAAAGATAAATTGAGTTACGAACTCGACACGATGATCGAGCAATTACCGAAAAGTGTACGCGATCGCATTGAAATCAAAATTGTCCAGTCCCCAGAGCCAATCCAAGCCTTAATCGAAGCCTCAAAAAGTGTAGACCTGACAATTGCTGGCACCAGCCGCACTTGGGGCATTGAGCGTCAAACCTTGGGAAGATATACAGATCAACTAGCCATCCAATGCCGTTCCTCCCTGCTAATTACCCGCCGCTACAGTCAAGTCACCGCTCATCTAACTTCCATGCTTCCTGAAGTTAGTAATCAAGAGGAGCCAGCGCTGTGGTAACCCAGTCGGCACAAGAGAGGGCTTGAAAAGAGGCAGAAGGGAAAACTCTTCTCCCTTGCTCCTCTGCTCCCCTGCTCCCCCACTCCCCACTCCAACACATGAATCATTTCAACTTCAAATCTTTAGCTTTTTACGGAGTAGCAATAAGTTCAGTGCTACTGTTGTTTAAAACTGTAACCATTTATGGAGAAAACAATCTCAAGGCTCCTCCTCTAGTTAACGGCAGGTATCGTCTAACGCTGGCTGAGAATTTGCCTAACTGTGAAAAATCGGATACCCTGACGTTAAACATTCAACAGTCGGGTATTTACTTAAATGCCTCTGTCTTATCGGCAAACGCTAGCGCCAATACTGATGAAAAGCACTCTCTGGCAGGCATTTTGAAAAACCAACAATTAAATCTATCTGGGAAAGTTGGCAAATCAATCCTTTGTAATATTCCTTACCCCCAAAATGATCCTCTGAACTCAGTCACAATTCAAATGCAATTGGTAGATAAAGGTAATATGACAGGTCAATTAACTATAAATGGCATTCCCAAAACTCTGAAATTTACCGCTGTGCCCCAAAACAGCTAATTGAATTGGGGAGTGGGGATAGTTATTGGAAGGGCGAAGTAAACAGCAATGTGAGCGCATTGTATGGGCTTTATGGAGCAGATAAAAAGAATGGATCAGGGACTAAAGACTAGGCAATTTTGCCAATGGCGCAAGCAGCTATTTAGCATCAGTCTATTAGGCTTTTGTGCAGCGATCGCCCTCGAAACTTTCACTACAGCTGCTACACCAGTGGCAAAGCTAAATAAATGGCGTTTTTCTACCAAAACACAGCAACTCGAAATCACCCTCTCGGCAGGCACAACTCCCCGTTATTTCTACTTAGCCCAACCTCCTCGCCTTGTTGTAGATTTACCAAATACTAAGTTGGGTAACGTTACCACGCAACAAAATTATTCTGGATCAATCAAAAGCATTCGCGTTTCTCAATTGAATGAGAACGACACCCGCATTGTCCTAGATTTAGCATCGGGCACAGCTTTTAATCCCAAACAAGTACAACTGCAACCCGTTTCCCCAAAAAACTCCACTCGCTGGGTATTACGTCCAGTTATTTCTGGTAAAACTGCTGTAGTGAAACCAGCAAACTCCCCACCTTCACCCAAGAAACTACCTCAACTTCCTACTAACCTACCGATAAGTACTACTAACGCACAACCACCCTTACTGACAGTACCCCCTCCATCCAATGAACTGCCCTCAACAATTACTAATAATTTAGGACAGCCTTTTGTAACCGTACCTCCCCTAACTCCGAATACATCCTCTCAACAACCTGGTTTGATTCTTCCCCCTCCTTCTTTCCCAAATCAACCCGGTAATTTGAATAGCATTCCTCCTTTCGGTATGTCGGAATTTCCAGTTCCAACAGTCCCTAATGTTCCCGATGTCCAGGTGATCGAGTTTGGTCAACCCCTTCCTAAAAATAGATAGGAAGCAGGGGGAACTGAGGGGGACAAGGAAGAAGCAGGGGATCAGGGTGCAGGGGGCAAGGGGGAGAATAAAAAATTACCTCTTTCTCCTTTGCTCCCTGCCCCTCTGCCTCTTTTCAATGCCCAATGCCCCATGCCCAATGCCCCATACCCAATGCCCAAATCTAAAATCTGTCCGTTTCTTGAGGTGTTCCAACTGCTCCTGGTTGAGCCGTGAAGAAGTTTTGAGCAGCTTCATTCTGATATATACACCTAATATCAGGTTTGTCACTGTCCAAGTTACCTGTGAAACCAAAGGTATTCAAGCGATTTTTGCAATCTCTTACCTGATCGTTAGTTACCAGCTTACGTTGCTCTAAAAGCGCCCAGTTATTTTGCCGGATTACGCATCCAGGACGCATACTCGGCTGGGCAACATAGACGTTGAAGGGGTTGAGAGTGACGAACAGTCTAGCGTCCATCACCATCGCGCTAGCTCCGTACTGTACACAAATCTCAGGGTTTGGTGCTTTGGTGTCAATGAATTCACGGGAAGCCACATTTGATGGCGCCAACGTGGTTGTAGAACTAAAAGCAATGCCAATCCCAATTCCCAAAATCAACACCCCTCCCATAATGGCGATGGTGAAGAGGTTAAACATAGGGGATTGGAAAATAGAGGGTTTAGAAGTAGTAGTCGATCTACCAGTGGGTTTACGTCTCATTGTTGCTTAATCACCTTCACGCCTATTTGGCAGGGAGTGGTTTAAAGTTTGCTCCCTCTTTTCAGTATGCCTAGTCTTTAATGCAATTGTCTGTGATTTTCTGTGCTACGTTCACGGTAACTGAGAAAAATATGAATTTATCTTGATAACTTAGTGGTCTTAATGTCCTCCCAGCACTGTATTCGGTACTTTGAATCAGTGAGAGATTCCAAATATCACTCTTTGGGCTTCCTCCCAATATTATTAATTTTACATTAGTTTAAAATAGCTAAATTCATTCTTGCCGACTTCACATAATATTTGGCACATAATATCTGGACAGAAGTTCAACTTTATGTCTTATTGCTTCTATCTGGAATAATTGGTGAGTATTTTTATTTAGTTTGATTGTTAACCAATTGTTGTTAGTTATGAGTTTTGTTTGACTTGTTAGTTAATTTTTTACTTCTTGTATTGATGGATTATGATAGCACATTTTTGATGATTATCAGATGGTCTTAATTCAATTTTCACTATTAAAACAGTCAGAATGCTGAGATTATCTAGCTTTTGTTGTTACTTTTCAATTTTTAGGATGAGATATTTTTGTTACCCCTAGTAATTGATGTGTAAAACAATGTAAATTAACACTTAATGAAATTTTGATAAGTAATTGAAAGCACGTGACATCTCAAAGAGCGCTACTTTCGGGCAAGAGGTTCAAAACTTCGCAACTTCAAATCTTCCTAGCTGATACTCTGACTATTTTTTGGGGAGATTGGTTAGATTTACGTGTGAGAATTGTACAAGTTGCTGCATCAGGATTAATATCTCCACTGATATATATTTTAGCTTTTGGCTTGGGTTTGGGTAGTTCTATCAAACCCGGCTCAGGGATTAGTGGTAATTATGACAACTATTTGGAATTCATATTACCGGGAATGGTGGCGCTATCATCCATGACGATTAGCTTTGGTGGAACGACATTTTCAATTTGTGGAGACAGACTATTTAGCAAAACCTTCGAGGAATTGTTGTTAACTCCTATACACCCCTTAGCGCTGCACATAGGTAAAATGCTGGCGGGAGTCGTGCGGGGGTTGATGACTTCCGGTTCGGTGATTTTGGTAGCGTTGCTGTTGACTGGAAACTGGAATTTTCTCAACCCACTATTTTTACTGTTAGTAGTGCTGAATTGTTCGGTATTTGCTGGGTTAGGGGTGATTGTGGGGTTGAGTGTGCGATCGCTCGAATCAGTTGGACTCTACAACAACTTTATAATTATCCCTATGTCATTCTTAGGAGCGACTTTCTTTGACCCTGCGACATTACCATCTGCCCTCAAGGTTGTAGTTTACCTGTTACCGTTGACCTACGCCAGCATCGGACTGCGTGCAGCGGCTCATTTACCCTTGTCCCAGTTTCCTTGGTACAGCATACCGATTTTGCTGGTAATTGCGATCGCTCTTTCTCTCTGGGGCGGTTATAAATTCGCTCACCAACAGGATTAGAATAATTCGTAATTCGTAATTCGTAATTCGTAATTCGTAATGACGCTCGAATACTGCGTCTGAATAATCGGCGTTTTTGCACTCCCACAAAACAAGAAAATTTGGTGGTGCAACAATTTCTGCGTCGGTCTGAATCCCTGACTGTAAGCGAAGCCGCGATAGCGCAGCGTTAGCGAGTCTTCTCCCAAGGGGAGACGCCAAGGGCGAACGAGCGTCGCGTCTTTATTCTGAATTCTGAATTCTGACTCCTGAATTCTGAATTCTGAATTCTTCTTCAATAGAAGTAAAGATAATTTTATGATTCACATATTGTCTAATATGTCAACGCATCAGTTCTAATTTAGATTTTTTATAAAGATTGCGTGAAATTACTAGTTATCGTGATAAAGCATTACAAGAATTGCTTTATAAATCAACCTATGAGTAGATATCAACTCAGTGAGCAAGCACACATTAACCACTATTTATCTAGCAGATAGATAGCAGTTGAAAAGTGAGTTTTTGCTGTTTGATTTAACCCATGCGGTATAGCATTCTCTTAACCAATATGAAAAGGACACAAATATGACTACAATTGCAACCAAAATAGCCTTATCTGTTCTAGGAGCAGCAGGAATTAGTCTTTTATCTTGGACACCAGCAAGAGCCGTCATTTTTGTAGAACCCATCGTGACGACTGTGAATGAAGACATATTCAAAACGAGAGAACCAAGAACCCTTGGGCCAGATATTCTACCAGGAGAAAGAATAGAATATGGTGTCCCAGATAGAGCTAACAATTTAATAAATGGTACTGGCAATAATATAGGAAGCTTCGTTTTTGACTTACAAACGCTGTTCTATACTAATGCCGATTCTAATCCATCATTTGATAATGAGCCGGTAGAGTGGGGAGATGTTGATGGAGATGGAAAGATTGGTTTCTCTAGTATTCCTGGTCTAGAGGATATCTTTGCAAACGTTACCGTTGAAGGCAACCTGATCACTTATAGTGGTGGCGTAATCCGAGACGGAGATATATTTTACAATCTATTTTCTACCAAACCCGATTTAACCCCAGGTGGTGGAATCATTCCAGCAATACCAGCAGATCAAGAGGATAGAGATGGGCCGATCCGGGTGGGTGCTTCTTACACCGCCATTCCTGAATCAACTAATGTTTTGGGTGTGCTCGTTTTTGGCGCTTTAGGGGTAGCTTTCAAACTAAAGCGATCGCTACACTGTTAAAGCTGTTACTGGGGACTGGTGATAACTGAATAATCACCAATGCCCCATGCCCTCATTTTGTAATTAACTCCCGATACACTGTCATTGTTTCCTGATGGACACGGGCAACACTCAGCCTCTCTAGGTTTTGATTTGCCCGTTGTTTCCACTCGTCCAGCATCTCGGCATTACTCAGTAATTGCACTAAGACCCCAGCCAAAGCATTACTATCTTTTACTGGCACCAAAAGACCTGCTTGCCCATTATCCAAAGCTTCAGGAATCCCATCTACCTGAGTACCAACGATCGCAGTTCCAGTTTCTCTAGCTTCCGAAAGTACCAGAGGGCAAGGATCACGGTGGGAAGCCAGCACAAATATGTCACAAGATATCAGATAGCGTTGAGGTTCTGGTTGGAAACCTTCAAAATGAATGCGTTCTTTTACAGAAGTTGCTTGTGCCTGTGCCTCAAATAGCTGCTTATCAGGGCCATTTCCTACCAAATAAAGATGCGCTTGGGGAAAATCTGAGGCAATTTGTTCAAAGGCGGCGATTAACTCAGCAATTCCCTTACGTTGATACATCCCGGCTACAGTTGCGATCGCTGGATGCTGTAATGGTAGAGGTTGATAATCTTGTATTTGTCGAGTGCGGGGACTGCCCAAAGTTCCGTTACATACCACCCGCAACTTGTTTTCTGGAATACCGCGCCTAAACATAGAATCTTGCACAGCCTTACTGACAGCAATTACCCTGTCAGCCAAACCCATCAGCAGACTCGCACGTTGAAATTCGTTGTGGACTGTAGAAATTAAAGCATATTTGTTTCCTTTAAAAATACGTGCTAATATCACTCCCGTCATCATGTGGGCATGAACAATATCCGGCTGAAATTCAGCTGCGATCGCTCGGTAACGCATAACTGCTTTGATCATATTTATCGGTTTCCGGCTTTGGTCTAGTTGGTAGTGTTTAACACCATAAATATCTAGTAAAGTCTCGTATTCACCACCAGCAGAAACAACCGCTACCTCATAACCAGATTTTGCCTGTAGACAAGCCAGATCCACAGCCACATTCACAATACCGTTACCTATTTCTTGAACATGGTTCAAAATATGTATGATTCGCATAATCTTTAAGATGTGTATAAAAAATAAAGATAAGTAACTGAGTGTGAATCTACATATAGCAGGAGGCAGGAGGCAGGAGGTAAAAGTATTACTATTCCTAGCCTTGGGGTTTTCAAAATGTCCTAACCTATGTGGCTACCGCTATACTTATTGAGTTCTTCAGTGACAACTCAAAAGCAGTCAGTAGTGTGTAAAAATGACCACTTACTACTGACTAAAAGCGTTTCTAACTAGTTACTTAGCTTAAAGAGTTATTCAATAACGGCTCGATAAATCGGGGTAAAACTCCAAAATCGTCCTTGTTAGAATTCCCCATTTCCCTCTCTTGGCCACTACTGAAATACTTTTATGACTTTACAAAAACAGCAATTTGCCTGATGATAAAAAAGAAATAAATAGTAATAAATAATTCGTTAGTACTGTTAGTATTTGTGTGAAAACCCTAGTAAATATAAAGCTTCAGTCAGTTTGAGTTGACCTCATAACCTTATCTTGAAGTAACAAAATGCTAACTCCACATACTCCAAACTTCCAATTAAATTCCATAACGGTGAATGATACCGGAGACGCAGATGATGGTGATGCGAACAACGGCATTACCACACTTCGGGAAGCAATTAACTTAGCTAATGCTACTCCAGGGGATGATGTGATCACTTTTGGGGGTGTATTCACGGATAACACCCCAGATGTAATTACCCTGACCTCTGGGCAACTGACGATTACTGATGATCTTACCATCTTGGGCACTGGGTCATCTTTGCTTACCGTGAGTGGAAATAATGCTTCCAGGGTGTTCGAGATATCAGGATTAGTAACAGATGTTAGCATTGATGGTTTGGCGATCGCTAATGGTAATGATAGCGGTATTAAAACTAACAACAATGCTATTCTCAGCCTAACTAACAGCACCGTTTCTGACAATACAGGAAGCGGCATTTTTAACGAAACCTATACCAACGTCAGTCTAACTAACAGCACCGTTTCTGACAATACAGGAAGCGGCATTTTTAACAGAGGCTATAGTAGCCTAAATATATCTAACAGCACTGTTTCTGGAAATACGGGAAGCGGCATCTTTAACGAAGGAGGCACAGTCAGTCTAACTAATAGCATTGTCTCTAGCAATACTGAAAACGGCATCTTTAACACCATCACTGGTATTCCTCCGTTCATACTTAATCCTGGTAACATCAGGCTTACAAATAGCACTGTCTCAGGTAATACGAAAACTGGGATCTATAACCGAGACAGCATTCTCTGGCTTAACAATAGTACTGTATCAAACAATACAGGAAGCGGCATTTCTAACTTATCTATCCAAGATGAATATATCTTTTCTTCCAGTTCAGCTACCCTGACGAACAGTACTGTATTTGGGAATACAAATACTACTGAGGGCGGCGGCATCTATAACAACGACGCCCTCACCCTCATCAACACCACAATTACTAATAACACAGCTGACTCTAACGCTGATGGGACTGGCGACGGTGGCGGCGTTTTCAACGATGGTGGGACTATAACCGTTGGGAACAGCATCATTGCCGGTAACTTCGACAACTCCACCTCCAGCAACATCACGCCCGATGTGGCTGGTAGTTTTAGCGACTCTGGCAATAACCTAGTTGGTAATAATACTGGTAGTACTGGTTTGACTACCAGCACCTTAGTGGGCACCAACGCCAGCCCCATTAATCCCCAACTCAGCCCTCTACAAAATAATGGTGGTGCAACATTAACTCAAGCTTTACTTGCGGGTAGTCCCGCCATTGATGCAGGCAATAATTCCCTAGTTAGCGCCAGCACAGACCAAAGAGGCCCTGGATTTGACCGAATATCTAACGGTGTGGTTGATATTGGTGCTTATGAAGTCCAATTCACTAGCAAGCCACCTATTAATACTGACACAATAGTAAAGGCGTATTTGAGATATCAGGAACAGGGACAGATACTAGCATTAATGGCTTGAAAATTGCTAATGCTAGTGATAGCTTTGGTAGTATTTTTCTCAATAGCAATGCCAGCCTAAACTTGACCAATAGCACTGTATCTGGTAGCACTGGGTCTGTAGGCGGCATCTTTAACAGAGGTAGCCTTAGCCTGACTAACACCACTGTTTCGGATAATAGGGGATCGTCACTAGGAGGCGGCATATTTAACACAGGCAATCTCAGCCTAATTAATAGCAGCATCTCTAATAACATTGCCTCGATCAAATACGACCCCGCTTACGGCGGCGGAATATTCAATACAGGTAACCTCAGCATAACGGGAAGTACTTTCTCTAATAATATTGCGATCGCTAGTGGTCTTGAGCGCGGCGGCCCTAACCCTTTGCCATCTTACGGTGGCAGCATCTATAACTCAGGTACCGTGAACCTGAACTATAGCACCATCTCTGATAGTACAGCCGAAAGCGGTGGCGGCATCTATAACTCAGGCATCTTCAACCTGAGCAATAGTACTATCTCTGGCAATAGGGGGTACATCGACGGCGGTGGCATTTCTAACTCAGGCAGTCTTACCCTCGCCAACAGCACCATTACCAATAACAACGCACAAGACTTTTACGTTCGTAATGCCGATGGTGGAGGCATTTTTAATGACTCAGATGGTACTGTTATCGCTGGCAACACCATCATTGCAGGCAACTTCAACAAAAATTTATATGACTCTTCTGAATCCTCTATCCTCAAGCCTGACGTTTCTGGCAACTTCACTGATGTCGGCAATAACCTGATTGGTGACAACACAGGTAGCACTGGCTTTACTACCAACAGCATTGTGGGTAACAGCGTCAACCCCATCGACTCTAAACTAGGGCCACTAGAAAATAATGGTGGTGTCACCTTAACTAATGCTCCACTTGTGGGTAGTCCTGCTATTAATGCTGGCAATAATGCCCTAATTCCTGTTGGTGTCACCACTGACCAACGTGGCGCTGGATTTGATCGGATATCTGGCAGTAAAGTTGACATTGGTGCCTATGAAGTCCAAACTTTTGCAGGCGATGGCGGTCAAAACAAATTTGTGATTGGCCTCAACGAGGGAACGCAGATTATCACAAATTTCGGTGGTGTGGGTAAAGGAACAAACCCAACAAATGCGGTGATTGCCGAAGCTGATACCCTTAAATTTGAGGGTACTGGCTTAACTGCCCGAAATCTGCTGCTCACCCAGAATAGTAGCAATCTGTTAGTCTCCTTTGAAAACTTGGCGAACAGTCCAAACGTCATCCTGCAAAACTTTGATCTAGAAAAACTCGATAATCTCCGCAAATCTACTGGAGCCAGCGTAGATTTGGGTAATATCCTGTTTGATGGGCAAACCAGCATTGAAGACAGCTTTGATGTCTTCGATGCAAACTCTACCCAAAGCACCGTCTTTGGTAAAAATAGAGTCACCTTCCTTAACGACCTGAACAATAATGTCAACGGTCTTGACAACTCCAACGATGTGATCAGCAGTCAGGGGGGTAATGACCGCATTGATGGCAAGAGTGGAAACGATCTGCTGCGTGGTGGTGCGGGGGATGATACCCTCATTGGTGGTAGTGGCAATGATATCCTCATTGGTGGTGCTGGTAATGACATCCTCACTGGCAGTAGCGGTAATGACCAGTTCGTTTACCAAGCCTTGAGTGACATCGGTGATACGATCACTGATTTTAATCAGAGCGAAGATCAGTTAGATTTAAGTGATCTATTCAGAAGTCTAGACGACAGTGGAATTCCTGGCATCAACCAATACTTGCAGTTTGTACAATCGGGTACTTCTACGCAAGTTCAGATTGACCCCGATGGTTTTGGTGGTATTGAAAGTTTTAACACCTTTGTGACTTTGAATAATTTCACTGCTACAAATCTGGTAGTTGGTACAAACGTCTTTGTCTAGCATTTACACGATCACCCTCCCTTTGTTAAGGCTATCCATTACTTTTTGCCAGTGCGATCGCTTACAGGTAATGAATTTGTGATTCAATGTCAATAATATAGGCATTATATCAATAATCAATTCATGATTATTGATATAATGCATCTTTTATAAAGTCATAAAACAAATTTGCAACAAGGGTTTTGACCTTTTTAAGAAAGGTGTGACTAATGCATAGTTGCTAATACCAATTACCTGTGAGGTTGCTATAAAAGCAGTTGTTCTGAGCAACTTGTCTCACCAAGGCTGATTCTGTGCAGCTTCTTAGAAAATTGGTATAAACAATAAGGGAAAGTACTGCCAACGCTTAAAAAGCTACGACGCAATTAATACAAGTTTACGAACCTGAGAATTGTTTCCTTGAGAGCGGCGTGATGAAGCAGCAGTTAGCAAAAACTTCCAAGACTGAGGAGAAAGTATAGACGGATCGATCATTGAAAGAAAACTCTTGATATTTTTTTGCTTCAGTGCTACTAAAATCCAATGGAGTTTCAGGTAATTTTTTATATCCTGCAAGACTGGAATCTTTGAGCGATGCTGCTCATTTACCAAAGCGTAAATTTTCTCCTTCATCAAAATATTTGTCGCCAACCGCCGAGACAAAGAAAACTTTTGATTATACGCACCAGGCCAGATAGTGCGGTAAGCAAGACACTGGTTGAAGAAAATAGCATCACCAAATTGAGCAATCCGAATCCAGGAATCGATGTCATCACAGTTAGCATCGAGTGTAGAGTCCCAACCACCAGTTTGCAGGAAAGCATCACGTCGGCAAGCTACTTGTACAGGTGTGCCAAAAGGTACAAGTTCTAAAAGCATACCGTAGTGAATATCGGCTTGGGGGATATAAAAAGCTAAACCGGGGCCAACTTGGGGAGTGCGAGAGAGTTCAACTTCATTATCATCCACCTGAGCCGCGACACAAGAGCAGATTACAGCATCGGGACGAAGTGCGATCGCTTTTGCCATCTCTTCTATGCAGTTAGGCGCTAAATAGTCGTCATCATCTAAAAACTTAATCCAGTCGCCGCTAGCTTTGGCAACTCCAGCATTTACTGTTGCTGCATGACCAAGGTTCACTTCATTACGATGATAAACAACCTTGTCGCCTAAGCCTTTAAGATAGGTTTGGGTGTCATCAGATGAACAATCATCGGCAACAACCACCTCGCACTCGATTGTTTGGTTCCGAGCCGAGTCAATTGCTCTTTGCAGCAGATTCAAGCGATTATAGGTACTGATGACGACGCTAAATTTCATAAATTTTACCCCTGTGGTACAGCATTCTGCAATATAGCTTTGATCTTTAGACCGTTGTATCAGTAAAATTATCAATCCCAACAAGTAGACTGAAATAGGATTATCGATTTATCATTGATGATCGTGAGATTTTTTTAAGCAGACAGAAAGACTATGAATGCTCAAGAGATTATCCGCTCCATTGAAGCGGAACAGATAAAATCGAATCTGCCCGACATTTACGTGGGCGACACTGTAAAAGTGGGAGTGAAAATCAAGGAAGGCGAAAAATATCGCGTACAACCCTACGAGGGAGTAGTAATTGCCAAGCGTAATGGTGGCATCAACGAAACGATTACAGTCCGTAAGGTTTTTCAAGGCGTGGGCGTTGAGCGGGTATTTTTGCTGCATTCTCCCCGGATTGACAGCATCAAAGTCATACGTCGCGGTAAGGTACGCCGTGCTAAACTCTATTATCTCCGCGATCGCGTAGGTAAGGCAACCAGAATCAAGCAACGGTTTGACCGCCCTTTGTGATTCGTCCTTCAATCATGATGGGAGAAATCTCAAGCGGCATCTGCCGCTGACTTGTTTTTCAGACAAAATTAAGGTATGATATAAATCTCATATTGCGTTAAACTAAAATTTAGTTCAGCGCAATCACTGAATCAAAAACAGCTTGTGCGCTCTTAGTTCAGTTGGTAGAACGCAGGTCTCCAAAACCTGATGTCGGGGGTTCAAGTCCTCCAGGGCGCGCTCAAGAGCAAAAACTAAGCCCGAAATAATTACGCAACTGTTAATATAGCAGTTAGCGATAATAATTTCGGGTAAACTTATTGTGTTTGTAGTTGTTTTGCTTCCAGTAAGTGAAATAGAGTCGAAACTGCAAAACTGGACGAACAAATTTTAGATTTTAAATTTGAGATTTGGGATTGACAAAAACTCTAAATAAATTGACAACCCAAAATCTGAAGTTGAGTACCCTTGCCTAAAAGCATGGGGTAAATCTAAAATCCCAAATCCAAAATTGAGTAAGAAACGGGGGATAATCGGTCGTGGCCAAAAAAAATGAAGCAGAATTGCCAGAAACCACAAATGGGTTTAGCTTTGGCAACTTCATCCAGGGAACCAAAGAAGAACTTGAAAAAGTAGTTTGGCCCAGTCGGAAACAGATAGTGAGCGAGTCCGCCGCTGTGTTGTTAATGGTGGCACTCTCCGCATCTTTGATATACTTGGTCGATGGATTGTTTGCTTGGGCAGCCAAACAGGTATTCTGATGACTTTTGCAACAGACGAACCTCGCAACTCAACCTTCCAGTCGGAAGACACAGCAGAAGCAGCAGAAACAGCGTCAAAAGAAGCACGCTGGTATGCAGTGCAAGTGGCCTCAGGCTGTGAAAAACGTGTAAAGACGAACCTAGAACAACGCATTCAAACTTTTGATGTAGCTGACAAAATTATCCAAGTAGAAATTCCGCAAACGCCAGCGGTGAAAATCCGCAAAGACGGCAGTCGCCAGCATACAGAGGAAAAGGTTTTCCCTGGCTATGTGTTGGTGCGGATGATGATGGATGATGATACCTGGCAGGTGGTACGAAACACTTCCCATGTAATTAATTTTGTCGGTTCAGAACAAAAACGTGGTAGTAGTAAGGGTCGCGGTCACGTGCATCCCATACCACTGAGTTCTTCAGAAGTAGAACGTATATTCAAACAAACCAGCGAACAAGAAGCTGTTGTCAAAATTGACATGGCTACTGGTGATAAGATAATGGTGCTTTCTGGTCCATTTAAAGACTTTGAAGGCGAGGTGATTGAAGTCTCTCCAGAGCGGAGTAAGCTTAAAGCCTTGCTCTCAATTTTTGGTAGGGATACACCAGTTGAATTGGAATTTAATCAGGTAGAGAAACAGAGCTAAATACAAATGGCGAAGAAAGTAGTGGCGGTCATTAAACTGGCCTTGAATGCTGGAAAAGCCAACCCAGCACCGCCAGTGGGGCCCGCATTGGGTCAACATGGTGTCAACATCATGATGTTTTGTAAAGAGTACAACGCCAAAACAGCAGACCAAGCTGGAATGGTAATACCTGTAGAAATTTCGGTTTTTGAAGACCGGAGTTTTACATTTGTACTCAAGACGCCACCAGCATCAGTGCTGATTCGGAAGGCGGCAAAAGTTGAGAAAGGCTCAAATGAACCCAACAAAAAGAAGGTTGGGTCAATTACCAAAGCACAACTGCAAGAAATAGCCCAAACCAAACTCCCTGACCTCAATGCCAACGACATCGACGCGGCAATGAAGATTGTGGCAGGAACGGCTAAAAATATGGGTATAACAGTCACGGATTAGTCATTGGTCATTAGTCATTAGTCATTGGTAACTGACGAAGGACAAATAACAAAGGACAAATAACTAAAAATTATCGGGGGAGAGGCGAAGCTTCGGAATTACCCCAGGAGAACAAAATGCCAAAAATATCGCGTCGTTTGCAGGGATTGCAAGCAAAAGTAGAAGAGAAGGACTATCATCCTTTAGAGGCTTTAGCCCTTCTTAAAGACACAGCAACAGCTAAATTTACCGAAGCTGCTGAAGCCCATATCCGGCTCGGAATTGACCCCAAGTATACAGACCAACAGTTGCGGACAACGGTAGCACTGCCCAAAGGTACAGGACAAATCGTCCGAGTGGCGGTGATAGCCAGAGGCGAAAAGGTAAACGAAGCAAGCAACGCTGGTGCTGATTTAGTAGGGTCAGAAGAACTGATTGACGAAATCCAGAAAGGTAGAATGGATTTTGACAAACTGATTGCCACACCCGATGTGATGCCACAGGTAGCGAAACTGGGTAAGTTGCTTGGGCCGCGTGGTTTGATGCCATCGCCCAAGGGTGGAACCGTAACATTTGACTTAGCAGGTGCGATCGCAGAATTCAAAGCTGGTAAATTAGAATTCCGAGCTGATCGAACTGGTATTGTCCATGTTATGTTTGGTAAGACAACTTTCTCGCCTGAAGATTTGTTAGTCAACCTGAAGGCATTGCAGGAGACGATTGACCGTAACCGTCCTTCAGGAGCTAAAGGTCGTTATTGGCGCACATTTTATGTGTCAGCCACAATGGGGCCATCAATTAAAGTTGATATCAGCGCCCTACGAGATTTGAAACTGAGCGAAGCAAGTTGATTTTTAGTCATTAGTCATTAGTCATTTGTAAATGCAAAAGACAAAGGACAAATGACTAATGACAAAATTAAATAGACAAAGCCGGAGACAGCAGGTGCTAATAGCTTAAATATCCTGCCGAGGTTGAAACTCTAATTGTCAGAATTACCACCTATGAAGGTGTAATAACTATGGCATCACGAGTCTTACTCTCAACCCCGGCTATGTTAGCTGGGGTTTGTTGTTTTGTTTGGTTCAGGTTGAGAAAAAACGTACAAGTAGGGCACTTCCCCGATTGTTTTAAGGAGGTGAGATTGGAATGGGTAGAACACTAGAAAATAAAAAAGAGATAGTAGCTGACCTCAAAGAAACTTTGAGTGAGTCAACTCTGGCACTGGTAATAGAGTATCAAGGATTAACTGTTGCTGAGATTACCGATTTACGGCGGCGGCTACGTCCGAGTGGTGCTGTCTGCAAAGTAACTAAAAATACTTTGATGGGCATTGCTATTGAAGGTGAAGAAAAATGGCAGCCATTGTCAGAACTACTCAAAGGTTCTTCAGCCTTTTTGCTGGTCAAAGAAGATTTTTCATCTGCAATTAAGGCTTACCAAGACTTCCAAAAAGCCACCAAGAAGACAGAACTTCGTGGCGGTGTTATGGAAGGTCGCCTACTCAAAGAACCAGATGTCAAGGCTCTCGGAGACTTGCCATCTAAGGAACAACTCATCGCACAAATTGCTGGGGCTATCAACGCTTTGGCGACCAAGATTGCTGTGGGTATCAACGAAGTTCCTGGTTCACTGGCTCGTGCTTTGCAGGCTGTGGCCGACCAAGAGCAAAGTGGTGGTAGCACCGAGACTGCTGCTGTACAAGATAGCAGCACCGAAGCCGCGACTGAAGCTGATAGTAGCACTGAAACTGCTGCTGAATAGACTTCGTGGTTCATCAGTCAAGAGTCAAAAGTCTATAGTTAAAGACCAATGACCGATGACAAATAAATAATCAAAATTACAGGAGTTATATCAATGTCTGCTGCAACCGATCAAATTTTAGAACAACTAAAAACCCTTTCTTTGCTCGAAGCTTCTGAGTTAGTTAAGCAAATTGAAGAAGCTTTCGGCGTGAGTGCTGCTGCACCCGTTGGTGGCATGATGATGATGCCTGGTGCTGGTGGTGCTGCTCCTGCTGAAGAAGCTGTTGAGCAAACTGAGTTTGAAGTGCTTCTCGAATCAGTCCCAGCTGATAAGAAAATTGCTGTCCTGAAGATTGTCCGCGAATTGACCGGTTTGGGTCTGAAAGAAGCGAAAGACTTGGTGGAAGCTGCGCCCAAGGCAATTAAAGAAGGTATTGCTAAGGATGCCGCTGAAGATGCTAAGAAGCGGATCGAAGAAGCTGGCGGTAAGGTAACTATCAAGTAGTCACAATTCTCTTACCACTTTTTGATTAAGGAGCCTAAGTTAGGCTCCTTTTTTGATCATAGAGTCTTCTGTTGTCTATGAAATACTATTTTTAATTAAAAAATCCTCATTTCTTCACTGTTGCACTCGCTCATCAGCGAATGGGATGAAGTCACCCACAGATTCAAGAAAAAAGCTAAAGCTACAGTGAGGATATCAACTAAAGTTCTTGACGTGTTGGACGGATGATGATTTCATTCACATCAACATCACTAGGCTGCTCAATAGTGTATGCGATCGCACGGGCAACAGCATCTGCATCAATGGCGATCGCATAAAGTTGATTAATTCCCGCTGCTGTGTCTTGATCGGTAATCGTGGTAGTCAGTTCAGTGTCAACGGCTCCTGGTGAGATATTGGTTGAACGGATTTCACCGTTTGACTCTAGCCGCAGTCCTTCAGAAATTGCTCGTACTGCGTATTTGGTAGCACAATAGACTGCTGCCCCCGGAAACACCTTATGTCCAGCCACAGACGATAGGTTAATGATATGACCAGACTTTTGCTGACGCATAATCGGCAACACGGCAGCAATCCCATAGAGAACGCCCTTGATGTTGACATCAATCATCCGATCCCACTCTTCCACTTTTACTTGGTCGAGGGGAGAAAGCGGCATCAAGCCAGCATTATTGATCAGCACATCGATACGGCCATAAGTACTCAAAGTTTCCTTCGCCAAAGTTTCTACCTGTGCGCGATCTATCACATCCGTCACTCGGTAGGTTGCAGTCCCTCCTGATTTAGCGATCGCTGCAACCAATTCTTTGAGCCGATCTTCTCGGCGGGCAGCCAGCATCAGCTTGGCTCCACTAGCTGCAAGTCGCTTCGCAGTCGCCTCACCTAAACCACTGCTGGCTCCGGTGATGATTACCACTTTGTTTTGAATCTCAGACATATTGATTAATGCGGATCGTTGAGTGTGGGTTATGAAACATTGAGTGCTGTTTAAGGGGATTGTACCTTTTTCTTTCTGGTCATTCCTAGTAGTCTGCCAACCCAAAAATGCTAAGTGAGGACTGAGGAAAGGGAAAAGGGGAAAGGTTAAGGGATTTAAACCCTTTCCCCCTTCCCCCTTACCCTTTACCCCGCCAAGTTCACTTGGCGAACTACTAGATTACTTATGTTTATAAGTATCCTTCATCTACAGTGCTATACGATCCAAATAAAGCACTGCGAGTTTGGGGGCCGACTATACCATCGACACGCAAACCATTGTTGGCTTGAAACTGCCGGACTAGCCCAATAGTCGTATTTCCGTAATAACCTGTAGGATTAATCCCTAAACGCCTTTGTACTTGTGATACAGCAGAACCTCTAGAACCATAACTGAGTGTGATGCGTCCACCTACTCCAGCAGAGGTTGGGTTGTTTGAACGAGAGTTATACGTATCACCTACCCATCTTGCAGCTACATATCTATTTCTGGATAGGCGAACAAAACCATTGGCTCTACCAGTGCTGGTAATTCTAGTACCGTTGGGAATACAGTCTACAACTGAAGAACTAGTGTAGGGGCTTACACGCACGTTAAGACAACTGCCGTTAGTTCTGACATAAGCGCCTAATGCTGCTGACACTTGGGTAATAGCTGTAAAAAATACTATAAAACCAGCTAACGATAACCAAACAGAAGATTTCAGAGACTTCTTCCAATCTAAGTCAAACTTGGGAAATTCATAGTCGATAGATTTTGCCTGACCGTTTGCCTCTTCGTAGGCCACGAACATAGATGAATAACCCTGTTTTGTCACTCTCGGAAAACAATAATCTCAGCCTGATTCTAAGACTTTGATTTCATCAAGGTTTGAGGCTTTATTTTCTAACAGAAGCTAAAAATTATAGATAAAACGTGGAAATTAAAGCCCTGTAACCTTTTGGGCGATTGGATTCTCCCACTCTGACAAAAGAGGGATAAGCAATATATTCCATTGATTAACACCTTAATCTTTCAAAAACTAAAAACTCACAAACTTTTCACACTACAAATTAAGCGATTCTTGAACGGCAATAGACTCACTCAAAGTCATCGTCCAGTGTCTATGGTGTACGACTGCAATTTTATTCGCCACCATCGCTGAAAATAATGTTGTCGCTACGAATCCAACCAATTGCTCCCGATTTCGGGAATTTCACTCGACACCAGTTACGGTTACGACCACCTCTATCTTTGTCTTGAACGCATTCTAAGTTTTGGACGCGATCGCCACCTAACCCGTAGCCCTTAGTAGATGAATTGATAGTTGGTCTTGTACGTAGGTTAATTCTTTTTGACCGTCCTCCAGCTAGTGTCACCCAATTAGTTCTAGCGATGAAATAAGGCTGGTTTAACTGATTTACAACAGAAGAATTTGGGGTTACAGAAACATCATTAATTCCTTGCACTCGTCCGTGAGAAATATTTGCTTTCACTGGAGAAGTCGCAACAAATGATGCTAAAGATACAACAGTAGTAACAATTAATGTTTTAAGTTTCATGATTTTTGTTCGCCTAAATATTGACAAATTAAACTTGACCTAGCCTTTGTAGCTTGTTTTCGGATTTGCTCGTTAAACTTACCCATCTTGGAACAAAGATAGAGAACAGAATCCTTAAAATTTTTAGATAGATTTAAATTTCCCATGTTTTCTTCTTGACTTCAAGTGCAGATAAATCAGTTAATCTACTTACAGGCAAATTAGCCCAAAGCACCATCATGATTAAACTGGTCAGAAAGTTATATTTTTACTCTTGTTTTACAAGGTTTTATTATTAATTTTTTGATATTTAATTTGGAGGTAAACCTAAAATTTTTCTTAAAATAGCTTTAATATACGTTGTATATTTTATTTTTTTATCAAAAAATATCCATGAATTTACTTACAGTTAGAGAAATATCACTTAAATCAGTTAAGAGATAAATTACTTTATTCAAAACATCATATACATCAGTTAAGGTCAGAAACTTACTTACGAGCATCTGACTTTTTTCAGATAGCTCCAACAGACTATACTCCATTGAGTAAGTAAATCGACAAGCAAAGTACTTTAAGGATATTTTTCGATTTCATGTATACACAAAAATTTTGTATTTATTTATTTTTGAAATCAAACTCTTATGAGAGAATAGCTATTAAATTTTAATAATTTTGTGAAAATATCAAAGTCAAATCTAGCTGAAAATGAAGCAATTAACCAAGATAAATTTTTCAAAGACTAAAAATAAACACTATATTCAATCTCAGTTCCAGAACCAGTCAAAGATTTAATGAAATTAACAAACTGGCATTGATTCAGAATTCAGAATTCTGAATCAAGACGCTCGATAGCGCCAAGGGAAAAGACTCGCTAACACTACGCTATCCGCCAGTCGAACTCCAATTCATTCTGTTAGCGGATAGCTAAGGTTTAGCCCATTCTGACTCCTAAATTCTATTTTGATAAACATGAAAAACAATCAGAAAATTTCTGCCATTCCCCGGTTAACCAGCAGTATCTTTTTAATTCTGGGAATTTCCGCCATACCCTACACTACCGCTTGCAGTAATCAATCCAATAGCAGCAAAGCCGAACAAGTTTCTCATACTAAGTTTCCTCTGGGTTTTTCGGTAAGTAAAATAGACACCACGGTAGACCCCAAGCAGGATTTCCAGAAATTTGCAGCAGGCAAATGGCTCGATGGTGTTCAACTTACTCCAGACCTTCTGCGAGTGTCTGATAGTGACTTTTTAGCCAAGCAGGTTTCCCAGCAGGTGCAAAAAATAGTGTCACAAGCAGCTGCTCAAAGCGCTAAGGCATCTAAAGGAAGCCCGTTGCAACAGGTTGGTAACTTTTATAGCTCAGGCATGGATGAGAAGCGGCTGAAAGCTTTGGGGGTTTCTCCTCTGAAGCCAATGTTTGACCGTGTTGAGGCTATCAACTCTCCTCAGACTTTAACGGCAACCCTCGCCGATTTGTCAGTCATATTCAGTGGAGATGATACCTTGATGTTTAGGGTTGAGATTGGAGCAGATACCCAGAATAGAACCATCAATAGTGTCTATGTGGGCGATCGCCAACTGTCCCTCCTAAGTCAAACAGAATATTTGAATCAAGACACGGCTGCTATCCGCAGTGCCTATTTAAAGTTCATCACAGACAACTTAAAAATCGCTGGCGATTCTCCTGAAAAAGCAGCCGCCACAGCTAAGAAGATTCTGGAAATAGAGACTCGCCTTGCCAGCAAAAAACTTAGCCCTGTAGAAAAAAGAGACCCCAACCGCAGATACAAAAGGATGTCGTTTGCAGAGCTTGAGTCTTTGCTATCCAACTTCGATGTCAAGACCTATTTTCAAAAGTTGGGATTACCGACCAAGGGAAATGTCATTGTTGTCGAGTCTCAGGCATTGGCAGAGCTAAACCAGATACTCAAGCAATACCCGATAGAAGACATCAAGACCTATCTCCGTTGGGTGGTATTGCTGCAAACCAAACACTATCTGACTCCTGCATTTAACGAGCCTGCGCTTGCCTATGCTCAGAGTCGCTATGGAAAAATTCAGCTTCCGCCCCGTGCTGAGATTGTATCCGGCCAGATTCCTGAATTATTAGGTCATCCTCTATCTGAACTCTATGTCAAAGAATATTTTTCTCCCGAATCCAAACAACGGGTAGAAGGTATGATTGGACAGATTAAATCGGTGTTCAGGGCGCGGTTAGCAGCGAATCGCTGGCTGAGTGAGCCTACCCGTAAATCAGCCCTGGAAAAACTTGACCGTATGGTTATCAAAGTAGGGTATCCAGAGAAATGGATTAATTACTCCAGTATTGATATTCAACGGGATGACTATTTTGGCAACGTGATACGGATCAAAGAATTTCTCTCCCGTCGCAATTTGGCCTTGTTGGGCAAATCAGTAATCCGTGATGAGTTCAACGACCCAGAAGCCACATTGCCTATCAGCGTAGATGCAGCCTACGATCCAAGCCAAAACGGAATTGAGATCCCTGCGGCTTTCTTACAACCACCATACTTCGATAGCAAGGGCGATGCAGCCGTGAATTTTTGTTCTATGGGAGCTGTAATTGGTCATGAAATGACTCACGGTTTTGACAGTCAAGGGCGACTTTACAATTCTCAAGGTAATCTCCAGAATTGGTGGACTGATGAAGATGCTGCTAAGTTTGTAGCCCAGACCGATAAATTGGTGAAACAAGCTAATGCTTTTGAAGTGCTTCCAGGGTTGAAATTGAACGGAAAACTTACCGTAGGAGAAAATTTGGCTGATGCTGGTGGGGTCAGTCTAGCTTATGAGGCGCTACAAAAATATTTGCAAGAAAATCCCCAAGCTAATCAAAAAATCGATGGCTACACACCCGAACAGCGTTGCTTTATTGCCTGGTCTCAGTTATGGGCTATGAAAACCAATGAAGGAATTCTTCGCCAAGAGACAGCAACCGATCCCCATGCTACAGGCTCTTATCGTGGCTTTGCTCCTTTTCAGCATGAGGATGGATTTTACAAAGCTTTTGGCATCAAACCGGGCGATCCTATGTGGTTGGATGAAAAAGACCGCGTGAAGATATGGTAAGTAGTAATTCAACACACAAATATTGACCTGTGTAGATTAGGGAAAGAGCAAAGGGTAAGGGTTTAAAGCCTTTACTCTTTATCTGTGTTGTAAGTAATCCATTGTGGTCTGCCAATCTGGATATTGTTTGCTTCAAAGGCTAGGCGCACTCGTAGACGGAACTCTCGCCCAACATTCCATTGTTCCATCGGTGCCGTTTTAATCCAAACGCGCACTAGCATACCCGTGTGGGAGAGGTCATCAATGCCCAGGACTTCGGGTGATTCTGGCAGGCGATCGCGCCATTCCACTTCGCTATACAATTGCTGGGAGACTTGCCTGAGAATTTCTAAAACCTGCTTCGGGTCGTTTTCATAGGCTACCACAATAGAAAAGTCTACCCGCGACCAAAGGCGGGTTAAGTTGTTGACATCAGTGATATTGCTATTAGGAATGGTAATTAACTTACCTTCGCCATTGCGTAGTTGAGTCACGCGTAGGTTGAGATTTTCCACCAGTCCGCTTTTATTCCCAATCTCAACCACATCTCCTACAGCAAATTGATCCTCCATCAAAATTAAGCAGCCATTGACCAAATCTTTCATCAAACTTTGGGAACCAAGGGAAATTGCAATACCGATGACAGCACCCCCTGCCAAAATTGAACTAGTGGGTACATTAAAAATGTCTAGAGTCCGCAAGATACCGAAGGTAATGAAAACAAAGGTGATTAATCCTTTTAGTGCCCCGGAAACTGTTGCAGATCGCAGGGTAATCCGTTGAGTTTCACTCAAAGGGAGAGAGGGATGGGTTGTCCAGACATCGATGATGTAGTCAATTAAGCTTTTGCCAATACGAATGACAATACTAGTGAAAAACCAAATAATCAGCAGCGCGAGGGGACGGGCTAAAGCTTCACTCCACCATCTCATCAGGTAGGGGACGCGAGACATGATGACCACAATGCCGATGTACCATCCGAGAATAAACGCCCAAAACAGTAGCAAGGTAAGAAAAGAATAGATCCCCAGTTGGCGCTTGAGAGTGAACTGTCGCTGGATGATTTCTAGAAATTGCGATCGCTGATGGGCGATGGTGTGTGCCTCTGATTCGCTGGTGTCGATTGCCTGAATATTGGCCGATGTTTCTGCCTGAGAGCGTTTGACCGCAGCCTCTTTTGCCTCAGCTATATGCTCTTGATAACGAGCTTGCAATACCGTCTGTTTGCGAATTAGAGTTCGCCGCAGGAACCATAACACAACACTGCCCAACACCAAGCCGATGCTTATTTGTAGTGCCTGGCCAACCCGTTGAGACAATACCTTAGGTGAGAAGAGTCGCTCGATGCGTTCCACTTCTGCTTGTAATATTTTTTGCCACTCCTGGGCCAATTCCTCCAGTGTTTTCCCATAGTAGTCACCATCTGGCTCTGTCACTGTCACCAGCCTTAAAGAACGGGTCGTTTGATCGTCATTGAGCTGGAGGATTAGGCGGTTATTCAGGGTGGCAACAGAAATTATGGGAGTTTCTTTGGCTTTGTTGGCTCTATCGAGCGCTCGCATCAGCCGTTGCGTAATTTCTTCAGCACGTACTTCCACAGGAAGACTTCCCTCTGGCGGTTCGTCGCGATTAAAAACAGTGGGAGAGACAACCTTAAATAAAAGGTTTTTGTCTAGTGGTGAATTCACGTTGGCAATTTCATATTCACCGAGACGGGTGACGCCTTTAGGCGGTTTGTGCGGATCGTTAGAAGCGGCGGTGGGTGAGGAGGAGAGTTGACTGTGGGCGATCGCACTCCAACCAAGTACTATTGCGATCGTCATCACGCTGACTAGCACAAACCGAATTATTGAATGGAGGAAGCGATTAAACAGGAACATAATCTCTGGTAAAGTGATTGAGCAACTCGATCTTGGAGTCATGCTCTACTGTATCAGGCACTCTCGATCGCCTCAGCATTTCCGCTGGAATCTACTCTAATCGACCTAACTGTGCTGCACCGCGCACCCTTGCAATCTCCGCACGCGCGGCTTTGGCTGCCGGACTATCGAGACTGTCCGTAGATGCAATTGCAGCTGCAAGATCGATCGCCGCATCAAGTATTAACCCAGCGCGTTTTGCCGCCTCAGACCCGGATGAGGACTTGATCTCTTTTAGGTAAGCTCGCCGATTTCTCGGTCGGTTAGAAATCGCATCCAGTTCGGCTTCTGTCACGATTCCGTTTGCAACATCGTCAGCCAGCAGGACGCGGACAAACTTGCGCTGACGCTGCTCGGAGAACCGCCACGCAAGCAAAATCGCAACCGTTCCAATGACGATGCCGATGAGCCCGAAGCCGATAAACCCAATAATGGCATCCCAACAGCCATGAGCCAGACAAGCCAACAGAAAGAAACCTACCAAAACCGCGAGCCGATGGCCGAACGAGCGATTTTTCGCTTCGAGGAAGTAGCCAAATCCCGTACCCGCAACCGCCGTGAAGAGCGAGTGACTCCAGAAACCGACAGATGTGCGCCCTACCAATACCTGGAACGCATCAGCAACCTGCTGCGATCCAAAGCTTGCGTCGGGTGCGCCCACAATGTAAGACACGTTTTCAAAGACCTGAAAGCCGAGACCCACAAACGCACCAAGCAGAAACCCGTCGTAGGCGTTGCGGACATGGTTGCGTGCTAGTAAAGAGAGCATGATAAGCCCGACGAATTTGGAGCTTTCTTCCACGATGGGTGCCGTGATGGGCGGACTCCAATGGCTATAAAAGTCGAAGCTGGCCAGCTTCGCTATTAGGGATAGGATTGCACCATTGCCAGGGAGCGCCATGACCCACGGCGCTACTAGTCCGCCCCAGAGGAAGCCAAGCAGCGCGAGCTTGGCTGGCTCGCGTTCATAGCGATCTTTGTGCGTGAGAAACCAGATCCAAGGCAGGCAATACAATGCCTGAGACGAGAGGGCGATGAACAGAGCGGTGGGATAGATGGCGCTGCTCAACAAAAGTCCGCTGAAAACATAGGTGCCTTTCAGCACGAGCAACCAATACAGGTAGCACGCCGGGTTGTGCGGCTGAAAAAATCGGACGGGATAGCTCCAGCCTGAACGAGCAATGGCAGCCTTGCGGATTGTGTCCTCACTCTTTGCCGTGCTAGTCACTAATCGCCCTCCTTTGGTTTAAATGTGATGCTCTTAATCATGTCAGCGATCGGTTGCTCCAGTTGTGTGGAGGTAGCGGCCGGGCCCTTCACAATCACTTCGATTCCCTGACCCTTGCCATCGACGTATGCGAGCAGTAGACCAGTATAGTTGGGACTATTAATTCTCTTAGCTACTCCGGCAACCTTTTGCAGTGTTGTAATGGGAACTGGTTTACCCTCGACAACAAATTCATTCTGGTCTTTCACGATCTGGTTGAGGAGTTCCTCGGCAGTTCCCTTCCAGACGCCGCTCTTGACGCTAAACGTGACACCATCTTTGAAGACCTCTGCGGTTGATGAATTCCCGGCAGGGAATGGGGCCTTAGTTAGCACCCAGCCTTGGGTTGGCGTAAAACTTACGGAACCGACATTATAAGCTGTCCCTGCTAAAACCTCCTTGTTATGAACAGCCTCGTTGATGGCTGGCATGACTCCCGACCATAAAAACACCACAAGATAAACGCTCACCGTCGGCCAAATGAGCCGGCGATCGAGTCCAAACAGCCGATATTCAACCGGTACAGCGGCTTCGTTTCTTAGGGGGGACATACAATTTTCCTTTTTGCGGTGCTAAACAGGCAGGGGAGCAGGGAGCAGGGAGCAGGGGGAGGAAAAGTCGTTGTGATTCCGAAAATTGGATAATTTATTTTTTGGAGTTCCCTTATATTGGGCAGAAAATTTCTGCCTAAGATCCCGCACATAATACGCTGTTGGAGGTGTTTAGACTGTTGCACTTCCAGCGATCAAGAAAACTGTTAAAAGCGATGCGATAAACGTATCGCTTCTAACAGTTTTCAAGCTTTTCTCTAGTATTGAAAAGCAACCATCACAAGATACCGACTGAAAGTTCAAAAGGAACCGTTCGATTTCTGTCCTTACTGCCACCCATTAGATACACACGAACTGTATAGTTACCACTCTGTGACAAACGAACGTTTCCGTCGTTACCCGATATTGAGCTGTTATAAATTGCCCGATCTGTGCTGCCTGGTGGGAGAATGTTGAAGTATGCTGATCCTTTGGTAATCAACGAAACCGACATCCTCTGCCCTGCCCGCGCATTCAGAACATAGTCGTGGTAGTGGTTGCCCGTGATCGAAGACCGCATAAAAGTGTTATCGTTGCCAGCGGAAAACCGTACTGTCGTATGAGCCTGAGCTAACGACGGTGCAGTGAAGCTAAATGTGAGCGATGTGGTGATAACCGAGGCGGCTAAAACACTACGAATAAGAGTCAAGGCAGAGTTTTCCATGTGATAGTTTCTCCGTCGCAAACAATTCATTGTTTATTGTTCTAATTAATCAGCAAACCAGTTTTCAACTGCGAAGACATGGGTTTTGTTTTTGTCTTGACGAAACCCAACAATACAGCAAACTAGAATCGGGTTCTGCTACTGCCCCAATCGCCTGAGTTGCACTCGCCCCGAAACTTTTCAATCCCATCTATGGCGATCCTGCCACTGCGCCGGTCGATATTAACACGCGGTTTATTTAGTCCGTTCATCCGGTATCTTCCCGTAATGCGATCGGGCGAAACCTGAAGGTTGTCGAGCTTCCACCATCCATTGTCACCACCGGAATTGATCGGCGCGATGAGCCTTCCGCCGAGATGGATTTTTCCCTGTGTATCACGGATTTCGACCTGAACCTCGGAATCGAAGTCGCTAGTCGTTGACTCTATGCGATTACTTGCTTCGTAGCGATTGCGGCGATCGTTCCATTCATATCCATAGCTATTTGTGACAGTCGGTTTGCGACCCTCACCATAGCAGATCAAGGTCAGATTTTGGCGCGACGAACTGCTATTGTGATTGTCAGATGTGCGCTGTTCCCGCAGGTAGCTATCGATCGCTGTCTGGGCTTTACGGATTTCTGTTGAATTACAGGATCGACCCCGTTGAAGGATCTCTCCTTGAGGGTTAAAAAGGACAGTACAGCCTCTTCCTTGTGTCATACCAGTCACACTCAGATTACCGTTGTCTAAAGTGTCAATCACTGCTTGAGCGTTAACAGGATGAGTGACTGTCAGAGTTAATAAACCCACAATAGTAGGGGCTAATGTTCGCAAGCTTTTCATTAGTTGCATTGACTCTAGATGAATTTGTTTGGAAACTCTATCATTGAGAATTTCGCCAGTGTCAATCGGTTTAGACACAAGAACAGGATTAGATTATCTATGGCAGTGATGCCAATCAACGTAAAAGATGTTTTGATAGCGACCGTTTGAGGTAACGATTTCTACACACTTACCTGAGTTGCCTTCAACCCAGAATGAAGCAACAGAAGTATTTGACACTTTTTCGTTACGGCGATAGGTATATCCCCGCCGCCGCAATTCGCCCTCTGCTTGACCAGCCCTCGCTCCTACTAGGTCTGGCAAGGGTCGGGAAGACGAATTGCCTGTATTTTGAGGACGTTTCTTATCTCCGCGATCGCAATCTGCTGTAGTTCCGGTATCAACCAGAGAAACGTAGCGACCTTGTTCTGTCCTCACACTAATGCACCGACCTGTTTTAGTTTGAGTCCAAAAGCTATAAGTAGAATCATCAGATTTTTCAGCCCAGCGAAACCTATAGCCCCGCTTCTGGAGTATGGCTTCTCCATCTCGTCCGCGAACATTCACTAAATCTTGAATTCCGCGAACGGGATCTCCAGCATTTTGAGCCTGGGCATTGAGGGCGATCGTGATGATTAGGGAACTCACAACGATCGGAATTAAACGGTTTATTTTCATGTTGTTTTCTCAAGAGTGCAAATAATCTTAGGAATTATTACAAATTGGATTGCTTTAACCTAAAGCGCCCCTTCATTGGTATCAGAGAAGTAGTAGTTGTAAAACTCAGTCCCCGTCTTTTTGTTAATCACCACAACCTGCTTAGTACCTCGATCATAGATGACGCGCACCTGCTCGTTTTCGCCAATGAATGTATTGCCAGATGTCCTCTCCAGATAGCCGTGGAAGTTAAATTCGCCCTCCGTAATTTGGATGACGATTGTATTTTTGTCCAGTACTGTCATGTAGGTGACAGGTTTAGAAGATTGGGAAATGATTGTAGAAACAGGTTCAAAACTTTGAGCTTGGGCAGAGCTAACCAGCCCCTCCATGCTCCAAAAAAGACTGCCAGCAGTGATAAAACAAAGAGCAACGAATTTTTTATTGATGCTTTTCATGGCGATTACCCAAAGCGGATTTAAAAGCTTCATACAAAAACAAGCAAATTAAGTAAAAAACATTATGATTTTGCCTATTCAGAAGTCAGAACCAATTTAGTGGGGGATTCTGACCCGCCACTAATTGCAGACCGCTAAATCATTGATTTAGTGGGGGTGCAAAAACGCCGCTTATTCATTCACCAGTCGGACTCCAATTCAATTCTGAATTCTGACTCCTGAATTCTGTTTTGATAATCGGCGTTTTTGCACCTTTCTTGTATGTCTAAAACACGATGACTTTCATTTGCGTTGTCAGCTTCTTAAACAGTAAGTAGAATGGTGTAAATAATTAAAGGTTTGTAGTGAGGACTGAAGTCCTTACTACGAACTAAATACCAAAGTTTTTACATTACTTCACATAGTTTGTTTTTTTCAAGTCGTTCTATTTAACCTCGACAAATCGAACTCTTAATTGAACAGCATATTGCAAGAAATAATTGGCACTGCCTTTAAATCTTTCATATTTTCTTATTTACTTCAAGCGCAGATAAATCAGTTAACCTAACTTGCCCGCAAATTAGCTGAAAACACTCGTGTATAGTCTGTAGCTTTGACAATGGAAGGATTGAGCAAAGGTGTACTTCATTTACTAACAATATTTGTATTTTTATATACGTGTATTAACTACTTGCTTACGTATACCTCTAAAGATTTTTTAATACTGTTTTATTTTGCCACGACTAAAAAATCAATTGAGGTTTGTGCAGTTCAAAAACCTCACTTACATCAGTTAAGGTGTAGTATATATCTGTTGATATCTAGATTACAGCAATTAAAACATCACATACGTCATTTAAGTCTGAAAGAACCCTTTTAATAAAAATTAATATGAAAACAACTAAAAAATCTCATTTAGAGATGAAAGCAGACAAAAATAAATCACTGCGAAAAAGAGGAGCAGTTCTGACTGTTGTTGGGTTGAAGAGATTGCAAACTGCAATTTTAGAAGAAGAGAGACAAAAAAGAGGAAGTAAACGTTTTACCCAAGTAGAATTAAGCGATCGCATTGGAATTTCTACCTCTAGTTTAAGCCGTTTATGGTCTTTGAATTCGAGGATAGATCCGCGTACCATGCGAATCTGCTTTAGTGCTTTTGATTTAGTGTTGCATGAAGATGATTACACCCTCTATGATGCCAATGATATGGATTTTCTGCGGGAATATTCGCCAGAAGATAGACAACTGATAGATCGAGATTTATCTGAAAATTCAGCTAATGCAGATTTATTACCAGAAAGTGAATTGTCGGGGGAACAACAAACAATCACACCAAATACTGCACCATCTCAAATTGTTTCCGTCTTTCTCGGTGAAGAGAAAATTAAGAGTGAAATTACACTCAACAAAGAGAGCAATTACAACGATGGAGCAAAGATTAGTGAATATATAAAATATCCCTGCGCTCCTTTATCTTTAGATTCTAAATTCTATATCCCTCGTCCTCCATTAGAAGAACTAGCATATCAAGAAATCACGCAACCGGGATGCGTAATTCGCATTCAAGGTTGTCGAGGCATGGGTAAAACTTCTCTGGTGTTGCGGATTGTAGCTCATACCAGAATGTTAGGGTATGAAACTGCAAAAATCAATATCGATCAAGTTGATATTGATGTTTTGCGAAAACCTCAATTATTCATGCAATGGTTAGCTGCTAGTATTGCTCGTCAATTAGGCAGAGAATTTAATGTCGATAAACATTGGGACGAAGAAATAGGTAGTAAACTCAGCTGCACTCTTTATCTAAAAGAATGTTTGCTTGCACCTTTAGAAAAACCTTTATTATTAGTATTAGATGAAGTTCAGCATATTTTTGAATATCCCGATCTAGCCAATGAATTTCTACCTCTGTTACGTTCGTGGCAAGAAGAAGCGCAACAGGATGAAGTATGGACAAAGCTGCGTTTGGTGATTGTTTATTCAACAGATGTTTGTCTTTCTATTGAAATTAATCAATCTCCTTTTAACATTGGGCTACCATTGAAATTATCAGAATTTACTTCTGAGCAAGTAATTGAGTTAGCAAACCGCTATGGAATTGATTGGCAACAAAACAAGCAAGTGCAGCAATTAATGGAATTAATCGGGGGACATCCAGCATTACTAAATATTACTCTTTATCACCTGCTTTATCATAAATTAACCTTAGAAGAAATTTTGCAAACAGCAATCACAGAAGTAGGAATTTATCGTCAACATTTACAAAATTTATTAAATAAATTACAAAAAAATACCCAATTATTAGATACTATGAAAATCTTTTTAACAAAAGATAAAAATATCGATTTAGATATATTAACTGCCTACCAATTAGAAAATATGGGGTTAATTCAGTTGCAGCAACAAAAATGGGTAATTAGTTGCCAATTATATCAAGGCTTCTTGAAAAAATATCTGATGTCGTAATTCAACAAAGTTAAGCAAATGATGATTTGCTATTATGAACAAAAGCATTTATAAAGTTGGTGGCTGTCTAAATGCTAATGCTGCTAACTATGTTAATAGACAAGCAGATATTGAGCTTTATACAGCCCTGAAAGCAGGGGAATTTTGCTATGTATTCAACTGTCGTCAAATAGGCAAATCTTCACTGCTGGTACATACCAAGCAACGATTACAAAATGAAGGCTTTAGTTGTGCTTACATTGATATTACGCAGATACGCAGCCAAGAACTCACCCCGACACAATTTTATAAAGGGATAATTATCCGCTTGCTGCATAGTTTTGGATTAGCTAAAAAAATCGATTTTGCAGCTTGGTGGCAAGAACAAACTGAGTTTTCACTCATACAACGCTTGGGCAATTTTATCGAAGATATTTTGCTAGTCAATCTGAGTAACAATCGCATTTTTATTTTAATTGATGAAATTGATAGCTTGCTGCAATTAAGCTTTGGCATAGATGATTTCTATGCGTGGATTCGGGCTTGTTATCAACAAAGAGTCCATAATCCTGAATACGAACGACTGGGTTTTGCTTTATTTGGGGTTGCAACTCCCTCTGATTTAATTCAAGATAAACTCAAAACACCTTTTAATATCGGTGTTGCTATTAATTTAGAAGGGTTTACATTAGCAGAGGCTCAACCTCTGGTAGTGGGATTAGAGCAAGTTGTGAACAATCCCCAAAGAGTATTTAAAGAAATTATTGCTTGGACTAATGGACAGCCATTTCTAACGCAAAAATTATGTCAGTTGGTGGTAATAACCAAGCAACAGCATTACAGCCAAGGCATGAATCTAGAAAGTAGCAACGGCAAAACTAGCCCACCTTTGGAGATTACACCAGGTAAGGAAGCAGATTGGATAGAGTGTTTAGTGCGATCGCAAATCATTAAAAATTGGGAATCTCAGGACGAACCAGAGCATTTACGCACAATTCGCAATCGCCTACTTTACAATAGCCAGCGCGTTAGTAGATTACTGGGTATCTATCAGCAACTTTTACAAGCTATGCCTGTAGCAGCCGACGACAGTCGAGAACAGGTAGAACTGCTGCTTTCTGGTTTGGTAGTTAAACATCAAGGATATCTGCAAATCCGCAATCGCATATATCAAGAAGTTTTCAATTGGGAATGGGTAGAGGAACAATTAAATCAATTACGTCCTTACTCGGAAACACTATCAGCTTGGATTGCTTCTCAACAACAGGATACATCTCGACTTTTACGGGGACAAGCCCTGATTGATGCCCAAAAGTGGGCGCAAAACAAAAGCCTCAGCGATTTAGATTACCAATTTCTTGCCACCAGTCAGGATGCAGAACAGCAAGAAATCCGGCGGCAATTTGCGGCGCAGCAAGAAAGCGAAAGGTTCTTTCGGCAACTAGCAGAAGCAATGCCCCAGATGGTATGGATTGTAGAGCCAGATGGTAGACTATCTTATACCAACCAGCACTTAAGCACCTTTTTGGGGCGATCGCATTCGGAGGTGACAAATTGGAAAAGCCTGGATGTGGTTCATCCTGAAGATCGCCTTAATAACCTTGCCGCCTGCAAACATTCTGTAGAAACCAACTCACCCTATGAAGTGCAACTGAGAATACAAGATGTGGCGGGAAACTATCGCTGGTTTCTCAATCAGGCAATTCCCATCAAGGATGGAAGCGGACAGGTGGTGAAATGGTTTGGCACCAGCACCGACTTAGATGATTTGAAACGACAAGAAGAATTCCGGCGACTGCAAGAAGTTGAAAAGCGGCTGCAACAAGAAAAACGCGCCAGTCGCTTGCAAAAGTGGTTACTGGGGACTGTTAGTATTGCTTTCGTCGTCGCCAGTTCTTTAGGAATGTATGCCTTTGCTCAAAGACATCAAGCCACTCTCCGAGAAATTGAAGCGATCGCTAACGTCTCGGAAGCTCAGTTTGCCTCTGGGAATCGATTAGATGCTTTAGTCAGTGCCATCAAAGCGCAGACTCGATTGAGCAAATTGTCGGGAGTGCCTGCTGAGTTAGTTACCAAGGTAGATCGAGAATTGCGCCGTGCCACCTTTCAAGTCATTGAACGCAACCGCCTAAACGGTAAACAGGGAAAAGTGCGGGGTATTGCCATCACTGCCGACGGACAGACAATCGCTGCTGCTCACCAACAGGGTAAGATTACTCTGTGGAAAAGCGATGGCACATTGGTAAAAGTACTTAGAGGTCACAAAGGAGAAGTCTTTGATGTCACCTTTACTCCCAAAGGCGATAGACTAATTTCGACTGGGCAAGATGGCACGGTGCGCCTGTGGAAGCTGGACGGCACACTGGTTAAAACACTCAACGGACATCAAGATTGGGTGCGATCGCTCGCCGTTAGCCCTAACGGACAATGGATTGCCTCGGCTAGTAACGACAGGACAGTAAAACTTTGGCGCATCGACGGCAGCTTGATTCGCACTTTTAAGGGACACAGCGATGCAGTTTCAAAGGTGGCGTTTAGTCCTGTTGATGCTAACATCCTAGCCTCGGTCAGTGATGATAATACTCTCATCCTCTGGAATCTAGAGGGTAAGAAAATTCGGACACTGAATAATCCCATCGCATCCAAAAAAGGCAAAAACCGTCTGATGAGCGTCACCTTCAGCCCTGACGGACAAACTCTGGTAGCTGGAGACTGGATTGGTAATGTTATCTGGTGGACTGTCACTGGCACTTTATTGGAAACTGCCACAGAACACGACAGCAGTGTGGTGACTCTCGCCTTTAGCCCCGATGGACAAACCCTCGCTTCAGCTGGTTGGGATAACACAATTAAGTTTTGGAACAGCGATCGAACTGTCAATCAAACCCTGTATGCCCATATTAACGGTACATGGGAAGTAGCTTTCAGTGCCGATGGTCGTCGTTTGATTTCCGCTGGTGAAGATAACTTGGTGCGGTTGTGGCAGCTGCAAAGCGATATTCTCACGGTATTGCGGGGTCATCGTGCCTCTGTTTGGCACACGCCCATTAGCCCCGATGGGCAAACAATCGTTTCTTCTAGTGCTGATGGTACCATTAAGCTGTGGAGTCGAGCCGGACAACTGCTCAACACCTTAACCCCGCCACCGGGACAGGTTTGGTCAGTGGATATCAGCCCAGACGGGAAGGCGATCGCCGCAGGTAGCGACGATGGTTCATTGACTTTATGGACGATGCAGGGAAAACCCTTAAAAATGATTTCAGCCCATAACGCAACAGTGCGGGATGTGGTGTTTAGTCCCGATGGGCTAGAAATAGCTTCCATCAGTTGGGACGGCACTGCTAAACTCTGGAAGCGGGATGGTACTTTCATCGAAACCTTGAGTGAGTCCCTACCCAAAAACCGCGATCGCCTCAATGCTGGAGCATTTAGCCATGATAACCAATGGTTAGCGATCGGCGGTCGAGATACGTTTCTTCGCCTCTGGCAACGGGACGCGAAGGGAAAGTTTCCATCTCAGCCACAATTCACCCTCAAAAGTCATAACGATACTATTTGGGATGTCGTCTTTAGTCCTGATGGAAAGTTCGTTGCTACAGCCAGCGAGGACAGGACAATTAAGCTGTGGTCGTTAGAAGGTAAATTAATTCGCACCATTCCCGCCCACACAGATCGGGTAAATGGCATCACCTTCATTCCCCCCCATTCTGGACTCCCCGACAACTGGGGTACTGTCTTAGCCTCTGCTGGTTGGGATAATAAAGTAAAACTTTGGTCGCTAGATGGCATCCTCCGCGCTACTCTGGAAGGACATGAACAGCGAGCATTGAATGTTGCCTTTTACCCCGCTACCCAGAATCAAGGAGCATTGCTAGCATCTGCCGGGTTAGATGATGTTGTGATTCTCTGGCAACTCAATCGCGTTTTAGATAGTAACCAGATATTGCACTCTGGTTGTATGTGGGTACGAGATTATTTGCAAAAGTATCCAGATTTGAGCGATCGTCAATCTCTTTGTCAGGTGGAAAAAACAATTCCTCCAGCCTACTCGAATACACCCGGCTAATGCGTACTCACATATAACGTATAATGTAATGTATACATCATATAAAATTTAAATTGTGTCAAGTAAAATTCGCAAGCAAATTTATATTGAACCACGTCAAGAACATTTGCTAAAAGCGATCGCTCAACAGGCGGGTGTAAGTGAAGCAGAGATTATTCGCCAAGCTATTGATCTTCATCTTGGTGAAATAACTCCACCTCAAACTAATCTTGCAATGTGGGAAGCCGAAAGAGAATTTATTGAGCAAATCAAAACTCGACCTGCTCAACTTGGAGGTCGGGATTGGCAGCGTGAAGACCTTTATGAACGGTAGGGTTTTACTGGATACTAATATTCTCGTTTATATCTACGACCCACTAGATATAGTGAAACAGGAACGAGCAATCGCAATTACTGACCAATTGATTCGTTCTGGGAAGGCAGTAATTAGTACCCAGGTGTTGGGAGAGTTTTTTATGGCCACAACCAGGACTCGGCGATTGCTTTTAACTCCTGCTGAGGCGCTGGTGCGAATGCGTAACTATTTAGCTGCTTGCCATGTCGTTGATATTACACGGCTCATTTCCCTAGAAGCGATTCGCGGTGTGGAAACCCATTACTTCGGGTTTTGGGACGCGCAAATTTGGGCAACGGCGCGACTCAACCAAATTGAAGAAGTTTATACTGAGGACTTTGCATCAGGTGCGACGGTTGAGGGCGTGCGGTTTACGAATCCTTTTATAGATTAAAAAAGATTCCCGACTGCTCTCAGAAATCAAGAATCTCAGCCTTGGAGCGATGCCTACGGCGGTCATTGAGCGCAGCCGAAGTGCGAGCAAAGCCTACGCACCTCACTAGCAACCCCTACATAGTGTATATTCATACAATTAGCATTATGTCAAGATATTGACCCGATGAAAAATTTTAGGGCTTTGAGGTTCCTGTTTCTGGCTGAATCATAATAGGCACTACGCCTTTTTCAGAGCCAATAATTACCAGCTTAGAATTATTAGATTGAGCTAGCTTTTCTGTGGCTTCAATCGCTCGTAATTGTAGCACTTGGTTGGTAAGTCCATTAGAGATAATTTTTTGGGAATCAGCTATACCTCGTGCTTCAATAAGCTTTCTTTCTGCCTCTTGACGCTCTTTCTCTAAAACAAATTTCATCTGCTGATTTTCTTGCTCTGTCTTGAGTTTGTTTTGAATTGCAGCTTGTAGAGTATCAGGCATTTTGATGTTTCGTAAAAGAGCTTCCTCAACGATGAAACCCAAAGCCGGTATTTCTTGGGTGAGTTGTTGGTCAATTTTTTGGGCAATTTCTTGGCGTTTGGTAGAGTAAATAGCATTGGCTGGGTAGTTTGCCGTGATAGCGCGGACAGTAGAGCGGAATCTGGAAATTACCAGTTGTGTTTCATCAGTTCCAATTGTTTTATAGACTGTAGCTGCCTTTTGCGGATCTAGCTTGTACTGAAGACTAACATCAAGATTTAGGCTCAAACCTTCTTGGGATGTCGCATCTATATTTTCCTTTATATCCTTAAGGCGAGTAGAAAAATTCAGCACCTTGCTAAAGGGATTCAGCAAGTGGACACCAGGATTAAGAGTAGTTTCAGGAACCTCACCAAATAAATTGACGACACCGACATTACCAGGTGGGACAATCACCAAAAGCCTAGAAAAAGAATTCAGTACTGCAATACTGCCAATCAACATCATAATTGTGCGTATAGCTAAACGTGACCTTTCACCAGAGATGCTATGTGTATTGAGATAGACGAGAATTGCAATTAGGCTAGTGACAAGAGAGACTATAAAGCCCATGAGTTTTTTCTGTGTAGTTAAGACGAATATACTTAATCACATAATTCCCAAAGGCTTTTATAAAACTAATACCATTTCAGACAAGTTATTAGGACCAGCCCTTTC
>NZ_KV757637.1 GCF_001712795.1 Nostoc sp. KVJ20
TGACGTTGTGATATTCCACCTGACAAGTATGTATCCAATATTTTTTGGCGAAAGTCGAGGGAATATGGTTTCATTTTTACCCTTGAGTAGATGCACTGAATTTATCTTAATTAGTGTACTTTATTAGACTGGTAAACGCCATATGCTCTTTCGCCCGATCATTTAGCCAATGATCAATGTAGCCTTCAATCCAACCATCATCCTCGTTGTATTGACTAACCCCCAATTTTTCTTGAGTAACAGGATCATATTCTTCTTTAATACAAGCAAGAGGAACATACATTCTGTCAATACCCTTACGCTTAACCTCAGCTTCTAGCCAGTCTAAGTATTTGCTAAAGTCAGCCTGTTCATCTAGTAGTTCGTCAAAGGTATAGCAGAAGATATCTTGATTTTCTTCCTTTTTCACTTCATTGCGAGCTGCTGGGCTAATTCTGCGAGCAGCGACTAGCCAAGCTTCTTTTGTCTTATGCTCATCTACAGCTTTTCGTAAAGATTGAACATCACTTAGCCCTCCTTCACGCTCAACACCACGTACAAAGATGCGGTCATATCCTCGCCGTGCTGGAATATTAATGATCCACTCAAAAAATTTCTCTTCTTCTACTTTATAGCTATCAAACTTGTATCCTATAGTTTCAAACCACCCCCTCATTTGCTGTGCTAATATAAATATCCCAATCTTTTCATTCTTTGACTCATCTGCTGGTTGAAGTTTTTGATAAGTTTGTGACTGTATAGCTAACTCAAGTAGAATTTCATTTGGTTCTTTTAGCTTAGATAACTGCTCTTGAAGAACTGATAAATTTTGATTTATAGCGTCAAGCTTTCGATCTCTTAAAACTTCTGATGGTTTGCGTGTGCTGTTGGCAACCTCAAGAAAAGCCATAGCAAAAGCAGCATATTCTGGAAACGGGTCAATACCAAGTTTTTTGATTTCATCACCCAAGGCATACCCATCTATAAAATCTTGACCTTTTTTGATGAATATTAAAGGGTCATTCTGTTCAAATGCTTCACGGAAAGCCTGCTTAATTTCTTCCTGCCGAAATAATTCTAGAATTTCATGTGGTTTTCCAACCCCGTACTGCACAAGAGTATAGACATATACACCAGAAAAATCAGCAGGTGGATACTCATACTTAAGATTCAGTTTCTTTAATAATTTAATTACAGCCTCTTTACGCTCGAACTTGTTTTTTATAGGAGTAGCTGCCATACTAGCAATTGCTGTGATTGCTTTCGATAATAGGTCTACAGTCATAAATCTTATCTAGATACAGATGATTAAGATGAACCAATATTGGTAGCTATTATGCTACAGCATATAGACCTTCAAGGTCTTTGCAATATAGGAATTGGATAATACATAGAAGCTATATTGCAGTAAAAATATATACTAACAAAGTGTTGTGAACTTTGTTCATAGGTTTGAGTAGGCTAATCGCCTGACTTTTTGCTCTACAATCTCTGCAACCTTTCCTCCATCCCGGCGTTGCCCTGTAAGCCGCCTGTGTGTACTAGCAACAATGAGTCGCCTTTACAAAAAAATCCCTGCTTTAGTAAATCCATCACTCCGTAAAACATTTTGGCAGTATATACGTAATCGAGAGGTACGCCATGTTCCTGTGTAAACTGCCGGCTGAATAGTAGTAACTCATCGTTCACTTTTGCATAGCCGCCAAAATGGTAATCACATACCAATTCCCAGGAAGCGGGAGAAGTATATGGTGCAGGTAAACCAGAGGTGAGGTAATTTGTCAATAAAGTTTCGATTTCTTGTGCAAGAAATGCCCCATTTTTCAATACGGGAAATGCGATCGCTCTTTGCGTTTGATCCAACGAAAGCGCAATCCCCGCCAGTGTGGTAGCCGTACCGCAAGCAACGCATATATGATTAAATGCAATCGCATCACCAATAATTATCTCTGTGCAGCCGCGCACACCATTTAAATTACTCCCGCCTTCGGGAATGATAAACACCTCGCCGAAACGTTGTTGCAGATATTCCTGTAATGCTGGTGTGTTGCGCTGTCGATACATCTCGCGGTTCAGGTACACAAGCTCCATACCCTGCTGTACAGCAAAACTCAGCGTTGGGTTTAATGGTAGCCTCTCCTCCCCACGAATTACGCCGATGGTGCGAAAACCAAAAAGATTACCAGCCGCCGCAGTTGCATAGATGTGATTGGAATAAGCACCGCCAAAGGTTAACAGCGTTGTGAAATTTTTCTCTCTGGCTTCTAAAAGATTGTATTTCAGCTTGAACCACTTATTGCCGTTAACCCACCGGTGCATGAGATCCAAGCGCAGCACATACAGATCAACACCAGCCTGGAGAGCAATTTCGCTGTTGATTTGTTGTATGGGAGGAGGAAAAAATATTAACGACATCCATAAACATTTTAACTTAGTATTTATATCTTCTCACATTCATTATTGAAGATAAAAGTAATGATAAACATTGAGCAATTCAATGGTAAATGACGAATAAAACTTTCTGATGATTAGCTTTAGAAATTGGCATTTTACTAATTGAGTATTTCAAGTAAATATAAGAAACATAACGCTCTCTTCAGACAAAAATATTTTTGGAGAAAACAAATGGTTGCACTCATAGAGCTTACTCAAGCTACTCCCAACCCAGGACGTTTGACGATTCAAACTGTTGAAATTGCTCCTCAAACAACTGCTATTCGTTGTCTCGACTGGGATAGAGAACGTTTTGATGTCGAGTTTGGTTTACAGAATGGTACAACCTATAATTCTTTCTTAATTCAGGGAGAAAAAGTTGCCTTAGTTGACACATCTCACCGGAAGTTTGAGGAATTATATCTTGAGGTAGTGGCGGGATTAATTGATCCGGCTAAGATAGACTATTTGATTATTAGCCACACGGAACCAGACCATAGTGGGTTAGTGAAAGATATTTTACAATTAGCTCCCTCAATTACTGTTGTTGGTGCAAAGGTAGCTATTCAATTTCTAGAAAATATGGTTCATCAGCCGTTTAAATCAATGCAGGTCAAAAGTGGAGAACGATTAGATTTAGGCAATGGACACGAATTAGAATTTATATCTGCACCTAACTTACACTGGCCTGACACAATCTTGACTTATGACCACAAAACTAGCACTCTCTACACCTGTGATGTGTTTGGGATGCATTACTGTGATGACCACACTTATGATGAAAATATCACCTTACTTGAGGAAGACTTTCAATATTATTATGATTGCCTGATGGGGCCTAATGCTCGGTCTGTCTTGACAGCTTTAAAGCGGATTGAAAACTTAAAAATAGAAACAGTTGCCACGGGACATGGCCCTTTATTACAACACTATATCTCTGAATGGCTGGGGCGCTATCAAAATTGGAGTTTAGAACAAGCAAAAACAGAGACATTAGTGGCTCTATTTTATGTTGAAGATTACGGGTATAGTGAGCATTTAGCCCGTACCATAGCTCATGGATGTGTGAAAACAGGTGTGGCAGTAGAATTAGTTCCTCTTAATAGTTCCGAGCCTCAAGAAGTTCGAGAATTAGTTGCACAATCTTCTGGTTTAGTAATTGCAATGCCACCCCAATCTCTGGTGATAGCTCAAGCGGCTTTAAGTACGATTTTAGCTGCTGTTCACAAGAAGCAGGCAATTGGTTTATTAGAGTCAGGAGGTGGAGAAGATGAACCTGTTTATCCTTTACGTAATAAGTTTCAAGAACTGGGATTAACTGAAGCTTTTCCACCTATTTTAGTTAAGGAAATTCCTACCCAAGCAACGGAACAGCTTTGTGATGAAGCGGGGACAGATATGGGTCAATGGTTGAACCGCGATCGCACCATAAAACAGATAAAATCTATCAATACCGAGTTAGAGAAAGCTTTAGGGCGGATTAGCACAGGATTATACATCATCACCGCCAAAAAAGGAGAAATTCAGAGTGCAATGCTGGCTTCTTGGGTGACACAAGCGAGTCTTGAGCCTTTGGGAGTGGCGATCGCAGTATCCAAAGATCGGGCAATTGAATCCTTGATGCACGTTGGCGATCGCTTTGTTTTAAATGTTTTAGAAGAAGGCAAATATCAAGGATTAATGAAACATTTTCTCAAACGTTTTGCTCCTGGTGCAGATAGATTTGCTGGAGTAAAAACATATCCAGCTAAAAATGAATCGCCTGTTTTAGCTGAAGCTTTGGCTTACATGGAATGTGAAATTACTAGTCGCATGGATTGTGGCGATCATTGGGTAATTTATAGCACTGTTCAAACTGGAAGAGTTGCCAAGCTAGATGCACTTACCGCCGTCCATCACCGGAAAATTGGCAATCATTACTAATTTGTCATTGGTCATTTGTCATTGGTCATTTGTCATTTGTCATTTATCATTAGGCTCCCCTGTTCCCCAACAGACGCGATGAATCACGTCTATACAACTCCCAAAAAACTATGTATAAATCTGTTGAAAATACCCCGATTAGTATGTATGAAATCAATCGTGGGCGCGTTGTGCGAACCTTGGAATTTATCCAAGATGTGATTGTGATTTGTTTGTGTATCGGTTTATTTAGCTTCATGGTGCTTCAGGTGAGAGATATGTTTCTCTCCTTGCTTCCACCTCTAGATTTTCATGCTGTTACTGCCGATATTCTCTTTTTGCTTATCTTAGTTGAGTTATTCCGACTGCTGATTATTTACCTACAGGAACATCGAGTATCTATTGGGGTAGCTGTTGAAGTTTCCATCGTTTCCGCTTTGCGAGAAGTCATTGTTAAAGGTGTTTTAGAAACAAGTTGGAGTCAAGTTTTAGCAACTTGTGCCTTTTTATTAGTGCTGGGAATACTACTGTTACTCCGAGTTTGGCTACCCCCTACTTTTGAAGGTATCGATCCCGAACAACAAGTATCTAAACGCTATAGAAGCCGAGTTAAGTCTGAATTAACACAAACCAATGGTCATTAAAAATAGGGAGTGGGGAGTGGGGAGTGGGGAGTGGGGAGTGGAGAGTAGTTAGGGAGATGAGGCAATACGGTTCGGATAAGCATTTTTCATTTTCCTTGTGGTCTGGGGAAAGGGTAAGGGGTAAAGGGTAAAGGATGTATTCAAAACCTTTCCCCTTTTCCCTTTCCCCTTTAACCGAACCGTATTGGGAGATGAGGGAGACAAGGATAATAACCAATGCCCAATTGTCAATTCCCAATTCCCAATGCCCCATTCCCAATTCCCAATGCCCAATTCCCAATTATTAACAGAGGTTATTATGTCTGCAAATACTTTAACTACCAGCCATCCTAGAGATGTACAAGTTGCTGAAATTGGTAAAAATACTCTGATTCTGCGATCGCGGACTTGGGACAGATTAAAATTTGAGGTGGAATATTCCCGCCAACGAGGGACTACAGCAAATTCTTATCTGATTCAAGCTGATAAAAAGGCTTTAATTGACCCTCCCGGCGAATCTTTTACCGAAATTTACCTTGAGCAACTTGCACAACATCTAGATTTCATCTCCCTCGATTACATTGTTCTCAGTCATGTCAACCCGAACCGCAGAGCAACCTTGCGAGTATTGCTCTCTCTGGTTCCTCAAGCCACTCTCATTTGTTCTCGCCCCGCCGCCAATGCTCTCAAAACCGCTTTTCCCGAATTTGAATCACCTATTCAAGCGATGCGATCGCAGGATACTCTAAATTTAGGACAAGGACATCTTCTATCATTTATCTCTGTACCGACTCCCCGGTGGGCGGATGGACTTTGTACCTACGATGCCGCTACAAAAATTCTCTACACAGACAAACTTTTTGGCGCTCATATTTGCGAAGATACTTTGTTTGATGAAGATTGGAAGGGATTAGATGCGGAACGTCGTTACTATTTTGAATGTCTCCATGCACCCCAAGCTAAACAAGTCGAAGTAGCCTTAGATAAAATATCGCTTTTGGGAGCCAGATGTTATGCTCCAGCACACGGCCCGGTTGTTCGTTACAGCCTGAGTCGTTTTACCTATGATTACCGCCAATGGTGTCAAGGACAAAAATCTCAAGAATTAAGTGTCGCTTTGCTTTATGCTTCTGCTTATGGAAATACAGCAATTTTGGCGAATGCGATCGCTCAAGGTTTAGTCCAAAATGGAGTTAATGTAGAATCAATCAACTGTGAACTAGCCGATTCTGCGGAGATTAACCGCATTGTCGAAACCTGCGATGGCTTGATTATCGGCTCACCTACTTTAGGCGGCCATGCACCAACTCAAATTCAAACTGCTTTAGGAATAGTTCTCTCTGTGGCGGCTAAAACTAAGTTAGCAGGGGTGTTTGGTTCTTACGGTTGGAGTGGCGAGGCAATTGATTTACTAGAAAGCAAGCTCAAAGATGCAAATTATCAACTAGGGTTTGAAACGATTCGGGTGCGTTTCAGTCCGACTCCTGAGATTCTCCAACAGTGTCAAGAAGCAGGTGCTTTTTTTGCCCAAAACTTGAAGAAAACTAAAAAACTGCGGACTTCCCGCCAGATTGTCACAGAAACCCATGTAGATCGTACCGAACAAGCGGTGGGGCGGATCATTGGTTCTCTGTGTGTTGTGACAACTCGTGATGAAGAAGCCCACAAAGGCGTTTTAACTTCTTGGGTATCCCAGGCAACTTTTAACCCGCCAGGAATTATGATTGCGATCGCTAACGAGCAAAATGCAGATTTAATGCATCATCCTGGTGATAAATTTGTGCTAAATATCCTCAAAGAAGGAAGAAATGTCCGACGCTATTTTTCTCGTCATAGCACTTTAGGCGATAATCCCTTTGCAAATCTTGCCACAAAAACGGCTCTAAATGGTTGTTTGATTCTGAATGAGGCATTAGCCTATTTAGAATGTACAGTGCAAAATCAGCTTGAATGTGGCGATCGATGGTTAATTTATGCCGTCATCAATCACGGTGAAGTTTTGGAAAACGATGGTGTCACTGCTTTAGAGTATCGGAAATCTGGCAGCTATTATTAATCTGACTTTTTACGGTATTTGAAAAACCTCTCTCAAAATCTCTCTCCTAAAAGGAGAGAGATTTTGAATTTTCCCCCTTCCCGCGACGAGTTGGGGGTTAGGAAGTTTTTCGTGAGGGACTTCCAGAGAATAAAATATACAGTTAATAAAAATGATAATCATTCTGAAAGGAGAGAGAGCAGTTGCCGACAGCAACTGCTCTCTCCTAACAAAATATATGCAATATAAATGTCTGCACTCAACAATAAAAGAGCGCAGTGAGGAGAATGGCTATTGCACGAAAAACTGTTATTTAACTTCTAACAATTACGTTGCTCCGTAACAAATATCAACAAACCACTTGCCTACGTTTGGTAAATTCTCTTGACCCAAATTAGTCAAACGTGAAATTTTATTTTCAATTTCTTGCATAGCTTCTTTAGTTAAACACACCCCATTAGCATAAGTTTGAGTGACTAACTTATCGCCAACTTTGTGACTTTCAAAAATCCTCTAAAATATCAACTATAAGATCACTAGTTGCTTTAGATTCTGTAAAATACAAAAATAGTTCATCTAACTCTGGAAGATTTACCTCTAAGATTGATTTGAAGAATATCAGTTAATTTTGTGATTCCAGTATCTGCTGATATTTTGTTAGCACTCAACCCCAAACAAGCAGTAATTAGAGTAACTGCAACGGCGATGTGGTCAGTTGCTTGGCAGTCACATTAATAACTACTAAAGCGGGTCTGATTGAATCAGCCGCTTCCGCTTCAATAGTTATACAGTTTTTTCAAAAATTAAATAAGATTGATTCCTATGGCTAAAAATGCCTCACTAAGTTGATATTGCTTACTGCACAATCTGATAACACCCATTGGCATTAGGAGGCGCTGTTTGTGTTGAGGCAGTTGTGAGTAGCAGTGAGTTAGGTGCTTGGCCTAAGCCATTACCTGTAGCAATTACATCAAAAATGACTCCGGGCGGGACTTGTTGATTCGCAACTTCTACTGTGATTGGTGGGTTGAAGGCATTATTGATCAATGGGTCAAATTGGTCAGGTAGAACTGGATTGAAGTTATATGTACCAGCCGTAAGTTCTGGGTAAGGAATAGCAGTTTTGGGTGTTAGGTCTGTGATACGAGTTTCATCCACATTTGGGCTAGAGGATTTGCTAATACGGAAATCTATAACAGCGCTAGTTTCCGAAAAGCGATACCAACGTCCTTTAAATTTACCTGGATTAGGCTGTGTTAAATCCTCTGGAATCACAAAGGGTGATTGATTAAATAATGGTTGACCTGAGGGACCTTGTAGTGTTCCTGTGATCGCTACTGTATAAGCACTATTAGGCGCTCCTGTAAAGGTTCTAGAAGCAATTGTACTGGAAGTACCAGATTGCACAAAACGTACATTAATATTTCCTGGTGTTACATTTACATATTTACTAGCTTGACGAAAATCTACATTCTCCAAAACTTTTTGACCGTTGACAATCACATCAACTGGTGATGCAGTAGGAACCGCAGCGTTAATAACTCTTAATTTGGCAGGGCATCTATAAGGGTTTAGAAGAGAATCTAGTAGACTTAGGCTTCCAGTGGGCAATTTTTGTGAAGGCTCTGTAGATAGTTGAGAATAGGCTAAACCTTTGTATGGATAACTAGTCAAACTAATTAAAGATAATGTCAAAGCACCTAAGAATAATCGTCTTGTTAGAAACATATCTTCCTCCTATCGTGAAACAAAAATAACAAATGATCAAGCTTTGTTTTGCATAAAAAATGATGCGATAATCATCACAAAGATTTTTTATGTATGGGGATATAGATGCAGGTTTTGTCAACGTAAAAGACAACGGGCGCACAATAACGTTCGCCTCAAGACATTAGACTTGGGCAGAATATTATTGCAGCAGCACATATAGTGGCTGGCTTCAAGTGTCCAACGTGACAAATGCTTTGGTGGAGGCTGCTTGAAGTTTGTTGATAGCGCACTTCATAGTTCTAATATTTCACGATTTTTAGGAGAATGCAAGGACAGTTAAGCGGTTAATAGCTGTCATTTAACCATTTAATAATATATTAGTTGCTTGATAACGAATTTATATGTGTAGTTATATATGTAGGTAGTTGACATAGTGAGCAGTATTTACTTCTGCACCCCAAACCGCCGCATCATCTCCTGCAATTCCACCGCCTCCCCATCCGGCGTGTACACAACCTCACCCGACATCGCAATCACAATTCTCTATGAATTCTGAGTCTCATAGCTAAAGTCCACTCAAGTGGACTAAATGATCAATTCAGTCCACTTAAGTAGACTTCAGCTATCAGCCCTGAACTTCAGTTCTGGGCGCGATGTCGGTGAGTGTGACGGTTTCACTTTAACAAAGCCTTACAAGGAGAAAGGCTTTAATTTTTCCCCAACCCTTGTAAAGAAGCTTGCTCGGTAGTTAGATTTTCAGGAACTTTACCCGTTGTCGGCTAATCTTAGTGCCAGTCCCCCATACCCAATATCGTGATCTAAGATTGTTGGGTATTCTATAAATTGCGATCGCCACTATACGGATGATTGAAGTTGAACATCTGAGTAAAATATACGGCTCTACCCCAGCGATTACTGATGTCACTTTTAGCGTCGAGCCTGGGGAGATTTTAGGGTTGTTGGGCCCCAATGGCGCTGGAAAAACCACAACCATGCGGATTCTCGCTGGTTATTTACCGGCAACAAATGGAAATGCTCGGATTGCTGGTTATGATGTCCATGAAAATTCTCTGGCTGTACGCCAACGGATTGGTTATTTACCCGAAACACCGCCGTTGTATCCAGATATGACGGTAGAGGGATTTTTGCATTTTGTCGCCCGAATTAAGGGAGTATCAGTAGGCGATCGCCCCAACAAAGTAACAGCCGCCATCGAACGCTGCAACCTAGAAGATAAGCGAAAGGTAATTATCCGCAAACTCTCAAAAGGATACCGCCAAAGAGTCGGAATTGCTCAAGCGATCGTCCACGATCCACCAGCAATCATTCTCGATGAACCCACCGTTGGACTCGATCCTCGACAAATAATTGAGGTGCGGAATTTAATTAAAAGCCTTGCTGGGACTCACACAATTATTCTTTCCACCCACATTCTGCCAGAAGTGAGTATGACTTGTAGCCGTGTCGCCATCATCAATCGCGGTAAAGTCGTAGCAACTAATACACCAGAAAATCTGATGACCCAGTTGACAGGTGGTTCTGGGTATGAATTGGAAATAGAAGGAGAAGCAGCCCTAGCGAAACAGGTATTGCAAAAAGTCGCGGGTGTGAGTCTGATAGAATCAATTCCGACAGCCGGTCATCAACCCCAGGCAAATCGCGCTTACCTGCGGGTAATATCGCAACCGGGAAAAGAACCAGGAAAGGATATTGTCACAACATTAGTGCGTGCAGGATTTGGTTTACATGAACTGCGGCGAGTAAACGCTACCTTAGAAGACGTATTCTTGCAACTGACCACAGAAGAAAAGAATTTCGAGACTGAGGTAGACTTAGCAGCAGATAAAGAAGGAGAGGCAGCGTAAATGGGTGTAGTACTGAGTAATATCATTGCCATTTATCGCCGGGAGTTGCAGAGTTATTTTGTATCGCCATTAGCTTATGCGATCGCAGGCATATTTTGGTTTCTCGCGGGGTTATTCTTCGTGATGATTTTGCTAGGGCCAGACGGCATTTTGCTAGGAGTTGCGGCAATAGATGCACAAGGGCAACAACTGGGAGTACCAGTACCGCCGATAGATGTCCCTTACGAATTTGTCCGAGCATTTTTAGATCGTATGGGGTGGCTATTGTTGTTTATCCTGCCAATACTGTCAATGGGACTCTATGCCGAAGAACGAAAGCGGGGTACTTTAGAACTGTTAGCCACCTCACCAATCACCAATTGGGCGGTAGCGGTAGGTAAATTATTAGGCGTGCTAACATTTTTTACCACGATGGTTTTACCCATGCTAGTGTTTGAAGCGATCGCTATTAGTGCCTCAAATCCACCAATGGCGCCTTCAATTCCCTTACTGGGCCATTTTGGATTAATCTTGCTAGCAGCAGCAATTTTATCTGTAGGAATGTTTATTTCCTCATTAACAGACAGCACAATTCTGTCTGCCGTTCTTACCTTTGCAGTAATTTTATTATTGTTATTGATTGATTTAATCGGCAAAATTGTCCCTGGCCCCATCGGCGAAGCTTTAGGTTATCTATCTTTGCTGAAACATTACAACACATTAATCCAAGGCATTTTTGATACCAGCACCTTCATTTTATTCGGCAGTTATATTTTTTTGGGCATCTTTCTCACCGCTCAATCAATTGATGCACTGCGCTTTCAAAGGCAATAGTCATTTGTCATTGGTCATTGGTCATTGGTCATTTGTCATTTGTCATTTGTTATCTGGTACATTGCCAATTGAGTTTAGGTAGGAGTTTAATTTTGGTGCTAGTTCGTTAATGATTGTTTTGATTGCATTTATCTGTTCGGTAGTTAAAAGGTTACGAGTGTAAGCTCGTCTTAACCAATGTTGAGTTTCATTGAGAGAGCCTCTTGCTATTTTTATGAAACGTCTATTTTCTTGAAAACTACCTCTTCCTACACCTTCTGCTATATTCGCACCGATACTATCTGCCGAACGTACAATCTGTTTACCAATCGTATCTTTTGCAAAAAAATTCCATCCTTCAACAATTTTCCAAATGTCATCAGCTAATTGTTCTGATAATTGATAAACCTGTAATTATTGGAAACGCTTTGTTGCCATTTATTCAGTTATCTTGCTTACTTTACTTATTTTTAGTCACTCAATTCTCATCCATATATTTTTACTTGTCACCATTTTTAGAGAAATGACCAATGACCAACAAGCAATGACCAACGACCAACGACCAATGACAAATGACAAATGACAAATAATATGAAAATAGTTGCAAAAAATAAACTGTGGAAATATTTATTTTGGTTAGGCCCATTCCTAATTACTGTCGGCTTAACAGTTGGATTAGTCTCTGAACAGTGGGGACTAATTCCATTAATATTTTTAATTACGGGAATTGTGATTAGTGGGTTGGGGATAATATGGCAAAGCTACCAGAATAACTGGTGGAAGCGTCGTTCTACCCAAGCTGGAACTAATGCCCTAGTGGCAACTTTAGCAGTATTGGCAATATTGGGATTGATTAACTTTTTGGGAACTCGCTACCACTTGCGGGCAGACTTAACAGAAGCTCAATTATTTACCCTTGCGCCCCAGTCACGGGAATTAGTAAGTGCATTACCAGAGCCGGTTAAAGTGTGGGTGTTTGATATTAACCAGAATCCCCAAGACCAAGAATTGCTAGAAAATTATCAACGACAAAGCTCAAAATTTAAATATGAGTATATTGACCCCCAAACAAGACCAGGACTTGCAGAAAAGTTTGGCGTCAAAGATTATGGGGAAGTTTATTTAGAATCTGGCGATAAACGGCAATTAGTGCAAACAGTTAATCAAAATGAGCGTCTGTCAGAAATCAGATTAACTAGTCGCCTACAACAACTAACAAGTTCAACCACAGCCAAAGTTTACTTACTCCAAGGTCATGGCGAACGCCAACTTTCGGCTGGTAAAGATGCAATATCACAAGCAGTTCAGGGATTAGGCGACAAAAACTTTACAACATCTCCGCTGAATCTAGCAGAAACCTCCAAAGTTCCTCAAGATGCCTCTGTCGTCATAGTAGCTGGCCCTAAGCGAGGGCTGTTTGAGGGCGAAGTCAAAGCCTTACAAGAATATCTGAATCGTGGCGGAAACTTACTGTTGATGATTGATCCTAATACCGATCCCAAACTTAACAGCTTGCTACAAGAGTGGGGTGTTCGTTTAGATAATCGTTTAGCAGTCGATGTTTCAGGTGAAAGCGTCATAGGACTTGGCCCTGCCACCCCCTTAGTTACAGAATACGGACAACATCCAATTACCAAAGATTTCGGTAACGGTAATTCTTTTTATCCAGTTGCACGACCACTAGAAATTACCTCTGTACCCGGTGTTGAGGCTACTCCTCTGCTGCGAACCAAACCCTATCCCAGCAGTTGGGCAGAAAGCGACCTCCAAAGCGAAAAATTGGAGTTTAATGCAGATAAAGACCTCCAAGGGCCTCTTACCTTGGGTGTTGCCTTAACAAGAAAACAAGCAGCTAAATCTGCTACCACTCCCCAAACTTCACCAACACCTTCACCCCTACCATCACCAACCACCCAAGCTCAAACTCCCCCCACTCCCCCTGCCTCCCCTACTCCCCCTGCTCCTGCTCCTTCCCCCACACCCTCATCTCAAACAGCTACCGAGTCACGGTTAGTGGTTTTAGGAAATTCTAACTTCGCCACTGATGGCTTGTTTCAACAGCAACTAAATGGAGATGTATTTCTCAACTCAGTTACTTGGCTGAGTCAACAGGATCAGCAACCCCTTTCCATTCGCCCCAAAGAACCGAAAAACCGTCGAATAACCCTGACTACTACCCAAGGCAATCTTTTAATAGTGTCGTCTTTATTGGTTTTACCCTTAATTGGGTTTGCGATCGCAGTTACTCTCTGGTGGAAACGACGGTAAAAAGTGAGTTAGGAGTTAGGAGTTAGGAGTTATAAATATTAACTCCTCACCAATAACAAATGACAAATGACCAATGACCAATGACAAATGACCAAAAAATGAAATTGCCGCGAACGACTTTAATTTTGATACTGCTAGCGCTAGGTTTAGGTGGTTTTGTCTACTTCTATGAAATTCGGGGCGCAACTGTGCGAGAAGAAGCAAAGGAGCAAAAGCAGAAAATTTTCTCTTTTGCAGAAGATGATGTACAGTCCTTAACGGTCAAGACAAAAAAACTCACCTTGAATCTGGAACGTAGCCCTGAATCAAGTAACCCCAAGTGGTTAATCAAATCTCCGATATCGGAACCAGCAAATGACGCTATTGTTTCTTATTTAATGGATTTGCTGGTCAAAGGTAATAGCGATGCCTACGGCGGTAAACTACGCACTTTATCAACTCCAGCAAAAGAGCTTGGACAATTTGCCTTAGATCAACCCCAAGCAACTATCAATATCACCCTGAAAAACCGACAAAGCCATCAATTAATTTTAGGAAAATCTAACTTTAACGGTCGTTTCTTATATGCTCACACTGACCCAGCTACAAAACCCGATGGAAATATAAATGTACTATTGGTATCTACAGATTTTGCAAATGCCGTGAATCGGGAATTATCAGAGTGGAAGCAACCTGTAGATAATAGTCAGAAACTACCTGGACTCAGCACCCCTTTACCAACTCCGACCAATGGTAAATGAGCAATTACGCTTTCTGTGGTATGTTTCGGTAACGCCCAGTCAACTTAGAGCCAAGGCGAATAGAATTGGAGGTTTATAGCCGTCTTTTTAACGTCAAGTTGACTTCAAATCTCACTAGTTTTTCTAAGTTACTATGACAAATCCGACAGCAACACTGCTAATTTCCTGCCCCGATCAACGGGGATTGGTGGCGAAATTTGCCAATTTCATCTACTCTAACGGTGGTAATATTATCCATGCAGATCAGCATACAGACTTTGCCGCTGGGTTATTCCTCACGCGCATTGAATGGCAGTTAGATGGGTTCAATTTACCGCAAGAATTTATTGCCCCTGCTTTTAATGCGATCGCCCAACCTTTAGGTGCTAAGTGGGAAATACGTTTTTCTGATACAGTACCACGCATAGCTATCTGGGTAAGTCGGCAAGACCATTGTCTATTTGACTTAATTTGGCGACAACGTGCCAAAGAATTTATTGGTGAAATTCCTTTAATTATTAGTAACCATAGTAATCTCAAGATAGTTGCAGAGCAATTTAATATTGACTTTAAACACATTCCTATTACTAAAGACAATAAATCAGAACAAGAAGCCCAACAACTAGAATTACTACGCCAGTACAAAATAGATTTAGTTGTATTGGCGAAATATATGCAGATTGTTAGTGCAGATTTTATTAGTCAATTTCCACAAATTATTAATATACATCATTCATTTTTACCAGCATTTATCGGAGCAAATCCTTATCACCGAGCTTTTGAACGGGGGGTAAAAATTATTGGCGCAACGGCTCATTATGCCACTGCTGATTTAGATGCAGGCCCAATTATTGAACAAGATGTGGTGCGAGTCAGTCACCGTGATGAGGTTGATGATTTGGTGAGAAAAGGCAAAGATTTGGAGAGAGTTGTATTAGCAAGAGCGGTGCGATCGCACTTACAAAACCGTGTATTAGTATATGGGAATAGAACAGTAGTATTTGAGTGATTTTATATGCGAATGAATGTAATTTTACGAGAGATGAGTATAAAAATATTAAGAGTTATCGCTGGGTTTGCGAAAGCGAAGTTAAATAGTTAATAGCCTGACAGTATGAAGATATTATGATCCGTGACAACTTCATCGTCCGCAAAATGAACAGGTCGGAAATTGATTTGGCGATTACTTGGGCAGCAAGCGAAGGTTGGAATCCAGGAAAGTATGATGCTGAATCTTTTTATCAAACTGACAACAATGGTTTTTTCTTGGGCGAGTTGAATGGTGAGCCAGTGGGGTGTATTTCTGCTGTTGCTTACGATCAAAACTTCGGCTTTCTCGGTTTTTACATTGTGAAACCCCAGTTTCGTGGGCAGGGGTTGGGTATGAAAATTTGGAAGACTGCAATGGACTATCTAGGTGCTGACCGTAACATCGGCTTAGATGGTGTAGTAGCTCAACAAGATAACTACAAAAAGTCTGGTTTCCAAATCGCTTATAAGAATATTCGTTATCAAGGGGTGGGTGGCGGTGTTATGCCTGCTGGTATCATCGAACTGAAAACTGTGCCTTTTGAAGATTTGGTGGCTTATGATTGCCAAATTTTTCCTTCTAAGCGTCCACAATTTCTGCGGCATTGGATTGAACAGCCAGAAAGTACTGCTTTCGGGTTTCTAAAAAATGGATATCTTGTTGGTTACGGAGTTATCCGGTCTGCTCATACAGGTTTTCGGATTGGGCCACTGTTTGCTAATGACGAACAGATTGCTGAAGCATTATTTCAAGCCTTGCTTGCAGAAAATCCTCATGCTCCAGTATTTTTTGATGTGCCAGATGCAAATGTACAAGCTATTAACCTAGTTCAACGTTGCCAATTGCAGACAGTCTTTGAAACGGCTCGGATGTACACTAAAGAAATTCCTAATTTACCTATTAATCGCGTTTTTGCTGTGACAAGTTTGGAACTAGGTTAGAAACTGACAAACAATGAATGTGTTTAGACACTTAGTATACAATTTTACTGTAAGCGCGTGAGTTTTTCTATGAGTCTATGATAATAGAACAGTAGTATTTTGTACCTTACGTTGGCGTACCCTCTCGTAGAGAAGTTTAAATCTGCTGTATATACAAACAAAGTCCGCGTAGGCAGACTTTAAAATAGTTATTTCAAGAATTGCCGTTGCTGTTTTACTTAGCTGAAACTAACTCTGTCTCATCTTTCGATTTATCTCTGATTTTAAAGTAGTAATAAAGATTACCAACAGTTAAGTCTGATGCCTGTTGCAAATTAGATGTAACTAAAGTTTTATAACCAGTAATTCCAGCTTGTTCACTAATATAAAATTCGTACTCTCGACGTAGTTCAGGCTCGAATAAAAATAACAACTGGTCACGAAGTGAATAGAAATGGGATTTTTCGGTTAAATTTTCATATACTAATTGTTCTGGCGGTTCTACTAAATTGATTGTGGAGTAGTGAGTATCTGTACTATTAAAATCAGCGCTACTTAAAAGTTTTAAATCTGATGAAGGAAGCGAGCGCATCCAATCCACATGATTTTGCCACGAATCCAATACCGCTAAATCATGATTTTTAATGCGGACAATTTCGGGAAAGAGAAAATCAAGCTCATCATGTGATTCGCAGCGATTAATCACAGTGAGAGCATCTTCACAGATTTTATCTTGGAGTAGGATAAGGCGATCGCTGACTGCTGAAACTTCATTTTGCACTTGATAAGTTGCAACAATCGCCTGTTCAATTGCCCAAGCGCATTCAAGTCTGCGTAATTGACCAGCTGCACAGGTTTCTTCCAGTAAATGGGGATTGCTGTAATCTGCTAAAGCCGTAAACAACATTCCCCTAACGCCATCAATCTCAGCGTTTCTTCGGCTGAAATCTTGCAATTGCATCGCTGAACGGAAGCGGTTCATCGCCTGAATAAACACTCCATACGCTCTCACTAAAGCTGTGCGATGTTGTTCAAATTTGATATCTTGGGCTACTTGCTCGATTATTTGTCTAATTTCTACTCCTTGGTCTTTTAAGGCTTGTTTCAAGTCAATAAAGCCGTTTTTAACTTCCAGCCTCATTTGTTCTACTTCTTTTCTTAATTTCAGTGTTTGGTGTAGGTTCACTGCTGTCAACGCTACACCTGCTATGGTTCCCACACCAATCAAGGCTGTAGTTGCTTGCAGCACACCCAAGCTAGTTTGTATAGTTTGCAAGCCATTTAATACAGCTGTAAAGCCTTGCTGAGTTTGATACATCTGCGCCCCACTGATAAGGAAATTTGAAGCTGCTATCAGTGGAGATAAAGGGCTGTTGTTGACAGTAGCACCAATAGCATGACCTACAAACTGTCCGGTAACTGTATCTCTAGCCATGCTTAAAGGTACTCCATTGCTCAAGACTTGTAGATATTTCCCAGCATCAATACCAGTTTGAATTGCAGGCGCAAATTGGAACAGCATATTTTTAGGTTGCTAAAAGCTAATTTTCTTGAGCCTAACTGGTATAAAAAAGTAAAGATAACCGTATTTATTCGGTATATTAATTAATTTTGTCTAAATCTGGGAATACTAAGTCTGAAAACTTATCGCCTTACATAGTTTATGGATACTTCACTACTTAACTCTCAGACTGTTGAGCTATTGTCGCAGATTACTGGACAAAAACTGACTCAAAAGAATCTCACACCACCCGTAATATTTCTGGCAAATTTAGTCACGGTGCTTTTGGGAGTGATATTTGTAGATGGCACAGTAGCAGAGTCAGAAAAGCAACGTTTACTTACAACCCTTTATCGATTTAGTATTCCAGAAAGTGATGTGCGTAAGTTGACACATTTAATGATTAAGGGAGTCAAAGAAAATCAAGTTTATAAGCAAGTTAATAATTTACTAGCATTAGCGGCTCCACTTTCAGAATCAGAAAAGCTGTTGTTAATTAGCTTTGGCTATGAAATGTCAGCAGCAGATAGCGAAATTGACACCCGCGAGAAAAAGTATATGGAGATAGTTGCCAAGCACTTAGGCATTAAACCACAACATTTAGTAGTTTTAGAGGCTGGTTTTACACATCAAGCAAATGTGGAGCCTATTGCTTTAGATGAAGTACATTTTTTACTCAACCCTGCTCGATTTCAACAACTAGATACCATATTTGTCAAGGCTGCAAGTGATATGCTAGCGGCTCTACCTACTAAATCAGAACACAAAACAACTAAACCACACAGAAATCTATCTTACGGAGAATTGAAAAAGTTCCAAGAATATCGCAAACAATTAGACAATTCTTGTTATCAGCTTTTTCAGATAATTCAAGACTGTACCAATCGTGGCTTCTTGCCTCACACTTTGATAGAGGAAGTAGAGGAAATATCTCAAAAAGTAAAATCTCAGCAGTTTAGGTTAGCAGTTTTAGGCGAGTTTAGCCAAGGGAAATCAACCTTACTTAATGCCTTACTAGGTGAAGAAATTCAACCTGTGAGAGAGATTCCTTGTAGTGGTATGGTAACAGTTTTAAAATATGGAACCCAAAAGCGGGTAGTCTGTCGTTATAAAGATGGACGGGAAGAAGAAATTCCTTTTGAGCAATATCAACTAAAGGCAACAATTTCAGAAGATGCAGCACTTGGATGTCTGAGTGATGAACTAGCACATAATGAAATTGATGAAATTGTTTTTGAGCATCCTGATTTAGAGTTATGTAGTAGTGGGGTAGAAATTGTAGATTCTCCAGGATTAAACGAACACCCTGAACGCACCGCCATTACTCAAAAATTACTGAAAGATACAGATGCAGTGATATTCCTAACTAATGCCTTACGTCCTCTAACTCAGGTAGAATGCGACTTACTCCAGGATGTGAGAACTCAACTAAATCATGGTAATAAAAATGAACCTGCTAACAATCTTTTTATAGTAGGAAATTTTATAGATTTAGTGCGTAGCGAAAAGGGACGTGAGCAAGTGCAACAAAGGATCGAAAGAATTGTACAAGGTCAAAAGCCTATAGTTGCAGGTGAAAACCGCGTTCATTTTATTTCTGCTCAAGCTGCACTGGATGCAATTTTGCAGGGAACTGAAGATGACTATTTGAAAGCCTTCCAAAATTTTACCCAGTCTCTTGAGAAGTTTTTGACCTTTGATAGTGGCACAGTAAAAATTAAGCACTCTATTAGTCAAATAAATAGAGTTATCAAAAAAGGTTTAGATGGGCTATATAAATCGAATGCTACTTTAGATGGAAAAATCCAAATTTCTGAAGCAGAAAAGCAGGAAATTTTAGAAAAAATAGGAGAAGCCAGTGGGCGCGATGTCAGAATCCATCTATTGGCAGATCAACTTATAGAATTAGTGTTTGAGCAAATTACTGAATCTTGGGATGAATGGCGTGAAGGATTAGGCGATCGCATAGCTCAAAAGAGCCAATATTGGAATTCTGAACACAACCCGGCTTTAAGCCAAGACAAACTGATTAGAGATTATACCAATCAATTTATCAGAGATTTGTCAGCAGAAATAGATGAATGGGGAAATACGAAACTTAAAGAGATTATCTTACAAGAAAATATTAAGTATTTAGACACTAGTATTGCTTATGAGCTAGACGCAATTCAAGGTGAATTTAATAGACTAGACCAAAACATACAAACTAATTTTAGCAAGCAGCTTAAAATTTCTATTGACAGTATAAATGATGATTTTATGGGAATGGGAGGAATTGGTAGTGGTATTGGAATAGGTGGCGTTTTAGCTGCTGGATTAATGATATTTACAGGTCTTGGTTTTATTGCCGTGATTGTTGCAAGTTTAGCTGCTACAATTGCTGGTTCGTTTGGTTTTGGAATGCTAGATTTTGATGGACTAAAAGACCAAATAAAAGGCAAAGTTTGTGAACTAGGATTTAAAAATTTTGATGATAAAGAATCAAGAGATAAATTATCAGAAAAGTTAGATGAAATTGTTGGCTCAGTTTTTAATAGCCGAGTGGAATCAGCTAGTCGAGTCATTGCAGAAGCGATCGCACTTTACGAAAATCTCCTCGAACAGCAGGAAAAGGCTCACAACGAAACTTTGGAACAACGTGAGGCTGAAAAGATATGGATTTACCAAAAGCGCCAAGAACTTGAGCAAGTACAGGATGGGCTGGAAATCATTCTCAGTAAATGCACGATTGTTTAATCACATTCCTTTTGTAACTAATCTCGCCTCATAATAAAGAAAGATTAAGCTGCACTCAGAAAACTCTCAATGAGCCAAACTAGCCTAAATTTAGTTGCAATATCTATCTTTCTCATGACCCTATCGGTACTGCTGGGGCCGTTCTTAAACTTATCACCGGCAGTACCGGCACTTGCTACCTTCACCATTTTAGGCATAGCGACATTAGATAGTTTCAGCTTGCAAGGCAAGGGTGGTACTATCTTTTTGGATTGGATAGCTGGTTTTTCAAGTGAACACCGCGATCGCATCGTCCACCACGAAGCTGGGCATTTCTTAATTGCTTACCTGTTGGGTATTCCCGTTACCGGCTACACACTCAGCGCTTGGGAAGCCTGGAAACAGGGGCAACCTGGACAAGGCGGCGTTAGCTTTGATGATGGCGAATTAGCATCTCAACTAGAAGCGGGTAAAATCAGCGCCCAAATGTTAGACCGTTACTGCACCGTTTGGATGGCGGGTATTGCTGCTGAAACCCTAGTTTTTAATAATGCTGAGGGTGGATCTGATGATAAAAACAAACTGATAGGAGTCTTGACAATTTTAGGCTTTTCTGAATCAGCTTATCAGCAGAAACTACGGTTTCATGCCCTCCAGGCTAAAACTCTACTGCAAGAAAATTGGTCTAGCTACGAGGCTTTAGTTAATGCCATGCGACAACGCAATTCGGTAGAAGATTGTCATGCTGAGTTAGGAGTAGGGAGTGGAGAGTGAGTACAGGCTAGCGAATGATGGATTATACCTTTTAGAATTACAGGCGATCGCACTACTACAATGTCTCAGCTAGTTTTGAGAGTTTGTAGTAAGCACTTTAGTGCTTAGAAAATCAGGAGTAAAGTCCTTACTACGAACTTGCTTCTTCAATCAACTCTGGCGCGGAGTGCGGGAGATGGAAAGAGAGTTCCAAATGCAGCTTGTCGCTCGTTTAAGGGTTCTAACGCATCATTCCAAAGGCTTTCATAATAAAAGAAGGTTACGCCTAAACCGCGTTCTTGAGCAGCACGCACTTGAGATTTAATTTGCTGCATGGGAACTGGGTTATTTCGTAACCCGGTCATAATGCCAATTCCAGTTGGAATTGTTTGTTGCGCTTCCTGAATTTCTGGGCGGGAAATATTTGCCACAAAACTTTGCAGATCGGGACGATAAATTTGCACAATTAACTCGTCCACAATATTTTGTCGCATCCAACTTAGCCAATCTTGCAGGTGAAACTTGTAAGCAAAATCATAGTAATTGGGAGAAACGGAGAAAATCGCCTGGGGTTTTCTCTGCTTTACCGCTTGGTTAAGTTGTACCATGAACGCCGTAATTTTATCTGCCCGCCACTTTATCCATGCCTGATCTTGGGGATTATTTGGGGGAGGATTCTTAGTTTCTTTGGTGTATAAAGCAACTGTATATTGGTCGTAACCAAACTCGTGGGGCAAACTCATGTGATCGTCAAACTGAATGCCATCGGCATCATATTGGGTAACAGTTTCCAGCACAAGATTGGTGATGAACTGTTGCACTTGAGGATGGAAGGGATTAAGCCACATCACCTCACCCGCTGCACTGATTGAAGTTTGGCTACCATCCCGCTTTTGTGTGAACCAATCTGGATAATTCAGTGCAAGTTCTGAGGTTGGGGGAGCCATAAAACCAAACTCAAACCAGGGAATTACTAGCAATCCTTGGCGATGTGCTTGAGTAATGAGGTCTGCAAGAATATCATGTCCATCTGAACCTTTGTAGACAAAAGGTTGAATACCTGCACGTTGCGCGATCGCACTGGGATACATCACATACCCAGAATTCCATACCACAGGATAAACTGTATTGAAGTTCATCCGCCGTAGTTGAGTTACCGCATCCTGCACTTTGGCGCGATTCTTGAGAGTGTCAAAATCATTAGTAGTCATCCAAACCCCGCGAATTTCCTGACGGGGTATCTGTGCGATGGCAGGAGTGAAACTGTCTACCAGTAATACCGTAACAAAGGATATTAAAATGAGAATCGGAAAAAGAGACTTGAGCGCTCGCCGCCAAATTTGAACAATAAAAGGTGATTTCATAGATTTGAATGATGCATTAGCTACCCACACACGCCATTGCTCGTTTTTATGATTGAATCTACTAACCATATAGTTTACAAGTATTTATGCTTACTACAGGATTGATGAGTTGGTAGTTGTTCGTTCCCTGCTTATGGAACTTTTGCACCAGAAAAACTAAAGCAGACCTAACTATGAAGTGCTTGACGTAGTTAGTAGTCATTAGTGCCCAATAGATATTCGTATGGTGAATTGGGCATTGGGCATTGGGAATTGGGCATTGGTTATTAATTCTTCTCATCCTTACCCCTTGCCCCCTGCTCCCCTGCTCCCCTGCTCCCCTGCTCCCCTGCTCCCCTGCTCCCCTACTTCTTCCTCATCCCCCTGATCTTCACATTCCTCCACGCCCTACCTGTGTCACAATAAATAACTGTAATAAGAAAAATATTGTTAAGGTAATTTAGTGAGTCCAACTGCTCAATCCACGGCAAGTGCGCGTCGCGTAGTATTTCCTTTTACGGCAATCGTGGGCCAGGAAGAAATGAAACTGGCGTTGCTATTGAACGTGATTGACCCCAAAATTGGTGGTGTAATGATCATGGGCGATCGCGGCACCGGGAAATCCACAACTATCCGGGCGCTGGCGGATCTGCTGCCAGAAATTTCTGTGGTTGCCAATGATCCCTTCAGTAGTGATCCTAGTGACCCCGACTTGATGAGCGATGAAGTCCGCCAACTGTTAGAACAAGGGGCGGAAATTCCTGTAGCTCACAAAAAAGTCCAAATGGTAGACCTGCCACTAGGAGCCACAGAAGACCGAGTTTGTGGCACAATCGATATCGAGAAAGCTTTATCTGAAGGTGTCAAAGCTTTTGAACCGGGACTGCTGGCAAAGGCTAACCGAGGTATTCTCTATGTGGATGAAGTCAACTTACTAGACGACCATCTTGTAGACGTGTTACTCGACTCCGCTGCCAGTGGATGGAACACTGTAGAACGGGAAGGTATTTCTATTCGTCACCCAGCACGTTTCGTTCTTGTGGGTTCTGGAAATCCAGAAGAAGGCGAACTACGCCCCCAACTGCTCGATCGCTTTGGGATGCACGCAGAAATTCACACAGTAAAGGAACCAGCCTTGCGGGTGCAAATCGTAGAACAACGGGCGGATTTTGATCAAAATCCTCCAGCATTTCTCGAAAATTACAAACCCCAGCAAGAAGCATTGCAAGAGCAAATTGTCAATGCTCAACAGCTTTTGCCAAAAGTGAACATGGACTATGATCTGCGGGTGAAAATTTCTGAAGTCTGCTCAGAACTGGATGTAGATGGTTTGCGGGGTGACATTGTTAGTAACCGCGCCGCCAAAGCCTTAACAGCTTATGAAGGACGCACTGAAGTTACAGTTGATGATATCCATCGCGTAATTACGTTATGTTTGCGTCACAGACTGCGGAAAGACCCCTTAGAATCGATTGATTCTGGCTACAAAGTCGCCAAAGTTTTTAGCCGTGTCTTTGGTGTCGAACTACCAGAAAGTGATACTGCACAAAAAAACGGCACAGGTCAAAAGTTAGGGGCTAGAGGTTAAAAGTTAGGAGCGGAGCCGGAAACGCTCCGCCTCCGGTGAAGAATTAATAGTTAAGAGTTTTGAATGGAAAGCTGCTTCATATCTCACAACTTTAATTCCTCAATCAGCACTGACTATAAATCACAACTCCTAACTCTTAACTCAGCACTCAGCACTTAGCACTCAGCACTGAATATGAGATTTTGGTCTTTTTGGTTCAACAGCTTTATTCTATCTAGCCAATACGATCCGCCTAGGTTTGTAGAGTTATTGATGCTCTTATTAGCGATCGCTATGCTGGCAATAGGCAGTATTTTACCCGACAGGCCCTATTTAATTTTATGCTTGAGCTTATTAGTGGGGTCATCTATTTCTATCTTAGTGCGGGAAGCGATCGCCCCCTCACCCCAGACACGAATTACCCAACTAACAGCATCTCTATTGCTCATCATCAGCCTATATGGCTTTGCTGACTTAATGTATACTCTTTAAAATTAGTCATTTGTCATTTGTTAGTTATAAGCCAATACGCTTGGGTTAAGGTTTATTGGTGTAGGTAATTGGTCTTTGAAGACGCGATAAATCGCGTCTCTACATGAGGGTTCTGGGCTTATCTGAACTGTGTTGAGTTATAAACACCAATAGACCAATGACCAATGACTAATGACTCCATTTTTGCATTTCCACCAATTCCATACACAACTCATTAATTTGCTCTAAATCAGGTTTATGAGGTAGGGCAGATTGTTCGCAAACAATTTCCATTTCGGCAACCAAATCTTCTGCCATTTTCATTACCTGCTCATAAGAATACTCACCCTTTAAAATAGCTTTTAAATCCTCAACATCACCAGCTATTCTTCTATCTACAATCACTTCACCGTGCCGTAATATTTCTACTCCACTGCGTAACAATCTAATGCAGTGCATCCCATGTTTGAGGTCAAAACCCGATTTTCTTTCCATTTCTGCCCTAGCCGGATTCCTATTCTCCTGCCAAGATAAGTAAGCCTTCCATTCTCTTAAAGCTATTTGATAGCTTTGGCTTTTCTGAAGCAGACGAATAAAATCTTTACGGCTATTGGTTAACTTTTGGGTATATTCCAAAGTCTCATCGGGTAAAGTATATTGTTTTAAGACTCCTTTAAAATCAATATCTGCCGTCAGCAATTGATATAATTGTTCCGCTTCTTCCAAAAACTCAATCCGTCCTCTGATTAAGTTATAAAGATACTCCAGAAAAGCATTTAGCTCATCTTTGCCCAGAGGTGCTTCGTCTTCTATAGCGAAGTCAGATGGTATCGGTTTTTTTTGCGGTGGTTTTAATAGCCACTTACGATGAGTTTCCATCTTTTTAATTTGGGCAAAGGCATAACCAGTGTAAGTATGTTTTACCTTTTTACTCAAAAATAACTGTTTATGATTAATTAAATTCTGTCCTACTGTGTTTAAAAAAGGATAGTTATTTAACCAGAGCAATTCTAAAACATTGGGATTTGCACCCGCTAATAACTGGAGGATTTTTCTTAATTCATATATAACTGTGTCTTTGTTACCATCAACGAATGGAAATATTCCTGGTTCATCCCAACCAGTATCTTTTTGTTCTATGCGATCAAATCCCAAGTAGTACCTTTTGGGCGCGATAAATACTCCCCGATAATCCAAGTCTGAATCAGGACGATTTAAACCATAGCCGTGACTACCTGCCAAACCAATTAAAATAGTTCTTTGCTCAACTTCTATTCTTTTCATATCACCTGATTAAAATATAGTCATCCTAACTCATGAGTTAAGCAGGTGGGAAGATAGCAATTAGAGTTACTTAGTTTAACAGAAATGCTCCTAAAGGTGATGATGCAACGGTATCCCCTTGAGGAGCATAATTTGTCAATTCAGTTGTTCCTATACTTTCGATATTCCCAGAACAGGAATTATCTAGGATTAAGGTGGCGTCTAGTCCCCCATCCTGGATTGACAATGGCGGCTAAATCTTCTTCAGATAATTTGTTGATTTCGCTATCCAGTTCTTCAACGGTGAAATCATAGCCACGCTCTTGAGCAATCTTGATAAATGCTTCTGGATTAGCTGTTGCTTTGAGTTTTTGTTGTAATGCTTGATCTGCTTTTACGGCTTGAAAAAGTCGGGCAGCATTTTGCTGTGTCATGACAATCCATCTCCTGTTTGAAATATCAGGTTTGAATGTGGTAATTTAATTCCTGGGGATTCACTAACTTTTGTAAAGATGTAAAGATTTTATAGATTTAGCATCTAATTACAATTTTAAAATAAAGAAGAAAAATGTGTTGATTTTGACAAGAAAGTATAACTTTTAAGTTAAAAATAATGTTACTTTTTGCAAAATTCAGCCCTAAGATAGTAGTAATTTTTATCTAAAAAGCATTTATTCTGACTTTTAAAATTTTAGATATGGGGTTTTCCCTTCTCCCTCCATCTCAAGAGTTTCCTTGTCCTCTTTGCTGACCAGACGCCGATGCCAAATCCAAAAAGCTTATTAAAGCTTGACTTAATACCTGTTAATAAAATAGTATGTTAGATTGTCTGTCTAATTCCTGCTCGGATCAGGTAGACATATTACAAAGGCTGGCAAAAGCGTCTCTACAGAGATAAAAACCAGCTACCTGTACGGCAACCTCAAGGACAATTCCATGACCTACGCGATTATTGAAACTGGCGGCAAACAAATACGAGTAGAGCCAGGACGGTTTTATGATATTGAACTGCTTGCGATCGAACCAGACGAAAAAGTTACAATAGACGCTGTATTACTCGTGCAGCACGATGGTGAAGTCACCATTGGACAGCCATTAGTAACAGGTGCGACTGTAGAAGGGACTGTACTGCGACATTACAGAGGTCGTAAAGTCCTGGTATACAAAATGAAGCCGAAAAAGAAAACCCGCAAAAAGCGGGGGCATCGTCAGGAAATTACCAGACTTATGATTGACTCCATCACCCTTAACGGTGCAGTGTTTGCTGCCCAAGGTGAAGCGGAGAAGGAAACCCCCGTTTTAGATGAGACTCCTGCCGAAGAAGTTGAAACTGCTGTTGAATAATAATAATTAAGAAGAAGATACAAAAGAGGAAATCATGGCTCATAAGAAAGGAACAGGTAGTACACGCAACGGTCGTGATTCTAATGCCCAACGTCTGGGTGTAAAGCGTTATGGCGGTCAAGTTGTGCGTGCAGGAAACATTCTCGTGCGTCAGCGTGGTACTAAATTCCACCCTGGTAACAACGTCGGTATTGGTAGCGATGACACTCTGTTTGCTCTAATCGACGGTGTTGTAATGTTTGAGAGAAAGGGCAAAACCCGTAAAAAAGTTAGTGTTTATTTACCCATAACTGCTGTTGAAGCAGCTCCTGCTGAGGCAGTAGCAAGCTAGAGTGTGAGGGTGGGCATTGTTCCCCACCCTTCTCACTAGTGGTCTGTCTCATTAGTTATGAGGGGTAAATCAGTTCGTAGTAAGGACTTTAGTCCTGGATTTTTAAGCACTGAAGTGCTTACTACAAACTCATCAAAATTAATGCGATAGACCACTAGTTAACACTGGCATAATGGCCAAATTTGCATAAATATTCCTAAGATATTCCCAAGATATTCCCAAGATTTGCTTAAAATTCCCTTTGTTTCTCTGTTATCCATAGATTAGTATCAGGATCACAAAGGGCAGATATTCTTCAAAACAAAATATTACACTAAGAAATTGGATTGCGTAGCTTGCCGTTGTAGGCATTGCATATCAAGTCTTACTTCGGATGATTGCACTAAATGTTCCAAAGTTCAGGATAGCCAGTCAGAGATATGTTTGTTCGGAAACTCTGTCTATTAGGTGATGTGGTCTTTTGGGTCTAGTGATAAAACCATCAGTGCAATGAAGACATTGCTTATCATACTAAGTTGCGTTTATTCACTAGGGTAACTAGAAAGACTTTTATGCAGTTTGCAACTTCAAACTCGAATGCTAAGATACCGAGCAGTCAGCCCATTCTGCATCAGCATGGTCGAGGAACTCAGCCGTTGGGCACACTTCTTAATCTATCAAGTCCACAAGATTTGCTATCAATTCTGCAAGAACTTCGCCAGAACGTTGAAAGCGAAGGACAAGCGACCTTTAACCAGTGGCGATCGCACATTCAGCGTCCTGAGTTTCTTTCTAGTGCCTTGAATTTAGCTGAATATCTAGCTTTACGTCGGTACGATCTTCGCTCCCTCCAAGCTGCACTAATGCCTTGGGGCTTATCCTCATTAGGACGGATTGAAGCACGGGTGATGCCCAATCTTGATGCTGTCATTACCACCTTGGAAGTTATTTGCGGCTCCGAGTCTTCCCAGCACCTTAACCGTCCACCTATCGAGTTCTTTTTTGAGGGCGATCGCTTACTACAACAGCACACCGAAGAATTATTTGGTCAGTCTCCAGACCAGCGTCGGGTCAGGATTATGGTAACACTACCCACTGAGTCCGCCACTGACTACAAGATGGTGCGAGAAATTATACAACGCGGGGCAAACTGTGTGCGAATTAACTGCGCCCATGATACAACCGAATCTTGGGAGCGGATGATCGACCATATCCGTCAAGCAACACAGGAAATGGGAACGTCTTGTAAAGTCATGATGGACTTAGCTGGTGTGAAAATCCGCATAGGACAGGTACTTGCACCACTTCATAAAAAACGGGTATTTAAAGGAGATCATATTCTGCTGTCGCGATGTGAGCCTGAACTCGGAAATGAGTCAGAGACAGGAGAGTTCATCCCATCACCCGTAGAGCATTTCCAAACTTGGTGTACGGTTCCCGAAATTCTCGATTTGTTAACTGTTGACACCCCCGTATATATCGACGATGGCAAAATTCGGACTCGCGTAGTTGACACCCAGTACTCAGTACCCGATGGAAAACCGAGAATTTTACTACAAGTGACTCATGCTAGCCCGAAAGGAGTTAAACTCAGACCTGGAAAGGGATTGAATTTCCCAGAAACAGTTTTACCTCTTAGCCCACTGACTGAAAAAGATTTATCCGACCTAGATTTTGTCGCCACCCACGCAGATATTATTGGTTACTCTTTTGTGCAACATCCTGCCGATATTGAGTTACTTCAACAAGAATTGGACAAGCGCTCTGAGGGACGATTAAGCCGACCGGCGATCGTGGCAAAAATTGAAACTGCGATCGCAGTTTCCAATCTGCCAGAATTAATCATCTACGCAGCGGGGAAGCAATCATTTGGTGTCATGATCGCCAGAGGTGATTTAGCCGTTGAAATTGGATACCAGCGTTTAGCAGAGATCCAGGAAGAAATTCTCTGGCTTTGCGAAGCGGCTCATGTTCCTGTTATTTGGGCAACTCAAGTACTAGAGAGTTTGGTAAAAGATGGCACACCTTCGCGGGGAGAGATGACCGACGCCGCAATGGCTGAACGTGCTGAGTGTGTGATGTTAAATAAAGGGCCGTTTATTTCCGAAGCGATCGCCATTCTGGATGATGTTCTAACACGCATGGAAGCCCATCAAGTGAAAAAAACGCCACAGTTACGAGCGCTTCATTCGTGGTAATTTTTTAACCTGAACTCATTTTTCATCGACGGACACATATACCGTCGTTTCGCTCCATTTTTCTACTCAAGCTATGTGAGACAGCAGTATTATCTTAATGATCGCTAGCGGACTGTAAATCTATGAGTCTGATTCTTCCCAAACATACCCTATCCCGTCGTCGGTTACTTCAACTATCTGGACTTTCAGGGGTAAGCTTTCTTCTTGGTGGCTGTGGAACAAATTTGTTCTCAGATAATTTGCGGCAAATATCTGAGCCACTAAACCAAAGTCTTGAAGCACTCCTGCTAACTCAAAAACCCATACCTGAATTTCCTATCAATGCCATAGAAGCAGACAAATTGCTGATTAATACCTTTGACTTCACTCCGCAAATTGATCCAGCACAATTTCGCTTAATAATTGATGGTGAGGTCAATAATGCAATGCAATTGAGTATGGCAGATATTCAAAAACTTCCCTTGACTTCAATGGTGATTCGCCACGTCTGTGTTGAAGGCTGGGCTGCGATCGTTCAATGGGGAGGTGTGCGATTACGAGATTTAGTAGCGCTGGTACAGCCTAAGTCAAACGTCCGCTATGTCTATTTCAAATCTGCTGATGGCTATTATGAAAGCTGGGATATTGCCTCTGTTATACATCCTCAAACTCTCATGGCTTATCAAAAGAATGGACAACCCTTATCAGTTGATAATGGTGCGCCTATGCGCCTAGCATCTCCAATTAAACTAGGTTACAAGCAAAGCAAGTGGGTAACTCAAATTACATTCGTCAGCAATTTGTTACCTACTAAAGGCTATTGGGAAGATCAGGGCTATGAGTGGTTTGCAGGGCTATAGGGTAGACAAAAAGCTAATCTATATCGGGTTCAACGCCTAGCGATCGCAATTGTGCAATCAACCGTTCGGCCCGTAGTCTTTCCTGTTCAGCTCGTTGACTTTCTTGTTCAGCCCGTTGTCTTTCTTGTTCTGTAGAAGTCAATACCCAGCAGCCTGTCCAATCATACCACCGCAACCAGGGCTGTTCTACATCTTGATAGCGTCCCTGCCAGACACCCAAGCCTAATTCTAGTTCTGGTATCCAGAAGCGTGACTCTGACAGTGCGATCTCAGCATAACGACCACCATCTAACTTAAATATCCTTAACTCATATTTATAGCGATCAAATACTACATAATAAGGAACACGTAGAATCCGTTCATATACTTCCCATTTTCCTGGTGGTTGCTTGACATCTCGCAATGTCTGCCCTAAGTCTTCCTTTTCAGTTCCGGGAGACAGCAATTCAACCACAATAAAAGGCTGAACTCCCTCTTGCCAAAGGACATAACTTAAGCGTAAATCTCGTTGTTCGTAGAGACGGGAAACACCTAAAACGGCAAACCAATCTGGTCGTTTATGCCACAGTGGATGGCGCGGGTCATAATAAAGATTTAGATCGCTAGCAACAAATATCTCGTCGCTAGGATAATTTGGTGGACGAAAGGTTTCGTCTAACAGACGAGGTTGCAATAAATGAAACTGATCGGGCAAACCAGGCTCCTCTGGGTCTTCACTGGGAAGATCATACATGGTCGGCAATACATCTTTTGGCGATCGCGGCGGGTCAGTTTGATACATCATAAAGCAATCCTAATGATGAAACTCTCAATTCTATTATGATTCAATTGTTTTTGAGTGACTCAACACCTTGCAGAACGGGGTAGCATAAATTTCTTGGACATATCTGCGTTTAACCCGATATTTATTAAGCCTGAGTTTCTTCAAATAAGACTAAGCCATACTTCTCGCCAGTAGGCAAAAAGCCAATTCCTCGATAAACTGCTTGGGCTGCTTGGTTATTATCACCTGTAAACAGGATGGCACGTTTTACTCCTTGCGATCGCGCATCTAACAATGAACCTGCTACCACACTTTTGGCGTAGCCTTTACCCCGCAGCCCTGGCGGTGTCCAGACTCCACCAATTTGCACAATATCAGGTAGGCTAGCATTGAAAGCAGAGTAAGCAACTGGGGTATCTCCTGCTACCAAAACCCAATGCATAGCCGTAGCTTGACGTGCCTCAATTATGCGATCGCAATCAGGTCTTAAACTGGGAGTATCGGTTTTTCCTAAAGCTTCCACATTATAAGCAACGCACCACTCGCTAAGTAATTCCAACTCTTCTGGATATGGTAAACGACACTGCACCTTTGCTGATACTAAGGCTTGAGGTATTTGCAAATCTCCCAGTGCTAGAGAAAACAATATCTCAGCCTCATCAAGCTGAGTTGGTCGGTTGCTAAGTCCCAAAATGCTTTTTGTCGCTTCAACTTGTGCTGCTGGGCCACTAATTCCAGAGATGGCACGTCCAGATTGTGCCACAACTGCTTGTACCACTTCTGGCAGATGAACAGGGGCTTGAACTACGATCATCCCATTCCAAAAATGGGCTGCAACTGCCACTATAGTTTCATCTATGTAGGCCGCTATATAAGTTCCTTGAAATCTTGCACCTTGGTCAAGCAGTCCCGCAGCTCGCCAATTAGAGCGCAAAAACATAGAAGTATCAGTGTGTTGCAAGAGAAATGCTTCCAGTGATACTTCATCTCCAGGTTGCAGAATTCTCAAAATAGGCACAAAAACCTCCTGATAATTGAAAGGGACACAGCCTAACTGTGTCCCTAAAAGCTACTTCAAGATGCTAGGACTGGCGATAGCAGGCAAACTCCATTGTAAAAGTAGCCATACCAGAAGTAAGCGATCGCAATTCTGTAGAATACCCAAACATTCGCGCTAGCGGTACTTCTGCCCGAATCACCGTGTATCCCTGCATTGTCTCGGAACCCAACAACAAACCCCGACGAGAGGATAAGTCACCCTGAACCCTTCCCATAAACTCGTTGGGTGTTTCCACTTCTACAAGCATGATGGGTTCCAGGATGTAGGGTTTTGCTTTGGCGATCGCACCCTCAATTGCTTGATGGGACGCTGACCGGAAAGCCAATTCTGAAGAGTCAATTGGGTGATAAGAACCACCATCCAAAACGACTTTCACCCCAGTTACCGGATAGCCTTGCAGCTTTCCTGATTGCATCGCCTCACGGAAACCCTTCTCGCACGCCGGGATATATTCTTTGGGAATCGCACCCCCAACCACTCGATTCTCAAAGACAAACGGCTCGTCTGTGGGTTCAATCCACCCAGTAATATGGGCGTACTGACCGGGGCCGCCTGACTGTTTCTTGAATCGGTAGTCAAAGGTAGCTTGTTGTCCAATGGTTTCCCGGTACGCCACGGCGGGAGTACCGACGTAGACCTCGGCATTATATTCTCGTTGGATGCGCTCCAGGTAAATTTCCAAGTGGAGTTCGCCCATCCCAGAAATTAGAGTTGCTCCTGATTCGGGATCGATGCTCAACCGGAAGGTAGGGTCTTCCCTTTGAAAGCGATTGAGTGCTTTGGAAAGGCGATCGCTATCTTCCTGTTTTTTGGGCGTAATCGCCAGCGTAATCACTGGTTCCGGCACAAACATCTTCTCTAGAGATACCAGTGGTTCCCCAGAACAGAATGTATCACCAGAAGCACAATCCACACCCAACAGAGCGACAATATCCCCAGCAACGGCAACTTTTACCTCTTCTCGCTTATTGGCGTGCATTTTCACCAAGCGACCGATTTGCACCCGCTGTTCAGTCCGCGAGTTGTAGACGGTATCACCGGGTTTGAGCGTCCCAGAGTAAATCCGGGTATAGGTCAACTGCCCAAAGGATTCAACGGTGAGTTTAAATGCCAATGCCACCAAGGAAGCATCGGGGTTAGGGGAAAGAGCGATCAGGGATTGGGTACTGGGTACTGGGGATTGGGAATTGCTTGTCCTAGTTCCCAGTCCCCAATCCCCAGTCCCTAGTCCCTTGACGACTTCCCTATCTACGGGAGATGGTAGATAAAGCGTAACTGCATCCAATAAGTTTTGCACTCCTTTATTTTTGAATGCCGAACCCAGCAGTACAGGCGTGAATTCTAGACTCAAAGTTGCTTGTCGGATGGTTTCCCAAATTAATTCTTTAGGAATCTCCTCACCCGCCAATAGCATCTCGGTCATCGATTCTGAGAACAGCGACAAAGTATCTAACAGCTTGTCGCGTGCCTGTTGCGCTTCATCCCTAAGAGGTTCGGGAATTGCCTTTTTCACGAAGTTTTCCCCGTTTTCACCCTCAAAGTAGTCAGCAGTCATTTCCACCAGGTCAATTACTCCCTGGAATTGGTCTTCACTGCCGATAGGATACTGGATCAATACTGCATTTAGTTGCAAGCGATCGCGTATTCCCTGTACTACGCGAAATGGGTCTGCCCCCGTCCGATCCATTTTGTTGATGAACGCCAAACGCGGCACACGGTAGCGCTTCATTTGCCGATCCACCGTAATGGACTGGGACTGCACACCCGCCACAGCACACAGCACCATCACTGCCCCATCTAATACTCTTAGAGCGCGTTCTACTTCAATCGTAAAATCTACGTGTCCAGGTGTATCAATCAGGTTAATTTGAGTATCGTGCCACTGGCAGGTGGTAGCAGCGGAAGTGATGGTTATACCATGCAGCTTTTCTTCTGGCATAAAATCCATCGTTGCACCCTTACCGCCTCCCCGCACTTCCTCAATAGCGTGGATTCTGCCCGTGTAGAAGAGAATTCGCTCTGACAGCGTAGTTTTACCAGAGTCAATGTGGGCAGAAATACCAATATTTCGGATGCGTGTTCGGGGAATCATAAAATTTCCTTTTGTTCAAGCGACAAACAGTCACCACCCAAGTGGTGATATAGTTTGTATTATATGTGTACTACAAAGAAAAGACAAGGCTGATAATACAGAAAAACCGTTCTGGCTTTTCACGCTATCTGGAAAACCTCTCTCCTAAAAGGCTACGGTGTACACACAAATCCATCTCACCCCCTCTAACTCCCCCGATGCCTTGGGGGAGAACCGGGTATTTCCCCCCTTTCCAAGGGGGGATTAAGGGGGGTAAATCCAGGGTTTGCGCTTCATTACCAAGATGTGTGTACACCGTAGCCTAAAAGGAGAAATACTTTGAATTTTCCCCCTTCCCGCATCGGGAAGGGGGTTAGGTTTTTCGTGGGCCTGACAAACAGTTGATAACCCTGATTTTACTGTTGATTTATTTTGATATCTGCAAATTTAATTGCGTTGTTTTCGCTAATTAACGTTAAATTAACCTTCTTAACCCGAATTCACGTTAAATTTAGGCGAATAAATCTTAATACTCAGGTGAAAGATAGAATGGTAGGTTTTTTACAGTTTATCTATCCATAGGTACTGGATAAAAATTTCCAATTAGCTTTACTTCCTCCTTCCAAAGACGAGGAAGAATTCCACGCGGCAGTACTTCTTACAGTAGAAATCCTTCTATTCTTTTTCTTGTCATTCTTTCCTCATTTATCTGTTCCCTTGCGTCCATCGTCTTTCCCTCCTTTGAGTAATGATAAAGACTCTACGCTCCCTTCTTTCCTATGCAGCTTTAACTACTATAGTTTTCGTAGCTGTAGTCACAACCCAGTTAGTAACTACGCAAAAAACTCCTGCGATCGATAACATTACACCTACTATTATTCATTCGTTTAATAGCAGTAATAAGTCTGATGGTTCGACTTCAGAGGCAATATCTGTAGAAAGCAGCGATAGTAACCTTTACGGTACGAGTTACGAGGGAGGGGCAAATGATAAAGACCTGATTTTTAAGATTCCTCCTAATAGTAGTAATTTCAACCTTTTCTATTTGTTTAAGGAGAAGGATGGTCAAAGGACTAATCTTAAAGTCGCGGCTACCCAACCTACCACGAGCTTATACGTCTATGTGTCTCCCACGGGAAGCGACACTAAAGGCGATGGATCGCTAGGAAAGCCATTGAGGACGTTGGCATATGCAGCAAAACGAGTTCAACCGAATAAAAACTACACGATTTATTTGAACCCAGGTGTTTATAGGGAGACGGAAGCGACGGTACTTCCGCCGGGAGTGAATATCGAGGGAGCAGGTGAATCAAGGGTGACTATCACTACCAACGGTGCAATTCCTGCTCCAGGAGTAAACACAGGTAGTAGCAACTGGAGTCTTTTGCATCATGGAAGTATTATTCAGCTTGTCTCGCCGAGCTACTCCGGCTCAAGCCCTCGGTACGGCCCTCCTTCGGAGATGATTGGGGCGACAGACGGTAATCAGACGTTAGGCGGCTTCACCATAAATGGGAACGGCAAAACTATCAAAGCCGGCATCTGGGTAGAAAATCGTAATAACGTGACTGTGCATAATGTCACATTCAAAGATTTCCAGCACAGTGGTGCAGTTTTTACTCGTGGCGATATGTGGTGGTTCGTCCCGCTTCCAGATGGAAAGTGGATGAAAAACACAACGATACATGATTGCACATTTATCAACTCCGCTGCGGATTGGGTATCGGGAGGATCTACTGGGAACCTGAGACTTGGAGGGCTAGATGGTGCCAACATCTACAACATTACTATCCGAGAAAATAAAGGATACGGCATAAAGTTTATGCATGTAGGTCATCTACGTAACGTGAAAATTCACGATTGCGACATCCAGGTTCCAGAAGTTGATTCCCAGTGGAGCGAGGATGCTTCCATTGAACTTTGGAATTTGAGTTATGGAAACGAAATCTACAACATTACCTGTAATACGTGGTTATCGATGGTCAATCATTCAGTAATGAATGAATACCAGCCGACAGCTAAACACCCAAGTAATCTCAAGATGCGAAATGTACGAATCAAAGATATTGACGGACAGAGTGTTAAGGAGTCAATCGAAGTTGCCTTGAGCGGAGTCGAGATATCTAACTCCTACTTTCAGGATAAGAGCTTCGGTATTGCGATCTGGGGAGGGAAAGCATGGGGCGGAAGTATAGAAAATCACGACATTAACATCCACAATAATATTTTCGCAAATGTTGCTCGTAAAGTTCAATTTAGTTTCGGGAAAAGTGCTGCCATCTTCATTCCCGATTCAGCTTCCAACATCAATATTCACAACAATGTGTTCGATAACTTAGGGAATAGTCTACAACTCGACTCCGCAGACAGGATATCGATCAAAAATAATGTGTTCTTGAACTCTCAAGGAGACGATGTGCAAGGAGGTAAGAATATTGCTTTCACTAATAATCTCCGCAGAAATACGAACCCAGCAAAGCCAACTTGGCAGATCCAATTCGCGGTTAATGCGACAAACATCCAGGGTGATCCAAGATTTACAAGCACGGGCGAACGTTGGAACTCTTACTACAAGGCGGCTTCGTCACGCAGTCTTGTGGTGGATAGAGGAACTTATGTAGGACTTGCTTACTCCGGTTCGGCACCTGACATCGGTCGATGGGAGTGGTAAGAGACGTTGAAGGAGGCAGGAGGCAGGAGGTTTGACCTCAGTTGGGGATTGAAACCCCACCTGAATAAGCTGCCCCAAATTTTCAATTTGGTAGCGGTCTTAAACCCAAGTTCGCTTTGGTCACAGCAGGAAACAGATAGCGCAGCGTAATGGCAAATAAACGCTTTTATCACATTGGCTTTGGGCAAGATGATTTAGGTTCATCGCCTCCCAGCATTGCTCTATTATCTGGCGATCCAGAGCGATCGCGTCTAATTACCCAAACTTATTTACAAGATGTACGCGCGTTGTCAGAAAATCGCGGACTCAATAGTTATGTGGGATACTTACCGAATGGTCGCAGTATCTTATCAGCTACAAGTGGTATGGGTGCGCCTTCATTAAGTATTGTGGTCAATGAGTTGGTACAAGTAGGAATCCGGCAAATTATTCGCATTGGAACTTGCGGTTCCATTCAACCTTATATACCAGTTGGTAGTGTTGTTATTAGCAGTGCAGCATTATGTCGCCAAGGTGCAGCGAATGATATTGCACCTGTGGAATATCCAGCCGCAGCCGATCCTTTTCTGACGGTCGCTTTAGTTAAAGCTGCACGAGAATTAGAGGTTGAACATTACATCGGAATTACGGCATCAGTTGATACTTTTTACGAAGGACAAGAACGCACTGATTCAGCAAATCCAAATTTAATGCGATCGCTGCATGGCATTACAGAAGAATATCGGCGCTTGAATATCTTGAATTACGAGATGGAATCCGGCACACTATTCAAAATGGCAGGAGTATATAATTTTGCAGCAGCAGCTATTTGCGGTGTAGTTGCTTCGCGTACAGATGGTGAAAATATCATTTTGGAACAAATAGATATTGCTGTGAAAAATGCGATCGCAACTGCTGTAAATGCAGCAGCAAACCTTGAGTAAGCTAACAAATTTTTCTGATATGACTTTTTATTATGCCAGATTTAATATCCTCTAAGAGTATGTTTGAAAAGTCCTCTTCTCGGTATCAAAAGTTTTAGATCCCCCTAAATCCCCCTTAAAAAGGGGGACTTTAATTCCGGTTCCCCCCTTTTTAAGGGGGGTTAGGGGGGATCAACAAGTGCCTAAAATCACAGACAATTACTTTTCAAACATCCTCTAAGTAGTTTTATCATGTCTTTACCCAATCTTTAATTTATAATCAGTAATTCTAGGTAGAATGTATTGAGTAGAGATGCAATTTTATCTGATGAAACACATATATAAAAAGCTTCTTTTATGGCAGTTATCGTTTGTATGCAATGCATTTTGACCTCTCTCCAAACCTCTCTCATAAAAGGCTAAGGTATACACACAAGTCAAATTACCCCCCTCAATCCCCCCTTGGAAAGGGGGAAAAGCCGGAAATTTAGTTCCCTCCCCTTTACAAGGGGAGGGTTAGGGTGGGGTAAAAACCAGATTCGTAAACTACTTCAGACTTGTGTGTACACCGTAGCCTAAAAGGAGAGAGGCTTTGAATTGTAGGTTGGGTTAAGCAAAGTACAGAAGTAGCGTGAATATCATAGAAAACTATAGCAATCAAAAAAAAGTTAAAATTATTGTTTAGCATCAATTAATTAAAGCTGCTTTTATATTTAAAAATCTGGAATTTCAAGACTCTGTTTTGCAGCCATTACGATGATTTTAGTTATTAAAAAATATCACAAAAGCTGGAGGCTAATATAATATGAAGAATGCTTGGAGGCGTTGGACTACGACCGTTAACCTAGCTGCAATCGCACTCATGCCGACGCTGATATTTTTAGCATTCTCTCATCGGGCAACAGCTGACGATCCAGGAGCGTGTTACATGATAAACTCCTCTGGCAAGACCGTCGCATTGGGAAGGCTTTGTGGCAATAGTAGTATAGCCGCACCTTCAGATAACAAAGTTTTTCGAGTCTCAATCAAACGCCGCTTTGGTGGAACTCCTGTAATTGATGTCACCTTCAACGACAAAAAAACCTTTGAAATGATTGTAGATACAGGTGCTAGTGGAACCATTATCACTCAAGGCATGGCGAATACACTTGAGCTACAGGCTACAGGTTCAATGCAAGCCCAAATTGCCGATGGTAGCGAAGTAGAATTTCCAACCAGTAAGGTAAAATCTATAGCAGTTGGTGGAGTGACAGCTAATAATCTTCAGGTTGCGATCGCACCAAAAGGAAGCATCGGCTTACTAGGCCACGATTTCTTTGGGAAATATGATATCAAGATTCTGGAGAAAGAGGTCGAATTTCATTACCGCTAATCCTTGCAGGTAGCAACTTATTGAGGTTTTTATTCAGCATTCAGCACTCCTGAAGCAGGTTAAGAGCGTTATAGAATAAAAGAAATAAACCTTAAATACATTACGCTGATTCAGCAGAATTGCCCATGACCACTTCTAAACGCCAATATCACATTACTACTTTCGGTTGTCAGATGAATAAAGCTGACTCAGAGCGCATGGCTGGCGTTTTGGAAGACATGGGCTTTGAGTGGTGCCAAGATCCGAATAATGCAGATGTGATTCTCTACAATACCTGTACAATTCGGGATAATGCTGAACAAAAGGTATATTCCTACCTCGGCAGACAAGCGAAGCGCAAACATGAGCAGCCTGATTTAACCCTCATTGTTGCTGGTTGTGTTGCCCAGCAAGAAGGAGAAGCGCTGTTGCGGCGAGTGCCAGAATTAGACTTGGTAATGGGGCCACAACACGCCAACCGTCTGAAAGATTTGTTGGAGTCGGTATTTGAGGGCAACCAAGTTGTAGCAACTGAAGCAGTTCACATTATTGAAGATATCACCCAGCCGCGACGGGATAGTACAGTGACAGCTTGGGTGAATGTGATTTATGGCTGTAACGAACGCTGCACCTATTGCGTAGTTCCCAATGTGCGCGGTGTCGAACAATCTCGCACGCCGTCAGCTATCCGGGCTGAAATGGAAGAATTAGGACGGCAAGGTTACAAAGAAATTACTCTACTCGGTCAAAATATTGATGCTTACGGCAGAGATTTACCTGGAGTCACACCAGAAGGTCGGCATCTGAACAATTTTACAGATTTGCTTTATTACGTCCATGATGTGCCGGGGATTGAAAGGCTAAGATTTGCTACTAGTCACCCCCGTTATTTTACGGAGAGATTAATTCAAGCTTGTGCCGAGTTACCCAAAGTGTGCGAACACTTCCATATTCCCTTTCAATCTGGGGATAATGAACTGTTAAAGGCAATGGCGCGGGGTTATACCCATGAAAAATATCGTCGGATTATCGATACCATTCGCCGATATATGCCAGATGCCTCCATTAGTGCCGATGTAATTGTTGGTTTTCCTGGGGAAACAGAAGCACAGTTTGAAAATACCCTGAAACTGGTAGAAGATATTGGCTTTGATATGTTGAATACAGCAGCATATTCGCCGCGTCCAGGGACACCAGCTGCGTTGTGGGACAATCAACTGAGTGAAGAAATTAAAAGCGATCGCTTGCAAAGGCTCAATCATCTGGGAAACTTGAAAGTAGCAGAGCGATCGCAACGTTACTTTGGACGCATTGAAGAAGTTTTAGTAGAAGACCAAAATCCTAAAGATCAAACTCAGGTGATGGGACGCACTGGCGGTAATCGTTTGACCTTTTTTAATGGCAATATCCAAGAACTCAAAGGGCAGTTGGTAAAGGTAAAAATTACCGAAGTTCGCCCTTTTAGCTTGACGGGTGAACCGGTTGAAGTGAGGCAAACTGTTTTGCAGTAAGAACTAGTTGAGGATTACTCCTGACTTATGATGAAGTTACCGCAAACGATTTCAGTTCTGCTTTTTGGGGCTAGCTTGGCTGTACTTTCCCCGGAACTTTGTACTGCTTTCACTGTTCAAAAAGTAGCTAACCTTGTTCAAGCATCAAGCGATTTGCCAGTAGTCAAATCAGCAGGACTGTCCCCCGATATGAATGTGCCTTGGTCAAAACCCGTGAGAATCGTTGACCCTTTTGAAGGAGAGTTTCTTGGGGTTTTCGACCGCAACTCACTAGGTGGCTATTTATACAGTGAGGGTTCAAAGCAAGTTATTAGTTTGTGGACTCCTTCGAGCATTCGAGTACTGGTAACAGTAAATTCTGGTCAAGCCAGTTCTTCTTTTTACACCGCAGGTCATGTATATCCCAGACCTGACTATCTTAGGTTTGCCACTACTAAAAAAGTCGATAAACTTTTGCTCAAGGTCAGGGAAAAAGTTTTTCAATTAGACGGGTCAACCGGCACGTTTGCTGTCAGTCAAGAATTAGCCACTGCTTTAAAAAATGCTCCAGATGAGAACTTAGACATCAGACTAGTCTTGGAAGGAGGCCAAACTGTTGACAGCGAAATTGGCAAAGAAACGGTGAAAGCTTGGCGAAGCATTTATTAAGCGATCGCATTTTTTACCGAAACAGAATTCAGGAGTCAGGAGCCAGAAAACAGACATGAATTTTGTGCGACTAGTGGATAGCGCAGCGTTAGCGAGTATTCGAGCGTCTTCATTCTGACTCCTGTTAGCGGTAGCGGGGCGTTTAGCCCATTCTGACTTCTGAATTCTGACTCCTGAATTCTTCTTCAACCAAATATTATCTTTTATTAATCAAGGAAAGATTTCTCCCCTCTCATCAGGAATCTATCTGGTCAAACTTGTTTATATATTTAGACTTCTTTACAGTACATACTGTAGGACTTACGCAAAACTATACGCGCTTTGGGGTAATACCCTGCTTTTCGGCTATTGTTTTGCGTAAGTCCTGTACTCACGTGTTATCACTCACAGCCCTGACTGTCTAAGCAGTATATTTGCGTTTATCCCTTAACGATTATGGTAAGTTTCCAGCTTTCAACTTCGTTATTGTATACCAGTAAGATAGGTAGGGGCTGACAGTGCGATCGCATCTGGGTTAATACAGTGTAGTGAAATCATTTATACCTCTCAAGCTCAAAAAAGGAAATCAACCAGATGAAATTTGGTATTGACATCGGACATAATTGCCCTCCTCACGATACAGGAGCAACAGGCATCAAACAAGAAGATGCTTTAACTAAAGCAGTTGGGACATTACTGATTCAAAAACTCAAAGCAGCAGGTCATACCGTTGTTGATTGCACTCCTACAAGCGCTAGTAGTGTAAATGATTCTCTTAGAAAGCGAGTCAATAAAGCGAATGATAATAACGTTAACGTCTTTGTTTCGATTCACTTTAATAAATTCAACACTAAAGTCAATGGTACAGAAATTTTCGCTACTAGTAATACATCACAAGGTATAGCTCAATCAGTTTTAAAAGAGATTCTTAAACTTGGATTTAATAATAGAAAGGTTAAAAATGCAGGTTTTTTTGTTCTGAAGAATACACAAATGCCAGCTATTTTAATTGAATGTTGCTTTTGTGATGCCAAAGTAGATATGGATCGCTTTGATGCTGAAAAAATGGCAGAGGCAATTAAAGATGGATTAATTGGTGAATCAGATGATGATGAACTCAAATCTGATAAAAAATACGTTTTGGAAATCACAACAAAAACTGTTTTAAAACCTTCTACGGAACAGGCATCAGAACTGCCAAAAGATTCTGTATTTGATATTGAACCAGGAAGTTACCCAATTTTAGATGTCCGTTTTGAAGAAAACCATTATTGGGTTAAGTGGCCTGATAAAAGTAAAGGAAACAGAGATGAACATTTTGTTTTTTCTGGATATAGTAAAGTGATCGAAAAAGATTAACTAATTATATCTATAGGAATCCGCTTTGATTTCTGAACGAATTTGCGTAGACAGGCAATAGGCAACAGGCAACAGAAAAGAAGGCTTCTTATACCAATTCTTTATGAAGCTGCATAGAATTCGATCCCCCCTAGCCCCCCTTAAAAAGGGGGGAATTCAAAGTCCCCCTTTTTAAGGGGGATTTAGGGGGATCAAGATATGTGCAACTTCACATTAAATTGGTATTAGTTGTACTGAGTTTTTCAGAAATCAAATATGAGTCCTATAGATCATTCGTTAACACCTAGAACAGATCCCAATACTTCTTGGATAAGCATTTTGAACTCGGAATTGGATTTTGGGAAAAGGTTAAAGGGTAAAGGTTTTTTATTTCCCCTTACCCCTTACCCTTTTCCCCAAAACCCGACAAGTATTGGAACAGATCCCTGACTCTTAGCTCGACTTTATCCATTTTTTGGCAACGCTCAATCTTAGGCTGAAAGCTTTGTAGGACAGTAATTTTACTTTTTCGATTTCACCGATAATCAGTGACATGGAAAAAGTTTTTGCCAAAAAACTAGGGTTTTGCCGTATCAAGAGAACCAAGTTTTTAATTTTGGATAAAGTCGAGCTTAGAGGATGTTTGAAAAGTGTTACGCTGTGAATTTAGGCATTTTTAGATCCCCCCCTAACCACCCTTAAAAAGAGGGGGGAACTGGAATTAAATTCCCCCAATTTATCGGGGAATTTAGGGGGATCTAGAATTTTTGACACTGACAAGAGGAATTCTAAAATATTTTCTTAGAGAAGTCGGGATTTGCAAATACTTTTTAAGGGGACAAAGCTATGTCATTACTAGATGACTTAATCAAAACCTATTTTAATAAAGATTTAGCAACAGTATTTACACAAGTTGGGATTGAAAGTGCCAAAGTTACCGATATCAATCGGCAAATTCTCAAAGAAGTTACTCTGGCTCAATGGTTACTAGAGTCTTCTAGAGGTCAAAGTGATCTTGCTGTCAACGCTAACAATTTTGCCGGATTAAAATGGCGAGATCCTGACATGAAAGGTTTTGCCGAACCGTTAAAAATCAAAGTTCCTTCTGAGCTAGAAGAAGTGGAATTTTGTAAGTTTCAAGATATTGATGCCTTTATTGTTGGTTATTGGAAGTTTTTAACCCGCACTCCCTATAAAGGTTTAGAAGATTACACCAATACACCAGAAAATTTCCTTGGTTTTCTCAAGGGTAAAGGCTATTCAGCTGATCCTAACTATGTTAATAAAGTTGTAAATCTGCTTCCAGAAGCGCAGAGTTTATTGGCTAATGCAGGTGTGGTTGTGATTGCCACGGTAGAAAAACTACAGCTAATTCGTGCCCCTCAAGAAGTGGAAGTAGGACAAAGTTTCCGGGTTGAAGGTATAGCTCGTTTAGCTGACAAAGGCAAAATTTTATCGGTGATGATCGATAACAGATTTCCAGCCCCAAGTGTAGCAATTAGTCAGGATGGCAAATGGCAATTTGATTTAGTCTTTAAACAAGAAGGCGATCGCACGATGATAATTGCTGTTGAGGATCAAACTCTAGAGATTAAAATTAAAGCTATCTTTCCTTTCGATCACAAGGACGATGAGAACACTCAACAACCTACAGCATCCAGCTTACCAGGAGCGAAAGTAATTAAACTCGATGGTAGTGTAGGAATTGGCGGAGTCAATAAAGATGATGATGTTAAGGCTATTAAGGCACGATTGTATGAGCTAGGCTACAAATGGGTAGGTGATCCTAACAATGCAGATAGAGACAGAGGACTATTTGACGCAATCAAATTATTTCAATCAATTATTGCTGGTCGCAGTACTCTTAAAGGTGATGGTCGAGTTGATGTTGGAGGCATAACTCATCGATGGTTGCAAGCAGCTAACGCACCACGGTGGGAGCTGATGCCAAAAAGCGACCCTAATAATGGTTTCGTGAACGGTGAACTAGAAGACACCCAAGATAACCACGATTTTGGAACACACTGGTTAGCTGATGTGGTCAAAGAAATTGCCCAAGACTATCAAAATAGTTATCGCAATACTCATCCCAAAGCTGCTCCGTTCACAATTAATGATGTTAGCCTGCCTTATGGAGGCGATACTCCTGACCATCAAGGGCATGAAACTGGCATGATGTGCGATGTTTACTTACCCAAAAAGAATGGAGCTTTTGGCGGCATTTTTTGGTCGAGTTCTGAATATGATCAAGATGCTACGCGAGCTATTCTCAAGTCTATTCGTAAGCAAAAGTTGGTAAAGGCGGGGGCAGTTTTCTTCAACGATAAAAAGCTAATTCAAGAGGGGCTTTGTACCCAGATGATTGGTCACGATCATCATATTCACTTTGAAATTAACCCACCAGTCAGAAGCTAATAGAGAGTCCGGTGTTTGGTGTGTGGAAGATTTGCTGACAGAACAACTTTTATAACTTCTGCCCTGCGTAAATCGATCGCACTTCGCCATTACGCCGGATGACAGCTTCGCCATTACTGACATCTACTAATGTCCAACCGCTTGAGCCGATACTTTCACCCATATTGATGCGGCGAGTCACGCCATCGATTTTAAACAAAGCGGCGGATTTATTGCCCAACTCTAGCAATCCTTCTAAGGTATTAGTGGGAGCCTGGGCGATCGCAGTTGGCGGATATACTTGTTCCTGGGTAATAGTTGGTTCTGACTCTGGGGCGAGGGCTGCACGCAATGGAACTACTGGTAATGCAGGTAGAGGCTTGGGTGTTTGCCGCACGGTAATGGGTGCAGTTTTCCCAGCCACAGGTTTGAGTTCGGCTCGTACAGCAGCAGCTAGCATATTAACGTTTACAGGCTTGCTAGCTTGTCGCACTGTATTCAGGGCATTTTTCACCACATTAGGTTGAGAAGCCTGTAACGCACTGGCAACTTGTGGTAAAAGTTTAGGAGTCCCAGGAATCGCTGGGAGGGCATAGCGCATTGGCGACGGCGCTTGATAAACGGGAACGTAGATGCGCTCAACAACGTTTCCAGAACGGTTAGGGGCTGGTGGTGTATTGTTAGCTAGAAGTGGAAGTGGTGGTAGATTACCAGATGCTTGCCCGTTACCAAGAGCTATTTGGTTAGTATTTACCTGAGTGGAGAATCCCGGACTGACAGATTTTTGATTGCTTTTGGCTCCTTGCTTATCTATAACTGCCAGCGCTCCCAGCATATAGTCAACTAACTCTGCCTCAATTTCTGTTTTGACGGGCAACTGCGACTGCGGTTGCTGCACTAAAAGCGCTGACTCAGGCAATTTGCTATTTAAAAGATATACGACTCCAGACTGTACCAGGTAGATCATACTAGCGATCGCCACGCCTAAAGTTGTTCCGACAATCAGCAGTTTGCCCAAAGCAGGACTAGTTTTCTGACGTTTTCTACTAACTGATTTAATAGTGCCGCTGTCAAACACAACAGTACTCAAGTGCTTATGATTATCTTGAGCAACTGACTGTGTTGGCTGGTTCAGTGTGTTGGCTATAATCTGCGGTATCGTAACTGTTTGCTGAGGCACGTATTCTGTAGACGATTGGGAAGAAACCCTAGCAAAAGACTGGCTCGATTTATTCTGCTTAGTGTGCCTAACAGTTTGAGAGGGCAGATTATCACTAACATCCAGAATGTAGTCGATATCGGCAAAGAGTTCATCCATTAAGCCATCAGCATAGTTTTCTATCGACCAAGGCTCGTTGGCGATTAAGTCTTCTGATGGTTCCGGTACTATGAGACGGGTGCTGGCTTCTTTTAACATAGACGTTCTGGGTTGTTGCTAGGACGGGGAAACGCCGCCCCTACTGCCTGGAAATTATGATTATTAATGAAACATCCAATTCTCGTCCTATTGAGACGAGTTGATCGAGTGTTGGTATTAAAGTCAACTTTCATCTGGGGATTCTTGATGATGGCAGTACTAATGTTTATGTCATCTATCATACCAATCCCCCCGCTTACTACTATACTCAGTCTTTATGAGCTTGGTGTTAGGCTAAAGCTGGAAACTCTGACTGGCTCTTGCTTCTACGCAATTCTAGATATAATAATAAGGCATTAATATCCGCTGGGTTTACACCACCTATACGTGCAGCTTGACCAAGAGTGAGTGGTTTTACGTGAGTCAGTTTTTCCCGTGCCTCTTTAGAAAGAGTATCAATTGTTGTGTAATCCAAATCCGCAGGTAACTGGCGGTGCGCTTGGCGGGCAATTTGGTCAATTTGATTTTGTTGCCTAGCGAGATAACCAGAATACTTGATGTCAATTTCTGCACCTTCTTTCTCGGCGCGGTTGAGGTTGGGGTTTCCCAATCCGAACCTGTCGAGGTCAACGTAATGGAATCCCGGACGGCGCAGCAAGTCGTTGAGGGTAATTGAACCTTTAATTAATTGTTGGGTATTAGATGCGATCGCTATTCCAATTTCATCATGTTCTTTAACTCGTGTAGTTTGCAATCTTTGTTTTTCTGTGGTGATATTACCCTGTTTTTCGGTAAATATATCCCAACGGCGATCGTCAATTAAACCAATTTCTCTTCCCAAGGGTGTTAAACGTTGGTCGGCATTGTCAGAACGCAATATCAACCGATACTCAGACCTACTGGTAAGCATCCGGTAAGGTTCCCGCAGGTCTTTTGTACACAGGTCATCAAGTAGCGTCCCAATGTAACTTTGCTCGCGGGCAAAGACAATCATCTCTTGAGAGCGAACAAACCGAGCTGCGTTAATTCCTGCCACCAGCCCTTGGGCTGCGGCTTCTTCATAACCTGTAGTGCCGTTAATCTGCCCAGCACAAAACAGTCCAGCAATCTTCTTAGTCATCAGTGTGGGGTAACACTGAGTTGCTGGTAAATAGTCATATTCCACAGCATACGCCGGACGCAGCATCACACATTTTTCCAAACCGGGGAGAGTCCGCAACATTTGTAGTTGCAAATTTTCTGGTAATCCTGTGGAAAACCCTTGGATATAAAGTTCGGGTATATCCCTTCCTTCTGGTTCAATAAAGATTTGATGGCTTTCCTTATCAGCAAAGCGCACAATTTTATCTTCAATACTGGGACAATAGCGTGGCCCTTTAGCTTCCACCCAACCGCCATAAACTGGCGACAGGTGTAAATTATCCTGAATTAAGCGATGGGTTTCGGCGGTTGTGCGGGTAATGTAGCAAGGCATCTGTTCCCGTTCTACCCACGCCTCTGGGTCAAAACTGAACCAGCGCACATCTTCATCCCCTGGCTGGATGAGCATTTTACTATAATCCACCGATCGCTTGTCTACCCGTGCTGGAGTTCCAGTTTTGAGTCTGCCGGTTTCAAATCCCAGGCGATTTAGGGTTTGTGTCAAGCCTTCAGCCGCAAATTCTCCAGCTCGCCCAGCTGGCATTGATTTGTTACCAACCCAAATTTTGCCTCCCAGGAAGGTGCCAGTTGTCAAGATGACTGCTTTACATTGGAACCCTACACCAAAATAAGTTTCAACGCCGATGACTTCACCGTTAGCACCCAGCACCAAATCTGTTGCCATACTTTCGCGAATTGTCAAGTTTTCTTGGTTCTCAACAATATTTTTCATCACCGCTGCATATTCGCGCTTGTCCGTCTGGGCGCGTAATGCCCAAACAGCAGGCCCTCGTGAAGAGTTGAGGATACGTTTTTGCAGGTAGGTGCGGTCTGCTACTTTACCAATTTCTCCGCCAAGTGCATCTACCTCATGAGTCAATTGGGATTTAGCCGGGCCACCCACTGCTGGATTACAAGGTTGCCAAGCAATTTTATCCAAGTTGAGCGTCAATAGCAGGGTACGACAACCGAGGCGTGCAGAGGCGAGAGCCGCTTCGCAACCGGAGTGACCTGCACCGACGACTATGACATCAAAAGCGTCTTGAAATTCAACGGAATTGTGCATGGTCATACTTACAGGATCGGCAAGCTTAGAGTTCTTTTCAATTTTAACTGTTCCAGTGATTTCATGGATGTATCTTTCTAATAAAAAAGTTATCAAATTTACTAGTACTCACTCAAAGACAAGTTTCTATTTTTAAACTTGAGTATTAAGTAAAAAAGATTATATTTTTTAAATTTTATGGCAATTTTCCGGGTTGCTGCTTAAAGCTATTGTTCACATGGTTAGCAATCAAAAGAAAATAATTGATTATTAGTATGCATGAGATATTTTGTATAAGTTGTACATAATTTTAAGCAAGTATTAGTGATTTATTTATATTTCTATTCTTTATTATCTAACTCAGTAATAGTAAATATTTTCAACAAATTAATTAATTTTACTTAAATCAACTAAGCAATTATTTAAAAATGAAACTCACCTTCAAAAAGAAAAAATCACTTAATAGAATTGTTAGAAAGATAAGTTTCATTAGTATAGTTATCTTGATAATTTTTATATTAGTAGCTAGCAATGAGATTACCCATCACAAAGTTGCTATAACTGCCCAACCATTAAACGGATGCTTGAGCAATGATTCATTAACTTGTACAGATACCTCTAAAGAGACAATATCAGAACCATTTATTCCCAACCCAAAATTAAATCATCAACAGCGTTTTTTATCTGCGATCGCTAGAAATTTAACCACAATTCCCCAGCCTGGTACTTATGAATATATTTTGCTACGAGCCTATGGTGCAGTTTTTGTAAATCAAGATATGGGAATGAAACTGCCACCAAAACATGTTTTTGCCAATGAACAAGAAACCCAAGATTTTCAAGCTACTTTAACAATGGGTCATGTCGATGGCACTAGAGACTGTTACTTACAAAAGTCTGCGGCTGAGGCTTTAAATAAAGCGCGATCGCTACAAAGAATTCCGCTAAAATCTGGTTATGGTTCTGGTGATTGTACTCGCACTTTCAACACGAACTTAAGATTTTGGTATAAATATGCCAACAATCAAGTTTTGGCAAAAGTGAAAGCGGGAAAAGAAACAAAAATTCTCGGTTTAGTTGCACCTCCTGGAACTTCACAACATCTCTGGGGATTAGCAATTGATTTACGCGTAGGTAGTAAAGAACAAAGAAAAGCTCTTAATCAAAATGGTTGGTTTCAAACTGTAGAAAATGATATTCCACATTGGACTTATGTAGGTTTATCTGAAGAGAATTTACCTATGTTTGGTTTTAACAAACAAGTTGTCCGTGGGATTACTTATTGGATTACGCCATTATAATTTTTAGATAACATGAAAAATTGAGAATACTAACCTAGAATATATATTTTCAGAGATTTAGCTATGCAAAATAAAGCTGCTAACTAGGAGCAAAACTTCCTGATTAATTTACATCTTGAAAGTATCCTATTTAACAACCTGTCCCCTTACCCATTCCCTAATTGCTTCTCGGAAAACTCGTCTTCCTGCCATGCGATATCTTTCAATTAGTAAAGGAATCTCGTGGATGTTCAGGTTAGGAAACACTAGACTTATCTCTCTTTGAAGATATTCTTCACCTTGTAACTGATAAATTTTGATTTCCCCAGAATCATAACACCAGATTTCAGGCACACCTAACCGTGCATAAATAGGAAAGCGATCTAAAGATTTACTAGTAATATCAATCTCTAAAGCCAAATCGGGAGGAGGATCTTGATTTAAATTAAACTTGAGCTTACCTCGAATTAGTGCTTCATTTTGGAAATAAAAACAATTATCGGCTTCTATTCCTGCCTTTTTTAGCTCTCGTTTCCAGGTACTAGAGCCATAACACTCATAATCTAGTTCTAAAACTTCAGCCGTATCTTTGATGATGTCACCAATTATTTCTTTGTAATATTCATGTTCTGGTAATGGTGTCATAATCTCTAATGTGCCATCATCATAAGCTACCTTAGCTGCACGGGTTTCACCTAAATCGAGTAATAAATTTTCAAATTGTTGCCAACTGATATTGTAGAGAACTACTCGATCAGCGCGATTTTCAGTTAGCAGCATAACTCCTCGCAGAATCAGTAAGTAATAAACAGTATTCAGTAACCAGTAAAAATCGGATATCAAGCCTCAAACTTACAACTGACAGCTAAACAAAATAGACATTTATCCTAATCTATTTTATCAATAATGATTGATGAATATTTTTAAACTCTCACCACCTTTCCACATGTTCTTCCATGAGGATATTGAGGTAAAATTTGGTGAAAAAGAGTGTAAAGACGTAGTATTGCTAATACTTCTTTACAAGGCTTCTGGATAATGCATATTTAATTTCTGGAGATGTCTACATTCAAAACCACACCCTTGATTTTCTATACTCCCCTCTCCAAAATGGAGAGGGGCTGGGGGTGAGATTACGCCGGATAAATCCGCAATCTTCTATTTGGTTCTTCGCCAAAACTATGCGACTTGAGGCGATAATGTTCTACCAACTCATGTTGCATTTTGCGGACTTGGGGAGAACGCGGTAATAACTCGACTGGCTGTCCTTTCGGAATCACAATTTGCTCAACAGCAAGTCTAGCTTCTTCTAAAGCATCCATCTCATCATCGCTACCGTTATGCAAAAATAGTTGCAGTTCTCGGTCATCGGCCATTTCTGGGTCATCGATGTTCAATAAGCGCCGCAAACCACGGGTGATTTGGGGAATGGTGCTGGACTTAATTACGTGGATGGGTACATGACGCGCTTTAGCCATTTGGCGTAATTTTGCGTGGTTTTTGACGTGCGATCGCAGTGCTAAAATTGCATCAGCACTATCTATATCTTTTGTCAATACCACGGGCAAAGTTAGCACACTAATTACCTGTTCCAGTTGGTGGCGGCTAACGCCATAAGGGTAAACGTGCAATGGCAAATCTTCACCATTGGGCCCTGGTTGTCTAGTAGCAGCATCCAAATCAATGCTTTCAGAATAATTGAAGGATTCATCCAGCAAACGGTCAAACTCACTGCGTCCAGTTACCCGCTCTACAGGCAATTGCGGCAGTGCTACCATTTGTCCAGATGAACGCCAGCCATTAGACGCCCGCGCCGGTGGGAAAGAATCCTCCACTGTCCCTAGCTGTCCACCGCGACCGTTAACAACAGCTAACTGCCTTGTGACCGCGACTTTGCCGTGGTCATCAACGGTTCTCGTTTGTGGGCTAGGCTGACGCCCCCGCAATAGATTATCTACGGTGTCAGCAACACTTTCGTGTACTGTCCAGCGTTGGCGTTCCAACATTTCCACAGCAATTTCAAAGGTAGGAGGGGCTTTCCGCTCCAAAACAGTCTTTTGACTGCCCCGGCGTCTGGCTTCGTCGTCTCCCAGTGTCACAGCTTGGATACCTCCAACTAAATCAGCCAAGGTGGGGTTTTTAATCAGATTTTCGATCTGATTCCCGTGGGCAGTACCTACCAACTGTACACCCCGTTCCGCAATGGTACGAGCCGCTAAAGCTTCCAGTTCTGTGCCAATTTCATCAATGACGATAACTTCTGGCATGTGGTTCTCCACTGCCTCAATCATCACCTGATGCTGTTGATCTGGATGAGCCACTTGCATCCGCCGAGCGCGACCAATAGCGGGGTGAGCAACATCACCATCCCCAGCAATTTCGTTGGAGGTGTCAATAATTACCACTCGCTTATGCAGATCATCTGCTAAAACACGGGCAATTTCCCGTAAGGCGGTAGTTTTGCCTACGCCTGGACGCCCCAGCATGAGAATCGATTTACCTGTTTCTACCAAATCGCGGATCATGCCAATGGTTCCGAATACCGCCCGACCAACGCGACAGGTCAAGCCAATAATCTTACCCGTGCGATTGCGGATGGCGCTGATCCGATGCAAAGTTTGCTCAATTCCTGCCCGATTATCTCCGCCAAAGATTCCGACTCGTTGAATGCAATCATCTATCTGTTCTTGAGTAACAGGTACTTCGCTCAGATACTCAGCTTGATTGGGAAAGCGAGCCTCTGGGCGACGACCCAAATCCAAGACCACTTCTACTAAAATATCTCGTTTGGGATGACTCTCTAGTACTTGTCGCAGGTCTTGGGGCAAAATGTCTAATAACTTTTGGAGATCGTCTGTAATCGTCATGCTTTCTATGCGAGAGATAGCGAGGACATTTGCGTGCAGGAGAACCCGCCCTGGGCATTTTCCGAACGAGCGATTAAAGCTCCTGCTGTGACTTGATCTGGGAAACGAGAGAATGGGCAAGTTCTACAGCTTGCCAAAGTAATATGTCATCTTCTTCTAGGCGAACAGTCGCCTTCACATTAGTGTTACTTACCTCCTTATTCTCTAACTGTTCGAGAATTGGTGACAGCAGTACGCGGGCGTAGCTACCGTAGGCGACCCCAGAAATTTTGGATTTTGGATTTTGGATTTTAGATTGGGGATTGGTGTCTTCTAATCCAAAATCTAAAATCGGCAATCTCAAATCGCTGAGTAGTCCCATTGCCTTTAACTTAGCAACGGTATAGCTATTTGTGCCGCCTGCTAACTGCACATATCCCGGTAACTTTGCTGCCAAAACTTTTTGCCCTAATTTCACCGCGGCTATTGTAGTGCCATCGCCAATATCACCACTCATAGGACGACCGTCGGTCTGCCAAATTAAAGCACCCTTTAGTGGGGCAATCAGGTCATACAGCGCTCTCAGGTAGTCAGTCATCCCCTCGCCATCGGGACAGCTGATGGCTAGTAACTTTAGTTGATCGGCCCACGGTGAAATTGCTTGCCATAATTGCTCAAATTCTGCCAACCGCCCAACTTTTGTATGGATTTCTACGGCATCTACTCCCGTTGACATTACCAACGGCGCGATCGCTGCCGGCGTTGACACATACAATGATGTATAGATCATATCGTATGGACAAATTGGTATGCAACGACCGCAGCCATAGCACTTTTCGGATACTACTCCCGAAAAGTCTTCTTTTCTACTGTTAAACACAATTGCTTGTGCAGGGCAAATCCGTTCACAGGGTCTAGGGCAGTCTGTAGGACATTCACTAGGATTAAATTCTGCTTTCCGAAAATGGGGGTCTTCTCCATCGTTCAGGCTAACCATCAAAAAGGGTGAGTTGCCTCTTTTGCCAAAGCCTCGCTTTTGGGCATCCATAGCCAGGGTCTTAGCTACTTGTAGCCCTGCTTGCGCTGCTGCAATCACCGCTGGATCAGCTGCAACATCTATGCAGTCAGCGCCCGCCAAAGTATAGGCTAACGTTAAATTTCTGACTGCCGGCAAATGCTGGAAGCTGGCTCCGCAGATCAGCTTGAACCAGTCACCTTGTTTGAGAGATTGTAAAGGGGCGAACAGATCAGTCACACTTCTATTATGCGTTTATGCGACTAAAAAAAGTAGTCTGTGATCAAGAAAAAGTCCGGATTTCCTAATTCAGGGATTGGGGAAATCGGGGCCCCCTTTGGGGCATTAGGAATTGGGCGAATGACACTAAGTTAAGATATAGCCCATGTCCTAACTGGTTCCTAGCCTCCAGGCTGGGAACGAGGCAACGAGGCAATACAAAACTTTGGGCTTATCTTAGTGCCATTCGGGCATGGGGCATTTGGAATTAGTTATTTCTGCCTCACTCCCCTCTTTAAAATATCCATAGGTTCTTAAAACCTGATATAAATGTAATACTACGGTTAGTTTATCGGAAAGTAGTTTTTTATATAATATGGTGTCTTTGTACACAAGCTTATCTAGCTCCACCAGTAATAATACTAAGCATTTTTTTGCCCGTAGGTCATTTTTACCAGAGCATCAAAACGGACTTTGGAAGATTGAAACGGGTTTTGTCCGAACTTTTACCTATCTGGAAGATGGTACGACTGTCGCTCTGGGCTTGTGGGGCCCTGGAGATGTCGTTGGCAGAACTTTGTCAAAAATAGAACCTTATCAGATGGAATGCCTAACTAAAGTGGAGGCAACAGTTTTACCTTTAGAAGAGTGGACTGAACTAACAGAAACTCTACTTGCCCATATTCAACAGGCTCAAGAATTGATGATCATTCGTAGCCATAAAAAAGTGGATACTATGCTCATCAAATTGTTGGCATGGTTATCCAAAAAGTTTGGCTCGGAAGTTGAGAAGGGACGTTTAATAGATATGCGTCTGACTCATGAAGACTTGGCAGAAATGCTCGGTTCAACTCGTGTTACCATCACTCGTGTTCTTGGTCAGTTTGAACAAGAGGGCTTGATTAATCGTCTCTCCCTGCATCGAATTGTGTTGCGAGAAGAAGAAATTTGGTACTACGAAATTTAGATTATTTCAGCATTCTGAATTCTTACCTTAGCGATCACTATAAACGCTAGACAAATCTAGCCAAATCGGTAGCCCCAGTTTTTCTAAATAACTCAGGCTAGAGTATAGTTGCTTTGTTCTCCCCCACAAATCTAAGTCAAACCAGCCGTCATCTTCGGTATCGGGTTGAAGTATAGCACTGGTAATATTAACTATTAGTCCATAACGAGAAACTAACTCGGTCAATAGTTCTGCCTACGGTGAGCTGCGCCTACGCAATTTTTTGGTTTGGCAGAGAATCTTGTTGATACCGTACCCGTAAATAGACGATGCTGTAGGGGTTTAGAATGCTAAACCCCTAGGAAAGATTTGGGTTTTCACCTGACACATATTTGGTATTTCTTGTCAATGCGTAAGTCCTAGCCTTAGCCCTTTCAAGGTGACCAACGAAGATACGTTGTTTCAGTGCTAGCATCTTGAATTCTCCGCTCAGATTTTGAGCTTTTTGAAGGTTGAAATCACCAATCTTCTTTCCAAATTTCATCACCTTGAAAGGGCTAGTCCTAGCCTTTACCAATCAGTTGCTTTAGTGTCATCCCAGACTTCCAATTCTAAATCATGGAGATAGGTTAACCCGCTCTCAATTTGTGCGTCTGTTCCTTGTAGTTCAAGGTCAAACCAACCATCACCGACAGCATTGGCTCCCAAAATTGCTGCCGTGATATTCACAGTCAGCCCATAGTCAGACACCAGGCGAGAAATAACTGGTTCCTGGTGATAATCCTTAGGAATTCTTAGTCGAATCCGTTTATTGGTAAGTGTATTGTCAGTAGCCATATCTGAGTTATTCTCATCCCTGATCGGGATTGGTACAGAACTACCCTTAACCCTAATGGTAATTTCCTAATAGGTACTAGGTAGATTGCACCTTATCCCATGATTTGCTTGTATCCTATTCAAAGGATAACTATAATCGCTTGATTTTTCTATTCAACATCTTTAATGCGGGTTTTCCGTTCTAGAATCTCTTTCAGCACTAGGGTTACGACTGCTAGCAACGCTAACAGTACAGCCGCAGAGAAAGCAGCTTCAGTTTCATATTGTTTGTAAGCATCTTCTACAAACAATGGTAAGCTTTGGGTTTGGTCAGCAATGTTGCCAGATACCACTGAAACTGCTCCGAATTCACCCATTGCTCTGGCATTGGTCAAAATTAAACCGTAGAGTAAACCCCAGCGGATACTAGGCAGGGTGACGCGCCAAAATATCTGCCAATCTTTCGCACCTAAAGTTCTAGCAGCTTCTTCTTGATCCTTGCCAAATTCTTCTAAAACAGGAATTACTTCCCGCGCCACAAAGGGCATACTCACAAAAGCTGTAGCCAACACCATACCTGGAAATGCAAAGATAATCTTGATATCAAGTGCCTGAAGCCAAGGGCCAAACCACCCATTGCGTCCATAAAGAAGCACAATCATCAATCCTGCAACTACAGGCGAAATCGAAAAGGGCAAGTCAATAATGCTCAATACTATGGCGCGTCCAGGAAATTTGTGACGAGCGATCGCCCAAGCTGCACATAGCCCAAACACAGTATTCAAAGGCAGAGAAATCACAGCCAACAATAGCGTTAGCCAAGCTGCATGGAGAAAAGCAGGTCGCGTTAGGTTGGATAGAAATGGCCCAACTCCTTTGCTGAAGGCTTGGACAAAAACGTTGATTGCAGGGATGTATTGAACTAGGGCTAAATAGGCGATCGCTATCCCAATTAAAACTAGTGGAACCCAACTCTTCTGTTCTTGCGGCTTGGCTGTATTTGTATCAGATGTAGATGAGTGAAAACTTGGCTTATCTAGTGTCATATCGCCTTGCCCATGCTTGTAAGAAATTAATTGCCAATAGCAGTACCAACGAAATTGATAGTAAAACTATGCCAATTACTGTTGCACCAGAATAGTCATACTGCTCTAAGCGTTGGAAAATCAGTACAGGTGCGATCAAGTCTTGATAGGGCGTATTGGAAGAGATAATCACAGTTGACCCATACTCTCCAACTGCACGAGAGAAACCCAAGGCAACACCAGTCAAAATCGTCGGAAATAAAGGTGGCAAAATCACTTTCCAAAAGGTCTGCCATTGAGAAGCACCCAGACACCAAGCGGCTTCTTCAATTTCCTGTTCCATTTCTTGAAGTACGGGTTGCACAGTTCTCACAATAAAAGGTAGTGAGATAAATATCATTGCCACCGCTACTCCCGTGCGGGTAAAAGCTACTTTAATTCCCAGTGGTGCTAGTAGCGAACCTATCCAGCCATTATCGCTGTAAACTGTTGCCAGGGTTAGCCCTGCTACCGAAGTTGGTAGTGCAAATGGTAAATCCACTGTGGCGTCAATCAAACGCTTTAAGGGAAAGTCGTAGCGAACCAGAACCCAGGCAATCAGAGTTCCAAAAATGCCATTCAGGAAAGCCGCAAATAGGGCTGTAACAAAAGTTACGTTATATGTCGCTAATGCGATATCACTGGTTGCGATCGCCCAAAATCTAGATGGAGGTTCTGTACCTGCTTTCAGGAACATGGCAATTATGGGGATAAACAACATCACCGTCAGGTATCCAATGGTGATTCGCCAAGTCCAAGGAACTCGCCCGAATTTCTTCCAAAACGGTGTTTTGCGTTCAATTTCCACAGCAGGAGATACAGTCGTCACGTCGCTTCGCTCCGAATTCAAAATTCAAAATTCAAAATTCACAATACTCATAAATAAATTTACTTGCTCTGTATTATGAGTCTGTTTCGGTCAGTATTCGTAATTGTTAATTCGTAATTCCTATAGGACTTACACACTCTCTACGAATTACATAGCTTGCTTCTCGCCATTCGCGTAGCGTCTCCTAAAGAGAGCCATTAAGAATTACAAATTACGAATTACGAATTATTTAGTTACCGTTTATTTTTGGGCTTGAATCTTGTCAAACACGCCTCCATCTGCGAAGAACTTGTTATCAATTGCTTCCCAACCGCCCAAGTCTGCAACAGTACCCAAAGTTTTCACCTTGGGAAATTTATCAGTGACTTCTTTAGTTTGAGCTAAAGTCTCATCTACCGGTCGGAATCCCAATTTGACAAACTCTTGCTGTGCTTCTGGAGTGTAGAGGAATTTGACAAATCCTTCGGCAACTTCGCGGTTGCCATGCTTATCAACGTTTGTATCTACCACAGCGATCGGATTGTCAATGGATATGTTCACATCGGGAACGACATACTCAACCTTTTCGCCCTTTTGCTGTGCCAAAATAACTTCGTTTTCGTAGTTAATTAAGACATCTCCCTGTCCTTGCTTGGCGAATGTATCTGTAGCTTCCCGCGCATCTTTAGGCAAGATTGGCACATTTTTGTAAACTTTAGTCACAAATTCAGTAGCTTTAGCCTCATCGCCACCTGTTTTAATCACAGAATCCCATAGTGCTAAGAAATTCCATTTAGCAACGCCTGATGTTTTGGGATTAGCAGTAATCAATTTCACACCATCTTTGGCTAAATCTGGCCAGTTCTTGATGCCTTTAGGATTGCCTGAACGAGTCACTAATGCTGCAACTGATTTGGAGACAATGCCATTGTTGGGAACTTCTTTCTCCCATCCTGGCTGAATTAATCCAGCTTTCTCAATCTTTGAAGTGTCTCCAGCTAGTGCTAAGTGGACAACATCTGCTTCCAAACCATCGATAACGGCGCGAGTTTGAGAACCAGAACCACCATAGCTTTGTTTGAAGGTGACAGTTTGGTTATGATCTTTCTTCCACTGTTCTACAAACTTAGGAATAATAGCTTCGTGAGCGGCTTTGGTGACAGCAAAAGAAACTAGGGTTATTTCAACATTTTGCTTACTTGCAGCCACAGGACTAGCAGCAGGGGCTTCTGTAGAAGAATTATTCCCAGTTTCACCAGAGCAGGCGGCAAGTGCCACACTCAATAAGGTTCCTACCAAAAAGAGTGATACAAAGCCTTTGAGCGAATTTAGTCTGAACCGATACGTTAAGTGTTCAGCTATCGCTTCTAATCTTTTCAGTTGGCGTTGCCACAAACTCATTCCATTTCCTCCACTAAATCTACAAATAATCGATGGGAATACAGTTATATACTGTTTATAATACTGGATGATTTCATGTATCCAGTCGCAAATATCAAAAAACCTCAGATTCTTTATCAAGAATATGGTGATTCTACCAGTTATGTGAGGAATTACAAATGCTTTTATTTTCAACTATCAAGTTGTCATCACAATCAGCTACTTAGTGTATCAAGCAACTTGCTAGGTAATGGCTAGTTTTTGAGGACAGTTTGTTTGTTGTAGCGTAGGTGTAGCCCGTCGTAGAAATCAGCTTCGCTCAACGCAGTGCTACAAAATCAAGTAATGTCTTTAGTGCAAGGATGATTACTGTAGTGAGAAATATACGCCGTAACCAAATGTTGCTGAGTCTGAGAGCAACTCGCGATCCGACGATTCCACCAACAAACATAGTAATACTCAGAATAATACCTATAGCATTTCTCAGTCTGGTG